>NZ_JASHJX010000100.1 GCF_030732985.1 Nioella sp. MMSF_3534
TCAGACATGTTACCGCTCGTTTTTTCGAGCCGTGAATCATGCCGCCAGACGGAAATCAATGGGTCCTGAGCCTAGAGCAAATCAACTCTGATGTGGCGTCTCTCGACAACGTGTTGGCGATGGCCTGCATCGGCGCAGCATTCAGTGCGATTTGTACGTTTGAAGATTTGGTTGCCGTGCTCGTAACCTCCTCCAAGGCGCAGCTTAGCACCAGACTTGATCCAGTTGCTGTCGAGGCGTCCGGACTTTTTTTAGAACGGCATGCCGTTGTGCAAAGATCCACCCTAGGCGCACTAATAACTGCGATCGAAAAAAGTGGAATAGACGGGCGCGACATCAGATATCTCCGAACAATCGTTGCGATAAGGAATGAGTTTATTCACAATTTTATGGGGCAGGTTCCTCTTCCCGGAGACTGGCTCCGGTACGGCTTCACGTTGGAGCAGTTCTCGGCCTACACTCGGTGGGTGGCACGACACGTCAATTTTGCCAAAGCAGTTTTCTCGCGCATAATGGTGAAGAACGAATTGCTTGCCGGTCGTTTTGGGAGCTACGGAGCAATTCTGTGGCATCCAGACTTTCCTTTCTAACGGCATTAGTGGTGGAGGTAGTACTCCCGCAGAATGCAAACGCCCGACCGATACCTCGCAGAACTAGTGCTTACCTATCCCTGCCCCAACCGGCTAGCGATTTGGACGTCGAACTTCACTGAGCTAGTCGAAAATTTCGCCGGCTGCGCCGTGATCATCTCGCACGACCGCTTCTTCCTCGACCGTCTGTGTACGCACATCCTGGCCTTCGAGGGCGAAGCGCATGTGGAATGGTTCGAAGGCAACTTCGAGGCCTATGAGGAAGACAAGAAGCGCCGTCTGGGACCGGACGCGCTGGAGCCAAAGCGGGTGAAGTACAAGAAGTTCGTGCGGTAGTCGGCGGTATGGCCAAATGCGTGGCAAGAACCCATTGCCACGCCGACCGCGAAATGACTTGAGCATCTACCGCAAAACGAAAAACAGGGGGCGCTATGGCATCGCCCCCTGTTTCTCTCCCGACTGCCGAAGGCGCTTCCTGCGCG
Organism: Nioella sp. MMSF_3534; assembly: GCF_030732985.1. GTDB lineage: Bacteria > Pseudomonadota > Alphaproteobacteria > Rhodobacterales > Rhodobacteraceae > Nioella. Next base: position 1,073 of record NZ_JASHJX010000100.1, read on the forward strand.
TTCCGTGAGTCCGCGCGCAGGGGCAACCCGTTCCGATCAAGACGCGCCCACGTGGGGGCAGATGCGCGACCCGCTTCCGATCGGGTCACCCGCCTCATGCTCGGAATACCACCACCCTAGCCGCCCCGACCCCACCCGCGAAGATGTGCAGGCGTATGGCGTACTATCCATTCGTATAGGTCCGGTCGTTGCGTCTCTCGGGGCCATGGATAGACGATTATCCTTGCATTTTGCCCCGCCTGCCCCCATATGCGCGGTGCGACCGTTACCGCATTTCGACCTCTGTCTCCTATCCATGGCTTCAGTCTCGACCTGCTACCGACTGACGCCAGAGTTGCCGCATACTGCGGGCGACGCTTATTTTAGGAGACCACGGATATGGCCACTGGCACCGTGAAATGGTTCAACACCACCAAAGGCTTCGGCTTTATCGCACCCGAAACGGGCGGCAAGGACGTTTTCGTCCACATCTCCGCCGTGGAACGGGCTGGCCTGACCGGCCTCGCCGACAACCAGAAAGTGACCTACGATCTGGAAGCTGGCCGTGACGGCCGCGAAAGCGCGACCAACATCGCCCTGGCCTGATCGGCCACACGCGACAGAATTCTGGAACGGGGCGCGGCGCAGGCTGCGCCCCTTCTTCTTTGGGTCAGCCCCCTTGCATCGCGCACCGGGCTCCCCATTTATTGCCAAAGTCAATCAAACGGAGCTGTGTCATGCCTGCCGCCGCCAAACTCACCTGCCTCGATTGCGGTGCCGTGAACCGGGTGCCGACCGACAAGCTGACGTCCGGCCCGAAATGCGGGGTCTGCGGAGCGAAACTGGCGGATGGCAAGGTCAAGGCGCTGGACCCGGCGATGCTGGCCAAGGCCAGCAAGGCCGACCAGCTGCCGCTGCTGGTGGATTTCTGGGCGCCGTGGTGCGGACCCTGCCGGATGATGGCCCCGCAATTTGAACAGGCGGCGCGGTCGCTCGCCCCCAATGCCCGCTTCGCCAAGATCGACACACAGGATTTCCCGCAGGTCAGCCAGAAATTCGGCATCCGGGGCATTCCCCTTCTGATCCTCTTCCAGAACGGCAGGGAAGTGGGACGCCTGAGCGGCGCACGGCCTGCGGCGGATATCGAGGCCTTCGTGCGCAGCCACGCGAAGGTCAGTGCTTGACCCGCGACCTTAGGGATTTTTTGAACCGTTCAGCGGGCGGCGGCGACCCATGCATATACGCAAGATCATACCGCCCGAAAGGATCGTCCCATGCCCGCCCCAT
>NZ_JASHJX010000101.1 GCF_030732985.1 Nioella sp. MMSF_3534
TCGCTGCCCAAGGGTCTTCCTATCGGCAATCGCCCTCGCAGCGACCGTCATCTATTGGCTATGAGTCCTGAGCCTAAGACATCCTCTCTTGTCTCCTCTTCAGAGAATATCAAACTTACCTCACGAACTTCTTGTACTTCACCCGCTTGGGCTCCAGCGCGTCCGGTCCCAGACGGCGCTTTTTGTCTTCCTCATAGGCCTCGAAGTTGCCTTCGAACCATTCCACATGGGCCTCGCCCTCGAAGGCCAGGATGTGGGTACACAGACGGTCGAGGAAGAAGCGGTCGTGCGAGATGATCACGGCGCAGCCGGCGAAATCTTCCAGCGCGTCTTCCAGCGCGCGGAGCGTTTCGACGTCCAGATCGTTGGTCGGTTCGTCGAGCAGCAGGACGTTGCCGCCCTCCTTCAGCAGCTTCGCCATGTGGACGCGGTTGCGTTCCCCGCCAGACAGAAGCCCGACCTTCTTCTGTTGGTCGCCGCCCTTGAAGTTGAAGGAGGAGCAATAGGCGCGGCTGTTCACGCTTGCGTCGCCCAGTTCGATGATCTCGGCCCCGCCCGAGATCTCTTCCCACACCGTGGCATTGGCGTCGAGCGCGTCGCGGGACTGGTCCACGTAGGACAGCTTGACCGTGTCGCCATAGTCCACGGTGCCGGCATCGGGCTGCTCCTGCCCTGTCAGCATGCGGAAGAGGGTCGATTTACCGGCGCCGTTGGGGCCGATCACGCCGACGATGCCACCGGGTGGCAGGGCGAAGGAGAGATCCTCGACCAGAAGCTTGTCGCCATAAGCCTTTTGCAGCCCCTCGACCTCGATCACTTTGCTGCCAAGGCGCGGGCCGTTCGGAATGACGATCTGCGCGCGGGTGATCTTCTCGCGTTCGGACTGGCTGGCAAGGTCGTTATAGGCGTTGATCCGGGCCTTCTGCTTGGCCTGGCGCGCCTTGGCGCCCTGCCGGATCCAGTCCAGTTCGCGTTCCAGCGTCTTCTGGCGCGACTTGTCTTCGCGCGCTTCCTGCGCCAGCCGCTTGGCCTTCTGTTCCAGCCAGGCGGAATAGTTGCCTTCGTAGGGGATGCCCCGGCCCCGGTCGAGTTCCAGGATCCAGCCGGTGATATCATCGAGGAAGTAGCGGTCGTGGGTGACGATCAGGATCGTGCCCTTGTAGTCGATGAGGTGCTGTTGCAGCCAGGCGATGGTTTCGGCGTCCAGGTGGTTGGTCGGTTCGTCCAAGAGCAGCATATCGGGCGCTTCCAGAAGCAGCTTGCACAGCGCCACACGGCGGCGTTCGCCGCCCGACAGGTTCGCGGGCATCGCGTCATCGGGGGGGCAGCGCAGGGCCTCCATCGCGACGTCGATCTGGCTGTCGAGATCCCACAGGTTGTTGGCGTCGATCTCATCCTGCAGGGCCGCCATTTCGTCGGCGGTCTCGTCGGAATAGTTCATCGCAAGCTCGTTGAACCGGTCGAGCTTGGCCTTCTTCTCGGCCACACCCAGCATGACATTGTCGCGCACCGAGATGGTTTCATCCAGCTGCGGCTCCTGCGGGAGGTAGCCCACCTTGGCGCCCTCGGCGGCCCAGGCCTCGCCGGTGAAATCCTTGTCGATCCCGGCCATGATCTTCATCAGCGTGGATTTACCGGCGCCGTTGACGCCCACGACACCGATCTTGACGCCGGGCAGGAAGCTCAGCCGGATATTCTCAAAGCATTTCTTGCCGCCGGGATAGGTCTTGGAGACCCCGTCCATGTGGTAAACATACTGGTAGGAAGCCATAGGAACCCTCATGCATTCGCGTTGATCCCTGACATAGACAAGGGGAGCGGTC
>NZ_JASHJX010000102.1 GCF_030732985.1 Nioella sp. MMSF_3534
GCGAGGCCGAAGCGGATGGCGTTGGCTTCATCGGCGTTCGAAGGGTTCACCTCGAAGGAGATGGTGCCTCCGGCCATGGCCATGGGGGCGGCGAGGGTGGTGAGGGCGAGGGCGGCGGCGGTGAGGGTCTTGCGGATCATGGGTTTATTCCTTTGGGTCTATCTGTGGGGCTCTGAATGTGTGTCGTTTACACTAATGCGAAGGTTCAATCTTTTCCGGGGCTCAAAGCTCGGTCTCGACGGCGCGGCAGCGATAGGTCTCGCCGTTCACGGTCAGGCTCAGGCTGGCGTCGTAATCGGCGGCATCGCCTGACAGCATCGACTGGCCGAGGGTCACGGTTTCGCCGGCGCGGGCGGTGAAGGCGCCGCCCTGGCGGATATTGGTGCCGCGGCCGGCAAGGGAAAAGCTGTAGCTGCCCGAGAGGCTCTCATTGGCCTGCACGAGGCCGCGGAAGGCGGTGGCGCGGCCGGTGTCCTCGACCGAGATCTGGCAGGCGAAGGGGGCGGCGGTTTCCTGCGCGACCGAGGCGGTGGTGCAGGCTGCGGCGAGACCCGCCCCGGCCAGGATCAGGGCCGCGGGAAGGAACCGGCGAGGGGAAAGGGGGAGGGTCATGGGTCTGGTCCTTGGGTTGGTGGCCTGTAGGGATGGCCGGAAATGGGAGGCCCGCGGGGAGGGGAAGCGAGGGAGAGAGCCCCCGCGGGCCGGTCGGGATCAGTTCTGGACGATCACCGCGACGTTGCCATGGCCGACCTGCGTGGAGGAGGCGGAGTTGCCATTGCCGACCTGGATCACGCCGACGGCGTTGCCGTTGCCCCACTGGGTGGTGTCTGCGCTGTTGCCTGCGCCGATCTGGGCCACACCGGTGACGTTGCCGGAGCCGTAGGTCGAGGAGGAGGCGGAGTTGCCCCAGCCCTGCTGGCCGATCACGGTCTGGTTCCAGTGGCCGTCCTGGGTGGCGATGGCGGTGTTCCACGCGCCGTCCTGGTAGATGGTCATGTCATTGTACCAGCCGGTCTGAGCGCCACCGGCTGCGTTGCCGTAGCCGTACTGCTGAACGTTGACATAAGAGCCACCGGCGGCGGCAGCGCCTGCGACGGGCAGGGCGATGGCGAGGGCGAGAGCGGCGGTCTTCAGGGTGGATGCGATGGTCATTTGAAAAGTCCTTTTGGGTTGATGGTGTCGCTTGGGACGAGGGTGAATGTGATGATGCGGGTGTCGCGGTTCGTGGTGTTGATGGGCGGCGTCTGCGGTGTTGCGTTTGCCGATGACCAACACTTGGCCCGAACCCCGGCGGTCAGGCAATATCGGCGACGGGAAAGGCGATAACAGTGAGTTCGTCATCGAATAACACGAACTCATATGGGCGTGTTATCGGATAACACGACCTGATTAACTGAACGAAATCAGCAACCTAAACCCATCCATGCGAATCCCGACCGCACGGATCACCCCCTCGCCCACAGGCGGACCCCCCGAACGTGTCAAAAGTCGATAACACCCCGATCCAACCCATAACAAACGATAACACCAAAATACGTGTGAAAATCACGCTTACAGGG
>NZ_JASHJX010000103.1 GCF_030732985.1 Nioella sp. MMSF_3534
GGGCGCGGGAAAGGCGCGGCGCGGCAGGCCCATCTCGTAGGCGGGCTGTTCCGGCCCCTCGACCAGCCCCATGGCCCGCCAACGGCGGAACGCAGGATGCGCCACATGGGCCTTGGCATAGGCCAAAGCCCGGTCCGATACCGGCAGGCCGTAGGTGAGGATGCGCGTGGCGACGGGGGCAAAGAACACATCGGCCAGCGAGTAATCTCCGCAGAGCCACGGGCCCCCATGGGCCTCCAGCGCCTCACCCCAGACCCGCTCCAGCCGCTCCAGATCGGTGCGGACGGCATCGGTCACCTCAAACCCGTCCCACCCGGTGCGCAGGTTCATCGGGCAGGCCCCGCGCAGGCCGGTAAAGCCCGAATGCATCTCGGCAATCAGGCTCATGGCCATGGCGCGGGCATTGGGGTCGGCAGGCAGCAGGCCCTTGTCGGGAAAGGCCCGGTCCAGATGCCAGGCGATGGCGATGGAATCGGTCAGCAGCCCGCCCGTGGGGGTGCGCACGATGGGAACCGTTCGGTTGCCGGGTGCAAACGCCTCCAGATCCAGACGGAACTGGTCGCAATACATGCGGGTGGTTTTCACGGTCACCGGAATGTCAAAGGCGCGAAAGCTCAGCCAGCCGCGCAGCGACCAGCTGGAGTAGGATTTATCTGCAATCAGAAGCGTATAGGTCATGGCCCTGCCTATCGGAAAATCGGTTCCGCCAGCTAAGCCGCTGCGCGCGTGGCTGTCCAATTCCAATTGCTGACGCGGCGCATCAGGGACGGTGATTGATCACCTCGACCCGCCAGCGACCGGCCTCATGTACCAGCCGTGTGACCGAGAGGTTGTCGATCCGGTGCCCAAGCACCTCGTAGGCGGACAGCCCCGATGCGCGCTCGATCTGCGTCATGATGATCCCGAAATGGGCCACCGCAACGATATGGGCCTCCGGATGATCCCGGTTCATCCGGTCGACAAAGGGCGCGACCCGCGCGGCGGCTGCGTTCCAGCTTTCGCCATTTGGCGGCGTGACATCGCCGGGCTCTTCCCAATAGCGGCGGCTCAGAACCGGATCGCGTTCAGAGACATCGGCGAAATGCATCCCGTCCCAATCGCCGAAGTTGAACTCGCGCATGTCGGGCACATTGGGCAATCGCTGCCGCCCCTCCATCAGCACATCCGCCGTGGCCGTGGCGCGGACCAGATCCGAGGACACGAGAAGCGCCGGTCGCGGCAATTCCGCATCCAGCCGGGCGATCACCGCCGCGTCCGACAGGTCCGCCGGCACGTCCCGCCAGCCGACGAAGGCTTTTTCATGCGTTGGCCCGTGCCGGACCCAATGCCAGACCGTCACGCGCCCGCCCCTTCCCTTTCATCTTGGCAAAAATACCTCGGGGGGTG
>NZ_JASHJX010000104.1 GCF_030732985.1 Nioella sp. MMSF_3534
CAGCCCCCGCAGCCGCCCCGGTGGCCAGCGTCAATCTCGAACCCGACTACCCGGAAGGCACCGAGATGAAGACCCAGACCGTCCGCGAAGCGCTGCGCGATGGCATGGCCGAGGAAATGCGCCGCGACGAAACCGTGTTCCTGATGGGCGAGGAAGTCGCCGAATACCAGGGCGCCTACAAGATCAGCCAGGGCATGCTGGACGAGTTCGGATCGAAGCGCGTCATCGACACGCCGATCACCGAACACGGCTTTGCCGGCATCGCCACCGGCGCGGCCTTTGGCGGGCTGCGCCCCATCGTGGAGTTCATGACCTTCAACTTCGCCATGCAGGCCATCGACCACATCATCAACTCCGCCGCCAAGACGCTCTATATGTCCGGTGGTCAGATGGGCGCGCCCATGGTCTTCCGTGGCCCCAACGGCGCGGCTGCCCGCGTCGGCGCGCAGCACAGCCAGGACTACGCCGCCTGGTACGCGCAGATCCCCGGCCTCAAAGTCGTGATGCCCTATTCGGCCTCCGACTACAAAGGCCTGATGAAAACCGCGATCCGCGATCCCAACCCGGTGATTTTCCTGGAAAACGAGATCCTCTATGGCCGGTCCTTCGAGGTGCCGGTGCTGGACGATTACACCGTTCCCTTCGGCAAGGCCCGCATCTGGCGCGAAGGCACGGATGTGACCATCGTCAGCTTCGGCATCGGGATGCAATACGCGCTGGAAGCCGCTGACAAGCTGGCCGAAGAGGGTATCTCGGCAGAGGTCATCGACCTGCGCACCCTGCGCCCGCTCGACTACGACACGCTGATCGCTTCGGTCCAGAAGACCAACCGCTGCGTGACTGTGGAAGAGGGCTTCCCGGTGGCCTCCATCGGTAACCACCTGTCGGCCTATATCATGGAAAATGCGTTCGATTATCTCGACGCGCCGGTGATCAACTGCACCGGCAAGGACGTGCCCATGCCCTACGCCGCCAACCTCGAAAAACACGCGCTGGTCACGACTGATGAGGTCATCGCCGCCGTCAAGCAAGTCACCTACCGGTAAGGAGAGCGCATCATGCCCACAGAAATTCTCATGCCCGCCCTCTCCCCCACGATGGAAGAAGGCACGCTGGCGAAATGGCTGGTCAAGGAAGGCGACGAGGTCAGCTCGGGCGACCTTCTGGCCGAGATCGAAACCGACAAGGCGACGATGGAATTCGAAGCCGTCGATGACGGGGTGATCGGCAAAATTCTTGTAGAAGAAGGCTCTGAGGGCGTGAAAGTGAACACGCCGATTGCCGTGCTTCTTGGCGATGGCGAAAGCGCCGATGACGTGGCATCCGCCCCGGCTCCCGCGCCCGCGGCTGCCGAAGCCCCTGCCGCCACGCCCGAAGCGGC
>NZ_JASHJX010000105.1 GCF_030732985.1 Nioella sp. MMSF_3534
TGACCTGCTCCCCTTTGAGTCCGCGTTCATAGGGTAGCTCTGTTCAGGGTTTGGTCCTCTTTCGACCGTTGATGATACTCCCGCGGGGTGAGCCCGTCGAGGCTCGTGTGCGGGCGGTGATGGTTGTAGTCGTCGCGCCACGCCGCGATCAGGCCGCGGGCATGACGCAGGTTGGCGAACAGATGCTCGTTGAGGCATTCGTCCCTGAGGCGGCCATTGAAGCTCTCGACAAAGCCGTTCTGCATCGGTTTCCCCGGCGCGATGTAGTGCCATTCGACCCGGCGCTCCTCCTGCCATTTGAGGATGGCGTTCGAGGTCAGCTCGGTGCCGTTGTCGCTGACCACCAAGCAGGGGAAGCCGCGCATCTCGGCGATCCGGTCCAGTTCGCGGGCGACGCGGTGTCCCGACAGCGACGTATCGACGACGGTCGCCAGGCATTCCCGGCTGAAGTCGTCGATGACGCAGAGGATGCGGAACCGGCGGCCGTCCGCCAGCGCGTCCGACACGAAGTCTAAGCTCCATCGCTGGTTCGGTCCCTGCGGGATCGCCATGGGCGCCCTTGTTCCGATCGCGCGCTTGCGTCCGCCCCGTTTACGGACGGTTAACCCTTCCTCCCGGTAAAGCCGGTAGAGCTTCTTCCAGTTCACCTCCCAGCCCTCCCGCTTCAGCAGGATGTGCAGCCGCCGATACCCGAACCGCCGCCGCTCGGACGCCAATTCCTTCATCCTGGCCCGCAGCTCGGTGTCCGCCGGACGTTTCGACCTGCGCCGATAGACACGCGGGTCAATGCCCGCCAAGGCACAGGCCCGCCGCTGCGAGTAGCTCTTTTCCTTCATGGCCCAGTCCACCGCTTTCTTCCTCGAACCGGGCCTCAGAAGTTTTTTCCGAGCATCTCTTTCAGCGTGGCCACATCCATCATCTGTTCGGCCAGCATCTTCTTCAGCTTCGCGTTCTCGGCCTCCAGCGCCTTCAGCCGCCGGGCGTCCGACACCTCCATGCCGCCATATCTCGAGCGCCACTTGTAGAAGGTCGCATCGCTGATGCCATGCTTGCGGCACAGCTCCTTCGCGCCCAGCCCGGCCTGGTGCTCCTTCAGGATGCCTATGATCTGCGCTTCGCTGAAACGGCTTCTCTTCATCGTCTGTCTCCTCAGTTGGAGAACAGGCTAACCTCAAACCGGGGACTTTTCAGGGGAGCAGGTCA
>NZ_JASHJX010000010.1 GCF_030732985.1 Nioella sp. MMSF_3534
CCCTGTACACCCCCCGTGCACCCCCCGTACATACGGAATGACCGAAATTCGACGGGCTGCACGGATCGGCAGGGAGAACGGCGATGAAGATCTACAACGGCGGGTGCCTGTGCGGGGCGGTGCGAGTAACGGCGCAGGGCGCGCCGCTGCGTGTCGGGCTGTGCCATTGCCTCGACTGCCGCAAATTCCACGGGGCGCTCTTTCACGCCTCGGCCATCTTCCCGGCGGCGGCGGTCGAGATAACCGGCGAGACCGGCCAGTATGAGGGCCGCGCCTTCTGCCCGCGCTGCGGATCATCGGTTTTCTCGCAAAGCGGGGACGAGCCGTTTACGCGCCAAGACGCAGTGATAGCGGTCGTTTCGCGCCGCTGACCAGAGTCGCATCCACCCGGAGTGCAGGGCTACGTACCCCGAGATTGCCCCAGATGCCGTTTTCGGGCAGGCTGTGCCTTGGGACTGGCTTGCTTTGCACGGACTGATCAGCTGCGAACCGGACCCGCCTCCGAGGGTGGGCTCCGCGCGGGGATCGCCTGCTCATGGATGTCCCGTTCGGCTCATGGGGGACGCAGAAGTTCATTGCTGGCCTCACCGCCGATGCCATGATCGCGCCCTGGGTGATAAAGGGGGCGATAGATGGCGCGGCCTTCGCGGCCGACGTCGAAAAGGTGTTGATCCCGGAACTGGACCCCGGCACCGTGGTCATTCTGGATAACCCGGCCACGAATAAGAAAGCGGTCGCGGCCAAGGCGATGCAGAACGCTGGTTGCTGGTTCCCCTTTCTTCCGCCCTACAGCTCCGACCTCAACCCCATAGAGATGGCGTTCTCCAAGCTCAAGGCCCAGCTCAGGCACATCGGCGCGAGGACGTTCACCGACATATTCGAGGCCATCGCTCGGGTGTGCGATCTCAACACGCCTCAAGAATACCGGAATTGCTTCAAGGCTGCAGGATATGTCTCAGGTTATTGGCGGTGTGCTTTAGCGGCACTTCGCGTCGAAAGCGCAGAGAGTTCCCCACGCCCCTCAGCGCAACCCCGCTGAAGGGCCGGACTCAGCAAGCCCGCAACCGTCCCCGAAACCGGGGGGGCTCCAACTCCGGAGAGAAGCCTCCCAAGCCGCGAGAATTGAGACTGGAGGTTACGGCGCGCGATCTCGCGGTATTGTCTGAACAGGGTGTCTTTCGCAGGCTTGAAGGGTGCCGGCAGGTCCGGTCGCAAGACTTATGGGAGGAAGACATGACACTCAAGAAAGCTTTGGTCGCAACCGCGATCCTCGCGGTTGGCGGCCTGGTCGGCCAGGTCGCGGCAGCAGACGAAGACCCGATCAGGATCGGTGTCTTGGTCACGCAGGAAGGTACCTTTGCCAATGCTGGTTCCGACGGGTTGCGCGGTTTTGAGCTGGCGCTGCGCGAGGCTGGCATGGAGGCCGGTGGCCGCAGCATCGAGTGGGTTCTGGGCCCGACCAACGGCACCCCCGACTCGGCCTTGCGGGCCGCACGCCAGCTGGTTGATAGCGACGACGTCGATCTAATCATCGGGCCGCTTTCGGGGTCTGAAGGGATTGCGATGCGCGACTACGCCCATACCGTGCCCGAGATCACCATCATCAACGGCGTCTCGTCCGCGATGGAAACCACCTTCGTCGATCCGGCCGAGAACTTCTTTCGCTTCAATATTCAGGGCGCGCAGGCCGGGTATGGTCTGGGCAGCTACGTCGTGAACGAGCGCGGCTGGACCCGCGTCGCCACCGTCGCCGCGGACTATTCCTTTGGCTACACCAACTTCCTGGGCTTCGCGGCGGATTTCTGTGCAGCGGGTGGCGAGATCGTCGAGCGTTTCTGGGTGCCGCTCGGCAGTTCGGATTTCGGGGCCGTCATCGCGGCGCTGCCCTATGACGTGGACGCGATCTACCTGGGCATCGGTGGCACCGACGCGATCAACTTCCTGAACCAGTACGAACAGGCGGGCGCCGAGACCAACCTGATCGGCTCGTCGATCATCGCCGACCAGAGCGTTCTGACCGCGCGCGGCACGGCCCGTGACGCCCTGATCGGCACCCCGGCCGCCGGGTGGCAGGCTGCCGATTCGGACCTGCCCGAGTGGCAGGCCTTCGTTGCCGCTTACCAGGCTGGCTGGCCCGAAGACGAGCGGTTCCCGTCGCCGTCGCTCTATGCCACGCTCTACTACAACGCGACCGTCGCGGCGCTGACCGCGCTGGACGAGGTCGGCGGCGATCTGAGCGACGGACACACGGAGTTCCGCGCGGCCCTTTCTGCGCTCGAGATGGACTCGCCAATCGGGCATATCAGCCTCGACGAGAACCGCCAGGCGGTCGGCTCGGTGTTCATTTCGGAAGTGGTCGAGAATGCCGAAGGCACGGGCCTGACAACTCAACTGGTGTCACGGACCGATGGCGTTAACGCCACCTTCGGCCTGCCGACGGACCAGTTCATGTCCATGGTCGGGCTTCCGTCGCGTGACACGCCCGATTGCGACGCGCTGCGTGACGCGGCGAACTGAACCGGGCCTTGCGCCCCACGTGCGGGCGGCCGCCTCTGTGGCCGCCCGCGTTTCAGCTTTGCCAAAGGCGTCTCGGGTATGAGAATGGCCCCTTACAGACCGCGCATACACCTGCTGGAAACCGGGCTGGATGACGTGCTTCAGGCCGAGCTCGATTCTCTCGGCATCTATCGTCCGCTTGTGGTTACCGATGCCCCGTGGGGCACATCGGCGTATCTGGCCGAGGCGTTGGACGTGTTGTTCGCGGAGCGTGTCGAAACAGGCGCGGCGATGCATCTGTGCGAGGGTGGCTGCACGCTGAGGCAGGCGCGAGCCGCTGCCCGGCGCCTGTTCGCCGAGGGGCGCGACGGGGTGGTTGCAATCGGTGGTCGCGCGGCGATCGACCTTGGAAAATACGCCGCCCGCGAGTTTTGCCGCGTCCGGCCCGACATGCGCCAAAGAACCCGGGACTTCCGGCCCATGCCGTTGATCGTCATCCCCGGCAGCCCGGAGGATGGTGCGGGTCTGCGCGCCAGCGTTCGGGTGCGCGATGGCGATGGCCGGTATCTGAGCCTGCAGGACGAGGCCTTTGTGCCTGCAGCGGTGATCTGCGACATGCACCTGCACGCGACCCTGGATGATCGTGCGGCGCTCTGCGCCGATCTGGACGTTGCGATGCATTGCATCGAAACCCTGACCCGCAGCCGCATCAGCCCCCCGGCCCGAGGCATGGCGATTGATGGTTTGCGCCGCGCGTGGAGGATGCTGGGGCGGCGTGCGGCGGGCGCGGTAGCCCCGCGAGCCGCCGAAGAGGTTTTCTCGGCCGCGGTGAATTCCGCGCTGGCCGAAGACGGCGGCCTTGGGGCTGTCCATGCTCTTGGGCTGGCCATCGAGGAGGAGCTGAACGGCCCCGAACCGCATGGGTATTACCATGCGGCGGTGTTCGGGCCGGTAATGACGTTCAACGCCCCGGCCATCGCCCGGGCGATCCCCGATATCGAGGAGGCAATGGAGGTCTCGGGCGGGGTCGCAGGGATCGCCGCCGCAATGACCCGGATCGCTGAGCGTCTGGGATTGCCGGTCACGCTGGACAGTATCGGGCTGGATCGCGCGGCCCGTGCCCGCATTGCCAGCACCGTTTCGACCGATGCGGCCAACGTGACCAATCCAAGGCATGTCAGCAAGGCCGACTATCGGTCGATTCTGAGCGGTAGCATTTGACAGGTCGCGCGAAACGACGACACTTGTCGGGGCGCATAACAAACGAGAGAGAAACTGAAGACGAACGAAGACGCGGAGGGGAAGATATGAGCAAGGCACTGGCGGCGTTTCGCGGCACCTACGGACGGGTGTTCCTGTTTCAGCTGGACCGGGAACTGGTGGTGCATGCCCATCGCGAGGGGCATCTGCTGTTTCACATCGACGGCGCGCCCGCCGAGATGCATGTCGAGGATCAGGCCCACGCCCTGCGCGTCGGGCACGCCGTGGCGGTCAACCCGTGGCAGCCGCATTTCTTCCGCCCCTGCCACCCCGGCGAACAGACGTTGATGTTGGTTCTCTATATCGACCAGGAGTGGTTCTTGCAGGCCAGCGGTCCGCATTCGCCATCGCTCCGATACGGACGCCCGGAGATCAAGGTCGACGGGTTCCTGCGCGCGGCGAAGCACAACATGGTCCGCGGCATGATGGATCCGACGTGTCAGAACGCCGTGCTCGAAGACCTGTTTCGTCAACTCGCCTGCGGCAGCTATGAGCAGAGCTGGCAATGGACCCCGGACGCGGACATCGCACAGCGCAATCAGTCCAAGATGATCGATTTTCGCATACGCAAGTCGATCCGCCTGCTGGCCGAGGTCGCCTTCGACGAGGCCTCGATGGACGAGGTTGCGCGCCAGGTGGGCCTGTCGCGCGCGCATTTCTATCGCATGTTCCGCGACCAGATCGGCGTGACCCCGAATGTCTATCTCAACGCGCTGCGGATGGAGAAGGCCATCGACCGGCTGTTGCTGACCACCGACACCGTATCCGAGATCGGCCACGACCTGGGCTTCTCCAGCCAGGCCAGTTTTACACGCTTCTTCACCTCGAACGGCGTTCTGCCGCCCAGTGAATACCGGCGGGCGGTGGTCTGCGAAGCGCACTGACGCCGCTTTTTGCGACCTCGGGCGCAACGGTGAGACTGCCGGGTATGCCCAAGCCGCACGGCGTTTTCTATCCTCCCTGCACATAACGCGGAAATGCGACGCGGTCCCCGGATCGCGCCTTGGGAGGGCACCATGCGCGAGTTCGCTCGACAGCACCCGGTCTGGTCCGGGATCGCAATCGTTGTAGCATTGTTTGTCATTTGGGCGATCTTCGCCCCGTGGCCGGAAGGCTTCGAAGCCATCTTCGGGCGGAAGCGGGTTTTCCTGAACGCGGTGTTCAGCGGCATCACCCTGGGTGCGCTGTATTTCCTGGTCGCGTCGGGGTTCACGCTGATTTTCGGTCTCATGCACAACGTCAACCTGGCGCATGGCTCGCTCTACCTGCTGGGCGGCTATCTGGGCTACGAATTCGCCGAGTGGACCGGATACTGGCTCCTGTCCTTTGTCCTCGTCTTCATCGTTGTCGGTTGCGTGGGCATGGCCATGCAGGTCCTGGTGTTCCGCCGCCTTGAGGGGCAGGAGCTGCGCCAGACACTGGTGACGATCGGCATCTCGGTGGTCGCCGCCGACCTGATGCTGTGGGCTTGGGGCGGCTCGTCCTACCAGGTCATGTCGCCCGACTGGTTACGCGGGCCGATGGAGCTGCCGCTTATAGCCGGATACGGTCGCGACGGAGAGCTGGTCTACCTGCGATATCCCAAGGTCCGCATCGCCATCCTTTTCGCCGCAATCGTCATCGGCATTGGCATCTGGATGGCGCTGAACCGCACCCGCATCGGGATGATAATCCGCGCCGGGGTCGATGATCGTGACATCCTGGGCGCCATGGGCATTCCGATCAGCCGCGTATTCTTGGGGGTCTTTGCTTTCGGTGCCGGTCTCGCGGGGATCGCCGGTGTCGTCGGCGGCACGTTTCAGTCCATCGCACCGGGCGAAGACACCCGCTTCCTCATGGCCTCCTTGGTGGTGGTGATCGTCGGCGGCATGGGGTCGTTGCAGGGCGCGGCCATCGGCGCGGTACTGATCGGTCTCGCCGAGCAGCTGGGCTCGGTCTACATGCCGACCTATGCGGTGGTGCTGACCTTCCTGATCATGGCCGCCGTGCTGGCTTTCCGCCCACAGGGCCTGATGGGGCGGAGGGGCTGAGCGATGTCGTCGAACACCCCCCCGAACCAGACGCTCGCCAATCCGCAGGCCCCGCGCTGGTGGTTGTGGCTGGTCGACCGCGTCGCCGCCATCCCCGCCCATGCCTGGGCAGTCATGCTGGTGCTGCTGGTGATGCCGCTGGTCGCGGACGATTTCTTCCTGTTCCAGATCTTCGGCTGGACCTTCATCCTGGGTATCGTGGCGCTGTCGCTGATGTTTCTGGCCGGATATGGCGGCATGGTCAGCCTGATCCAGATGTCCGTTGCCGGGCTGGCGGGTTACATGGTGGCTCTGTTCGGTGACAGCGGCACCACCATCAGCCTGGGTCTGCCGTGGTGGTTCGTGGTGCCGCTGGCGATGGTCATCGCCACGCTGTTCGGGTCGCTGGTCGGCCTGCTGGCAGTGCGGACCGAGGGGATCTACACGATCATGATCACCCTCGCGATGGCCTCGGCCTTCTACTACTTCACACGCCAGAACTACACGATCTTCAACGGCTACACGGGCTTCAACCTGGTGCTGCCGCCCGACCTGTTCGGCGTGAACTGGCGCGAACCCGTGCCGTTCTATTACCTGACGCTGGTCGCTGCCGGGCTTTGCTTTCTGCTGGTGACCTACGTCTCGCGGGCACCGTTCGGGCTGGCCTTGCAGGGGGTGCGCGACAACCCGCGGCGCATGGCGGCACTGGGGTTCAACGTCACGGCGCACCGGGTTGCGGCCTATGCCTTTGCCTCGGCGCTGGCCTCGGTGGGAGGGATTCTGCTGGTCTGGCAAAACGCCCAGATCGCGCCGGGCACCGCCGGGATTCATGCCACGTTCGACATCCTGATCATCGCCGTGATCGGTGGCCTAAGTCGTCCTAGCGGCCCATTCCTGGGGGCATTCCTGTTCGTCTTGCTGTCGACCTTCGCGCCCGACGTTCTGCGCGCGATCGGCGCCTCGGGCGAGCGCTACAAGATGCTGATCGGGGGGATTTTCCTGTTCGTCGTCTTCGTCTCGCCCGATGGCCTTCTGGGCCTGTGGGAGCGCTGGAAAGCGCATCTGACACGCGATGACATGGCCCGTGGCAAGGGGGAGACGAGGCCGTGACCACCGAAACCATCAAGTCGCCTGCCGCCGCTACCAGTTCCGCCGGACACGCGCTGGAACTGCGGGGCGTGTCGAAACTCTTCGGGGCGCTCGCGGCGCTGAGCGACATCGACCTTGCGATCCGCCCCGGTGAACGGCGCGCGGTACTAGGCTCGAACGGGGCCGGCAAGACGACGCTGTTCAACTGCATCACCGGCGATTTCCTGCCCAGCACCGGCGGGATCCGCCTGTTCGGCGAGGATGTCACCCGCTTTCCAGCGCAGGAACGCATTCGGCGCGGTCTGCGTCGGACCTATCAGATCTCGCTGCTTTTCAACGGGTTGACGGTGCGCGACAATGTTTATCTGGCGTGTCGGGGCGTATCGCGCGGGCGCTTCAGTTTCCTGAGGTCGCGTGCCGATGACAGCCTGATGCAAGCCGCCGAGGACCTGGTCGCCGCGGTTCATCTGAGCGACCTGATCGACACCCCGGTTTCGGTTCTGGCCTATGGCCAGCAGCGGCAGCTGGAAATCGCGCTGGCGCTGGCCGGGGCGCCGCGCCTGATCCTGTTCGACGAACCGGCGGCGGGGCTTTCTCCGACCGAGCGCAAGGACCTGGTCGAGATCCTGACCGGCCTGCCCGCGCATATCGGCTACGTCATCATCGAGCACGACATGGACGTGGCCCTGCGTGTCGCCGAGCGGGTCACGATGATGCACAACGGGCGCATCTTCAAGGAAGGGTTGCCCGAAGAGATCGAGAACGATCCCGAGGTGCAGGCGCTCTATCTTGGAGACGGCCATGAGTGAGCTACACAAGGGCAGCGCCCCGGCGCTCGAAATCAAGGGTCTGAACGTCTATTACGGTGCCAGCCATGCCTTGCAGGGGGTCGACCTGGGCCTTCATGGCGGGGTGCTGTCGGTGGTCGGGCGCAACGGCATGGGCAAGACCACGCTGTGCAAGGCGATCATGGGGCTGGAACCCGCCAGTTCGGGCACCATCAGCTTCGGTGGGCAGCTACTGAACGGAAAGACCCCGGCCGAAATCGCGCGGCTGGGTGTCGGATACGTGCCGCAGGGGCGGCGGCTCTGGCGCTCTCTCACGGTCGATGAACATCTGCGGCTGGTGGCGCAACCCGGCGGCAACTGGTCCGTCGAGCGGATCTATGACAGCTTTCCGCGGCTGGCCGAACGCAAGACGAACGGTGGCGCGCAACTCTCGGGCGGCGAACAGCAGATGCTGGCCATCGGACGGGCCCTGCTGCTGAACCCCCGGCTGCTGGTGATGGACGAGCCGACCGAAGGCCTCGCCCCCGTGATCGTGTCGCATGTCGAGGACATGCTGATCAAGCTGGCCGCCGAGGGCGATATCGACGTTCTGGTGATCGAACAGAATATCGGCGTGGCCACCAGTGTGGCCGAAACCGTGGCCGTCATGGTCAACGGCCGCGTCAGCCGGATCGTCAAATCACGAGAACTGGCCGCCGACCGAGACCTGCAACAGCGGTTGCTGGGGGTTGGGCAGCATGCGCATGACGAGGAACCCGATGTCGCCCCGACCGAGGATGGGCCGGAAGGCGGCGCTCTTGTGCAGCACTATCGCGCGGCCAGCCACGCCTTGCCGCAGCTGACCCGTTGGTCGGCGATCGACAGTACGGTGACACCGTTGGGCAAGGCCGTCTCTGCCGATGCCGAAAGCGTTTCGGGGGTGCTGGTGCTGGCCGCGATGGACCGGGCAGGTGCCCAGGCGGGTACCGTCGCCGCAAGTCTGCGCGCTGTGGGTCAGAAGGTGACGACCGTCGATATCTCGGCCCGGTCGGGGCTGGCTGCGCTGGCGGATATGCCGGCCCATCAGTTGGCCGCTTGGCACCCCAGGGGCGCGGCGGGGATTCATGATGGCGGCGATGGCGACCCGCGGCTCGGTATCGCCGAAGCCTTGCAGCGGTTTCTTCTGGTGACGCCGCAGGTCGGCGGTATTGTTGCCCTGCTGGATCTGGGCGAGGCGCTGACGATGGTGCCGGCCCTTGTTTCGGCTCTGCCAGCGACGCCGATTGCTCTGGTCAGCGAGGCCCGCGCCAGCGATCTGGGGGTTCAGGGCGACACACTGCTGACCCTGACCGCCCATGACGAGGCCGCGCGCGGTCAGGCCGCTTGCGCGGCGGCCGCGGCAATGGCGGAATTGCTGGCGCCGGCAACCGTGGACCTACGGGCGCGGCATCTTGCGCTGATCTCGGGCCTCGGCGGCGATGCCCTCGGTGGCGCACTGGCTGCGCAACTGGGCAAGGGGCACCGCTTGCTGCGCTATGCGCCCACCCGGGGCGGCACCGCTGCCGCCGCTCGGGCGCTGACCAGCGGTGCGGCGCAGGCGGTGCTGGACCTTGACCAGTCCGACTTTGCGGATCGCCTGTTTTCGGGCCTGATCGATGTCGACCCCACGCGCGTCTCGACGCTCTGCGGTGCCGGGCGGCCCTACATCGCGGTGTTGAACGGCGGCGAACGCGTGCATCTGCGAGACAAAGAGAGGCAGGGGCTGTCGCAACGCAGCCTCGACCGGGCCGAGGCCGAGGCCGTCGGGCGTGCCTATGCCGAGGCGCTGACCGGGGCTGCTGGCGAGATCACGGTGATCGTGCCCACCGCGCGCCGTGACACCGCCGCAGCCTGGCTCACCGAGGCGTTCCTGGGGGCGTTCGGTGACGGTGAAGGACGGACCCTGCTGCGATCCCCCGCAGGTCCGCTGGCCGCCGAGACATTGCAACAGGTGCGTCGCTGTCTGGACGCCGCGCCACCGGTCGGATCGGCGCGCAAGGCGCGATTGCCCGGCGGTGCCTACGCGGTCAACGCCCGATGAACCCGAAACACAGACACTAAACGATTACGCCGAGGCATCGGCTCTGCCGTGCCTGAAGGGAGGACTGACATGGACGCCGGACAAATCATTGCGCAACTGATCCTTTGGTTGATCGTCGCGGTCATCGTGATCGCCATCATCTACTGGGTCATGCATTGGCTTTATCGCCGCTCGACCAAGGAAACCGCTTTTGTTCGCACAGGGTTCCTGGGCGAAAAGGTCGTCGTCGATGGCGGTGCCTTCGTCTGGCCGATCATCCACGACATCACGCCGGTGAACATGAACACGCTGGCGCTGCGCATCAGCCGCATCAACGATGCCGCGCTGATCTCGCACGATCATGTGCGCGTCGATGTCGAGGCGGATTTCTTCGTGCGTGTCGCTCCGGACCGCGAGTCGGTCTCGGTTGCGGCCAGCCGGTTGGGGCGGCGCACGATGAACCGCGACGAGGTGCAGGGCCTGCTAGAGGGCAAGTTCGAGAGCGCCCTGCGGTCGGTGGTTGCCGAATTGGACCTCGTGGACCTGCAAGAACAGCGCCACAAGGTCGTGCAGCGGATCAAGGAGACGGTCCAGGAAGACCTGCGCTTTAACGGGCTCGAACTGGAAACCGTGGCGATTCTGGATATCGACCAGGCGTCCCTGGAGTTTTTCAACCCCGCGAACCGGTTCGACGCCGAGGGCATGACTTTCCTGATCCGCGACATCGAGGAAAAGCGCCGGCTGCGCAACGACATCGAGCAAAGCGCGATGATCCAGATCCGCAATCGCAACCTCGAGGCCGAACGCGAGGCCCTGAGCATCGACCGCGAAAGCGAACACGCGCGTCTGGAGCAGGAGCGCGAGATCGAATTGCGCCGCGCCCAGCAGCAGTCGGAAATCGCCCGCGAGCGCGCCGAGCGCGAGACCGAGGCCGAGAATGCCCGCATTGCGGCGCGCGAGGCGATGGAAACCGCCCGGATCGCGACCGAGCGCGCTATCCGCAGCCACGAGATCGCCCGCAACCGGCAGATCGACGCCGCCGAGATCGAGGCGCGCGAAGCGACCGAGCAGGCGCGCCTGGCCCAGGATCGCAGCCTGACCGCCGCGCGCATTACCCATGAACAAGAGATCAAGGCGCTGGAGATCGCGCGGACCGAGGCGCTGGAGGCCGCCGAGATCGCCGCGCAGGAAGCGACCGAGCGTCAGCGGATCGCCCAGCAGGCCAAGATCAGCGAGATGCGCATCAGCGAGGATCAGCGCGTTCGGGCGCTGGAGATCGAGCGCAAGCGCCTGGTCGAGGAAGCCGAGATCGCCGCCAACCAGGCGGTCGAAGCCGAGCGTATCGCGCAGCGCAAGGCGTTGGAAGCGGCCCGGATCGAGGCCGAAAGCGAAACCCGCAGCAACGAAATCGCGCGCAACCGTGCCGTGGACGAGGCGCGCATCGCAGCCGATGAGGCGCTTGAGGCCGCCCGCATCGCGCAGCGCAAGGCCGTCGAGGCCAAGCGCATCGCTGTCGAGGAAGAGTTGCAGACCCGCCAGATCGAGCGCGAGCAGGCCAATGAGCACGCTGCTCTGACCATGCGTAAGGCCATAGAGGCCGAACGTATCGCGGTGGAAAAGGCCGTCGCCGCCGAGCGCATCGCCGCTACGTCAGAAACGAGCCAGATGGAGATCGACCGCAACAAGGCGATCGACGAGGCCCGCGTTGCCGCCGATGAGGCGATCGAGGCCGCGCGCATCGCTCAGGCGGCCGAACTTGCCGCGCGGCGGATCGCGACCGAGGAGGCCACCCGCTCCCGCGAAATCGCCCGCGACGAGGTTCTGGATGCGGCCGTGATCGCTCAGCGCGAGGCCGTGGAACGCAAGCGCATTGCCACCGAGCTGGCGTTGGAGCAAGAGCGTATCGCCAGCCAGCAGACCCGCGAGATCACCGGTATTCGCAGCCGCGAAGAGGTCGAGGCCGCCGAGATTGCACGCGAGGTGGAACTGTCCGCCAAGCGCAGCGCCAAGGCCGAAGCCGACGCCAAGTGGCGCCGTGCAGAGGTCTCGGCCCGTGCCCAGGTGGAATCGGCCGAGGTCGAGCGCGAGAAGGTTCTGGAGGCGGCGCGCGTCGAGCGCCGCCGGGCACTGGAGCAGTTGGAAGTCGCCCGGCACCAGACCCTCCGCGAGGCCGAGATCGCCAGCCACGAAGAGATCGAACGCGCCCGGATCGCATCCGAGCGTGGGCTCGACGAGGCCCGAATCGGCCACGAAACCGAGCGTCGGCAGCTGGAAATCGGCCGAGAGAAGACGGTCGAGGCGGCGAATATGGAAAAGGCCATCGCTCTGTTCCAGAAGTCGCTGGAAGAATCCGCTGCCCGCGCCGAGGCCGAACTGGCCAAGGCCCGCGCGGTTGAGGCCAGCGAGCAGGTTCAGACCGTCAAGGATACCGAGGCCGCCCGCCGCAAGAGCAGCATCGACGTGCTTATGGCCGAGAAGGCCGCCAAGGAGGCCACGCTGGCCGCCGAAGCCGCCAAGATCCGCACCGCCGTCGAGGCCGAAGCACAGCGCCTGATGAACGAAGCCGAGAACGTTCTAACCGATCCGGCACGCATGTCCCTGTTCCGTCGCAAACTGCTGGAACATGTCGAGGGCATCGTCTCTGCCTCGGTCAAGCCCCTGGAAAAGATCAACGATATCCGCATCATGCAGCTGGATGGCATAGCCGGTCGCGGGGCGGGTGGCGATGGCGGAACCGACGGCAGCCCTACTGACGAGGTGATCAACTCGGCGCTGCGCTATCGCGTGCAGGCCCCGTTGGTTGACAGCCTTCTGGCCGACATCGGCATCGACGGGGCGAACATCGCGCGTCAGGGCGGGTTGCTGCGTGAGGCGTCGGATCTGAACCGCATCGTTCAGGATCAGCAGCGCCAGGCCCGCAAGTCCGATGGCAAATCGGGCGGCGCCGGTGGCACGGCCAAGGGCAAGGAGTGACCATGCCCCGCGTGTTTCACTCGGCAATCCTGAAGCCGTCGACCGATCAGGTCTGGCAGGTGCTGCGCGACTTTGGCGGGGTTCACCGCTGGTTGCCCGGCATTGACCGCTGTGACGTCGAGAACGGCCTGCAGGGCGACCAGGTCGGCGCGGTCCGGCACCTGGTGACACGGGACGGAACCCGGTTTCGCGAACGGCTTCTGGCGTTGTCCGATTATGACCTGACCCTGGCCTATGCGATCATTGAGGCGCCTTTGCCGGTCAGCGATCACCTGGCCGAGATCCGGGTGATCCCGGTGACCGAGGGCGGGGGCAGCTTCCTGGCCTGGTCGGCCGAGTTCGCCTGCCCAGACGGAGAGCACGACCGTGTCACGCGCTTCATGCTGGACGAGGTGATCCGCCCGGGTCTGGCGGCGCTGGAACGGGGGCTTGCGGCATGATCCGGGCGTCGCGTGCCATTGCCATTGCGGCACCGGTCGACACGGTCTGGCAGGCCCTGCGCGATCTCGGTGGCCTGTCCGCCTGGCACCCCGCCGTCGCGCGCTGCGAGATGCTGGGAACCCCACCGGACCGGGTCGGCGCGCTGCGTCGTGTGCAGACCCGTGACGGGCTGAGCATGGACGAAGAGCTGGTGGCTATGCGCGAGCACGAGCGCCGGATCGAGATCCGTGCGCGGGCCATGCCCTTTGCGGTGACAGAGGTCTGGCAGGCTCTTTGCGTGTTCGGCGTGGTCGAGGGCGGCGGCAGTCTGCTGCTGTGGGAAATGCGCGCCGATGCCGTGGCAAAGTCACGTGCTGCGGTGCGCGACTGGTTTGCAGACGGATACATGCCAGCCGGTTTGCGCGGGTTTGCCCGGCATATCGCACCCGGCGCAATGAACGACTTCATCTGAAACAAGATCGATCCAACAAGGAGGACACCCAATGGCGTTGGAAATCAAGGTTCTGGACTATGGCGACATCGAGCTTGAATCGAGCTTCCTGGTGCTCGGTCACGATTGTGGGCGGGTCAAGCGGGTGCCGGTTTACGGCTTCCTGATCCTGGGCGGCACCCATCCGGTGCTGGTCGATACCGGCTATCGTGACAACGCGATCATGGAATCGCTTGGCATGCGCGGCCTGCAGTTCCACGAGAACATGATCGAGAACCAGTTGGCCAAGCACGGGCTGAAGCCCGGCGATATCCGCTATATCTGCCACACCCATCTGCATATCGACCATGCGGGCAAGGACGACAAGTTCCCGATGAACACAACGGTGGTGGTCAACCGGCGCGAGATGGAATGCTCGGTGTCCGGGCTGATGCATCCGCAATACCCGATGCCAGACATCCAGCACCTGGTCGAACGCATCCACACCCCCGGCGCGCTGCGCTTCGAGGACCTGGAACTGACCGGCGAGATCGAGCTCATCCCCGGCGTGACCCTGGAGGCGGCGAATGCCCATACGGAGGGCTCGATGAACGTGCATGTTCAGACCGCCGAAGGGCGCGCCACGATCTGCGGCGACGTGATCTATGACATCAACACGCAGATCGTCGAACCTTTCCGCCAGACGCAGGATCACGAACCGCAGGTGACCGGCAACCATGCCGGATCCAAGCGGGCCGAGAAGGCGGCGATCAAGAAGCTGCTGAACAGCTCGGACTTCCTGCTGATGGTGCATGACAAGCCCGCAAAGGTGGTCGACAAGCAGATTGCCGGGCGCTTGGACATGCAGGTGCCGGGGCCGATGGTTTCAAGCCTGCCCAAGCGCAACTGGTTCCCGGTCTGAGCCATGCAGGCGGGTATCGGAGAGGTCGGCGGTCATCTGATAGATGGATGCTGGGAATGCGGGGCGGGCGAGGTGTTCGCGTCAGAACCGGCAACGGGTGCTCCGCGCCGCTTTGCCTCGGCCACGGCGGCCGAGGTGGAGGCGGCGGCGCGCGCTGCCGAGGACGCTTTTGGGGCCTATTCGGTCACGACCGCGCAGCAACGCGCACGGTTCCTTGATCGGATCGCCGCCGAAATGCAGGCGCGTGAGGGCGACATCATCGCCATTGCCAGCGCTGAATCCGGCCTTCCCGAGGCCCGAATGAATGCTGAACTGGCCCGCACGACGGGCCAGATGCGGCTGTTTTCACAGCATATCTTGCAACGTGGGTGGCTGGACATACGCCATGATCCGGCGTTGCCGAGCCGCACACCGCCCCGCCCCGATCTGCGTCTGATCCAGCGTCCGGTTGGACCGGTGGCGGTGTTTTCGGCCTCGAACTTTCCGCTCGCGTTTTCTGTCGCCGGGGGCGATACGGCCAGCGCGCTGGCCGCCGGTTGCCCGGTGATCGTGAAGGCCCACCAGGCGCATCCGGCGACCTCGGAAATCGTGGCGCAGGCCATCGACGCCGCGCGCCGGGCCGAAGGCCTTCCCGCAGGTGTCTTTGCCATGCTGCAAAGCGCGACCCGCGCCACCGGCACGGCGCTTGTCACGCATCCGCTGATCACCGCAGTCGGGTTCACCGGTTCGACTGCCGGGGGCAGAGCGCTATTCGATCTGTGCGCCGCGCGGCCGGTGCCGATTCCCTTTTATGGCGAACTGGGGTCAGTCAATCCACTGTTCGTGCTGCGTGGCGCCGGGCTGCGGCGTGGCCGAGACATCGCTCGCGGTTGGGTGGCCTCGCTGACGCAGGGCGCGGGTCAGTTTTGCACCAAGCCCGGACTGGCGATCCTGCCCGCGGGTGAGATCGCCGAGCGGTTCCTGTCGGACGCGGCCGAGGCGCTGGCGCAGGTTCCGTTGCAATGCATGTTAAGCGAGACCATCGCCCAAGGTTTCCGTACCAGCATCGACCGGCTGCGGCAAAAGGCGGATGTTCAGGCGGTCCACGGCACCGACACGGTCGACGGGCGCGACATGGGGCCGATACTTCTGCGCGTGAAGGCCCAGGATTTCCTCGAGGATGCCGATATGAGCGAAGAGGCCTTTGGCCCGGGTGGACTGGCCATCACCGTCGCAAACCCGGACGAGGCCGCTGCGCTGGCCCGGTCGCTTCCGGGGCAACTGACCGCGACAATTCACGGTGATCCAGAGGATCACCCCGAGGCGCGTAACCTGATGCCGATCCTTGAACGCAAGGCGGGGCGGCTGGTCTGGAACGGCTTTCCCACCGGGGTCGAAGTCGCCGACGCGATGGTGCACGGCGGCCCTTACCCGGCCTCGACGAATTTCGGTGCGACCTCGGTCGGAACGCTCTCGATCCGCCGTTGGCTGCGGCCGGTCTGTTACCAGGACATGCCGGTCGAGATGCTGGCAACCGTGCCGCGATAGTGCCCGCAACGGCACGGGCCGAACGGCCACGCGGCCACGCTATAGCACCACCTCTGCCAGGGCCTTGGGGTGATGGGTCAGAGGTTCCCACCCATCCTCGGTGATGATGAAGCTGTCGCCCACCTGCGCGCGGAAGGTCTCGACCGAGACCGAGCCATCAACCGCCAGCACCATGCCGGGTTGAATGATCGTCGTGTCGCCCGTCACAAGCTGCGGTTTTTCAAGGAAGCTGAAGCCCGTCGCCCGCCCGCAGCGGAACGGGTATTCGAAGCCTGCGCCCTGGATCACCTCGGCATAGGCTGCGTGGACGCTTTCGGCGGTCACGCCGGGGCGCAGCGCGTCGAGCGCGGCTTTCTGGCTGGCCACCGCGACCTCGTAGACCGCGACCTGATCTGAGGGCGCGTCGCCGATCCAGAAGGTCCTGTCAAACCCCAGTTTGAACCGGTGGAAATTGGTCATCCCGCAGAAGCACAGGAACACCGGTTCGCCCCGCCGCATGATCCGGGTCGAGGCGCGGTGGTGGGTTTTGACGATGTCGCTACCCGAGGCCATGATCTGCAGGAAATGCGTGTTGGGCGACATGTCGGTGTCGTCGTAATGGGCGGCCAGCAGCTCTGCTGCTTTGCGGGTGCCCGCCTGAGACGTTGCGATGGCAACCTCGTATTCCGGCACCCCGTCGGCAATCGCGCCGCGCCCTGCAGCCATCATCGCATCGGCGACCTGCCCGGCATGGCGGGCCAGTTGCAGTTCCTGCTCTGACTTGATCATGCGCATGTCGGCAAGGTTCGGGGTCACGCTGGTGATGGTCTGGCCGGTGGTCAGCTCATCCACATAGGCCCGCACCAGCGGTGGCATATGATGGGGTTCAAGGCCGATGCTGGCGGTCCCCTTCAATGCACCGGGCAGCTCTTCGCGCCATTCAGCGCCCATGCCATCGTTCCACGCGGCGATCCGGTCCACCCGGGCCGAGGCCAGCGCAGAGTTGAGGTCGATCGTGGGGGTGATCAGAAGGCTGTCGCCGTCACGCGGAACCACAAGGATCGTGGGCCGCCCGAATTCCATATGAAGGTAGTCGTTATAGCCGGTCAGGTAATAGACATTGTCGTCATCGGTGATGAGCGCGACGTCCATTCCCGCATCGGTCATGCGGCTGCGCAGGGTTTGCAGGCGGCGTTCGAACAGGCTCATGGCGTCGTCCTTTTGCGCGGGTGTTCAGATCTCGGCGGCCACCTTGCGCAGTTCGAATTTCTGGATCTTGCCGGTCGAGGTCTTGGGTAGCTCCTGGAACACCACATGCTTGGGGGTCTTGAACCCGGCCAGCCGCTGGCGGGCGAAGGCGATAAGGTCGTCCTCGGTGACCTCGACCCCCGGTTTCAGTTCCACGAAGGCGCAGGGCACCTCGCCCCATTTGTCGTCGGGCTTGGCGACCACGGCACAAAGCAGCACGGCAGGGTGGTGCATCAGCGCGCCTTCCACCTCGACCGAGCTGATATTCTCGCCGCCCGAAATGATGATGTCCTTGGCGCGGTCGGCGATCTGGATGTAGCTGTCGGGGTGCTGCAGCGCGATGTCGCCGGAATGGAAATAGCCGCCCCGGAAGGCCTCTGCCGTGGCGCGGGGGTTCTTGTAATAGCCCTTCATCACCGAATTGCCGCGGATCATGATCTCGCCGGTCGCAGCGCCGTCCTGCGGGATCTGGTTCATGTCGCTGTCGGTGACGATGATGGGTTCCATATTGGGAAGCGCGACGCCCTGGCGGGCCTTGATCGCGGCGCGGTCTTCCTGGGCCAGTGTGCCCCATTCGTCATCTTTCCAGACGCATTCGGTGGCGTGGCCATAGGTTTCGGTCAGGCCGTAAACCTGGGTGACGTTGAAGCCCATGGGCTCGATCGCGGCCAGCGTTGCAGCGGCGGGGGGCGCGCCTGCGGTGAAGACCTCGACAATGTGATCGAAAGCGCGGCGGTCGGCCTCGGATGAGTTCACGATCATGTTCAGCACGATGGGCGCGCCGCCGAAATGGGTCACGCCCTCATCGGCGATGGCGTCGTAGATCGCCTTGGCGGTCACGTCGCGGCAGCAGACCACGGTGCCGCCAAGCGCGGGCAGCATCCAGGTGTGGCACCAGTTGTTGCAGTGGAAGAAGGGCACGATGGTCAGCAGGCGGGGATAAAGCGTCATCCGCCAGGAAATCGGTGTGCCCATGGTGACCAGATAGGCACCACGATGGTGATAGACGACGCCCTTGGGGCGGCCGGTGGTGCCGGAGGTGTAGTTGAGCGCGATGCTCTCCCACTCATCTTCGGGCATGATCCATTCGAAATCGGCATCGCCCTCGGCCAGCAGGTCCTCATAGGTCAGGTGACGGCCCGAGGCGGGGTAGCCGGCCTGATCGTCGGGCACCTCGACGATCAGGGGCAGGTCTTCGGATTCCATTTCCTTCATGGCCGCCTCGACGGAGCCCAGAAACTGGGTATCGACCAGCACGACAGAGGCTTCGCCGTGATCGAGGATGTAGCTGATCGTCCCGATTTCCAGCCGCGTGTTGATCGTGTTCAGCACCGCCCCGCAGGCGGGCACGCCAAAGAGCGCCTCGGCCTGGGCGGGGACGTTGGGCATGACGGTGGCGACCACGTCGCCGGGGGCCACACCGCGACCGGCAAGCGCCGAGGCCAGTTGCGACACGCGGGCATGGTATTCGGAATAGGTCTTGCGGAAGCTGCCATAGACCAGCGCCTCGACCTGCGGATAGACCAGCACGGCGCGTTTGAGATGCGTCAGCGGCGTCAGCGGCACGAAATTCGCGGCGCGTTTTTCCAGCCCGGTTTCATCCTTCATCCAGCCCATGCGGTGTCCTCCTGCCGGTCGTCGATGCGATGCTCGGGATGTTTGGCAGAGATTTTTCAAAAGAAAAGAGTTTGTGTGACGCAACGGCATCAAATGTCGGACATTTGGCGGTCCTGTACCTTGAACAGTCGCTAACGCAGGCTGCCGATGCACCGTGAACCGGGGCGCGCGCCGCCCGTGCAGGTGCTGTCCTGTATCGGCCAGCGAATCGCGGGGCATTTGCGGCGGGACGTCCGCCGAGCGGCGGTCGATCCGGGTGGCGCTTTGCATGATGCTTCATTCAAAAAGCCGGAGATGCCTTTTAAAGGGAAATGATCCGTTAATTATTATTGCTCAAAGTTTTTCATATTTTCGCCATTCTGGATCTCAATAAGAAACTCAATCAAACAATGGAATCGAGCGTGACCAAGCAGATCAGACACAGGGCCGTTGGAAAGGCCATCATTCCCGGTGCGGCAATGCTGACCGGGTTCGGCGGTGAGGCCTTGCCCCTTGGGTTGCAGGGGCGGACACCGGTGCAGACCCCCTATGGCGATCTGCCGGTCAGCGAGCTGACGCCGGGGACATTGGTGGAAACCTTCGAGGATGGATACAAGGAAATCCGCGCCATCATCCAGCGCCGGGCCTGGGCCAGCCCGTCCGAACGCTGCATGGAGCATTGGCCCTTCGAAATACCCGCAGGGGCGCTGGGCAATTGCGAGCCCCTGCAACTGATGCAGCATCAGGCGGTCATCTATGAAAGCGATCTGGTGGAAAAGATGACCGGCGATCCCTTCGTTCTGCTGCCAGCGAAGGCGCTGGATGGCTATGGCGGGATCAAGCCGGTGGAACCCGTGGGGGATCAGCTGGTCTATGAACTGATCTTCGATCAGCCACAGGCGATCTGCGTGGGCGGCGGCACCTATCTGCTGGCCGACGATGCGCTGAGTTTCGAGGTGGCACTGGGGCATCTGAAGATCGTGGACAACTGCAAGGCGCTGAGCTGGGAAAAGGCGCGATTGCTGATGAAGCATATCGAGGCCGGGACATTCGCCGAAGGCCGGGCGATGGTCGCGGCAGAGGCGGACTAGGCCGGTCTCGGCTTGCCTTTCCTGCCGGGTGCAGGGTAGGCTTCGCCCTGACAACAGGAGTGCTCTGCCAGTGATCAAGTAAGGCCCAACCCGTATCTCAGGCCCCGCCGGGGGCAAGTTGGACCTTGTTTGAGGAGCACTTGAATGCATCCCGTTATCTATGACGTGGCCGTGTCTGTGGACGGCTATATTTCCGGTCCCGAAGGGGACATTTCCGGTTTTGCCCATGAGGGGCCGGTGGTGGAGGACTATGTCGCCCGACTGGCAGGCTATGCCACCGCCATCATGGGGCGTGGCACTTACGAGTTCGGCTACCGCTTTGGCATGGAGCCGGGGCAGAACCCCTACGGCCACATGCGGACCCATGTGTATTCCGAGCGGCTGAACCTGCCGGAAAAGCGGGCGGTGATCCTGCATCGCGGGGCAGGGCGGGCGCAGGTTGCGGAGGTGATCCGTGGGTCTGACGGGCCGGTCTACCTGTGCGGTGGTGGGGCATTTGCCGGGGCGCTGCTGGGCTGGGGGCTGATCGACAGGCTGCGGGTGAAACGCGCGCCGATTGTTCTGGGCGGCGGTACGCGGTTGTTCGGGGGCTGCCCGGTGCAACCGGACCTGCGGCTTCATGCGCAGACCGTCTATGACGGCGGCTATCTGTATCAGGATTTCGAGGTCATCCATTAAGGAATGACATGGGGCGAGGCGGTGTGATCGCCTCGCCCTGTTGGTCTGCCGGTTTACGCGGCTGTTTGCGCCTTCGGGCCGAAGCGGCCGTAGAAGCTGTGGCCCTTGCCTGCCATCTCGCGCAGAAGATCGGGGGTGGCGAAGCGCGCGCCATAGGTCTCGGTCAGCTGGTCACAGCGTTCCGCCGCATAGGGTGTGCCGAGCATGTCGAGCCAGCTGAACGGACCGCCGGACCAAGGGGCGAAGCCCCAGCCCAGGATCGCGCCCACGTCGCCTTCGCGGATGTCTTCCAGCACGCCTTCCTCCAGCGCGCGGACCGCTTCCAGAACCTGCGCGAAGAGCAGGCGGTGCTGGACCTCGATCAGCTCGGGCTGCGCGTCCGCCTCCGGGTACTTCGCGGCCAGACCCTCCCACAGGCCCTGACGCTTGCCGTTGTCGTCATAGGCGTAGAAACCGGATTTGGACTTGCGGCCAAGGCGGCCCTCGTCGGCCATCCAGAAGAGCACGTCATCGACGGCGGCATCGGGATAGGCGTCGCCCATGGCAGCCTTGGTGGCCTTGGCGATTTTCACGCCGAGGTCGATGGAGGTTTCATCGACCAGCTGCAGCGGGCCGAGCGGCATGCCCACCAGTTTCGCCGCATTCTCGATCAGCGCCGGGGCCACGCCCTCCTTCACCATGCGAATGCCTTCGTTGATGTAAGGAATGATGCAGCGGTTGGCGTAGAAGAAGCGGGCGTCATTGACGACGATCGGCGTCTTGCGGATCTGGCGCACATAGTCGAGCGCCTTGGCCACGGCGCGGCTGCCGGTTTCCTTGCCCTTGATGATCTCCACCAGCAGCATCTTGTCGACGGGGCTGAAGAAGTGGATGCCGATGAACTGCTCGGGGCGGGTGCTGGCCTTCGCCAGGTCGCTGATCGGCAGGGTCGAGGTGTTGGTGGCGAAGATCGCGCCTTCGGGAATGACCGCTTCCGCCTTGGCGGTGACGTCGGCCTTGACGGAGGGGTCTTCGAACACGGCCTCAACGATCAGGTCGCAGCCTTCGAGCGCGGCATAATCGGTGGTCGCGGTGATGCGCGCCAAAAGCTCCGCCTTCTGGTCCTCCGTCACCTTGCGGCGGGAAATGCCCTTGTCGAGGATGCCGGTGGAGTAGGATTTGCCCCGGTCGGCGGCTTCCTGCGTGCTGTCGATCAGCACCACCTCGATGCCCGCCTTGGCCGAGACATAGGCGATGCCCGCGCCCATCATGCCCGCGCCCAGAACGCCGACCTTCTTGACGGTTTCATCGGCCACATCGGGACGGTTCGCGCCTTTTTCAAGCGCCTCCTTGTTGACGAAGAGGCTGTTGATCATGGCAGAGGACGAGGGGTTCATCAGCACATTGGTGAACCAGCGCGCCTCCACCTGCAGCGCCGTGTCGAAGGGCACCAGCGCGCCTTCGTAGACAGCCGAGAGCAGCGCCTTGGCCGCCGGGTAGACGCCCTTGGTCTTGCCGTTCACCATGGCCGATGCGCCCACGAAAGTCATGAAGCCCGAGGGCGAATAGGGCGCGCCGCCGGGCATCTTGTAGCCCTTCTGGTCCCACGGTTTGACGATATCTGCGTCCTTGGCGTTCAGAACCCACTCCTTTGCGGCAGAGAGCAGCTCGTCTGCCGGAACGACCTCATCCACGATGCCCGCGGATTTGGCTTTCTTCGGGTCGGAAAGCTTGCCTTCCAGCAGGAAGGGGCTGGCCGCCATCGCGCCCATCTTGCGCGTCAGCCGGGTGGTGCCGCCCGCGCCGGGGAAGATGCCGACCATGATCTCCGGCAGGCCGATCTTGGCCTTGGGGTTGTCGGCGGCGAAGATGCGATGGCACGACAGCGGGATCTCCAGACCAATGCCAAGCGCGGTGCCGGGCAGGGCGCAGGCGATGGGTTTACCGCCCTTCAGCGTCTTGGGGTCCATGCCCGCGCGCTCGATCTTGCGCATGATGCGGTGGGCATTCATGATCCCGTCAAAGAGCCCCTGGGCCGGGTTGTCGCCCGCCATTTCCTTCATCTTGGCGATGACCTTGAGGTCCATGCCGCCCGCGAAGCTGCCGGGCTTGCCGCTGGTCAGGATCACGCCCTTGATGGCGTCATCGGCCAGCGCCTGGTCGATCAACTGGTCCAGCTCGTCCCAGCCCTCCAGCGTCATCACGTTCATGCTCTTGCCCTGGGTGTCCCAGGTGATGGTGGCGACGCCGTCGGCGTCTGTTTTCATGGTGAAATCGGTCATTTGTCGTCTCCCTTCAGCGGGGTGCCGTCTTTGCGGGTGAAGGTGAAACCGGTCGCGTCAACGCTGATTTTCAGGTCGATATCGCTGTACCAGCCGGTCTCGGTTTCCGTGCGGGTGCCGATGACGAGGAAGCGGGCCTCGTCGCCGGTGTTGTTGATGAAGCAGTGGCCGTTGGGATCGCCCGCCTTGAAGGTGGCGCAGTCGCCTGCGGTCATCTGGGTCTCGCCGTGGTCGTCGACCAGCGTGCAGGTGCCCTGCGTGACCATCACGAATTCATCCTGCTGTTCGTGCCAGTGGCGCAGCGAGGATTTCGCACCGGGGGCGAGGATGACGATATTCGCCCCGAACTGCGTCAGCCCGCCCGCATCGCCCACGCGCAGCGAACTGCGCCCCTGCATCTCCGCATCATAAGGAGCGGGGTAGATGGAGCCGGTGCGGGCTTCCAGTTTGGTAAGGTCGATCTTGGGCATCAGACGCGCTCGATGATGGTGGCAGCGCCCATGCCGGAGCCGATGCAGAGCGTCGCAAGCCCGGTTTCCTTGTCGGAGCGTTCCAATTCGTCCAGAAGCGTGCCGAGGATCATCGCGCCGGTGGCCCCAAGCGGGTGGCCCATGGCGATGGAGCCGCCATTGACGTTGATCTTGTCCCAATCCGCGTCGAACGCCTGCTGGAAGCGCATCACGACCGAGGCGAAGGCCTCATTCACTTCGAAGAGGTCCAGATCGCCGATGGTCATGCCGGATTCGGCCAGGATCTTCTGGGTCACCGGAACCGGGCCGGTCAGCATGATGGTGGGATCGGTGCCGATCTTGGCGGTGGCCCGGATGCGGGCGCGGGGCTTCAGCCCCATGGCCTCGCCGTATTCCTTGTTACCGATCAGAACGGCGGCAGCGCCATCGACGATGCCCGAGGAATTGCCCGCATGGTGGATGTGGTTGATCCGCTCCAGATGCGGGTATTTCATCAACGCCACAGCGTCGAAACCGGGCATGACCTCTCCCATGTCCTTGAAGGAGGGCTTGAGGCCACCGAGCGACTGCATGTCGGTGCCGGGGCGCATGTATTCGTCATGATCGAGGATCGGCAGCCCGTTCTGGTCAAAGACCGGCACGATGGATTTGGCGAAGCGATTGTCATCCCACGCCGCTTTCGCGCGTTTCTGGGATTCCACCGCCAGCGCATCCGCCTGATCGCGGGTGAAGCCGTATTCGGTGGCGATGATATCGGCGGAAATGCCTTGCGGGACGAAGTAATTGTCCATCGCAATGGCGGGATCGACGGCAATTGCGCCGCCGTCCATGCCCATGGGGGTGCGGCTCATGCTTTCGACGCCACCGGCGATATAGGCATGGCCCGCGCCGCCCTTCACCTGGTTGGCGGCGAGGTTCACGGCCTCCAGCCCGCTCGCGCAGAAGCGGTTGATGGAGAGGCCGGGGATCGATTCGTCAAGGTCAGAGGCCAGAACCGCGGTGCGCGCGAGGCAGGCGCCCTGTTCGGCCACTTGCGTGACATTGCCCCAGATCACGTCCTCGACGGCATGGCCTTCGAGATTGTTGCGGTCTTTCAAGGCGTTCAGCGCAATCGCGGACAGCCGCGCGGCGCTGACTTCGTGCAAGGAACCGTCCTTGCGGCCCTTGCCGCGCGGGGTGCGGATGGCGTCATAGATATAGGCGTCGGTCATGGGGAATCCTTACGTCTCAGGTCTGTGGCAGGTCGGATGGTAGCGACCAATGAGTGTCGACATGTTCTCTGCAAGCGCGGGCAGCGCTGCGGGTTTCGGTTGCGGTGAAGCAGGCCCTGTGAAGGCTTTCGCGCGCCTCCCGGAAGCCCTGGGAGGCCCAGAAGACCGTGGCCAGAGCCGACAGGGTAGCGAGCGCT
The DNA here is from genome assembly GCF_030732985.1 of Nioella sp. MMSF_3534. GTDB lineage: Bacteria > Pseudomonadota > Alphaproteobacteria > Rhodobacterales > Rhodobacteraceae > Nioella. The sequence goes on from NZ_JASHJX010000010.1 coordinate 24,684, forward strand.
AAGCCCGCGAAGATCAGCGGTGCGTCACGCGGCAACCGCTCCGCCGGGATGAGAAGCGGCAGCGCCGTGATCCCCCCCGTGCCGAAGAAGAGCAGCAGGGTTGCCGGGGCTTCGTAGTCGATCAGGCCGAGAAACACCGCTATCGCAGGCAGCGCGGCCAGACAGGTTGCGCCGAAGAGGAGGGCAAAGGCGCTGCGGGGCAGCGGGTCCGTCCGCCCGCGATAGGGTTTGAGCACGCAAGCAAGGCTCGCGCCCCCCACCAGCCCGCCGCACAGGGCGATGGCGGCCATGATGGCGAACGCCTCGGTCATTTGGACGCCTCATTGTCCGCCAGGGCGCGCGGCATCAGGTCGTAGGGGTGTTGCCAGCCCGGGCGTTCGGACAGGCGGGTGAGCCAGGCGTCGATATGGGGCCAGTCGGCCCGGTCAAAGCCGAAGGGCTCAGGGTAATAGAGATAGCCGCAGCAGGAGAGATCGGCATTGGTCAGGCTGTCGCCCACGATCCAGTCGCGGCCTTCCAGATGGGCGTTGAGCGTGGCATAGGCGGCTTTCAGGCGGCCCTGCATGAAGGCGATCACGTTGGGGTCGCGGTGCTTCTCGGGCAGGAAGTTCATCAGGAAACGGGTCATGCCGGCCTGGGAAGACAGCTTGTGGTTGTCCCACAGGACCCAACGCAGCACTTCGTAGCGGTCTTCGGGCGCACCGCCGTGCCTGCCGCTCTTGTCGGTCACGTATTGCTGGATGGCACCGGACTGGGTGAGCCTGACGTCGCCATCGACCAGAACGGGTGCCTCGCCCATCTCGTTGATATTGGCGCGGTAGTCGGGCGTGCGGGTCTCGCCGCCGAAGAAATCGACATAGACCGGTTCCCAATCGAGGCCGGACAGCTCAAGCGCCAGCGCCGCCTTGTAGGCATTGCCGCTCTCGCCGAAACAGTAGAGCTTGATCGTCATGCGCCATCCTCCCTGGCCAGTGTCGCGCCTGCGGGGGATTTCACACCCCCCGCACCCCCCGTGGAGTATTTCAACCAAGAAGAAGGCTCGTAACGAGATATTAAGGTTAACCGCCTAGCTTCTGACTCGCGGTACAGGCTGGAGAGCCGATGACCGCCCAAGGAGAAGGCACTCTGCGTATCCGATCCTCCGCGTGCCGGGCCGGTTTGGCCTCCGATGCGGGGCTACGCGGAATGGCAGAGTGTTTCTTCCCTTCTTCTTGGTTCAAATACTCAAAACTCCTCGCTTTCCCCGGGCGCTGCCGCCCGAGGTCATTTCTTGCGGACCTCCAGCTCCGAGTTGAACAGCCGGATGCGGTGGGTGAAATTGTCCTCATCCACCACGCTTTTCCAGTTCTCGAAGAGAAAGGACAGAAACTCCCCCTCGTCGAGCCCGGCCTCGCCCGCAAGCGCCCTCAGCTTGCGATACCCGTCTTCGGACATCGCGATATTGGGGCGGCGGGTGAGGCGCAGGCGTTTGGGCATCGGGTTTCCCTTCAGAACTGGTCCGCGGTCAGGCCCATGACGGTGTCGGCACCGGACTGGATCCGCGCCAGATGCATGCCCGTGGCGGGCAGTTGGCGGGTCATGTAATAGCGCGCGGTCACGAGCTTCGTCTCATGAAAATCAGGGTCCTCGGTGCCGTTTGCAAGGGCCTCAAGCGAGGCTTTCGCCATCCGCGCCCACATCAGCGCGAGGCAGACATGGCCCATCATATGCATGAAGTCGGTCGATCCGGCGAGGGCGGCGTTGGGGTTTTTCATCCCGTTCTGCATGAAGAACATACCCGCGGCCTGAAGGTCCTTCGACGCCTGCTTGAGCGGGGCCACATAGGGCTCCATCGCTTCGTCGCCATTGTCCTTGCAGAAGCCCTTGACCATCTCGAAGAAGGCCATCACGTGCTTGCCGCCATCGGCTGCCAGCTTGCGGCCCACGAGGTCCAGCGCCTGCACGCCGTTCGCCCCTTCGTAGATCATCGCGATGCGGGCGTCGCGGGTGAACTGCGACATGCCCCATTCCTCGATATAGCCATGGCCGCCATAGACCTGCTGGGCCTGAACGGTCATGTCATAGCCCTTGTCGGTCAGGAATCCCTTGATGACCGGGGTCATCAGCGAAATCAGCCCGTCGGCATCGGCGTCGCTGTCGCGATGCGCCTGGTCGATCAGGGTGGCACCCCACAGGATGAAGGCGCGCGCGCCCTCGGTGAAGCTTTTCTGGTCCATCAGGCTGCGGCGGATATCGGGGTGCACGATCAGCGGATCGGCGGGGCCGTCGGGGTTTTCAACACCGGTCACGGCGCGGCCCTGAAGCCGGTCCTTGGCATAGGCCAGCGCGTTCTGATAGGCCACTTCGGCCTGGGCGAGGCCTTGCATGCCGACACCGATGCGGGCCTCGTTCATCATGGTGAACATGGCGCGCATGCCCTTGTGCAGATCGCCAAGCAGCCAGCCCTTCGCCCCGTCATAATTCATGACGCAGGTGGAGTTGCCGTGGATGCCCATCTTTTCTTCGATCTTGCCGCAGGCAACCCCATTGCGCGTGCCGAGGCTGCCATCCTCGTTTACAAGGAACTTGGGAACGATGAAGAGCGACACGCCCTTGATGCCATCGGGGCCGCCGGGGATCTTGGCCAGAACCAGGTGGATGATGTTGTCGGCCATGTCATGTTCACCGGCCGAGATGAAGATCTTCTGCCCGGTGATAGAGTAGCTGCCATCGTCTTGCGGTTCGGCCTTGGTGCGCATGAGACCCAGATCGGTGCCGCAATGGGGCTCGGTCAGGTTCATGGTGCCGGTCCAGTCGCAGGCAATCATCTTGGGCAGATAGGTTGCCTTCTGATCGTCCGAGCCATGGGCCAGGATCGCAGAGGCCGCGCCATGGGTCAGGCCCTGATACATGGCAAAAGCCTGGTTGGAACCTGCGAACATTTCCAGCGTGGCCGCGCCCATGACGAAGGGCATGTTCTGGCCGCCGAACTCTTCGGGCATGTCGAGCCCCGGCCAGCCGCCTTCGCGGACCTGATCGAAGGCCGCCTTGAACCCGGTGGGGGTGCGCACGACGCCGTTTTCCAGCACGCAGCCCTCTTTGTCGCCAACCACGTTCAACGGGGCCAGAACCTCGGCATTCAGCTTGCCGCATTCTTCTAGGATGGCGGCGGTGAAATCGCGGTCCAGCTCGTCATAGCCGGGGATGGATTGCTCGGTCACCTTCAGCACGTCGTGCAGGATGAATTGCATGTCCTTGGTGGGGGCGGTGTAGCTCGGCATCTGGTCCTCCCGAAGAAGCAGAAAAAGGGTGTCAGGCTGATTTCTGGCCGCCGGACAGGCTGGCCAGCATGTCATCGACCATGCCCATCTGAGATTTCATCTCGTCGATGGCATCGTCCAGTTCGGCGCGGCGGCGTTCCAGGTCGTCGAGCCGTTCGCGCGCCACTTCCAGCGTGCGCTTGAGCTGCGTTTCCTGTTGGTCGCCGACATAGTAGAGTTCCAGAAGCTGCCGGATTTCCTCCAGCGAGAAGCCAAAGCGCTTGCCGCGCAGGATCAGCTTCAGCCGCGCCCGGTCGCGCCGGGTGAACAGCCGTTTCTGGCCTTCCCGGATCGGGAAGAGCAGTTCCTTGGACTCGTAAAAGCGCAAGGTGCGCGGCGTCACATCGAACGCATCGCACATCTCGCGGATCGACATGGTTTCGGGATCCATGAGGTCACCTGTGGTCATAAACATCGTTGCGTGGGTCCCGATTTGCGATTCTCGGGGACAGCTTACAAGAGAAGTTTACGTTAACGTAAAAGAGACGTCGCGTCACTTTTGAAATTGACGGCGCGTCAGCGGATTTTTGCGCGACTCCTGCCTTCGCCACAGAATACCCGGTGACGCCAACCTATCCCGGAACCCGCCGATTCTATCGGCTTCAAACAGGGGATGCGTGGGCGCAGGACGCGGTGGAAACGCAGTTCGACGATGGCCCGTCGCGCGACTTGCTTTCGATTATCGGGCGCAGTAGCGTGCGGCATCAGATTGCTCTTAAGGTCTTCACGATTTTGATACAGATCGCCAAACGGGTTTTCTCCCGCGCGGTAAAGCGCCTGGGTATCTCGTACAAGCTTGGGACGCATTTGCATCTGGCGCCGATCAATTGGCTGCGGAGCGATGCGGGCATGCCGCCCATGCCGTTCAATCAACCGTCTCTCGTTCTTCCCCATCTGGCCAATCGGCCCCGCTGGTCACATCTGAAGGATCTGCAAGAGGCAGACCTGTGCGCCCACGCCAAGCCACTGGATCGGGCCATTGATCCGCTTCCGACGTCAATTGCCGAGCCATTTGCGCAGGCCCCCAAGATCGCACGCCTGCATCTGGCTGGGCCGCAGCAGGTGAAAACGGCAAGGGTGCATGTTTTCCAGGATGTTCTGTTTGCCAATCGCGGAGATCGCTTCTGTATCATGCGAGGCGACCGTGTTGATGCCCAATCCACGGCTCTGCCCGGCCCGGCAATGGCGCAGCAGATCGCTGCGGGAAGGGTGACGCCAATCCGGTTGATGGCCTATTGTGGCGACCGCCATAATCCTGGAAATCCGGCCCATTTCGTCGCTGATCAACTGAGCAGAGGGCTGATCCTGCGTGACACCTATGGCGTGGCGTCAGAAGACATCTACCTGCCCGAAACCTCGGCCCCGCTGAACCAAGTGATGCAGCACGCCCTTGATCCCGGTTTTCAGACGGCACGCCCGGGTCATGTCTACAGCGTGGGCACTCTGGTGATGAGCAGCGATTCACTGGGCGCGCATAGCCACAGTCACCCGTTCCACTATTGTGATGCGGATCTGATGGCGGAAATGGCAGCCGCTGCAGAGAGTGCGGTCGGAGCTGCTTCGGGTCATGGCGGGAAGATCTACCTTTCGCGCATGGGAATGCGCCGGAGGCCGTTAAGCAATGAAGCCGAGCTGCAGGCCGCATTGGAGGCCGAAGGATTCACCACGATCCGGATGGAGGCGCTGGATGGCGTCGGCCAGCTTGGGGCCATCATGGAAGCCGATGTCATCGTTGCGCCTCATGGGGGTGCTCTGACCTCGCTCTTCGCGGCAAAGCCCGGATCGCGCTGTATCGAGATGTTCCATCCGCAAAAGGGAACAGCGGCCTTTGCAATGATCGCCGCCCGACGCGGCCTGAACTATGCGCCTGTATTCGGAGAACCGCTGTCAGGCGATGCCTGGCGCGTCGACATCCCCGAGGTGCTCGCGGCGATCCGCGGGGACTAGATCGACCGAAGCGAGGTCAGCCCTTCAGGCCATTCACTTTGTATGACCGTCGCTACTTGAAAACATCGCGCATGCGTTCCAGTTCGACGATGATCTCGTCCAGTTCGTCCCGGCGGCTGCGCAATTCATCCAGCTGTTTGCCAGCCATTTCCATCCAGACCTTGCGTTGCAGGCGCTGTTCCGGGTCGGCGTTGTAAAGCTCCAGCCACTGACGCAGGTCTTCCAGCTTGAAGCCGAAGCGACGGCCCCGCAGGATCAGCGTCATGCGGGCCACCTCGCGCGGGCCATAGAAGCGCTGGCGGCCTTCCTTCTCGGGAAACAGCAGCTCGATATACTCGTAGTGCCGCAAGGTGCGCGGGGTCACGTCGAACCGTGCGCACATCTCTTTGAATGTCAGCCTTTCCTCAGCCATGGTCGCCCCGATCTGTCCTGACTCTTGCCGTAACGGGATTGTGCATCAGGGTTGCGGGGAATGCAAAACCGTGTTCCCTGTTTCATAGTTCGAATACCCGAAAGAAGAGGGAAGGGACCGCCCATGACGCTGAAAGCCGGCGAAAAAGCCCGCATCGCCAAGCAGTTCATCGAGGCGATTCCGTTTTCCAAGGCTCTGGGCATGAACCTTGACGATATCGGCGACGGGTTTGCCGTGATCTCTATGCCTTGGTCGGAGGATCTGGTGGGCGATCCGCAAAGCGGTGTCATTCACGGCGGGGCCGTCTCGGCCTTGATGGACACATGCGGCGGCGCGGCGGTGATGAGCCACCCCGACGCGCCCGCAGGTACCGCGACGATTGATCTGCGCATCGACTACATGCGCCCGGCAACCCCCGGTCAGCGAATCATCGCACGGGCGGAATGCTATAATGTCACCCGCTCGGTTGGCTTCGTGCGCGCCAGTGCCTTTGACGAGGATGAGGATCGGCCCGTGGCCACCGCGGCAGGGGCCTTTACCGTGGAACGCCCGAAGGAGGCCAAGGCATGAACCGCCCCCGCCCCGAACCCGTTCAGGTCGTCAAGGAACGCCGCGACCGCGCGCTGGAGCTTCTGGTGAAGGGCGTGCCCTATGCCCGCTTCATGGGCATCGAGTTCGACCGGCGCGGCGATGAGCTGACCGCGATCATGCATTATGACGAGAAGCTTATCGGCAACCCGTTCCTGCCGGCGCTGCATGGGGGGGCGATTGCGTCTTTCCTGGAGATGACAGCGATCATCGGGCTAAGCTGGCAGACCCTGTGGGATGATATCGAAACCGGTCGCACCGCCGCCGAGGATCTGTCGCCCGAAACCATGCCGCGCCTGCCCAAGACCATCGACTTCACCGTCGATTACCTGCGCGCCGGGCTGCCGCGCGATGCCTATGCGCGGGCGCGGGTGAACCGGTCGGGCCGCCGCTATGCCAGTGTCCATGTGGAGGCGTGGCAGGACAATCGCGACAAGCTTTTCGCGCAGGCCACGGGGCATTTCCTGATGCCATCGCGCAATGGCAACGGGGCGCGTGTTGGCTGAGAGCGCGGGCGCGGCTGACGCCATTTCCCACAAACGGGTTCTGAAGATCGCGCTGCCGATCATGCTGGCCAATGTGACGGTGCCCATACTGGGTGCGGTCGATACCGGCGTGGTCGGGCAGATCCCCGAGGCCGCGCCGATTGCCGCCGTGGGGGTGGGCGCCATCGTGCTGTCCGCCATCTACTGGATCTTCGGCTTTCTGCGCATGGGCACCACCGGGCTGACCGCGCAGGCGGCAGGCGAGGGCAACGGGGCCGAGATCGTGGCGCTGCTGACCCGGGCGCTGTTGATCGCCCTGGCCGGGGGGGTGGTTCTGATCGCCCTGCAATGGCTGATCTTTGCCGGGGCCTTCTGGGTCACACCCGCCAGCGAAGAGGTCGAGGGGCTGGCGCGCGGCTACATGGCGATCCGCATCTGGTCGGCCCCTGCGGCGATTGCCATGTACGGGATCACCGGCTGGCTGATCGCACAAGAGCGGACGCGGGGCGTTCTGATGCTGCAGCTCTGGATCAACGGCGTGAATGTGGTCCTGGACCTCGTCTTTGTCCTGCAATTGGGATGGGGGGTGAACGGCGTCGCCTTCGCCACCTTCATTGCGGAATGGTCGGGGCTGGCTGTGGGACTGTGGCTGTGCCGGGGGGCGTTCGCCGGGCCGGGCTGGAAGGACTGGGGCCGGGTCTTTGACCGCGTTCGATTGAAGCGCATGGCGGTGGTGAATACCGATATCATGATCCGCTCGCTGCTCTTGCAGACGATGTTCGTCTCGTTCCTGCTGCTCGGGGGGCGGTTCGGGGATGTGACGCTGGCCGCCAACCAGGTGCTGCTGCAGTTCCTGCACATCACGGGCTATGCGCTGGATGGCTATGCCTTCGCCGCCGAGGCGCTGGTGGGGCAGGCCTTCGGTGCCGGGCGGCGGGGGCTGCTGCGCAAGGCGGCTGTGCGCAGTTCGGCCTGGGCCACGGGAACGGCGGTTTTGCTGGCCATGGGATTTGCGGTGCTGGGTCCATGGCTGATCGGGGTGATGGCCAAGGATGCGGAGGTGCAGGCCGAGGCGTTGCATTACCTGCCGTGGATGATTGCCGGACCGATCAGTTTCCTGGGGTTGATCATGTTCGACGGGATCTTCATCGGCGCCACGCGGTCCGCCGATATGCGCAACATGATGATCGTCTCGGCGCTGATCTATTACGCGGCGTTGTGGCTGTTGCTGGAGCCGATGGGCAATCACGGGTTGTGGCTGGCGCTCCACATTTCCTTCATTGCCCGTGGCGTGACGCTGGGGTTACGCTATCCGGCCCTGGAGCGTGCTGTGGGCTAGGCGCGGGGAAGGATTTTCGAAAATCCTTTTTTTGAAAAATCTTCGAAGATTTTTCCACCGCCCGGCCGCAATCGCAGTGTTCAAATCCAGTCGCTGCGCCCGGTTCCCACGGCGTCGGCAACACTGGCGTAACCGTCTCGTTCCAGCAGATGGTCCAGACCCCGGACGATATCAGCCGCAAGGGACAGCCCGCCATAGACCAGCGCCGTATAGAGCTGAACAGCCGACGCGCCCGCGCGGATCTTGGCATAGGCCTGTTCCGCCGATCCCACGCCACCCACACCAATAAGCGGCAGCTTGCCCTCGGTCAGCTGCGAGAGCCGCGCCAGCACCCGTGTGCTCATCTCGAACAAAGGCGCGCCGGAAAGGCCGCCCATCTCGCCCCTATGTGCGCTTTTCAGCCCGTCGCGGGACTTCGTCGTGTTGGTGGCGATGATGCCCGAGAGGCCAGAGCCGAGTGCCACCTCCGCGATGTCCTCAATTTCGGAGGGGTCCAGATCGGGGGCGATCTTCAGGAAAACCGGGATCGGATTCGCCAGGGCCGCGCGCGCCTCCATCACGCCCGCGAGCAGCGCCTCCAGCGCCGCCTTGCCCTGCAGGTCGCGCAGATTCTCGGTATTGGGCGACGAGACATTGACGGTGGCGAAATCCACATGCGCCCCGCAGCGGGTCAGCACGCGGGCGAAATCGGCGGATCGGTCGTCGCTGTCCTTGTTGGCCCCAAGGTTCAGCCCCACCACCGCGCCCTTGGGCCGGGTCGCCAGCCGGGCGGCAATCGCCTCCATCCCGTCATTGTTGAAACCGAAGCGGTTGATCGCGGCGCGATCCTCGGTCAGGCGGAAGAGGCGTGGTTTCGGATTTCCGGGCTGGGGGCGGGGGGTGGCGGCGCCCACTTCGATAAAGCCGAAGCCTGAGCGCGACAGCGGGGTCAGAGCGGTTGCGTTCTTGTCGAATCCCGCCGCAAGACCCACCGGGTTGGGCAGGGTCAGGCCCGCAACGGTCGTGCGCAGCTGGTCAGAGGTCACGACACCCGGCAGGGGCGCAAGGCCCATGTTCAGCGCCTTCAGCGCCAGCCCATGGGCGGTTTCCGGGTCCATCCGGCGCATCAGCGCCATGCCCATCCGTTCCAGCATCTCAGCCCTCCAGATCGGGGAAAACGTGGTGCCCGTCGACCAGCGGCAGGGGCTTGGACCAGAGAACATCCGCCAGCCGCAATGGCGCGTAGAGATGCGGGAACAGCGCCCCCCCGCGCGACACCTCCCATTTCAGGGCGTCTCCAAGCGCATCAGTCTCCAGCGCCAGCAGCAACAGCCCGTCCGCGCCCGCAAAATGCTTGGCGGCAGTTTCGGCGGCCTGCTCTGCGGTGGAAAAATGCACGAACCCGTCGGCGATATCCACAGGTGCCCCGGCGCTTTCGCCTTTGGCCTGCAACTCGGCCCATTCCGGGGCCCGGAGGATCTTGTAAATCAGCATGGGCCGCACTTGGCCCGAGAGCGACCCGGCGTCAAGTGTCACATCATGGTCACCGACCCCCTTTACTTGCGCGATGGCCCCAGCCAAGCTGTGGGGATAACACATAACAGGGAGTCTTTTCCGATGTTTGCTCGAATCCTGTGTTCGACGGCCATGCTGGTTGCCCTTGGCACCACAGCCTCTGCCGACGTGACCCTTCATATTCTGCATATCAACGACCTTCACAGCCGCATCCAGCCGATCAACCGCTTCGACAGCACCTGCTCGGCCGAGGATGACGCCGCGGGCGAATGCTTTGGTGGCGTGGCGCGGGTCGCTACCGCCATCAATACCCTGCGCGACGAGCTGACCGCCGCGGGTGAAAACGTCATCGTCATGGATGCGGGCGACCAGTTCCAGGGCTCGCTGATGTACACGACCTTCAAGGGCGACGTGGAAGCCGAGATGATGGAGGCCATCGGCTTTGACGTCATGGCCGTGGGCAACCACGAGTTCGACGACGGCCCCGGCAACTTCCGCCGTTTCCTCGATACGGTCAGCTTCCCGGTGATCTCGGGCAATCTCGACCTCAGCCAGTCCGAGGAACTGAACGGGCAGGTGGAAAGCTATGTGGTCCTGGACGTCAATGGCCACCAGGTGGGCGTGATCTCGGCGCTGGCGACCGATACGGCGGAAACCTCCAGCCCCGGTCCCAACGTGATCTTCCAGGATGAGATTGATGCGATCCAGTCCGATGTGGATGAGCTGACCGAGATGGGCGTTGGCATGATCATCGCGCTGACCCATGTGGGCCTGCCGCAGGACATGCGGATTGCCGAAGCCGTGACCGGGCTCGACCTGATCGTGGGCGGCCACTCGCATACTTACCTCTCGGCCGATGATCCCGACCGGCACGGGCCTTATCCGACCTGGGTCGATGGCCCCGATGGCGCGATGGTGCCGATCGTGCAGGCCTATGCCTATTCCAAGTATCTGGGCCACCTCGAGGTGACCTTCGACGATGATGGCAACCTGATCTTCGCCGACGGCAACACCATGCTGCTCGATGCCTCGGTCGAGCCCGACGCCGCCATTGCGGCGCGTGTGGCGGAACTGGCGGCCCCGATCGAGGAAGCCATGGCCGAGGTCGTCTCGGAAAGCACCGACGTCATCGACGGCTCGCGCGACAATTGCCGGGCGCGGGAATGCCAGATGGGTGTTCTGGTTGCTACGGCCATGCTGGAACGCACCCGCGATCAGGGCATGGATGTTGCCATTCAGAACGGCGGCGGCCTGCGGGCGTCGATTGACGCCGGTGAGATCACCATGGGCGAGGTCTTTACCGTTCTGCCCTTCCAGAACACCGTGGCGACCTTCCAGCTGTCCGGTGCCGGCATCATCGCGGCGCTGGAAAACGGCGTGAGCCAGGTCGAGGACGGCGCGGGCCGCTTCCCGCAGGTGGCGGGCATGCGCTATACGTGGAACCCGGCGGGCGAACCCGGCAGCCGCATCGTGTCGGTCGAGATCGAAACCGCCGATGGCTTTGTGCCGATCGACCCGGAGGCGATCTATGGCGTCGTGACCAACAACTATATGCGGTCCGGCGGGGATGGTTACCGCATCTTCTCGTCCGACGGCATGAATGCCTATGACTTCGGTCCGGGACTGGAGCAGGTGGTTGCCGATTACCTGGCCGAGAACAGCCCCTACATGCCGACGCTTGAGGGCCGGATCATCGAGGCTGAATAAGCTGATCGACATTGAAGGATTGGGGCCGGGCAGGCGACTGCCCGGCCCTTTTCATTGCCATGCAATTCACGCAACTCGGGCTTCGCGGCTTGGCAATTGTCGTTTCTGTTGGCGCTAACATATTTGGCGTATCGAAACGCGAAACCTGAAGGGAGTTACCGATGTCCTTCGCTCATACCAAACTTGCCGAAGATGTCCGCAAATACGCCGCCTACCGCCGCACCCTGCGCGAGCTGAGCACTTTGCCGCTGCAAACCCGGCTCGACCTCGACATCTATTCCGGCGACATCCGCAAGATCGCGCATAAGGCCGTTTACGGCGCCTGATCCGTCAGGATGCGAGACCAGATGAGGGCCGGGCATCCGCTCGGCCTTTTTGCGTTCGGCCTGCTTGCGGGGGCGGCCATGCGCGCCTAACGTCTGCCCATGTGCGGACGCATGACCATTACCCACAAGGTCGACGCGATGGCGCGGTTCGTGTCTGCCGCGCCGGCCAATGACCTGCCGGACGGGCCCCGGTTCAACGTCTGTCCGACGCAGGCGGTTGGGGTGGTGACCTCTGCCGAAGGATCGCGGCTCTATCGCCCCATGCGCTGGGGGTTCCTTCCGCGCTGGTACAAGACGCCGACGGACGGGCCGCTCTTGATCAACGCCCGCGCCGAGACCATCGCCGAAAAGCCCGCCTTCAGGGATGCCTGCCGCCAGCGTCGCTGCCTCGTGCTGGCGACGGGGTTCTATGAATGGACCAAGGATGCCGATGGCAAGCGACTGCCGTGGTATATCCGGCCCGCCGATGGCGACCCACTGGTGCTGGCCGGGATCTGGCAGGACTGGGCGCAGGGGGAGGACGCGTTCACCACCTTCGCCATTGTCACCTGCCCGGCGGGCGAGGGGCTCAGCCATATCCACCACCGCGAGCCTGTCAGCCTTGCGCGCGAGGATTGGGGCAAGTGGCTCGGCGAAGACGGCAAAGGCGCGGCGCTTTTGATGAAACCGGCCCCGCCGGATCGGTTCGAAAGCTTCCGCGTCGATCCGAAGGTCAATTCCAACCGCTCTGAGGGACCTGACCTGATCGAACCGATCTGAGCCATCTTGCCGGATCATGCGCCTGTTGCTAGGGCGAGGGGCAGCTTTCGAAAGGCCCCCGACATGACCCGCACCACCGCCACCGGCGTCGGTTTCATCGCCATTCTTCTCTGGGCGCTTCTGGCCTATTTCACAGCTGCCAGCGGGCAGGTGCCGCCGTTTCAGCTGACCGCGATGAGCTTTGGCATCGGCGGGCTGGCCGGGGCGCTGACATGGGTCGTGCGCCCTCAGGGCATTGCCGCCCTGCGCCAGCCCGCCAAGGTCTGGGCGCTTGGGATTGTCGGGCTCTTTGGCTACCATTTCCTCTATTTCACCGCGCTGCGGAACGCGCCCACGGTGGACGCGAGCCTGATTGCCTATCTCTGGCCCCTCCTGATCGTGCTCTTATCCGCCCTCGGACCCGGTGAACGGCTGGGGCTACATCACATCATCGGGGCACTGATGGGATTTGCAGGCGCGGTGCTGATCGTGACGCGGGGGCAGGGGATCGCGCTGAACCCGGACTACGCCTTCGGCTATGGCATCGCCTTTCTGGCGGCGTTCTTCTGGTCCTCCTATTCGGTGTTGTCGCGCCGCTTTCGCGAAGTGCCGACCGATGTGGTGACGGGGTTCTGCCTTGTGACCGCGCTGCTGGCGACCATAGCGCATCTGATGCTGGAGGAGACGATCTGGCCGCAGGGCATGGGCCAGTGGCTGGCGGTCGCGGGCCTCGGGATCGGTCCCGTCGGACTGGCCTTCTTCGTCTGGGATATCGGGGTGAAGCACGGAGATATCCAGGTGCTTGGCGCGGCGAGCTACTCGGCGCCGCTGCTGTCCACGCTGCTGCTGGTCGCGCTTGGGGCAAGCCCCTTTACCTGGGTCATCGCCATTGCCTGCCTGTTGATCACTCTGGGGGCCACGGTTGCGGCAAAGGACATGATCCTGCGCCGCAAACCCCAATAGAAACAGGCCGCCCACGAAGGGCGGCCCAGTGTCAGTCCAGGGAGGAAATATTTGGACGGCTGCTCGATCATTGTTGATTCTTTTCCGTCTCGTAAACAATAGCAATCAATAATGGCCGAAATGGGGCGATTGTTTCCACTTTCGGCTTGCTGCCAATCCGTGGCCGATTCCACGAGGTGGAACTCCTGCCTCGCCGGTGCTGTGTTGCCTGCGCCTGTCTTGTTCCCGTGGCCCGACCGAAGGCTGAAATCGCTGCCCATTTCCGACAGCTTTCCCGCCCCGAGGTCGCAGAAGACCCGTGACGGCGGGCCAGTCCTGTCCTATCTGCCGTAGGGCGAACAGGACGGAAGGAAGAGGGCCATGGCCTATCTGCTCGGCGTGGACACGGGCGGCACCTATACGGATGCCGCGATCATCGACGAGGCGGCGCAGAGCGTGATCGGTGCGGCCAAATCCCTGACCACGCGGCACGATCTGGCCATCGGCATCGGCGGCGCGGTGGATGCGGCACTGGCGGGGGCCGGGATCGGCGCCGATCAGATTGCGCTGGTGTCGCTGTCGACGACGCTGGCCACCAATGCGCTGGTCGAAGGGCAGGGCGGGCGCGTGGCGCTGGTCTCGATCGGGTTCACGGAAAAGGATCTCGACCGGGGCGGGCTGACCGAGGCGCTTGGCCGGGACCCTCTGGTGTCCATCACGGGCGGGCACGGCCATGACGGGCGCGAGGCTGCGCCGCTGGATGAGGCCACGCTGCTGGCAGAGGTGACCAGGCTGAAATCAGAGGTCGAAGCCTTCGCCGTCGTGTCCCGCTTCGCCACCCGCAACCCGGCCCATGAAAAACGCGCGCGCGACCTGATCGCCCAGGAAACCGGGCGGCCCGTGACCTGTTCCTATCAGCTGTCGGCCAAGCTCAATGGCCCCAAACGGGCGCTGACGGCGCTGCTGAACGCACGGCTCGTCGGCTCCATCGCGCGGCTGGTGGCGGCTTGTGAACGGCATCTGGCCAAGCTGGGGATTTCCGTGCCGCTGATGGTGGTGCGGGGGGACGGGGCGCTGATTTCTGCCGCCATGGTCAAGGAACGGCCCATTGAAACCATCCTCTCCGGCCCCGCCGCCAGCCTTGTCGGCGCGCGCTGGCTGACCGGGGAGCGCGATGCGCTGGTCTCTGACATCGGCGGCACCACAACGGACGTCGCGCTGCTGCGGGATGGATTGCCAGAAATCGACCCCGAGGGCGCGCTGGTCGGTGGTTTCCGCACCATGGTCGAGGCGGTGGCGATGCGCACCACCGGGCTTGGCGGTGACAGCGAGGTGCATGTGCTGTCCGAAGGGTTGCTAGGGGGCGTGCGCCTTGGCCCCCGGCGGCTGATGCCGCTGTCGCTGCTGGCCCATGACCATCCCGAGATGGTGATCGAGGCGCTGGAAAAGGCGCTCAATGCCGAGGTGGCGCTGGACTATGCGGGCCGCTTCGTGGTGCCGATGGCGGGCGATCCGGCGGGCCTGCCGCCGCGCGACGCGGCGCTGCTGGAGCGGATTACCGGCCCGATGCCGGTGCAGGGCCTGTTGAAATCCCGGCTGGAAGGCGCGGCGCTGGACCGGCTGGTGGCCCGCGGGCTGGTGATGCTGTCTGGCGTCACGCCGTCCGATGCGAGCCACGTTCTTGGCACCCTCTCGGATTGGAATGCGCAGGCTGCCCGACTGGGATTGCAGCTGATGGCGCGCAAGCGCGGGGGCAGCGGCAATCGGCTGGCGGACGGGGCCGAAACACTGGCCCGGATGATCGTGGGTCAACTGACCGAACAGACCGTCGATTGCCTGCTGGAAGCTGCCTTTGCCGAGGATCGCGCGTTCGCCGACCATGCCCCCGCCACCTTGGCCCGCCACGTTCTGACCCGCTCGGGCCTGACCCCACATCGGGGGATCGTGCAACTGACCACGCGGATCGGGGTGCCGGTGATCGGGCTCGGGGCGTCTGCCCCCAACTATTACCGTGCGGTTGGCGAGCGGCTGGATTGCAGGATGATCCTGCCGGAACATGCCGGTGTCGCCAATGCCATCGGCGCGGTGGTGGGGCAGGTCCGGCAGGTTGTGTCGGGTGTGGTCACCAGTGCAGGCGAGGGCCGGTATACCGTTCACCTGGCCGAGGGGCCGACGCTTTTTGCGGATCGCGATGCGGCACTTGATGCGCTGCAGGCCGCGTTATCGCACCAAGCCAGCGACCGGGCGAAACGCGCCGGGGCAGAAGACCTGACCCTGACCAACACCCGCGACATCCGCGAGGTCGAGATCGAAGGCCGGTCGATGTTCGTGGAGGCGGAAGTGACCGTCACGGCCACTGGCCGCCCCCGCATCGCCCATGGCTGAGATCAGTCGCAGGCGGCGGTGACGATCACCTCGACCTTCAGCACGTCGCGGGCGAGCTTTGCTTCGCCGCAGGCGCGGGCGGGCGCGTGGCCCTCGGGCACCCAGGCATCCCAGACGGCGTTCATCTCGGCGAAATCGGCCATGTCCGACAGCCACACGATGGCCTGAAGGATACGGTCGCGCGACGATCCGGCCTGTTCCAGCAGCGCGTCCACGCGGGCAAGGCAATCCTCGGTCTGTTCGGTCACGCTGTCGCCTGCGCCGACCTGACCACACAGATAGGCCACGCCGTTATGCTTGACGATCTTGCTCATGCGCTGGCCGGTCTCGATCCGCTCGATCATGTCATTCTCCTTCCGGGTTCGTTGCCCCTGTCTCGGCCATTGCCGCCAGTTCCGCAAGCGTCACCGGTTTCAGGGGGGGACGGATTCGGTAATAGCCCGTTTCGTCGGGGCTTTGCCCGGTCGTTTGGGACAGGATGGCTGTCACCGTCAGCCCGCAATAGCGCCCCTGGCACGGCCCCATGCCCGCACGGGTGAAGCTTTTGGCCTGATTGGGGCCAAGGCAGCCGAGCGTGGCGGTCTGGCGAATCTCGCCCGCCGTGACCTCTTCGCAGCGGCAGATGAGTGTGTCGTCATCCGGGCGCAGCGCCCCCGGATAAGGCGGATAGGCCGCATCGAGGAAGGGGCGAATGGCCAGTTCCCGCGCGCGGGCGCGCAGCAGAGGCGCGGCGCGTCGGTCACGTTCCGATATGCCCAGGTGCCCGGCCTCTTCCGCCAGTTTCAGGGCGGCCAGACGCCCCGCGATTTCGGCCACCATCGCCCCGCTGATCCCGGCCCCGTCACCCGCGATGAACAGGCCGGGCCGGTCAGTGCCGCCCCATGCGTCCAGAACCGGCGTGAACGTCTGTTGTGCGCTGGACCAGCGGTGGCTGACCCCAATGGACCTTGCCACCTGCGTATTCGGGACAACCCCGTGATGCAGCAGCACAGTCTCACAGGCAATGCGGTGATCCTCGCCCCCTGCACGGAAGCAGAGGGCCTCGGCCCTATCCATGCCCTCCACCTTCAGCCTGTCCGCCCCGGTGAACCGCTTCACCCCGGCGCGGCGCAATTCGCGTATCAGGCCCAGCCCCTTCGCCAGACCGCGCCACCCCCGCAGGGCGCCGGGCATGTGCCGAAGCGCGCCAATCATGTCCCTGGTCGATTGCGTTTCCACCAGCGCCAGTGGCGGCACACCGGCCCTGACCATCTGCGCGGCCACGAGGTAGATCAGCGGCCCGCTGCCTGCCAGAACCGCCTGTCGCGGCACGATGCCGGAGCCTTTCAGCAAGATCTGAGCCGCGCCTGCGGTCATGACGCCGGGCAGGGTCCAGCCGGGTATTGGCAGGGGACGTTCCAGCGCGCCGGTGGCGATGAGCACCCTTCGCGCACTCACCTGCGCTGCGGTGCCATTGGCGGTGTAGGACAGCCGGAACCCGTCTTCGATGGCCCAGACAACGGCCCCGTGGATATGTTGCACGCCGCTCTCGGCCAGAGCCGTCGTCAGGCCCCTACCAAGGGCGTAGTCCGCCCCCAGAACCCGAACTCGGTCCGCGCTTGCCTGGCTGACATTGCGGTAAATCTGGCCGCCGGGCCGGGGCTGTTCGTCCAGCAAAGCCACGCGCAAGCCCGCCTTGTCGGCAGTCACAGCCGCCGCCATTCCCGCCGGACCTGCCCCGATGATCGCAAGATCGAACTCAGCCATGGGTGGTCCCTTTGAGGCGGGCTATCACCATCCCTTCTGCGACACTCAGCATGCAGGCCTGACGCTGGATACCGTCGATCTCTACAAGGCAGTCGAAACAGGCCCCCATCATGCAGAACGGTGCGCGGGGGGCACCGGAGACCGGCGTCTCGCGAAAGCTCCGGACCCCGGCGGCCAGCAGCGATGCGGCCAGGTTTTCGCCCTCGGGCAGCATCAGCTCCGTTCCGTCGAGTTGCACGGGGACGAGCCGTTCCTTACGGTTCAGGGCGATGAAGGGGGCGTCGGCGGGCATGACGGTTTCCAGACGGGCAGGGGGCCGCAGGACAACTCGTAGCGCAAGGCGATACGCAAGGTCTACCGATCACCTTCGCCTAATGTCCGTAATAGGCCGTATAGATCCCGACCGCGCCCACCAGAACGAGGCTGAGCGCCCAGACAATGTCGAGGTTGAACCAGGTGCGGGACAGGAATTTCAGGCCAAGCCACAGGTAGATGATCACGGCGATGATCCCGCCCGCCAGCGTCATTGCGAAGGTGTGGACAAGGGCCACAACGAAGGCGGTCAGCACGTTCTGGCCCATCAGGGCCTGCGCGGCCTCGTGCCCCTCGGTCGGGCCTGTGTCGATGCCGCAGATACCCAGATAGATCGGCACCAGCATCAGCCCCGCCCCATGGGCGAGCGCGGCCAGAAAGGACCAGAGCGCCAGCCGCGCGGGATGGACACGGGCCAGAAAGCGCGGGTGTTTGCGGTTGATCAGCAGGTAGATGCCCATGGCCACCACCAGCACGCCCGCGCCGATACGGATTTGCGTTTCCCAGCTGACAAGGGCCGTCATCAGGGAAAAGGGCAGCAGGATTGCCGTCATCGACAGGAAATGCCCGGCGGCCAGCGCCACAAGGGCCTTGCCCATGGCGCTGCGCTTGCCCTCCATCAGCGCGGCGGACACGGCAAGGGGCCAGCCCATGCCGGGGTTCACCCCGTGATAGAGGCCAGACAGAATGACGGCCCCCCAGAGGGCCGTCAAAGTGGTCATATCCGTGCCCATTCAGACGTTCGGATAGCAGAAGCTGTCGGTCGAGCAATCGCCGCCTTCCAGACGGATCTGATGCGCGCGTAACCCTTCGGGGAAATTGATGTAGAAATTCGGGTCAAGCTCCAGCCCGCCATTCTCGCCCACATTCGCCATGACCATCTGGCCGCCTTCCGCACCGGGATAGAACTGCTCATCCCAGGTGGAATAGAGCGAGTTGGTCCAATAGACCCGCTTGCCGTCGCGGCTGACCTCGACCATCTGCGGGCCGAAGGCGAACTCGCCGCCGCCCGGATGTTTGGCGTTGCGCGCGATGCCGCCCAGTTCCACCTTGCCGGCGAGCTTGGGGTTCATCGGGTCGCTGACGTCGTACTGGTGCATCTCGCCCAGTCCCCAGCAGGCGACGTAGAGATACTTGTCGTCGAGGCTGAGGTCGATATCCGTCACCAGCGGTGGCACGGCGGCAAAGCCTTGCAGAAGCGGCGGCAGGTTCTCCGGGTCTTCCGGGCGTGGGTCGATGGTGATGGTCTTCTTGGCCTGCCAGGTGCCGTCCTCGCCCCGCCACCAGGTAAAGATCGCGCCTTGCAGGTTGGTGGTGTCGACCACCACGCCACAGAACCCGTAGGATTTCTTCGGGTCATGGGCAGGTCGGATTTCCAGCGCCATCTGGTGGTTTTCGCCCAAGTCGATGGTCTGGATGTTCTTGCGCTTGCGCAGGTCCCAGAAATGGATCGAATGGCCGTATTTGTTGGACAGCAGATCCTCCGCCACGATCCCGTTCTCGAACTGCGGCGGCAGGCCCCATTCGGAACTGACCATGTAATCCTGCGGCAGGTTCCACCAGAAATCGTAATGCTTGTCCTGCTTGCCCCGGTCCATTTCATACTGGCCGATGATCTCGAAGGTCTCGCAATCCATGATGAAGATGCCCGGAGGTCCGTCAGTGCCATCCTCGCCGCCGCCGCCAAGCGTCGAGACATAGATGCCTTCAGGCCCGCAATGGATGGTGTGGGGGCGCGAATAGCCGGTCTTGGCGAAGACCTCCTCGGGTTCGATGATCTTGTGAATGCTGGCCTTAAGCGGGTCCTTCACATCGATGACATAGATCCGGGAGGACCGGATGCCCGGCACGATCAGGTAGCGCCGCTCAAGGAAGGCGTGGCCGGTCAGGGGCGACAGAGAAGACGAACAGGCGTTCCAGCCGAAATGGTGAAACTCGTCGCCCTTGTAGGGCATCATCACTGTGTGGACGATGGTGCCGTAGCTCTCGGATTTCGGGTCGAGATCGACCACGGCGATGCCGTCGGGCTGAGAGCCGTCGGGGCTCAGCATCACGGTAAAGCCGTAGGTTTCCACCGGGGCCTGCATGGCAAGCTGCGCGGTGGCGTGGAATGTCGGATCAGGTCTGAGTGTCATTATTTCCTCCCTTGAATGAACAATGCCCTTTGGGCGCGACGTGAATTTCCTTCCCTTGTTGTCGCGGTGCGGCGCGGGTCTCCTCAAACCTCGGCCACATTGCACAGTTGGATGGCACCGCTGACGCGGTTTGCCAGATCGATGAGTTTCAGGCCGATCTCGGCCCGGTAGTCCGTTCCGAACCGCCGGATCGGCCCGACAGCGCCCACGCTGAAGGTCGCCCCGATATTGCCAACGGAAACCGGTGCGGCGACGCTGGCGATGCCAAGGTCGATTTCCTGGTCGCAATCGGCAAAACCGCGCTGCACGATACGGGCGAAATCGGCACGCAGGTCAGCTTCGGTGGTCTTGGTGTGTTCGGTATAGGCCTTGAGCGTGCCGTTGATGATGCATGCCTGAAATTCCGGCTCGGTGAAGGCGGCGATGGCCTTGGAACAGGAACAGGCATGCATGGGCCGCACGCCCAGCCCGGGATGGATGAAGGCGCGGCCCGGGTCATCGGGCGTTTCCACGTGGATGATTTCCACCTGGCTGTTGCGGAACCGGGCCAGAAACACCGTTTCGTTGAAGTTCACCGCGGCGGCCTTCAGCAAAGGCGCAGCGGCCTTGCGCACGTCGATATCGGACTTTCCAAGCAGGGCGATGCGAATGAGCCGCTCACCGATCACCACGCGCCCGTCATCGGCAGGGGAGTCCACCAGCCCCTGATCCTGCAGGGTCTGCATCAGCCGGTAACAGGTGGGCTTCGGCAGGCCCGTCGCCTTCTGAATCTCGCTCGCCGTCACCGGCCGCCCGGCAACGGCGACAAGCTCCAGAATGGCGATCAGGCGGTCCAGATGCATGTTGACGGAATCATTCCATGTTGCGAGACTTGGTCTCAAATCATGATAACTCGTATTCAAAAATCAAGATAAATCTGGGAGGGATCGAAAATGCGCACACGTGCGGCGGTTGCCTTGGAGGCTGGGAAGCCTCTGGAGGTTATGGAGGTGAACCTTGAGGGCCCGAAGGCGGGCGAGGTTCTGGTGGAGATCAAGGCGACGGGGATTTGTCATACGGATGAGTTCACGCTCTCGGGTGCCGACCCGGAAGGGATGTTCCCGGCCATTCTTGGCCACGAGGGCGCGGGCGTGGTGCTGGAGGTTGGGCCGGGGGTCAAAAGCCTCAAGCCCGGCGACCATGTGATCCCGCTCTACACGCCCGAATGCCGGGAATGCGAGTATTGCCTGAGCGGCAAGACCAACCTCTGCCAGGCTATTCGCGTGACGCAAGGCCAGGGGCTGATGCCCGACGGGACCAGCCGGTTTTCCATGCTCGATGGCACGCCGATCCTGCACTACATGGGGTGTTCCACCTTCTCGAACCACACCGTCCTGCCCGAGATTGCGCTGGCGAAAGTGCGCCCCGACGCGCCCTTCGACAAGATCTGCTATATCGGCTGCGGCGTGACCACGGGGATCGGTGCGGTGATCAACACGGCCAAGGTGGAAATCGGCGCGCGGGCGGTGGTCTTTGGCCTGGGCGGCATCGGGCTGAATGTGATCCAGGGGCTGCGGCTCGCTGGCGCCGACCAGATCGTCGGCGTCGACCTCAACCCCGACAAGGTGGAGATGGCCAAGCGCTTCGGCATGACCGATTTCGTCAACCCGAAAGAGGTTGAGGGCAGCATCGTCACCCACCTGGTGGAGCTGACCGGCGGCGGCGCGGATTATTCCTTCGACGCGACCGGCAATGTGCAGGTGATGCGCGACGCGCTGGAATGCGCCCATAAGGGCTGGGGCGAGTCGATCATCATCGGCGTGGCGCCCGCGGGGGCCGAGATCTCCACCCGGCCCTTCCAGCTGGTCACCGGCCGCGTCTGGCGCGGCACGGCCTTTGGCGGCGCAAGGGGCCGGACGGACGTGCCCAAGATCGTCGACTGGTACATGGACGGCAAGATCGAGATCGACCCGATGATCACCCACACGCTTTCCCTCGACGACATCAACAAGGGCTTCGACCTGATGCATGCAGGCGAGTCGATCCGGTCCGTCGTCGTGTATTGATCCGGGACCACCGGACCCCTGCGTCACTCGAAACAGGCGCCCGCCGGATCATCCGGCGGGCGTTTCCATTGCATCCCCGACCGGGCGCGCTGCACGCCAACGAGTACACAGCGTCGGAATTCCCGCTTGGGCGCGGGACAGGGGCCGAAACGCACGCGTCAGGAGGCGGTCGGCGTCCTGCTGTCCTGCACCGCATCCCAACCAAGGTCAGCCGACAGCCCTTGCGCGATCCGGGCGATCCGGGGGCCGAGCGCTTCGCGGAACGTCGAGGTGAACACGCGTGTCGATCCCGTCGCACCGATGGACAGCGTGGCCCCCGGACCGCGCGGCGCAAGCGGGGCCGCGACCGAACACATGCCGCGCTCGATCTCTTCCACGCATTCGGCAAAGCCGCGCTTGCGGATGATGTCGAATTCGGCTTCCAGATCCTGAACGCTTGTCAGGGTGAACTCGGTATAGGCGCGCAACCGGCCCTCCATCTCGCCGGTCGGAAAGACGTCCGGCGAAAAGGCGGCGACGGCCTTGGAACAGGAACAGGCGTGTAACGGACGCTTGCCGAGGCCGGGATGCAGATAGGACACGCCCGTGTCCGGGGTTTCCACATGGATGATCTCTACCGACCTGCCGCGAAGACGTGACAGGAAGAACGCGACGCCGATCTCGGTGGCGGCCTGCTTCAGGACCGGGGCGATCAGATCCAGCAGCGCGCGGTCGGACTGGTCGCTATGCGCTATCCGCTTCAGCCGGGTGCCGAGCGTGAAACGCCCCCCACCGACCGGTTCCAGCAGCCCAACCCCGACAAGATCCTGCACCAGCCGGTAGGCGGTCGGTTTGGGCAGGTCCGAATGGGCGCAGATCTCGGCCACCGTGACCGTGCCCTTCTGGCCGACGATTTCAAGAATGAGGGTGAGGCGTTCGAGATGCATATTTTTTACTTTGTGAGAATCTGATTCTCGATGTACGAGAAGTATGTCTTGGTCGCAAGGGAGGAATGTGATGATGGACGGCACATGTTGCGGACCGGGCTACGCAAGCCCGGCCGAGGCCATCAAGGCCCCCCGCGAAAAACTGCTCTACACGATTGCCATCTACACCGGCACCGGCATTCAGAAACCGGATTACCTTGCGACGGTGGATGCGGACCCAGACAGCCCGACCTATAGCCAGGTCATCCACCGGCTGGAAATGCCCGGCATCGGGGACGAGTTGCATCACATGGGCTGGAACGCCTGTTCCTCCTGCCACGATGACAGCTCCATGGCGCGCAAATACCTGCTGGTTCCGGGCGTGCGGTCGAACAATATCCACGTCATCGACACGGCCACCGATCCCTATGCGCCGCGCCTGCACAAGGTGATCGACGGGGCCGAGATCAAGGCCAAGGCCAATCTCAGCGGGCCTCACACCGTGCATTGCCTCGGGTCCGAGATCATCATTTCGTTCCTTGGCGACGCGAAGGGTGAGGCGCCGGGTGGCTATCTGCACCTGAACAAGGATTTCGAGATCGTCGGCCGGTGGGAAGAGACCATGGGCGACATCAAGTTCGGCTATGATTTCTGGTACCAGCCCCGCCACAACGTGATGATCAGTTCCGAATGGGCCGCGCCGAATACCTTCATGCCGGGCTTCGATCTGGAAGAGGTCGGCCACCTGAAATACGGGCGCGAGCTGCATATCTGGGATTTCGAGAAACGAACGCCGATCGAGAGCATGTATCTGGGCGAGGACGGGCTGATCCCGCTGGAGGTCAAGTTCCTGCACGATCCCGACAGCACCCATGGCTTCTGCGGCGCGGCGCTGTCCACCAATGTCATCCATTTCTGGAAGTCCGAGGCAGGCAAATGGGAATGGGAAAAGATCATCGACGTGGACAACGAACCTCATCCCGAATGGCCCATCCCGGTGCCGGGCGTGATGAGCGCGATCCTCGTGTCGATGGATGACAAGTACCTCTATCTCAACAACTGGTTGCATGGCGACATGCGCCAGTATGACATCACCGATCCGCATAACCCGAAACTGACCGGCCAGGTCTGGATGGGCGGGCTTCTGGGCAAGGCGCCTCAGGTCAATGGCGTCGACGTCGCGGGCGGGCCGCAGATGTTCCAGCTCTCGCTGGACGGCAGGCGTCTGTATGTGACCACCTCGCTGTTCTCCACATGGGACAACCAGTTCTACCCGGAGATCCGCGAAAAGGGCGGGGTCATGGTGATGATCGATTGCGACGTCGAAAACGGCGGCATGACGATCAACCCCGATTTCATCGTCGATTTCGGCAAGGAACCGAACGGGCCGAGCCGCTGCCACGAAACCCGCTACCCCGGTGGCGACTGCACCAGCGATATCTGGCTGTGACCGGAACCCGGACCATCACGCTCGCCAACAGGGGCGGTGCGACCTACCGGGTCGAGGCCCGCCGCCCGCTGCTCGATACCCTGCGCGAACAGGGGGTCGATCTGCCCTATGGCTGCAAATACGGCGGCTGCATCACCTGCGCGGCCAAACTGACCGCGGGGGAGGTGGATCAGCGCCGTCAGGTGGCCCTGAACAATCGACAGATCAACAATGGCTACGTCCTGCTATGCGTCGCCCGCGCCGTCACCGATTGCACCCTGGAGATCGGCGTCGACAGCCATGACAAGCTGTATCGAAACCCGTTCCTGGACCCGCTGGAGCCGCATGAGCTGAAGGCGGATATCGCCACGTCCCGGCCCTCGGCCAGCGAAGCCGCAGGACAAGAGAACAAGGATCAATGACATGCCGGCAACCGCGCTTGACGAGCTTTACGACTACGACCAGACCTTCCTTGCCGATATTCTGAAATCGGTCAGGACCATCGCCATGGTGGGTGCCAGCGCCGACAAGACCAAGTTCAGCTATGGCGTGCTGCGGGTTCTGCATGAAACGGGATATGACATGATCCCGGTCAACCCGAACCCGAACCTGACCGAGATCCGCGGCATTCCGGTGTTTCATTCGCTGGAGGAGATCGACCGCCCGGTCGACATGGTCGAGGTCTTCCGCCCCAAGGAAGAGCTCTACGCCATTACCGAACAGGCGATTGCCATCGGGGCCAAGGTGCTGTGGGGGCAGATCGGTGTCTATGACGACCGGGCGGCGGCGCTGGCCGAAGAGGCCGGTCTCAAGGTGGTGATGAACCGCTGCCCAAAGATCGAGCTGTTCCGCCCGTTCTGGAAACCCCGCCTCGATCTGGCGATCTGATCCCGGACGGTGCCGGTGAGGGCGATCCGCTCAGCGATCCGAGCGGATCATGTCAGCGGCCTTTTCGGCGATCATGACCGTGGGCGAATTGGTGTTGCCCGAGGTGATCGTCGGCATGATCGAGGCATCGACGACGCGCAGCCCGTCCATCCCGTGGACCTTCAGCCGTGCATCCACGACCGCGCCGGGGCCGTGGCCCATGCGGGCGGTGCCGACGGGGTGAAAAATGGTCGTGCCGATCTGGCCCGCGGCCTCGATCAGTTCGGACTCTGATGCGTATTCGGAGCCGGGGCGGATTTCATGCGGCTTGAACTGCGCCAGCGGGGCCTGAGCGACAATCCGGCGGGTCAGCTCGATGGAGCGGGCGGCGGTGATCCGGTCGGCCTCGGTCGACAGATAATTGGGCCGGATCGCGGGGGCGTCGGACGGGTCGGGGGATTTCAGGCGGACATCGCCACGCGAGCCCGGCCGCAGGTTGCAGACAGACGCGGTGAAGGCCGGGAACGGGTCCAGATCCTCGCCGAACTTGGGCAGGGAGAGCGGCTGGACGTGATATTCCAGATCGGGTGTTTCCAGCGCGGGATCCGACTTGGCAAAGGCCCCGAGTTGAGAGGGCGCCATCGACATCGGTCCCCGGCGTCTCAGCGCATAGTCCAGCCCGATCCTGGCCTTGCCGAACAGGGTGGAGGCCATCTGGTTCAGCGTCTTCACGCCTTCAACCCGGTAGGACAGGCGCAATTGCAGATGGTCCTGCAGGTTGCCGCCGACACCGTCCATGTCATGCGCCACGGCGATCCCGTGGTCCTGCAAATGCTGCCCCGGTCCGATCCCCGACAGCATCATCAGTTGCGGCGAGCCGATCGCACCGGCTGACAGGATCACCTCTCGCCCCGCTTTCGCCATCGCGGGCTGGCCGTCCTTGAGAAAACGGATGCCAGTGGTCCTGCGCCCCTCCAGCATCAGCCCCTGCGCCTGCGCGCCGGTCAGCACGGTCAGGTTCTGCCGGTCGCTGGCGGGCCGAAGAAATCCGCGCGCCGTGGACCAGCGCCAGCCGCGCCGTTGGTTGACCTGGAAATAGCCCACGCCCTCGTTATTGCCCCGGTTGAAATCGTCGGTGCGCGGGATGCCCGCGGCCTCGGCGGCGTCTGCGAACCGGTCGAGGATTTCCCAGCTCAGGCGGGGCTGTTCCACCCGCCATTCGCCGCCCGCACCGTGGTGCTCGCTTGCCCCTGCGAAGTGATCCTCGGATTTCAGGAAATAGGGCAGCACATCGTCCCAGCCCCAACCGGCATTGCCCATCTGCCGCCACTGGTCATAATCGCGCGCCTGTCCGCGCATGTAGATCATGCCGTTGATCGCCGAACAGCCGCCCAGAATGCGCCCGCGCGGATAGAGGATCGACCGCCCACCAAGTCCGGGTTCCGCCTCGGTCTGAAACATCCAGTCGGTGCGCGGATTGCCGATGCAATAGAGGTAGCCCACCGGGATCTTGACCCAGATGTAGTTGTCCCGGCCCCCGGCCTCCAGCAGCAGAACGCTGACGCGCGGGTCTTCGGACAGGCGATTGGCCAGAACGCAGCCCGCCGTGCCCGCGCCCACGATCACGTAGTCGAACTGTCCGTAGTCTTTCATCTGCACGCCCCTCGCCGTTTCTGGCAGAGTTCCCCATTTTTCCAGCGGGGTAAACGGGGGACATGGCCCCCGGCGCTACAACACCGAAGGCAGCCAGAGCACAATTGCCGGGAACATGATCAGCACCACCACGCGCACGATCTCGGCCCCGAAGAAGGGCATGACGCCCTTGAACGTGTCGATCATCGGCGTGTCCTTGGCGAGCGCCGATATGACGAAGACGTTCATCCCCACGGGGGGCGTGATCAGCCCCAGCTCGACAACGATCAGCGCCAGTATCCCGAACCAGATCTTCAGCTCCTCCGTGCTCATCCCGAAGCCGGTGTCGGGGCCGAAGGCATAAAGCCCGCCATTGAGCTCGACCAGCACCGGCCAGAAGAACGGGATGACCAGCAGGATCATCGACAGCGAATCCATCAGGCAGCCCAGAAGCACGAGCGCGATCAGGAGCAGGATCAGAACCGTCATCGGTTCAAGGCCGGAACCCGAGATCCATTCCGCCGTGGCCTGCGGCATCCGGATGCGGGACATGAAGATCTTCATCAGTTCCGCCCCCAGAAGGATCAGGTAGATCATGCCGGTGGTCTGCGCGGTTTCCTTCAGGCTGTCGATGGTGTCGGTCCAGGACAGGCTGCGCCGGGCAAGCCCGTAGACGGCCACCAGAAACACGCCCATGGCCGCGCCGGGGGTAGGGTTGTAGAACCCGCCATAGATGCCGCCCAGGACGAGGGCGAAAATACCGACCACGGGCAGCACGCCAAGCGTGGCGGCAATGAATTCGGCCCGGTCCGCGGCGCCGCCCTTGGGGCCTGCCTCTGGACGGATCAGCACGTAGAGAAGGATCGTGATCAGGAAGAAGAACACCGCCATGATGCCGGGGATCATCGCGGCCATGAACATGGTCACGATATTGGCCTCGACGATGATCGAATAGATGATCAGCACGACAGAGGGCGGAATGAGGATGCCAAGCACGCCGCCTGCCGCGAGCGACCCGGTGGCCAGCGACCCCGAATAGTTGAAGCGCCTGAGTTCCGGCAAGGCGATGCGGCCCATGGTCGAGGCTGTGGCCAGCGACGATCCCGACACCGCGCCAAAGCCCGCGCAGCCCGCAATCGCGGCCATGGCGGTGCCGCCCGGTGCCCATCCGAGCCAGGCATTCGCGCCCCGGAACAGCGCCTTGGACAGACCGACGCGGGATGCGATGGCCCCCATCAGCACGAACATCGGCACCACCGACAGCCCGTAGTTGGAGAACTGTCCATAGGCCAGCGTCTTGAGCTGGTTCAGAACCGTGAACGGCCCGTTCATCAGGACCGTTCCGATCCCTCCGACAAGGATCATCGCATAGGCGATCGGCATGCGCATTGCGATCAGCAGGATCAGAACGACCAGGCTGACCAGCCCGAGGGTGATGGGATCAAGCATAGGGTGTCAGTTCCCGCCCCGGGTCGTCTTGCCGAGGTTTTCGATGAGCGTGATGAACGAGGCCAATGCCAGCAGAGCCAGTGACAGAAGACAGGGCAGGTAGGCCCACCAGATTGGCACCTGCAAGATGGCGGTGGTGTAGTTGTACTGGCGCTGGCTCAGCATGCCGCCATACATCGCGTAGAGCAGCAGAATGCCGAAGATCAGGGCCACGACCGACGCAACCAGCGCGAAGATGGCGATCCAGAGGGGCGAGGCGCGCGAGGTGAAGATATCGGCGCTGACATTGGCGCCCGAGATCTGGCAATAGGGCAGAAAGGCGAAGGCCGCGATGGCGATGCCCATCTGGGTCAGTTCGAAGTCGCCCTGAAAGGTGATGGCCGCCTCGGGAAACAGGATTTCCCAGAAGGCCAGCGCGCTGACCACGGACCAGACATTCATCAGGACAACGGCCAGCACCATCACGCCGCCCAGGATGGCCCAGGTGGTGATCACGGTTTCCGCCGCACCGGTCCAGCCGGTGCGACGGGTATCCTGGGCGACCGCCTCCATCACATGTCGGAAGCGTTGGCGGCGATGGCGGCGCGGGCGTGCGCGACCAGTGCGGCGCCGTCGATGCCCATGCCGGACACCTCTTCGATCCAGCGATCGACAACCGGTTCCAGAGCGGCCTGGAAGGCGGCGGTTTCATCGTCGGTCAGGGTGACATGGGTATTGCCCGCGTTCACAGCCATGTTGATGCCGAAATCATCCGAGGCACGCCAGATTTCACCCACTTGGCCCCACCATTCGCGGTTGGAGGCCTCGCGGAAGGCGGCCTGGATATCCTCGGGCAGGCTGTTCCAGCGGTCGGCATTCATCGACACCTGGAAGGTGGTGGTGCCGAAGCGGGCCATGTCGGCACCTTCGATCTGGTATTCGGTCTGTTCCTGAATGCGCAGCGGCGGGATGATTTCCCATGGGATGAAGGCCCCGTCCACAACGCCGGTTTGCAGCGCCTGCGGCAGTTCCGGCACCGGCATGGCGACGGGCGTCGCGCCGAGCGCCTCGATGATCCATGCCCCCGTGCGGGTCGGAATGCGCATCCGAAGGCCATCAAGGTCGGCGGGGCTGCGCACCTCGCGGTTGACCATGTGAATACCCTGGCCGGCATGGACATGCAGGAACATCACCTCGACACCCTGGTATTCCTGACGCAGGTCGCTTTCGAACATGTCGTACATGGCGAGATTGGTGGCCACCGGATCGTTCACGTAGACGAAGGGCAGTTCGAACACCTCGGTCCGTGGGAACAGACCGGGTGTATAGCCGTTCACCGTCCAGATCAGATCGACGACGCCGTCACGGGCCTGGCTGATCAGTTCGGGCGGACGGCCGCCGAGGGTCATGGCCGGGAAGATCTCGATATCGACCTGCCCGCCGGACAGTTCCTCAACGCGGGCGGCCCAAGGTTCCAGCATCTGGGTGTGGGCCGGGGCCTGGGCGCTGAGCAGGTGATGCAGGCGGAACGTGTGGTCCTGGGCGCTGACGCTGCTGGCCAGCCCCATGACAGCGGCGAAGGCGCCGATGGCGATGGTGGTTCTCATGTCTTTCCTCCCTTTGGTGGCTGGCTTTCGGAACTTGACCGGACCAGCTTTTCCACGGTTCAGTCAACCGCGAATTCTTGACGTTGTCACGCATCTGGTGCCCTGCCGGGCGCTAGATCTGCGTGTCGGGCAGGTGCAGAACCAGCCCGTCGAGTTCTTCCGTCATCGTGATCTGGCAGGACAGGCGGCTGGCAGCGGTCACCGTGCTTGCTGCAAATTCCAGCATATCCGCCTCGGTGTCTTCTGCCGGGCCGACCCGGTCTGCCCATTCATCCGCAACATGCACGTGGCATGTCGCGCAGGCCATGGCGCCGCCGCATTCGGCGGTGATCCCGTCGATGCCATGGGCCAGGGCGGTCTGCATGGCACTGTCACCGGACCGGGCGTCAACCGTCCGGGATGTTCCCTGCGATGCAATGAAGGTGAGCCTTGGCATTATTTCGGCAATCCTTGCACAGTTCAGTTCAGCCGGACCGGCAGGTTCAGCGGCCCGCGAAAGCCGAAGCCCTTCCAGATCACGGTTTCGGGCCGCACCAGTTCCATGTTCGGGAAGCGGTCGAAGATCATTGGAAGCATGATCTTCCCCAGCATCATTCGCGCCAGATGGGTGCCCATGCAGTGATGCGGGCCAGAGCCGAAACTCTGATGCGGGTTGCGGGCCCGGAAGGCGTTGAAAAGATGTCCGTCCTCGAACAGGTCCTCGTCGTGGTTCGAGGACGCCTGACAGGTCATCACCACTGTCCCCTTGGGGATGTCGATGCCCCGGATCTGGGTGTCACGCGTGGCGCGGCGGGAACTGACCTGAATGGGCGCGACCCACCGGATCGCTTCCTCGAACGCAGAGCCCCACTGACCCGTGCTCCTGATCTCGTCCAACTGGTCGGGGTTGGTCAGCAGGCCGTAAAGAACCGTCAGCAGCGCGTCGCGCGGCTCATTGATGCCGCCGCCGATGGCGATCTTGATATTGGCGACGATCTGGCTCCACGCGATGGGGTCATCAGCATTCACCATCACGGATAGCGCGGTTTGATCGGGATTGGCGCGGTAATACTCCGCCTTCCGCTCCATCAGGGCATCCATCGCCAGATGAGCGCGGTCCACCCGTTCGAAGGGTTCATCGAACCAGCCGAAATTTCCCGCCCCGTCAATCAGCGCCTGCGACCAGAACTGCATATCGTCATCGCTGGCCTCGGACAGGCCCAGAATATCCGCAAGGATCCGGGCGGCCAGCGGGCCTGCCAGCGTCGGGAAGAGATCGACCACCTCGCCCTTCGGCAGACGGTCCAGATACTCGCCCGCCAGCTTTTCATAGGCCGGTCCCCAGAGCGTCTTCAGATTGCGCGGCGAGAAGGTGGGCATCATGGCGTTGCGTTCGCGCAGATGCTCTTCGCCGTCCTTGCGCATCAGCGTGTGGGCATGGAAGGCGCGTTTCATCGGGGTATCGGGGTCGTCGGACGACCATGTTTCGGGATCGTCCTTCACCGCGCGGGTGTCGGCTGCCTTGGTCAGCATCACCCGGTTGACCGCGCTGACCGACACGACCGGGCTGCTCGCGCGCATCTGCCGGTAGAACGGATAGGGGTTGTCGATCAGTTGCGTGATCGTCACCGCGTCATTGACGGGTGCCAGCGGCATGACGAGATCCTCCCTTCGCGTCCTGTACGTCCCGGCTTATCTTGCCTTGTCGGATCGAACAACTTAATGGAATTGATCGACCGGATCGAATTTATTGATGGACTGGCAAATGAAAGCACTGAACATTGATTTCGCCGATCTGCGCACCCTTCGGCTGGTGCATGAACACCGGTCCTTCTCGGTTGCCGCGCAGATGCTTGGCGTGAACCAGTCGGCGGTCAGTTACACGATCGAGAAACTGCGCCGTATCTTCGACGATCAGCTGTTCTTCCGTCAGGGCACCCAGGTAGAGGCTACCGAACGCTGCTCGGCCATCGCGGTCTCGGCGGAATCGTTGCTAGCGGAGATAGAGCGGCTGGCGACGCCTGAGGCGTTCGATCCCTCCGAGGCCGAGCATACCTTTACCATCGCCTGCAATTTCTACGAACGGCAGTTGATTCTGCCGCTTGTCATGCGGCGGTTGCGGGACGAGGCGCCAAATATTCGGGTGGAAGCCATCAACTCGATCTCGCAGGGCCACCTGCAACTCAAACGGGGAGAGGCAGAGCTGTTGATCGGCCCGCTGATGACGGAACAGGCGGGCTTCTACTGCCGCAACCTTCTGGCCGAACGCTATGTCTGTATCATGGACCCGGCAAACCCGCTGGCCAATGCGCCCCTGACACTGGAAGCGTACCTTGCCGCGCGTCATGCGGTTGTGCTTTATGGCGGTGGCTGGCGGTCGGGCTACCTGCGTTACCTCGACCGGCTGGGACATGTTCTGAACCAGGTTCTGACTGTGCCAAGCCCTGCTGGGTTGAATCGCATCATCGCGGGCACGGACCTGATCTCGACGGTGCCCCGGCGCATCGGGGAAACCTTGGGGGGATCGGTTCAGATGGCCGATTGCCCCTGTCCCGCGCCATTCAACATCTCCCTGGTCTGGACCGAGCGCACGCATCGGTCGCCCATCCACTCCTGGTTGCGCGAGCTGATCGCGCGAGAGGTGAAGCAGGCGCTTGGGGATGCCGCCAGAGACGGGCCTGGCATTGAGGCAGACTGACGAGATGTCATTTGTTTCGGACCGCCGGGCCGGGCGGGCCTTTTGGTTTCCCTTTCAGCGCAATGCCCAGCCGGGCAGTGGATGTACCGCATCGCGCTTGAACTCGCTTGTCCCCATATTGGCCAGCTCGCCTCAGACTTGGGGCAACGCGGCAAATGCGATTGGGGCGCTTTTCCATGAGGGCTAAGGGGTGAGTTCGCCGATGATGTCCATGAAGAGCTTGACGCCGCGGACGTTCGCACGCTCTTTCATGCAAGACGCGTAGCTCTCGGTGCTGGGCGATACGTCGGAAAAGGAAATGTATCGCAGCGCGGGATCGGAGCCTCTTTCATCGAGGCTGACGACCCCGATACCAAAACCCGACCGGATGGCCTCATGCATGGTGTCTCGCGCGACCTCCATGACGACATTGGCGCGCACTCCGGCGGCGTCCATCGTCTGTTCAAAAACCTGACGGGTCATTGATCCCTTTTCGCGAAGGACGAGGCGCTGGCCATCACATTCATTGATGGAAACACTGTCTCGGTGCGCCCAGGGGTGATCTGAATGGACCATCAACACGATCTCATGCGTTCCCAGCTGAATTTGCGCAATCCTGGGATCTGTCGATTTCGACCCGGTAACGGCAACGTCAACCTCATAATCCAGTAGCTTGCCGTAGATCTGTTCGGAGTTTCCGCTTTCGATGTAAACCTGCATCAGCGGGTAATCCCGATGTATACGGGCTAGTATGTCCATGACGAAATGTGGACCTACCGTCCCAATGCGAAGCTTCCCGGTAACTTTTGCCTCGTGCGAAGACAGCAGCTCAACTGCGCGCTCCTCCAGAGAGAAGACCTGCCGGGCGATTTCGTACAGCATTTCACCTTCCGGCGTAAGGGACACCAGGCGTGGAGAGCGATTGAATAGCTGAACGTTATAGGTGTCCTCTAGCCCCTTGACCTGAGTTGTCACGGTTGGCTGCCCGATATTGAGCAGCAGTGCCGCCTTGGTGATGCTGCCCTCTCGGGCAACCGCATAGAACGAGCGGAGCTGGCTGAAATTGACAAATCTTAGATTGTTTAGGTTGTTGGACATAGCGATGCGCTCCTACCGAGCAATGGTGGACGTCAGTCGATGGATCCGCCAGCGATAATCCATGTACGCCGAATTCACGCAATATGGCAGTGTGGAGATGCGTTCATTGGAACTTGATCGAGCCACCACCGCGGCCGCTTATCGGGCAAAATGACACCGATGTCACGAGCAGGCCCTACGCGACAAAGCTGTGCGCAATCGCCTCGGCGTCGAAGTCTTTCCGAAGATACTCGCTTGTGACCCTTCCCCGGTTCATTGCGATGATGCGGTCGCAGGCGCCCAACAACTCCTCAAGCTCACTGGCGATAAGGATAATCGCTTTACCCTCGCTTGCCATTTCCTGAAGCACCGACCAGATCTCAGCCTTCGCACCGATATCCACCCCTCGTGTCGGGTCTTCGGCGATAACGATATCGCCCTTTCTCGCCAGCCACTTGCCGATGACGACCTTTTGCTGGTTCCCCCCAGAAAGGCCCCGGACAGGTTGTTTGCGAGAACTGACCTTCGTCGCGAGCCGCGCGATTAGCGACCGGGTCAAATCGCGCCTCTTGCCGGATCGCAAGAGGCCACCGGCGCTCAGACTATCCAGAACCGTAAGGCACAGGTTGTCCTCAACTGACATGTCGAGCACGAGCCCTTCATCCTTGCGATCGGCAGGCATGAAAGAGATCCCGTGGTCTATTGCCTGGCGTGGTGAGCCAATGCGGACTGGTTTTCCGTGGATTTCGATCGACCCGGCATGAACCGGAAGGGCGCCGAAGATTGCCCGCACGACCGCTTCGCGTTGGCACCCGAGCAGCCCTGCGATCCCAAGGATCTCTCCTTTTCTGACACGAAATGACACGCCCGCGAAATGGCCCTTGGATGTCAGGTTGATAGCCTCGAGCGCCACCTCGCCCAGGTTTCTTTCGCGGTAGGACATCGAGGACGGATCGTATTCCCGTCCGACCATCATTGATACGAGCTTTTGCTCGGTGATGCCTTCGGCCCTCGTCGTGCCGACAACCTTTCCGTCACGCAGCACGGTGATCCGGTCCGAAATGGCGAAGATCTCGCTCAGGCGGTGTGAAACGTAGACTATGCCAAGCCCCGATTGTCTAAGCTTTCGTATTATTTCCAGAAGATGCTCGGTTTGCTCATCGTCAAGCGATGCCGTCGGCTCGTCGAAAACGATCACTTTGGGTCGGCTGGAGAGTGCGCGACAGATCTCCACGATCTGCCGTTCGTTCAAGCTGAGGTCACCGACCAGCGCGTTCGGGTCGAGATCGACCTTGATCTCATCAATCAGGGCTTGTGTCCGAGCCACCACTCCCTGGTTTGATCGGCTTTCACCATTGGCAGCTGTCTCGCGACCCAGAAAAACGTTTTCTGCCACCGTCAGGTTCGGACATAAAACGAGTTCCTGATGGACCATTGCCAGCCGATGCGCGATCGCGTCGGCTGGCCCTCCGAGAGTAAGCGGTTCACCCTCTGCAAGAATTTGGCCCTCATCGGGTTGCAACAGACCGTTCATGATCGACAGCAGCGTGGATTTGCCCGCGCCGTTTTCGCCCACAAGCGCGTGAACCTCGCCTGCCTCGACCGAAAAACTGACGTCAGACAAGGCCTTAACGCCGGGAAACGACCGCGAGACGTCCTGAACCTGCAAGAGCGGGGCGGTCATCTAGCCCTTCCTCAGACGTTGCTGAAGTGCTCGGTGTTCCGTCATGCTCGGACGAAGGCTTTCGTAGACATTTCGCCAAACCTCGAAGCATTCGGCATACCGCTCATGCATTACGGGATCCGGGTCAATCGTCTCCTTGATCGAGACGATATCCTTCAAGGGCGTTACCGGATCGGGATAGATGCCACCTGCAACCGCTGCCAGAATGGCATCTCCAAGCGGCGCTGCTTCGCCGATATCCGGCACTTTGAGCGGCGTGTTGGTCACGTTCGCCGTGATCTGGTTCCAAAAACGGCTCTTGGTCGGTCCACCGTTCAGAACAAGTTCATCGACCTGAGCACCCGCCGCGGTGGCGATCTGGAAGTTGGAATAGAGGTCAAAGGCCACGCCTTCGATTAGCGCTCGAATGAAATGTGCTCGTCCCATGTTGGGCAGCATCCCGAAGAACACGCCCGAGGCTTCGCTGTTCCAGTTCGGCGCCAGCGAATTGCCAAGATACGGAAGGTACATCAGGCCGTCCGAGCCCTGGGGAACCTGGCGTGCCTGTTCCGTGTAGAGGTCAAACACATTCGCGCCCATTCGTTCGGCCAGGCGTGCTTCGGCATCTCCGAACGCATCGCGATACCATTTGAGCGACGCACCGGTGAACGCCATGGGTGCATCGAACATTGTCAGTCCGGGCAGCACATGCGGCCATTTCAGGATACGATATTCGTCGACCGTCTGCTCGGTCGGGATCATGATCCCGATATTGGATCCCGTCCCCATGGAGTAAAACGCCTGGCCCGCTTCCGTCACGCCAACGCCGAGCGCGGCAGAACTGATGTCGGTTCCTCCCGCAGCCACGATTGTGCCTGGACGCAAGCCCGTTTCCGCAGCCGCCTGCTTGGAAACCTCACCGACCGCCTCGTGTGACTCGTAGAGCCGGGGCAGCTTTTCCGGCGGGATGCCGATCGCGGTCGCAAGCTCCTCGTTCCACGCCGCTTTCTGATACTCGTAGGGATAGAAAAGCCCGGCATCACCGGTGTTCATCGTAAAGGCACCGCAAAGCTTGAACGTGCAGTAGCCCGCCGGTGACAGGAACCTGTGGGTTGCATTGAACACAGAAGGTTCATGCTTCTTGATCCATAGCGCCTTCGGGTCAATGAACCAGGGAGCCAGACGGTTTCCGTTTATCGAATTGATCGTGTCTTCGCCAACGGCATTGCGGATGTCCTGGCATTCATCTTCCGAGCGCGAGTCCATCCAGATCATCGCGGGTCGCAGGGGCTTGCCGCGATCGTCGACAGGCAGCGTGACACCGACCAACCCGGACAAGGCGATGGATTGAACGTGGTCCGCGAAATTGCCGCCCTCAAGACACTGCCGAATGGAGGAGACCACGGCCTCCCAGTAATTGTCCGCTTCCTGCTCGGCCCAACCCGGATGCGGATGAAACAGAGGGTGCTCTTTCGATCCGAAAGCCAGTACTTTGCCCGTTTGCGTGTCAAGCACGCAGGCCTTTACGTTGGTGGTTCCAATGTCGACACCAATGGTGAGATGTTTGCTCATGCCGGTGCGTTCCTCCCAAGCCGCGTAAGGTTAGAGTTGAAGTCTCTTCCGGCTGGCCGGGGAAAGACCAACCGCAATCAGCAAGGTCAAACCGATGGCCAGATTCTGATACCAGGTGCTGACGCCCCAGATCGAAAGCAGGTTCAGCCCGGCAGCAAATGCAACCGCCGCAAGCAGGGTCCGCCATGGCGACCCGACGCCACCGGACAAGGCAGTTCCACCAATGACGGCGATCGCAATGGCCGTAAGCTCATATCCCGAGGCAAGCGGAGCATCGACCGATGCCAGCCGGGATGTAAACAGGATACCGGCGACCGCAGAACACAGACCGCTGATCATGAAGGTCAAAATCACGATCCGGTTCGTCTTCAGGCCTGCATAGATCGCGGCTTTCTCGTTCCCGCCAATTGCGTAGACATGGCGTCCGAAATTGGTGCGTCCCATCAACCATGCGAGAAAGGCCAGGACCGAGCAGAACACCAGGAAGCTGAACGGAATACCGAGAAAGTCCGCATTTCCGACCCATCGGAAGGCGTCCGACTGCAGATAATACGGGTGACCGTCTGTCAGGATGTAGTTCCCCCCGCGCAATGCAGTAAGGGTCACAAGCGTCATTATGAAAGACGAAACCTTGAAATGGGCGATTCCTATTCCGTTCATCAAGCCAAGCACGCATCCCACAACCAAGGTCGCAAGAAAAACCACGCTGGCAGGTCCGACAAAACTGTTTCCGCGTACCACCCATCTCTCGCCGATCCAGCCGCCGAGCAGCTTGGTGAAGACGACGGCTGAAATCACCGAGAACACCATGATCGCGGCCACGGACAGGTCGATCCGCCCGGTCAGCATGACAATCGTGACCCCAAGCGACAGAAGCCCGATAACGGCCATGAAGCGCAGGAGCGTTTCAAGGTTTCGCATCGTCAGGTAGTATTCTGACGTGAGACTGCCGAGGACAAGGATGGCCAGGATGAGCAAGACCAGAGGGTCGCGGGCAATCCTGAGCGAGGACGCGAACAGGCTCGGTCGGGGTCTTGGATGATCTGCTGACGCACTCATTTTGCGATCTGCCTCCGTTTGTAGCCCGGCAGGACGACCGCCAGAATGACCAGCGCAGTGACGACCCTTTGCGTATAGAGGCTGACGCCGAGTTGATTGAGCAGATTGTTCACCACTCCGATGATCAGCGCCGCAAGCAAGGTGCCAAGGATCGACCCTGATCCGCCGGCAAGAGCGGCGCCGCCAAGAACGGTGATTGCGAGTGCCTCCAGCTCCAGCCCTGCAAAGGCCGCGGGGTTGATATAGGACAAGCGCGCACTTTCGATCATTCCACCGGTCGCCGCCAGAACGCCGCAGATCATGAAAACCGAGAGTTTGACCGAACGCGCGCGGATCCCTGACAACACTGCGGCCTTGGTGTTACCGCCTGTGGCGTACAGTGCCGGCCCGAACGTCGTGAAGCGCGTGAGAACGACCATCAGTGCGCCGATCGAAAGCAGCAGTGCGATCGGCGTGGGAAGACCGAGAAGCTTTCCGTTTCCGAACCAGAGGTATGCTGCAACGCTATCGGGATACGACGCCTGACCTCTGGAAATGATGTTTGCTACCGCTCGCGAGATCCCGAGCATGGCAAGCGTCACGATCAACGAAGGAATACCGACAAAAGCCGTCAGGACACCATTGACCAACCCGATTGCGAGCCCGGTCACCAAGGTGGCGCCGATCACCAGAACCGGCGAGCCGGTGTCAAGCAAGGTTGCACCCACGATGGCCGACAGAACGGCAGTCCCCGCAACCGCCAGGTCGATCTCGCCTGAAATGACGACAAGTGTCATGCCATAGGCGACGATCCCCACCGCTGCGACGGACATCAAGAGGATTCTGAAGTTCTCTAGCGACAGGTACCCCGGTGTCAGGAGCGCTCCTGCCGCCAGGAGAACGATCAGGACCGCGGCCCGAATGGCGTCTGGGCCGACGACCAAACGATCGGGGAGTCTGGGTCGGTTTTCAACCCGCTGGATCGTGCTCTGTTCTGCTAAACCCACCGTTGCTCGCCTTATTGTCAAGTGAAACTACTGTCTGTCCGCCCCCCTGCGCAAGGAGGGCGGATGGCTGGATGTCAATCACTCGACGGCTGGACCATAGGCATAGAGCCATTCGTCTGGTGTC
Organism: Nioella sp. MMSF_3534; assembly: GCF_030732985.1. Taxonomy (GTDB): domain Bacteria; phylum Pseudomonadota; class Alphaproteobacteria; order Rhodobacterales; family Rhodobacteraceae; genus Nioella. The sequence continues at coordinate 63,589 of NZ_JASHJX010000010.1, forward strand.
AGCGTTTGTACACCTTCGATCGTCATATTGGTTCTTGTGACCATTGGCAGGTTGGGCGTGATGATCAGCCTTGGCGGCGCCTCGTTCCGTCCTTCATTTGCGCCGATATGCCGGATCAAGGCACGCAGTCCCACGTCACCGATAAGGGGCGTATACGGCGCGACCATGTCGATGGCACCGCTTCTGATGTTGGCCATGATCTCTTTGGCGTCGTCGTTGGCGAGAATGATGATCTTGCCGGAACTGCCACTGTTCAGACGCCCGGCTTCCTCGATGGCACCAAGCGCTCCGAGCGCTTCTTCGCCGCCGGTATTGAAGCTGATGTCGAACTGGCTGTTGGCCTGGAGCGCATCGGCCGTCGCATCGAAGGCGAGCGAACGTTGGCTGTTCGTGTGATAGTTTCCGACGATCTCAAACCCGTCCGTGTTTCCGATCGCTTGCAGGAAGGCGCCGGTCCGGATCGAGTCAGCGGTGCTGCCCAGGTCCTTGCGATTCAGCACCATGTTCCCTTCGCTGACCACGTGCTTGAGGTACAGCCCTTGCTGCAATCCGTTGGCATAGAAGTTGCCAAGCACCTCGGAGCTGATGGCGGACGAGGATGTACGCCGGTCCAGACTGACGACTGGAATACCGGCCTCAATGGCGCGATCGACCGGCGGGCCCATGGGGGCCTCTCGGGCCGGCCACAAGACGATGCCGTCGAACTGCCGCGTGATCCACGTATCAATCACCTGACCCATGCGGCTGTCATCGAACTCTGCGTCGATGACCTCAAGTTCGATATTCGGGTGGCGCGCGGCTTCCCAGGCAACGGTATCGGCCAGGCTGATCAGCCAGGGGTGGTTGAACCCGTGGAAGACGAAACCGATGCGGTAGGTCCTGTCGGGGTCAAGAACCGGACCTTCGTCCAGAGGGATATAGTCCGTGAAGGGCGCTTTGATGGGCAGGTTGCTATAGGGCCCTTCGAACTCCGCCCCCATACCGGGCTCCCAAACGAAGCCATCGACCAGATCGCCAACGGGGTAGGCCTCCAGATAGTCCTGAAATCCGTCCTGCTCGTAAAGGTCTCGAACGCTGGGATTCGTCATACTGGACGCAGCTGCCGCGTATTGCCGTATGAGATCATTCAGGATCGAATGAACCCCTTGGGTTTCCTGTGCAAGACCAACTTTGGCCCAGGGTGCAACCACGGCAAGCGAAGCTGCTCCACCTAGGAACTGCCTTCTGTTAGTTGATAGCATTCGTATTACCTCCCTATGCGCTCCACTCGGCCTGCACTTGTGGTTCTGGCAGACGTGATGCGCGTGAACGTATGACTTCTGAGTATCCCGCGGCGGGATATCGTTTCCTGGTCCCTTGACGGTAGGCAGCCGTCTCGCAACTTCACAAATTCAAAAAATCAATGCTGCGATTGCAGAGATTGCAGGCGGCATTGATTGACCCATTCAAAGGATGAATTTGAAACCTGAAGCTCAACGAAACACGTTCGAGGCGTAACTGCACACGGTCTTGGCCGTGGCCCTGAACTTGGGAGGAAGATGAATGGATCGTTCGGAATGGCTGCCAGTGGGAACCGACGTCGTCTCCAGGAAGGAGCTGAAAGAGTACATGGTGCGCAACAATCATACCGGTTTGATTCATTTTGCAGTGCACATCGGTGCGATCGTCGCGGTCGGGACGTTCCTCTGGCTCACGCCCTTCGCGTGGTGGACGATTCCCGTGATGTTCGTGCAGGGCGCAATGATCGCCTTTCTGTACGCCTGCATGCACGAGTGCATTCACAGCAGCGCTTTCAAGACACGTCGATTGAACACGATCATCGGCCGAATCGGCGCGATGATCATCATGCGGCCGTTCCTCTATTCAAAATATCGCCACATGGCGCATCACACCTTCACCCAGCATCCTGAGGGCGACCCCGACCAAGTGGCGTTCCCACGCAACTTTCGCGAGTACTTCCTCCATGTGTCGAGCTACAACATCTGGCATCGAATGCTGGGCAACCTGTATTTTCTTTCGCTTGGCCGCTTCAGCGAAGAGGAGCGCGAATTCATTCCCGACAATGAACTCAGGAATGTTGCGAACGAGGCCCGGCTTATGGTCGCGACCTATATCGTAATCGCGATCCTGTCGGTCTGGTTTCAAAGCTGGTTGGCTGTCTATGTCTGGGTTCTGCCGCGTATTCTGGGGGAACCGGCACTACGCGCGGTTCGTATGATCGAGCACACGGGAATGGCCGAGTCACCCAACATGCTTGAAAACACGCGGACCACGCACACCAACTGGTTTGTCCGGTTCTTCTACTGGAACATGCCCTATCACGCCGAGCACCATCTTTACCCGTCTGTGCCGTTCCACGCCTTGCCCAGACTTCATGAGGAAAAGGTCAAGGAACACCTGGCCGAGGTCGCGCCCGGCATTTTGTACGTCCATTACAAGGTGCTCAAGCGGTTGCTGACGGCGAAGAACGCGGCAGCAAGCAACGGATCGGAGGCTCGCTCGTAGGCCGCGGTAGCTTGCGAAGACCCGACGGATGAAGATCATGCAACATTCGACCTATCTGATCGTCGGCGCGGGCCACGCCGGAATCGTCGCTGCACGGAAGATCAGGAGTATTCGGCCAGAAGACTCGATCCTGTTGATCGGCGAGGAAAACATGCTGCCCTACGAGCGGCCTGCGCTGTCCAAGGAGGTTTTGTCAGGCCACCGGGACGTGTCCAACCTGGTCATCAGATCGGCGGAAGCGCTGGAAAGCGAACGGCTTGATGTGTTGCTTGACGATCGGGTTGAAGCAATTACCCCTGATCGCAAGATGGCAACCACAAAGTCGGGCCGTCACATTTCCTATGAGAAGCTCCTGATCGCAACGGGATCGCGGCCACGACACTTGCCGCTCGAGGGTCTGTTCGGAGATCGGGTTCATTATCTCCGCACGGCCTCGGACGCGTTGCGTCTGCGCGCGCATCTCGGGCCAAAGACCAGATTGCTGATCATCGGTGCGGGGTTTGTCGGACTCGAGGTCGCGGCGACCGCGCGCGCGCATATCGGCTGCGACGTCACCGTGCTGGAGGCAGGTCCGCATATTCTGGGACGCGGCGCACCGGATGCATTGCGACAGGTGCTCTCCGGGCTGCATCGCCTCAGTGGCGTGAACATCCTGACACATACAACGGTTGCAGGTGTTTCCGAGGGCGATGGATCGAGCATGGCGGTCATGACAGCCGGGGGCGCGGTCCATACGTGCGATGTCATCCTGGTTTGCATCGGCGCGGTCCCGAATGAAGAATTGGCCCGAGACGCCGGTATCGCAACCGATGGCGGCATCCTAACGGACGCGTTCGGCAGAACCGACCTCCCCGACATTTGGGCGGCTGGCGAGGTGGCGCGGCATCGCGTTCCCTTTCTCGACGCACCGGTTCGGTTCGAATCCTGGCAGATGGCGCAAACGCAAGCCGCGATCGTCGGTGCGAATATCGCCGGTGAGACACGCCCCATCACCTACGTGCCGTGGTTCTGGACGGATCAATTTGGTCATAACTTCCAATTGCTTGGTGAGTTGAGCGCGCAGGCTGATGTTCATGTCCTGCGCGGCAACGGCGAACTTCAGGCGACCCATTTTTACCACATCGGCGGGCAGCTCGTCGGAGCGCTTTGTATTGATGACGGCAAGCACGTGCCGCCAATCAGACGTGCCTTGGAAAAGGGGCAGTCGATCGACTTGGAACGCCTGTCCGACCGATCGACAAAACTCGCAAAGGCATTTCTATGACACGTTTCGCCGCTTGTCTGCGGTCCGATCGCTCCGCGCAAAAACGACATTGGCCGCTGCCAACAAGTGGATTCAATCTGGAGGAGAACCGACAAAATGCTTGAAAGCGCAAACTGGATAAAGGTCGCCGAGGTCGGAGATATCGAGGCCGAGGAAGCCATCGTCTACACACATGGTGACAAGGAAATCGCGATATTCTTCGTGGAAGACGAGTATTTCGCAACGTCCAATGTCTGTACCCATGAAGTTGCGCGCCTCTCGGAAGGCTACGTTGACGGCACGAAGATCGAATGCCCGTTGCATCAGGGTGTCTTTTGCCTGCGTTCCGGGAAGGCGCTGGAAGCACCGGCGGAGCAACCTTTGGATACGTATCCGGTCAAGGTTGAGGATGGTGGGATATTCATTGCCGTATAGTAGATCGCTCAATGACGCCTTCACGCATTCATGACGAAGCAGTTCCGCCGGGTCGCATGGAGGCCGTTCTCTGGCCGCACTCACCCTCGCAGTGCAGCATCGAAATGCTGAGGCCATTCAAAATTTGAATTGGACCACCCCATAGGCGACGAAGCAGATTTGGTGGCAACCAGTTATCAAAAGGATCGGGATGGTCGTGTCGAAGCTCTCAAGTGAAGTTCCTGCGGACGAGGTCCAAATCCAACGCCCCTCTGGAAAGCGGCTCTACTCGATGTCAGGCGGGTACATCCGGCGCAATCTCACCATCCGTGACGTGATCGAACTGAAAGGACAGCGGGTCCTTACTCAGGTGCTGGTCAACAGCGAGGAAGAGGCCGAGGCTGCAGAGGCAGCCGGCATCGACATGATCAACATCCGCTGGCAACAGGATGCACCTGAACGCAGCAAGTCCATCCGCGCGGCTGCGGGAGGGACATTGACGACCTTCTGCATGCCTCTGACGAAATATGTCACAGAGGCCGAAGCGTTGAGAGCCGCCTTCGACGCAATGGAGGCTGGGGCCGACGGTATCTACTGTTGCTGGACCATGCGTTTCATCGAGGCCGTCGCGGAGGCAGGTATCCCTGTTCAGGGGCACGCGGGACTGGTTCCCAGAAAGAGCACCTGGGTCGGTGGACTTCGCGCAATTGGCAAGACCGTTGACGAAGCGATCGGCATCTACAGGTACATGCGCGATCTTGAAAATGCGGGCGCATGGGCGGTCGAAAGCGAACTGATCCCGCAGCAAGTCATGGCCGAACTCACAAAGCGTACGTCGCTCGTCACCATCTCTCTGGGGTCCGGGAGCGGCGGCGATGTCCAGTATCTATTTGGGCCTGACATCCTGGGAGACGGGCCTCCACCGTTTCCTAGGCATGTGAAGCTCTACAGAAGATTCTACGAGCTCAGACAGCAGATGCAGACCGAACGGATCAGTGCGTTCCGCGAGTTTGCCGCCGACGTGCACTCCGGCGCTTTCCCAAGCGACGATCTGGTCGTCAACGTTGATGATGAACTTCTCGAACACTTCATTGCGGAAATCGACAAGTAGCAGACCTGTTCGGCCCCAAAAAAGCAGCGCGTAGGCCATGGGATGATGATATGGGGCCCGGTTGCCCGCGCCGATGCGCCTGAACACGTTGGGCAGGTTCAGGAAACGTCCCAAACTGCACGGGTCCGATTTCAGACCTGCAGGACTCCCGATGGTGGTTGAGACAGCGCGATTGAACACGAGTTTCGTGCTGCGCCAATGATCTCAAAGTCCACACTGCCGCCTTCACCCTACGAAGACTGTGAAAAGCGGACGCACGACCGCTGTGGTGAAGCTGGGACGCATCGCTGACGACTACTTTGGATGGCCGGTATGGGCCATTCACTGCGTGTGCCTGATGCCGAATTTGATGCGCAAGAGTTTGCATTGACTATTCGATTGGGTGTTGTCGGCAGCTCTGAACGGATTTTTCGGTGTATGGAAACTGGTCAAGTCCGCCAGTCACCGAAACCGTCAGGGAAGCCCCGGTTCCTCTAGAACCGCTCGACCCAAGGCCGCACGGCAACCTCGTTTGTCCAGGCGCTGCGGTCCTGGTCGATCAGGTGGCGGTAGGTGCGGGCGATGGCCTCGGGCCTCAGCATGGAGCCGGGTTTGTCGTCAGGCTCGGACCGGCCGGGGTTGAGGATCATGCCGTCGATATTGACCCAGGCCACGTGAATACCCTTCGGGTGCAGCTCCCGCGCCATGCTTTCAGCAAGGCCGCGCTGCGCGAACTTGCCCATGGCGAACGGGGCAGATTGGGGGAAGCCCTTGACCCCGGCGGAGGCACCGGTGAAGAGGATCGTCCCTTTCCTGCCGTCGATCTCTTCGGCCTCCAGCATCCGTTTCGCGGCGTGTTTGCCGGTCAGGAACGCCCCGATGGCGGTCACCTCGACGGCATGGCGGACCTCGTCGGCCGATAACTCCGCAATCGGGCCTCTTGCCCGGGCGGAGGGGTTGTAGATCACCACCCGAGGGGCCGAGGGCAGATCCGCGAAGAGGGCGGCAATGGCCGCTTCATCGGTGGCCTCCAGAAGCGTCGTCTGCGCCCCCGTTTCCTCGGCCAGCGCCTGCATCTTGCCGGGACTGCGCGCCGCTAACGATAGCGTATAGTCCGTCGCCAGGTTGCGCGCCAAGGCCGCCGAGAGCCCGTCACCCACGCCGATGATCACAGCCAGGGGTTTGGTCATGGTTTTTCCCTCTCGATTGCCCGCCGCATACTTGACGCCGAAAGACCCTTCCAATAAGCCGTATCACGCTGAGCGGGCGTTGTGTAATGGTAAGACCTCAGCCTTCCAAGCTGATGATACGGGTTCGATTCCCGTCGCCCGCTCCAGTTTCCGGATCTGTTGGATAAAAAGATGTTCCGCCCCACGGGGAATGGGACGGAACCTGCTCTGTTTGCTCGGGAACCCGCGGTTGCCTTTGCACTACTCTGCTGACAGGCATCCCTCGACCGAAGCCGCGATGCTGTGGATCAGGGCCGGGTAGAAATCCGCGCCGAGGGGAAGGTCCGACCCGAGAGGATCAATGATGGCGGTTGTCAGCTCTGTACCGGCCGCAACGGTTGCAACGAGGCCGGGGTTGAACTGCGGTTCGGAAAAGACACAGACCACGTCCTGTTCGGCAACCGCATCCCGGATTTCGGCGATGCGGGCGGCCGAGGGGCTGCTGGCATCGCTCATGGAAATCGCCCCGGCGCTGGACAGGTCGAACCGCTGCTCGAAATACTGGAATGCATCGTGGAACACCACGAAGCTGCGGGTCGAGACCGGGGCGAGCCGGGTGGCGATTTCGGTATTCAGAGCGGTGATTTCCGCCTGTGCCGCCGCTGCATTGGTCCGGTAGGTGTCGGCATTGTCCGGGTCCAGGCCGGACAGCGTTTCGGCGATTGCCGCCAGCCAGACCACCGCGTTTTCCGGGTCGAGCCATGCATGTGGATCGGCACCGTCATGGGCGTGCCCCTCATGCCCGTCTTCATGGTCGTCATGGCCGTGTTCGTCATGATCATCAAGGGCTTGCGCGTCCCGATCATGCTCGTCATGCTCGTCATGCTCGTCATGCTCGTCATGCTCGTCATGCTCGTCGGGCGCGAATACCGCGTCTTCCCGGAACTGATGCACCACGGTGCCCGCGGCGTCCAGCAGCTCGACCACCACGGCCTGGCGGGCGAGGCTGTCCAGCGGGTCGTCCAGCCATGGGGTCAGGTCATGGCCGATCCAGAACACCGCATCGGCATTCTGCAAGGCCGCCGCCTGCGACGGGCGCAACGCGTAGCCATGTGGCGAGGCACCGGGTTCGACCAGCAGCGCGGGCGTGCCGAGATCGCCCATCACCATGGAGACCAGCCCGTGAACCGGGGTGATATCCGTGGCGACGGAGGGAATCTCCGCCAGCGCGGCACTGGACAAAAGAAGCGACGGGATAAGGGCGAGGGATCGCATGGAAGCTCCATTGTTATCTTATAACATTACGTGGCTTGATAAACGTAATAACATCACCTATCAACCCCCCAATCGCCGCAGACGGACCCAGCCATGGACACGATCGGATTCGACAGCCACGACCATTCCGCCTGCCGCACCGGCGGGCTGGAGGCGGTCGAGGCGCAATGCAGGGAGCAGGGGCTGAACCTGACCCCGGTGCGCCGTCGGGTGCTGGAGATTCTGCTGGAGGAGCATCGCGCACTTGGTGCCTATGAAATCCTGGATCGGCTCCGCGCAGAGGGGCTCGGCTCGCAACCGCCGGTGGCCTATCGCGCACTGGATTTCCTCACGGCCCATGGCTTTGCCCACAAGATCGAGCGTCTCAATGCCTTTACCGCCTGCACCCATCCCGGTGAAAACCACGCGCCGGTTTTCCTGATCTGCCGGATCTGCAATTCCGTGGCCGAGGGCATGGCCGAACCTGCGAAGGGCAATCTGGGGCGCGTTGCCGCCGAGACGGGGTTCAAGATCGAACGCACCGTGACCGAGGCCGAAGGTGTGTGCCCCAACTGCCAGAAGAAAGATGCCGCATGAGCCTTGTGGAAATGTCCGGGCTGAACGTTCAACTGGGCGGCCAGACGGTGCTGCACCATGTGGATTTCTCCATCGACTCCGGCGAGATCGTGACCATCGTCGGCCCGAACGGGTCCGGCAAATCGACGCTGCTTCGGGCCATCATCGGCGCGGTGGAGCCGGGTGCAGGCGCGGTCACCTGCAAGCCGGGGCTGCGGATCGGGTATGTACCGCAAAAGCTGCATATCGACCCGACATTGCCGATGACGGTGCGCCGCTTTCTCGACCTGCCGCAGCGGGTGCATGACGAAGCCGCTCGCGATGCGCTGGACGAAGCCGGGGCAGGGGCCTTGTCGGGACGGCAGATGTCGGGGCTTTCAGGTGGTCAGTTCCAACGGGTGCTTCTGGCCCGCGCGCTTTTGTCGAAACCCGAATTGCTGATCCTCGATGAGGCGACGCAAGGGCTGGATCAACCCGGATCGGCGGCATTTTATCAGAAGATCGCCGAGGTGCGCGACCATCTGGGCTGCGCGGTTCTGATGGTCAGCCACGAATTGCATGTGGTCATGGCGGCCTCGGATCGGGTGGTCTGTCTCAACGGTCATGTCTGCTGTCAGGGCGAACCAGAGCATGTCGCCTCCGCCCCGGAATACCGGGCGCTGTTCGGCACCGGCACCGGCGGCGCGCTGGCGCTCTACCGGCATGAACATCATCACAGCCATGATCATGACCCTGACCACGCACATGAGGCCGCAGAATGACCCGGGGCCAAACCCCTCTACGCGATGCGGTCCGCGCGATCTGGAACGAATTTGATCCGATCGGCGTTGCCGGAAGCGGGATCCAGGATGAGTACGATCACTATCTGGCTCACACAGAGACCCTGATCCGAGAAGGTGCGGACAGCTACAAGTTTCGCGAGTATCTCGAAGCCTGTGTCCACACCCGGATGGGGATGACACCCAACGACTGGAACCGGGATCGGATCGCGCGGTACGCGGATCGGTTTGCCGCGCTTGCGCAAAGCCGGGGGGCGCTGCGATGACCTTGCTTGACGATTTCCTTGTCCGCGCGACTCTGGCGGGGCTTGGCCTTGTTCTGGCCGCCGCACCGCTTGGCTGTTTCGTGGTCTGGCGTCGCATGGCCTATTTCGGGGATGCCACGGCCCATGCGGCCATTCTGGGCGTGGCGCTGGCGCTGGCCTTTGATACATCCGTTTTTGGCGGGGTTCTGGTGGTTTCGCTGCTCATGGCCTTCACGGTGTCCAGCCTGTCGAACAGGGGCTATGCGATGGACACGCTTCTGGGCGTACTGGCCCATTCCGCGCTGGCCTTCGGCCTTGTGGCGGTATCCTTCCTGCAAGGCGTGCGCGTTGACCTGATGGCCTATCTCTTTGGGGATATCCTTGCCGTGGGCGTCCCCGATCTTGCGGTGATCTGGGGCGGCGCGACATTGGTGCTGGTGTTGCTGTGGTGGCGGTGGTCGGCGCTGTTGACAGCGACCTTGAACCCCGATCTGGCCTTTGCCGCCGGGATCGACCCGAGGCGGGAACAGCTGGTCCTGACCCTGGCGCTGGCGCTTGTCGTCGCGGTGGCGATCAAAGTGGTGGGCGTGTTGCTGATTGCGGCGATGCTGATCGTGCCGGCGGCCACCGCGCGTCCCTTCGCCACAACGCCCGAGCGCATGGCACTGGCCGCGATCGCGATCGGTGCGCTCGCCGTCATTGGCGGCCTGCAAGCCTCGCTTGAATGGGACACGCCGACCGGCCCCTCCATCGTGTGCCTCGCGGCCATCCTGTTCACTCTGTCCAGCATCGCCCAGGCCCTGTTCGGCAGAGCGCGTCCCTGATCCGTTCGACCGGCCGAGCGGCCTTCGGGGGCCGTGCCCACGGCCGCCCTTGCATGAGCGGTCAGGGCCTCCGCGCCGCGCCGATTTGCATCACCTCGGGGCCTTGTGCCGGGGGCGGTGGCGTTCTATCCCGTTTCAAGCGAAACAGGACCGGACACGACAATGGCCGACAGCTCCAGCCAGCCACAGCCGATGAACAGCGCACAGGAACGTGAGAAATCGCGCCGCATCGGGTCTCTGCGTGCGCTTTTGCCGTTCATGCTGCCCTATCGCTGGCTGATGGCAGGCGCCCTGACCGCATTGGTCCTGACGGCCACCGTGTCGCTGACCATCCCGCTGGCGGTGCGCCGCGTGGTCGATGGGTTCGAGACCGATGCCGTGACGCTGCTGGACAAGTATTTCCTTGCAGCGCTTGGCCTTGCTGGCCTGCTCGCCATCGGCACTGGCCTGCGCTACTACCTTGTCACCCGGCTTGGCGAGCGTGTGATCGCCGATATCCGCAAGGCCGTGTTCGACCGCATGATCTCCATGAGCCCCGCTTTTTTCGAGCGGATCATGACCGGCGAGGTGCTGTCCCGCATCACCACTGATACCACGCTGATCCTGTCCGTCATCGGCTCGTCCATTTCCATCGCGCTGAGAAATGCGCTGATCTTCCTCGGCGGGCTTGGCATGATGCTCTATTCCTCGCCCAAGCTGACCGGGCTTGTGCTGCTGATCGTGCCCGTCGTGATCGTGCCAATCGTGGTGTTGGGTCGCCGCCTGCGGGTGCTGTCCCGCAAGAACCAGGACTGGATCGCAGAAAGCTCCGGCAAGGCCAGCGAGGCGTTGCTGTCCGTCCAGACCGTACAGGCCTTTACCAATGAACGCCCCACGGCGGGCGAATTCGACCGTGTGACGGAGGCCAGCTTCGACGCCGCCAAGACCCGCATCCGCACCCGCGCCGTGATGACGGTCATCGTTATCCTGCTGATCTTCTCGGGCGTCGTGGGCGTGCTTTGGATCGGCGCGCGCGACGTGCGTGGTGGCGGCATGTCCATCGGCGAGCTGATCCAGTTCCTGATCTACGCGATCATGACCGCGGGGGCCGTCGGCGCGCTCTCGGAAATCTGGGGCGAGCTGCAGCGCGCCGCCGGTGCAACCGAACGGCTGGTAGAGCTTCTGACCGGCAGCGACAGCGTGGCCGATCCCGAGCAGGGACGCGAACTGCCCCAGGGCGGACGGGGCGCGATCCGATTTGAAAACGTGCAGTTCCACTACCCGACGCGCCCCGATCAGCAGGCGCTTGATGGGATCAACCTGACCATCAAGCCCGGTGAAACCGTGGCCCTTGTCGGCCCCTCCGGCGCGGGCAAGTCCACGATTTTCCAGCTTCTGTTGCGCTTCTATGACCCGATCTCGGGCCGCGTCACCTTTGACGGGCTGGACCTGAAAGAGATGAAGCGCGCCACCTTCCGCGACGCCATGGCTTTGGTGCCGCAGGACCCGGTGATCTTCGCGGCCTCTGCCCGTGAAAACATCCGCTTCGGGCGCCCCGATGCCACGGATGCAGAGGTTGAGGCCGCCGCGCAGGCCGCTGCTGCGCATGATTTCCTGATGGCCCTGCCCGACGGGTATGACACCTATGTGGGCGAACGCGGCATCATGCTGTCGGGCGGGCAGAAGCAGCGCATCGCCATTGCCCGCGCGATCCTGCGCGACGCGCCGGTTCTGCTGCTCGATGAGGCCACGAGCGCGCTCGACGCGGAAAGTGAACGGGCGGTGCAGCAGGCCGTGGCGGAGCTGTCGGCCGACCGAACGACGCTGATCGTGGCGCACCGGCTGGCGACCGTGAAGAAGGCCGACCGGATCGTGGTCTTCGAGGAAGGCCGCATCGTCGCTGAAGGCACCCATGAGGAACTTGTGGCCGGCGATGGTCTTTATGCCCGGCTGGCGCGGCTCCAGTTCACCGAAGGGCTGGCTGCCGAATAATGCGGCAACTGCCACCCTGGAAAACCCCCTGAAACCGGACCCTGCACCCCCCGCATTGCAGTTTGCGTTGGGTTACGCTTGCTTTGCGGGCCTCTTTGCCTCCATCCTGATCCACAAAATACCGGCCCGCGTCGAAAGGCGACGGGCCAGACAGGGATAAAAGGGGAGGAATGAGAATGAGGCGGTTTGCGAACGTCGCTGATGTCAGAGCCATGGAGCAGGATCTGCCCTGGCCTGAAAGCCAGCCAGCCACCACGCTGTATGAATTGCTGACCAAGACAAGGGACAAGTTCCCGAACCATAACGCAGTGTCCTATCAGCTGTTTTCCGGCCCCACCGACAAGGCCGAGACGCTGACCTGGTCGCAGCTGCATGGCAAGGTCACCCAGACCGCGAACCTGTTCCGGTCGCTTGGCATCACCGAGACGGACTCGGTGGCCTATGTGCTGCCCAATTGCAACGAAACCGTGCTGACCCTTCTGGGCGGCTGCGTCGCGGGCATCGCCAACCCGATCAACCCGCTGCTGGAGCCTGAACAGATCAGCGCCATTCTGCGCGAAACCGGGGCCAAGGCGGTGGTGACGGTCAAGGCCTTCCCGAAAACGGATGTGGCCCAGAAAGTGGCCGAGGCCGTGGGCCATGCGCCCAATGTGAAACATGTGATCGAGGTCGATCTGCTGCGCTACCTGACCGGCGTCAAGAAGCTGATCGTGCCGCTCATTCGGCCCAAGAACCCATCCAACCACCACGCGAAGATCATCGACTTCAATGCCGAGATCGCCAAGCAGCCCGCCGACCGCCTGACCTTCGAGGATGCCAAGGCAGATCGCGTCGCCGCCTATTTCCACACCGGCGGCACCACTGGCATGCCGAAAGTGGCGCAGCACAAGTATTCTGGCCTGATCTATAACGGCTGGCTCGGGGCCACGATCCTGTTCGATGAAACAGACAATATCATGTGTCCGCTGCCGCTGTTCCACGTCTTTGCCTGCCACGTGATCCTGATGGCGGCGATTGCCTCGGGTGCGCATGTGGTCTTCCCGACGCCGCAGGGCTACCGGGGCGAGGGTGTGTTTGACAATTTCTGGAAGCTGGTCGAACGCTGGAAGATCACCTTCATCATCACCGTGCCCACGGCGATTTCGGCGATGATGCAACGCCCGGTGAATGGCGATATCTCGACCGTGAAAACCGCCTTCTCGGGGTCGTCGCCGCTGCCGGTGGAACTGTTCAAGCGGTTCGAGAAGGCCACCGGCGTGACGCTGGTCGAAGGCTACGGCCTGACCGAGGCGACCTGCCTCGTGTCCTGTAACCCGGTCGAGGGCGAGAAGAAGATCGGCTCGGTCGGTGTTCCTTTCCCGCATACGGAAGTGCGGATTCTCAAGCAGACCCCGGATGGCCCGGTTCAGTGCGGAACCGACGAGGTGGGTGAAATCTGTATCGACAACCCCGGCGTATTCGAAGGCTCGACCTATACCGAGAGCGACAAGAATATCGATCTGTTCCACGACGATATCTTCCTGCGCACGGGTGACCTGGGCCGGATCGACGCAGATGGCTATCTGTGGATCACGGGCCGTGCCAAGGATCTGATCATTCGCGGCGGTCACAATATCGACCCCGCCGAGATCGAAGAGGCCCTGGCCAGCCACCCCGCCGTGGCCATGACCGGCGCCATCGGGCAGCCCGATGCCTTCGCGGGCGAACTGCCCTGCGTTTATGTCGAGCTGGTGGCGGGTGCCGAGGTCTCGATCAAGGAGCTGAAAGAGCATTGCGACGAGCATGTCCACGAACGCGCCGCGCGTCCCAAGCATATCGAGCTGATGGATGAACTGCCCAAGACGGCTGTGGGCAAGGTCTTCAAACCCGCGCTGCGCAAGATGGCCATCACCCGCGTCTACAACGCGGCGCTGGAAGAGGCGGGGGTGAATGCCCGCGTGGTGGAAGTTTCCGAAAGCAAGAAGCTGGGTCTTGTGGCCAAACTGGACCGGACCGGCGAGGTCTCGGATGAGGCCGTGGCCGATGTTCTGGGTGAATTCACACGCCCCTGGGCCTGGGCCGATCAATAGACCAGACGGCTTCAAGGAAAGAGGAAGCGGCGCCGGATGGCGCCGTTTTCGTTTCAGGGGTCATAGGCCGCTCAGCTCCAGCAGAACGCCCGCGTGATCAGAGGCATGGGGGCGGTGGCGCCCCACACCCGGCAGGTGCGCGCCCCGGTGGCGGGTGGCTTCATAGGCCAGCCCGGCGCGCAACACCTGCGGGATGGCTTCGGGCCAGCGGGCGGCAAGCGTGGGGGATGCCAGCAGGGCGTCAGGCTGGCCGTATCTGCCGGAATGACTGTCAAAGTAGGTCCAGCGTTCATCCTCAGGAAGCCGCGTCATCAGGTCTGAACTGAAGGGCGGCAGCAGCGGTTGAATGGCGGGTGTGGCATCGGGCTTAAACGGTTCGTTCAGATCCCCCGCGATCAGCCATAGGGCGCTTGATGGATCGCCAAACCGCCGCTCGATGATCCGCCTTGTGGCTTCGGCCTCCAGCCGCCTCACGGGCCGGGCGGTGTCCGGGTCGGGGTAGGGGGCCTTGAAATGGCAGGTAAAAACGGTCAGCCCGCCGGTTTCCACCATCAGGCAGTCCCTGCGAAAGACCGGCAGATCGAGGCGCGGCGCATCGAGACCCAGATCGGCGGCAGTCACCTGCGCGTGACTGGTCAGCCAGACGGGCTGGCGCGACATAACCGCCAGGTCCAGCCCGCGCCCGTCATTGCCGGGCGGGCAATGGGCATGGGGGTAGGGGCGCAGACCGGCGGCGGGCAATAGCCGGGTGTTGAACCAATCCAGCGTGTCCTTGTCGAACACCTCCTGCAACAGCACCAGATCGGCCCCCGCCTGCGCCAGCAGCGCGGCGGACAACCGGCGGTCAGCCGGATCCAGTTCCGGGGCTTCGCCGATCTCATCGCGGTCCCGCGCGCCGTCCAGCCGGGGTTGGTCGCCCCGTTGGCGAAGCCGCAGGTTCTGGATGTTGAAACTCAGGATCCGCATGACCCCATCCAGCCGCATGCGGGCGCGATATGCAACGGCGGGCTGCGCGGATCAGCCGATGACGGCGGTGGCCTCGATCTCGACCACCGCCTCATCCTCGACCAGCCCGGCGACCACGACCATCGCCATGGCGGGGAAATGCTTGCCCATGATCCGGCGATAGGCCGCGCCCACCTCTCGCTGACTGTCCAGATATTCCTGCTTGTCGGTCACATACCATGTCAGCCGCGTGATATCCGCGGGCGTGCCGCCAGCGGCCTCGAGCACATCGCGGATGTTGCGCAGCGCCTGTTCCATCTGGCCGATGAAACCGCCGGGGGCGAAATTCCCGTCCGTGTCCCAGCCGATCTGACCGCCCACATAGAGCGTCCCGTTGCTGGCAAGAATGCCGTTCGCATAGCCCTTGGGGTCGGGCCAGCCTGCGGGTTGAATGGATTTATGGGGCATGGGCCGGGGCCTCCTCTCGGTCCAGAAGTATCTGTCGCACCCCCTCGGGCCATGGCCGGGGCCGCCCGTTTTCGCCCAGAAGGACAAGGGTGGAGCGCGCGGTGAAGCGGGGTTCGTCACCGCAATCGGCGGTGAACATCAGCCCAAGCGAGCTGCGCCCGACGCGGGTGACGGTCAGGGCGATGGTCAGGTGATCGCCATGGCGGCTTGGGGCCAGAAAGCGGGTGGTGATTTCCGCCGTGGGCACGCCGCCCGTGGCATGGAGCGTCTCGAACGGCAGTCCCAGCACCTCGTCGAAAAAGGCTTCGACGCAATCGTTCAGCATCTCGAAATAGCGCGGATAGAACACGATGCCGGCCGGGTCGCAATGCTTGAACAGAACCTTCTGGGGGAAGTGGAACGCCATGGCCTAGACCCCCAGATGCCGGTCGGTGACATCGCGGGTCAGGTCCGAGAAAGCACCGGTCCACACGGTCACGCCTTTTTCGATGATCACCCCCTTGTCGGCAACGCCGCCCAGTTCCTTCAGCGATTTGTCAATCACGAGGATCGACAGCCCGGCTTCCACCTTGAGCTGCCGGATCGCGGCCCAGATTTCCTGCCTTATGACGGGGGCAAGGCCCTCTGTCGCTTCATCGAGGATCAGAAGCCGGGGGTTCGTCATCAGCGCCCGGCCAATCGCCAGCATCTGCTGTTCGCCGCCGGACAGGGACGAGGCGACCTGGTCTTGTCGTTCCCCCAATCGCGGGAACAGTTCGCTGACCCGCGCCATATCCCAATGTCCCTTGCGCGCCGCCGCGATCAGGTTTTCCTGAACGGTCAGCGGCGCGAAGCACCGGCGGCCTTCCGGCACCAGCCCGATGCCCGCGCGCGCCGCCTTGTGGGCGGGAACGCTACCCAGGTCGAGCCCGTCGAACATGACCGACCCGCCCCGGTTCTTCAGCATCCGGCAGATCACCTTGACGGTGGTGGATTTGCCCATCCCGTTGCGCCCCATCAGTGCCAGCACCTCGCCCTCGGCCAGATCGAGATGCACATCGAACAGCGCTTGCGACGCGCCGTAGAAGGCCGAGACATGGGACAGTTTCAGCAGGCTCATGCCGCGTCCTCCTCGCCCAGATAGGCCTCTCGCACACGCGGGTCGGACTTGATCTCGTCCGCTGTGCCGGTCGCGATGATCTCGCCATAGACCAGCACGCTGATCCGGTCGGCCAGCGCAAAAACCGCGTCCATGTCATGTTCCACCAGCAGGATCGGCGCGCGGTGGCGCAGCCCGTCGAGGAAGCCGGTCAGCCGGTGCGAGCCTTCGGCGCCAAGCCCCGCCATCGGCTCATCCATCAGGAAGGCCTTGGGTTGCAGGGTCAGCGCCACGGCAACCTCCAACTGGCGGCGTTGGCCGTGGGACAGCTCTGCGGTGACGAAATTGCGGAACTCTGCCAGGCCCACCTGTTCGAGAGCGTCCTCGGCCCGTTCCAGCAGGGCCTTGTCGCGCATCACGTTGCCGAAGAAGCGATAAACCTTGCCCCGCTGCCCGAGCGCGCCGAGCACCACGTTTTGCAGCACGGTGAATTCCATCGCCAGCGCCGAAATCTGGAAGGTCCGGCCAAGCCCCGCCCGCGCCCGCTGCGTCGTCGTCAGGGGCGTCACGTCCTGCCCGTCGAAGATCACCTGCCCGCTGTCGGGGCGCAGCGCGCCGGAAATCTGCGCGATCAGCGTCGATTTTCCCGCGCCATTGGGGCCGATCAGGGCGTGAATCTCACCCGGAAACAGGTCCAGCGACACGTCCTTCGATGCCTCAAGCGCGCCGAAGCTTTTGCAGATCGCGCAAGTTTGCAGAAGCGCCTCAGTCATGGGCCACCTCCCGTCCGGCGATCAGGCCGATGACACCGCCGCGCGCGAATAGCACGACGCCAAGCAGGATCGCGCCCAGATAGACATGCCAGTAATGGCTCAGGTCTTCGAGGACATATTCCAGCGCAATGAACAGCATCGCCCCGGCCACGGGGCCCGACAGCCGCGCGATGCCGCCAAGGATGATCAGGATCATGATCTCGCCCGACATGTGCCAGCTGAGCATCGAGGGGCTGACGAAGCGGTTGAGATCGGCAAAGAGCGCACCCGCAAGGCCCGTCACCGCCCCGGAAATCGTAAAGGCGACCAGCCGCAGCCGGTAGGGGGCCAGCCCCACGGCCTCGGCCCGCGCCGCGTTCTGGCGTGTTGCCTGCAACGCCAGCCCGAAGGCGGATTTCCCAAGCCGGTCGGTCAGGACCATCACAACGGCGAGGATCACGAAACAGATCAGGAAGAAGTTCAGCGGCACCAGCGTGTTCACGCCCGGAAACCCGTTGCGCAGGTAGATCGACATGCCGTCCTCGCCGCCATAGGTCGGCCAGGAAATCGCGAAGTAGAACAGCATCTGCCCGAAGGCGAGCGTGATCATGATGAAATAGACGCCGGTCGTGCGCAGCGACATCGCCCCGATGACCAGTGCTGTCAGGGCAGAGGCAATCAGCGCCACCAGCCAGATGATCGGCATCGACTTGGTGCCCTCGATCACGCCCCAGATCGGCATGTAGTTCTGCGCGTGGAAGGCAAGAATGCCCATGGCATAGCCACCCACCCCGAAGAATGCCGCGTGCCCAAGGCTGACCAGCCCGCCAAGCCCAAGCGCGATGTTCAGCCCGACGCCCGCAAGCGCCAGGATCGCGGCCTTGGTGGCGAGGGTGATGATATAGGGTTCATCCATGGCGTAGGCGATCAGCGCCGTGGCCAGAAGAATGCCGGGAATGGCGAGGTTCAGGATCGTTTCACGCCGCATCACGATTGCCCTCCGAAAAGGCCAGAGGGTTTGAAGAGCAGGATGCCCGCCATCAGGATATAGATCGTCATCGACGCCAGCGATGCCCCCACGGTCGTCGCGCTGCTTGCATCCATGAAGAGGCCAAAGAGCTGCGGCAGCATGATCCGGCCGAGCGTATCGGTCAGCCCCACCAGCAGCGCGCCGATGAAGGCGCCCTTGATGGAGCCGATGCCGCCGATCACGATCACCACGAAGGCGAGGATCAGCACAGGCTCGCCCATGCCGACCTCGACCGACTGGATCGGGCCGATCATCGCGCCCGCCAGCCCCGCCAGCGCCGCGCCAAGGGCAAAGACCAGCGTGTAAAGCTTGCGGATGTCGACGCCGAGCGCCGCGATCATCTCGCGGTCTGCCTCGCCCGCGCGGATCTGGATGCCGATCCGGGTGCGGGAGATGAGCCAGAACAGCCCCGCCCCAACCGCCAGCCCCACGGCGATGATGAAGAGCCGGTATTTCGAATACTCGATCCCACCCGGCAGCATGGTCGGCCCCGACAGCAGGTCGGGCGTATCGAGGTAAAGCGGCAGCGACCCGAAGAAAAACCGCGTGCCTTCGGAAAAAATCAGGATCAGCGCGAAAGTGGCCAGCACCTGGTCCAGATGGTCCCGATCGTAAAGCCGTCGGATGACCACCATTTCCACCAGCGCCCCGATCATCGCCGCGGCCATCAGCGCCCCCATCAGCGCCAGCCAGAACGACCCTGTCCAGCCCGCGACGCCCGCCGCCGCGAAGGCCCCGATCATGTAGAGCGAGCCATGGGCGAGGTTGATCAGCCCCATGACCCCGAAAATCAGGGTCAGGCCCGCCGCCATAAGGAACAGCATGACGCCAAATTGCAGCCCGTTGAGAAGCTGCTCGATCAGAAGAGCTGCTGACATGGAAAATCCCTTTGTTGGCCGGGCCTTGCGCGCAGGCAGGCCCGGCCGGTCAGGCCATTACATCTGGCACTGGTCCGCGTAGGCGTCGCCGTGATCTTCCAGCGCGGTGCCGACAACCACATTGGTCAGCACGTCGCCCTGCATCACCACTTCACGAACATAGATGTCCTGGATCGGGTGATGGTTCGGACCGAAGGCGAAATCGCCACGGGTGCTGTCGAAATTGGCCGCTTCCAGCGCGGCGCGGAAGGCATCCGCGTCATCGGGATGCGCGACTTCCATGGCCGAGAGGATCAGGTTCGCGGTGTCGAAACCCTGGCTGGCATAGAGCGAGGGCAGGCGGCCATATTCGGCCTGGAAGGCTTCGACAAAGGCGGCGTTCGTGGGGTTGTCCAGATCCTGGCTCCATTGCGAGGTGTTGTGCACGCCAAGCGCGGCCTCGCCCACGGCCCCCAGAATGCCCTGGTCAAAGCTGAAGGCCGGGCCAATCAGCGGGATGTCCACACCCGATTCCGCGTATTGACGGACGAAGGCGATGCCCATCCCGCCGGGCAGGAAGAAATAGACGCTGTCCGCGCCGGAATTGCGGATCTGGCTGATCTCGGCGGCGTAGTCGGTCTGGCCAAGCTGGGTATAGACCTCTTCGGCCACATCGCCCTCGAACATCCGCTGATAGCCGGTCAGCGCATCACGGCCCGCCGGATAGTTCGGCGCAAGGATGAAGCTGTTGCCATATCCTGCCGTGTTGGCATAGGCGCCCGCCGCTTCGTGCAGGCCGTCATTCTGCCACGCCACGTTGAAATAGTTCTCGTGACAGCCGGGACCGGCCAGCTGCGAGGGGCCGGCATTGGGCGACAGGTAGAACACGCCCTGCGCGGTGGCCGACGGGATCACCGCCATGGCGAGGTTCGACCAGATGATGCCGGTCATGATATCCACGTCATCGGACTGGATCATGCGGTCGGCCAGTTGCACCGCCCGGTCGGGCGCGCGTTCGTCATCCTCGATGATCATCTCGATATCGTCGCGGCCCGACTGTTCGATGGCCAGCATGAAGCCGTCGCGCACGTCGATGCCCAGCCCGGCGCCGCCGCCCGAAAGCGTGGTGATCATGCCGATGCTGACGCCGTCGGCCAGCGCCATGGAGGAGGTGGAGGCCATCAGCCCCGCCAGTGCCAGTGTCTTGAGTTTCATTCTGTGTCTCCCTGTTGTTCGTTGTCTCAGAATGCCTTGAAGGTCAGCGTCGTCAATGTCCGCTCGATCCCGTCCACGTCGCGGAAGGCATCGTTGATGTAGCGGCCGATATCGTCCCCCTTCGGAATGATGAGCTTCACCAGAAGATCATATTCCCCGCTCGTGGAATAGAGTTCCGCGTGGATTTCCTTCAGCACGATGGCGAAGGCCACGTCATAGGTGGTGCCGGGTTTGCAACGGATCTGGACGAAAACGGTCTGCATCAGCCCTCCTCGCGCAGCTTGTAGCGCAGGATCTTGCCCGTGGGGGTTTTGGGCAGCGCCTCGATGAATTGCACCCGGCGGGGGTACTTGTAGGGCGCGATCGTGCTTTTGACATGGCTTTGCAGAAGCTCGACCAGCGCCTGGCTGGCCTCATGCCCTTCCGCCAGCACCACATGCGCTTCCACGATGCTGCCCCTTGCCTCGTCCGGCGCCGCAACCACGGCGCATTCGGCCACCGCGGCATGGGACAGCAGCGCCGCCTCCACCTCTGGCCCCGCGATGTTGTAGCCCGCCGACACGATCATGTCGTCATTGCGCGCGGCAAAATGCAGGTAGCCGTCCGCATCCATGGTGAAACTGTCGCCGGTGATGTTCCAGCCGTCGCGCACATAGGTGGTCTGACGCGGGTCGTTCAGGTAGCGGCACCCGGTTGGCCCACGCACGGCCAGCCGCCCGATCTCGCCATGGGGCACCTCGGCCATGTCGTCATCCACCACCTTCGCCTGATAGCCCGTCACCGGGCGGCCCGTGCAGGCGGGGCGGTGGTCGTCGAAGCGGTTGGTGACGAAGATATGCAGCATTTCGGTCGCGCCGATCCCGTCGAGCATCGGTTTGCCGGTCTTCGCCATCCACTCGTCATAGACCGGGGCAGGGAGCGTTTCCCCCGCGCTGACCGCCGCCCGCAAGCTGGACAGGTCCGCGCCTTCGTCCATCGCGCGCAACATGACCCGGTAGGCCGTGGGGGCGGTGAAGCAGACCGTGGCTTTAAACTGTTGGATGATCTCGATCATGTTGGGCGGCGAGGCGTTCTCCAGCAAAGTCGCCGCCGCCCCGAAGCGGAGCGGGAAAATGGCCAGCCCGCCAAGCCCGAAGGTGAAGGCAAGCGGGGGGGAACCCACGAACACGTCCTCTGGCGTTACCTGCAAGACCTCCTTCGCGTAGCCATCCGCGATGATCAACAGGTCGCGGTGGAAATGCATCGTGGCCTTGGGCTCGCCCGTGCTGCCGCTGGTAAATCCAAGCAGCGCCACGTCATCGCGCCCGGTCTGAACCGCGTCGAATTTCACGGGCTTCGTCAGCGCCAGCCGGTCAAGCTCCGCGTCATGGTTGGCGGTACCGTCGAAGCCCACGACCGATTTCAGGTATTTGCTCGTCTTGGCACAGGCGATCATGTCTTCCATCAGCCGCGTATCGCAGAGCGCGAACTGCACCTCGGCCTTGTCCACGATCTTGGTCAGCTCCCCCGCCCGCAGCATCGGCATGGTGTTGACCACCACCGCGCCCGCCTTGGTCGCCGCCAGCCACGCCGCCACCATGGCCGGGTTGTTGGCGGAGCGGATCAGCACCCGGTTGCCGGGCTTCACGCCCAGATCCTCGACCAGCACATGCGCCAGCCGGTTGGTCCAGTCCGTCAGCTCCTTATAGGTCCGCCGCCGCCCGTTCCCGATCAGGGCCGTGTGGTCTCCGAACCCCTTTTCCACCATGGAATCCGTCAGTTCCCACCCGGCGTTCAAGTGGTCAGGATAAGTGAAACCATCGAGACAGAAGTCCGGCCACTGGTCCTCCGGGGGCAGCCCGTCGCGGGAAAACGTATCAGTATGGGCCGTCGGTCCGAGCATCATAAGCCTCCCGTGAATGCCGCCATGGCCTGGCGGGCGATGATGACTTTCTGAACGTCCGAGGCGCCTTCGTAGATGCGCAGCGCCCGGATTTCGCGGTAGAGCTTCTCGACGGTTTCGCCGGATTTCACCCCGTCGCCGCCATGAAGTTGCAGGGCCTTGTCGATAACCTTCTGCGCCTGATCGGTGGAGAAGAGCTTCGCCATCGCCGCCTCTCGCGTGATCCGCGCCGCGCCGGAATCCTTGGCCCAGGCGGCGCGGTAGACCAGCAGCGCCGCCGCATCCACATCCACCGCCATAATCGCGATATGGCCCTGTACCATTTGCAGATCGAAGAGGGGCGCCCCCTGCACGTGACGGGTGGACACCCGCGCCAGCGCCTCGTCCAGCGCCCGGCGGGCAAAGCCCAGGGCCGCCGCCGCGACGGTGGAGCGGAAGACATCGAGCACCGACATGGCGATCTTGAAGCCCTCGCCAAGCCCGCCGATCAGCGCGGATTTCGGGATGCGGCAATCGCTGAACCGAAGGCGGGCTAGCGGGTGGGGGGCGATTGTTTCCAATCGTTCAACAATCTCCAGTCCCGGCGTGTCGGCAGGCATCACGAAGGCCGACAGCCCCCGCGCTCCCGGTGCTTCCCCAGTGCGGGCAAAGACGGTGTAGACATCCGCAATGCCGCCATTGGAAATCCACGTCTTTTCGCCATTGAGAACGAAGTGGTCGCCGTCTTCCTCCGCCGTCATGGTGGAATTGGCCACGTCGGACCCCGATTGCGGTTCGGTCAGCGCAAAGCCCGCAATCGCCTGACCTGTGCGCGTCAGCGGCAGCCATTCGGTTTTCTGCGAGGACGTGCCGAAAAGCGATATCGCCCCGGTTCCAAGCCCTTGCATGGCAAAGGAAAAATCCGCCAGCCCGTCATGGCGCGCCAAGGTCTCGCGGCTGAGACACAGGGTGCGCACATCGAACCTTTCGCCATCCCCCGCAGCGGTCGGGTGCAACCAGCCAGCATCGCCAAGCGCCTTCACCAGCCCCCGGCAAGCGGCATCCGTGTCATCATGATCGACACGGACCTCTGCCGCCCAGGCATCCAGCCCCTCGGCCCAGTCCCTGTGCTTTGGCTCGAAAAACGGCCAGTCGAGGAAGGTTCTGTCCGCCATCAATCCCCCCTGAACACAGGTTTTTCTTTCGCAACAAACGCCCGGTAGGCGCGTTCGAAATCCGCCGTCTGCATGCAGATCGCCTGCGCCTGCGCCTCGGCCTCGATCGCTTGGTCGAGCCCCATGTTCCATTCCTGATTGAGCTGCGTCTTGGTGATCCCATGGGCAAAGACCGGCCCCGCCGCCAGCCGTTCGGCCAGTTCCATCGCCTTGTCTTCCAGCTGATCCGCCGGGTGCAGCGCGTTCCAATACCCCCAGGCCAGCCCTTCCTCGGCCCGCATCGTGCGGCCCGTGTAGAGCAGCTCCGCCGCGCGGCCCTGGCCAATGATCCGGGGCAGCATCGCGCAGGCCCCCATGTCACAGCCTGCCAGCCCCACGCGGGTAAAAAGGAACGCGCATTTCGCCTCCGGCGTCGCCAGACGCATGTCAGAGGCCATGGTGATGATCGCGCCCGCGCCCACAGCGACGCCATCCACGGCAGAGATGATGGGTTTGCCGCAGCCGATCATGGCCTTGACCAGATCGCCGGTCATCCGGGTGAAGGCCAGCAGGCCCTTCATGTCCATCTTCGTGAGCGGCCCGATGATGTCATGCACATCCCCGCCGGAACAGAAATTGCCCTCGTTCGAGGCGAAGACAACGACATCCACATCCTCGGCATAAGCCAGCGCCCGGAACGTGTCGCGCAATTCCGCGTAGCTGTCGAAGGTCAGGGGGTTCTTGCGGTCAGGCCGCGCCAGCCGCACCCGCGCGATGCGCTCGCGCAGCTGCCATTCGAAATGCGTCGGTTTCAGGTCAGCCATTTTGGCCATCGCTCGCCTCCTCCACGCGGTGCAGAATATCCCGCAGCGCGTCCAGTTCCTCATGTCCCAGCATCGAAAACAGCCGATCGACCTCGCCCCGATGCTCGGATGCCTGCGCCGCGAAGACGTCGCGGCCCTTGTCCGTCAGTTCCGCCAGCACCACGCGCCGGTCACCTTCACCGGGGACGCGGCGGGCGAGGCCCTCTTTCTCCAGCCGTTCGACAACCGCCGTGGCGTTGCCGTTCGAGACCAGCAGCTGCCTTGAAAGCTCGCTCATCTTCATCGGCCCCTTCGCACGGTAGAGCGCCGCCATCACGTCGAACCGGGGCAGGGTGGTGTCGTGGTTCACCCGCAGATATTCGCGCAGGTGGTTTTCCATGCCCCGCGTCATCCGCAGAAGGCGGATCCAGGTGCGTAGACGACGATGGGGCAGGTCGGTTTCGCGCATCAGATCTCGCCCCCCGAAACCGACAGCGCATGCCCGTTGACCGAGCTTGCGCCCGCTGACGCCAAAAACAGCGCGGCGGCGGCCACTTCCTCTGGCGCGATGAGCCGCGCCATGGGGTTGCCGCTGGTGATCATGGAAATCGCCTTCTCAAGCGGCACGTCGAACCGGTCCATGACCGATTGCGCGGCGGCATCGGCCATTTCCGTGTCCACGAAACCGGGGCAGATCGCGTTGCAGGTAATGCCCGATTTGGCCACTTCCTTGGCGACGGACCGCACCAGCCCCAGCACCCCGTGTTTGGAGGCCGAATAGGGCGCGATGTTGGACCCACCCTGCAACGCGGCGGTTGAGGCAATGGCGATAAGCCGCCCGCCCTTTGGCATCACGCGCAGGCCTTCGCGGAAGGTCAGGAAGGTGCCGGTCAGGTTCACGTCCATCGTGGCCTGCCAGTCGGCCAGCGACACGTCGACCAGCTTCTTCGCCTTGCCTGCGCCCGCATTGGCGATGACCACGTCGAAGGGTTGGGAAAAGAGCGCAGCCACGTCCTCTTCCTTCGTCACATCGGCGGTCGCGATCTCGATCTCGAAGCCCTCTGCGGTTTCCCGCAACGGTCCTTCCCGCCGCCCGGCAATCGTCACCGCATCGCCTTGCGCCGCGAAAGCATGGGCAATGGCCCGGCCTATCCCCGTGCCGCCCCCGGTGATCAGAACGCGCCGCTGCTCGGTCATGCCCGGATCTCCTCCTGCGTTTTCTTCTCCTGCAACCGGTAGGCCTGATCGCGGCCCGCGAGATAGGGCAGGGGCCAGTGCACGGAGGTGTCGTTCAATTCCACGGCGGCATGCAGCGTCCAGTAGGGATCGGCCAGATGCGGGCGGGCAAGGCAGACGAGGTCCGCGCGCCCGGCCATCAGGATCGAGTTCACATGGTCGGTTTCAAAGATATTGCCCACGGCCATGGTGGGCATGTGGAGCTCATTGCGGATGCGGTTGGAAAACGGCGTCTGGAACATGCGGCCATAGACGGGCGCGGCCTCCACGCTGGTCTGACCTGCTGACACGTCGATGATATCGGCGCCGGCCTCCCGGAACATCCGCGCGATCTCCACCGCTTCCTCCGGGGTCACGCCCTCCGAACCCACCCAGTCATTGGCGGAGATCCTGACCGACATGGGTTTTTCCTCCGGCCATGCCGCGCGCATCGCCGCGAACACCTCCAGCGGGTAGCGCATCCGGTTTTCGAGCGATCCGCCGTAGTCATCGCCGCGCTGGTTCGACATGGGCGAGATGAAGGAGGACATCAGGTAACCATGGGCGGCATGAAGCTCGATCATGTCGAAGCCCGCCCGGTCGGCCATCTCAACCGCGGCCACGAACTGCGCCGTTACCGCGTCCATATCCGCGCGGGTCATTTCCTTCGGCGCCGGGTTGCGGTCCGACCACGGAATGGCCGAGGCCGAGAGTGTCTCCCAGTTCCCCTCCGGCAGCGGCGCGTCCATCTCCTCCCACCCCAGTTGGGTGGAGCCCTTGCGGCCCGAATGCCCGATCTGGCAGCAGATCTTGGCCTCCGTCTCGGCATGGACAAAATCGACCAGCCGTTTCCACGCCGCCTCATGCTCCGGCGCGTAGAGCCCTGGACAGCCCGGCGTGATCCTGCCCTCGGGCGAGACACAGGTCATTTCCGTATAGACCAGCCCGGCGCCGCCCTTGGCGCGTTCGGCATAGTGGACGAAATGCCAGTCGGTCGGGCAGCCATCCACGGCCTTGTACTGCGCCATGGGGGACACCACGACGCGGTTCGTCAGCGCCATGTTGCGCAGGCGGAAAGGCGTGAACATCGGCGTCCGGTGTGGCGCACCGGCAGGCAGCCCGGCCTGGGTCATGAACCAGCGTTCCGCGCTTTCCAGCCACACGGGGTCGCGCAGGCGCAGGTTTTCATGGGAAATCCGCTGCGATCGCGTCAGCAGGTTGTAGTTGAACTGTACCGGGTCCTGATCGAGATAGCGTTCGACTTCCTCGAACCATTCCAGGCTGTTCCGGGCAGCGGATTGCAGGCGCAGAACCTCGACCCGGCGCTCCTCCTGATAGCGTTCAAACGCCTGTTCCATAGTCGGTTCCGAATGCAGGTATTCGGCCAGAGCAATCGCACTGTCGAAAGCCAGTCGCGATCCCGACCCGATGGAAAAATGCCCGGTCGCGGCGGCGTCGCCCATCAGGACCACATTGCCGGTGTACCACTTCTCGCAGATCACACGCGGGAACTGCATCCAGACGGCAGACCCACGCAGATGGGCGGCGTTGGACATCAGGGCATGCCCGTCCAGATGCCGTTCAAAGACCTTGCGGCAGGTCTCGACGGTTTCCTCCTTGGTCATGTCCTCGAAACCCCAGGCGTCCCAGGTCTCGGGCAGGCATTCGACAATGAAGGTCGCAGTCTGATCGTCGAACTGGTAGACATGCGCCCACATCCAGCCGTGCTCGGTCTTCTCGAAGATGAAGGTAAAGGCGTCGTCGAATTTCTGATGCGTGCCAAGCCAGACGAACTTGCACAGCCGCGTGTCGATGTCGGGCTGGAAAATGTCCGTATATTCGTTGCGGACACGTGAATTGATCCCGTCCGTGGCGACCACTAGGTCATAGTCGTGACGGTACTCCTCGGCACAGCCGAACTCGGTCTCGAATTGCAGGTTCACGCCCAACTCCCGCGCCCGGTCCTGCAACAGGATCAGCATCTGCTTGCGCCCGATCCCGGCAAAGCCATGCCCGCCGGACACCGTGCGCACCCCATCATGGATCACGGCGATATCGTCCCAATAGGCGAAGTGATCGCGGATGGCTTGCGTGGATTTCGGGTCGTTGGTTTCCATCCGTTCCAGCGCGTCGTCGGACAGCACCACGCCCCAGCCGAACGTGTCATTGGCGCGGTTGCGCTCCACCACCGTCACCTCGTGCGAGGGGTCGCGCAGCTTCATGCTGATCGCGAAATAGAGCCCCGCAGGACCGCCGCCGAGACAGATGATCTTCATGTGATCCTTCCCCAGATGTACCGCCGAGAGACTCGGGTCTGATCAGAGGCTAGCAAGGTGGATATATATTTCAAGCTTAAAGTATCCAGCTTGAAATATCTCGCTTCTCAATGTGAAACTTTCATGAAATCAGTCGGATCGCGGGGCAGGGGGCTTGCGCGACTCATCTATTTCGGTAATTCACGAAATATGGAAAAAGAACTCGACCAGCTCGCCACCCTCGCCCATGGCGGACGCAACGCCATTTTCCGGCTGCTCATGCGCCGCTATCCCGACGCGGTTCCGGCGGGCGAAATCACGGCTGCGCTTGGCCTCAAACCCTCCACCGCGTCGGCCCATCTTGCCGCGCTGCGCGAGGCGGGGCTGATCACCCAGACCCGCGCGGGTACGTCGCTCCTTTACCGCGCTGATACGGGCACGGCTCAGGGCCTCGTCGATTTCCTGTTCTCCGACTGCTGCCGGGGCCGCCCCGACATCTGCCCGCCCGCCATGACCCTTCCCGCGAAAGGAGCCGGGACCATGCCCGACAAGACCTATAGCGTTCTGTTCATCTGCACCGGCAATTCCGCCCGGTCGATCATTGCCGAAACCCTGCTGCGCGACATGGGCGCGGGCCGCTTCACCGTCCATTCCGCCGGAACGCAGCCCTATTCGGAACTGAACCCGATGGCCGTGGACATGCTGGCCCAAAAGGGCCACGACGTGACCGGCTTGCGCGCCAAGAGTGTGTCGGAATTCCAGGGCGAAAGCGCCCCCGCGCTCGACTTCGTCTTCACCGTCTGCGACCGTGCCGCGAATGAGGACTGCCCGCCATGGCCGGGCCAGCCGATCACCGCCCATTGGGGCCTGCCCGACCCGGTGAAGGCAGAGGGAACCGAGGCGCAACGGATGCTCGCCTTCCAGCAGACCTACGGGCTTCTGAAGAACCGCATCGCCGCCTTCACCGCCCTGCCGCTCGACGCGCTCGATGCCGTGTCGCTGCAATCCCAACTCGACGACATCGCCTCCGAAGGAGCCACCGAATGACCACCTACGCCCTCAATGGCCTCGGCCGCATGGGAAAACTCGCCCTGCGCCCGCTGCTGGAACGCGGCGCGAAGATCGCCTGGATCAACGACGCCACGGGCGACCCGGAAATGCACGCGCATCTGCTGGAATTCGACACCGTCCATGGCCGGTGGGACGCCCGGTTCAGCCATGACGCCGACAGCCTCACCATCGACGGCACCCGCCTGCCTGTGCTGAACGAACGCGTGCTGGAAAACCTGCCGCTCGATGGCGTCGACGTGGTCATCGACTGCACCGGCGCCTTCAAGACAGAAGCGAAACTCGCCCCCTATTTCGCGGCAGGCGTGAAGAAGGTCGTCGTCTCCGCCCCGGTCAAGGACGGCCCCACGGCCAACATCGTCTACGGCGTGAACAATCACGATTACGACCCGGCACAGCACCGCATCGTGACCGCCGCCAGCTGCACGACGAACTGCATCGCCCCGGTCGTGAAGGTCGTGCATGAAACCTTCGGCATAAAGCACGGCTCCATCACCACGATCCACGACGTGACCAACACGCAAACCATCGTGGACCGCCCGGCAAAAGACCTGCGCCGCGCCCGCTCGGCCCTGAACTCCCTGATCCCCACCACCACGGGCAGCGCCACCGCGATCACGCTCATCTATCCCGAACTGACCGGCAAACTGAACGGCCACGCCGTGCGCGTGCCGCTGCTCAACGCCTCGCTCACCGACATGGTGTTCGAGCTCGACCGCCCCGTGACGGTCGAAGAGGTCAACGCCGCCTTCAAAGCCGCGTCCGAGGGCGATCTGAACGGCATCCTCGGCTATGAAACCCGGCCTTTGGTCAGCGCCGACTACACGAACGACCCCCGATCCACGATCGTGGACGCGCCCTCGACCATGGTGGTGAACGGCACGCAGCTGAAAATCTACGCCTGGTACGACAACGAATGGGGCTACGCGCACCGCCTTGCCGACGTGGCCTTCATGGTGGGGGCAAGCCTGTGAGCCAGCCGCAGGGCCTTGCCGCCTATATCGCGGTGACGGCGGCCTATTGGGCCTTCATGCTGACCGACGGGGCGCTCAGGATGCTGGTGCTCCTGCATTTCCACACGCTGGGCTTTTCGCCGGTGCAGCTGGCCTATCTCTTCGTGCTCTACGAGATCGCGGGCGTGGTGACGAACCTCAGCGCGGGCTGGATCGCCGCCCGTTTCGGTCTCACCTCGACGCTCTATGCGGGCCTGTCGCTGCAGGTTGTGGCGCTCGTGGCGCTGACGCAGCTCGACCCCGCCTGGTCCATCGCCGCCTCGGTCGCCTTCGTGATGGCGGTGCAGGGGGCCTCGGGCGTGGCCAAGGATCTGGCCAAGATGTCGTCGAAATCAGCGGTCAAGCTTCTGGCTCCGAAAGGGCAGGGCGGCCTCTTTCGGTGGGTGGCGCTGCTGACCGGATCGAAGAACGCGGTGAAGGGGCTCGGCTTCTTCCTCGGCGCGGCGCTTCTGGGCCTTTTCGGGTTCACCGCCTCGGTGGCGGGGATGGCGGTGCTTCTGGCCGCGATCCTGATGGCGGTGGTCTGGCGCATGCCCCCCGGCCTGCCCACGGGCCGCAAGGACGCGAAATTCCGCGAGGTCTTTTCGAAAAACCGCGACATCAACTGGCTGAGCTTCGCCCGGCTGTTCCTGTTCGGCGCCCGCGACGTCTGGTTCGTGGTCGGCATCCCGATCTACTTCTATGCGGTCCTGTCGGACGGGTCAGAGGCGGGCAACCGCACCGCCTTCTTCCTGATCGGAAGCTTCATGGCGATCTGGATCATCCTCTATGGCGCGGTGCAGGCGTCG
The DNA here is from genome assembly GCF_030732985.1 of Nioella sp. MMSF_3534. Taxonomy (GTDB): domain Bacteria; phylum Pseudomonadota; class Alphaproteobacteria; order Rhodobacterales; family Rhodobacteraceae; genus Nioella. The sequence goes on from NZ_JASHJX010000010.1 coordinate 94,230, forward strand.
GCCCCGAAACTGATGCGCGCCGCAGACCGCCCCACCGGACAGTTGATCCGTGCCGCAAGCCGTTGGGCCATGGCGCTTGTTGCCGTCCCGGCGTTGCTCGCAGGTCTCACGGCCCTCGTGGACGCCCCGGCCCCATGGCTCACGGCAACGGTGGTCGCGGGGCTGCTGCTCTTCGGGGCCATCTTCGCGGTGAATTCCGCTCTTCATTCCTACCTCATCCTGGCCCTGACCAACGATGACCGGGTGACCATGGATGTCGGCTTCTACTACATGTCGAACGCGGCGGGCAGGCTTCTGGGAACGGTTCTGTCGGGGGCAAGCTACCAGATCGGCGGCCTGCCGATGTGCCTTGCCACGGCAGCCGGCCTGCTCGTCATCAGCGCGTTCGGGGCGGCCCGTCTGGGACAGCGCTGATTGCCTTTCATCTTGGCGAAAATACCTCGGGGGAGTCGCCGACAGGCGACGGGGGCAGAGCCCCCATGCGCGACCGGAACGGTCGCGAGCGGGTCGACGCCGACAGGCGGCGAAACCGCCTTCCCGTATGCACGAGGGGTGTACGGG
>NZ_JASHJX010000011.1 GCF_030732985.1 Nioella sp. MMSF_3534
GCAGCCCGATATCGGCGACCACAACCGCCCCGCAGGCCGCCGGGCCGCTGGCCAGGTAGTGCCCCGGCCGGGCACGGTGGAAGGTCACCGTGAGGTCGGCATTGGGCAGTCCGGCCTCGCTGTCGACCAGCACGCGGCCGCTATCCATGCACAGCCCCGTGGGACTATCGACGGCAAGCTTGCGGCAGCTTCGCCCGCGATGCCCCATGCCGATCACCATGGGCGAAACGATCTCATGCGGCACCGGCCGGGTCAGGCCCGCGCCGAACACCGCATCGACAACCAGATCGGCCCGTGCCCCGGCAATCGCCTCGCCATCCCAGGGCCGCACCTCGCCAAGCGCCTGCCAACGGCTGCAATTCAGCGCGGCATCCGGCGGCAAGCGGTCGGGATCACCGAAAAGATGCAGCGTGACCGTCCAGCCCGCCTGATGCAGCAGCCGGGCAATGACGAACCCGTCGCCGCCATTGTTGCCGGGACCACAGAGCACCAGCGCCCGGAACGACCCCGCCCGAAGCTCGGGCCAATGGGCAAGCAGCGCCGCGACAACCCCTGCCCCGGCGCGTTCCATCAGCTCCTGTCCGGTGACCGGGCCGGTCTCCATCGCGGCGGTTTCCAGGCTCCGCATCTGTGCGGCGGTCAGCAGCTCGGTCATGCCGGTATGGCCCCTTGGCGATCATGAGTTTTCACAGTGCACATTTTTTGTGCGCATTGCGTTGATATTGGGCGGTCGCTGCGGATTCCCGGACAGCAAGCCCCCCTGTGTCACGCTACCCGATTGCGACCCCATCGGGAAAGTGGTGTCACGGGCCTGCAATACTCGGGCCAGAGGAGTCGGCAGACATGAAAAAGATCGAAGCCATCATCAAGCCGTTCAAACTGGACGAGGTGAAAGAGGCCCTTCAGGAGATTGGCATCCAGGGCCTCAGCGTCACCGAGGTCAAGGGTTTCGGACGTCAGAAGGGCCATACCGAGCTGTATCGCGGCGCGGAATATGTGGTCGACTTCCTGCCCAAGGTGAAAATCGACGTTGTCCTGTCCGATGACATGGTTGACGGCGCGATCGAAGCGATCGTGGACGCAGCCAAGACCGACAAGATCGGCGACGGCAAGATTTTCGTCTCGTCCGTCGAACAGGCGATCCGCATCCGCACGGGCGAAAGCGGCGAAGACGCTCTCTGAGCGGCGCTTTCCCCTTACCAACAGTCAACTACTCTCAAGGACACTTGGACATGAGCAACGAAAACGTTCTGAACCTGATCCGGGAAGAAGACATCGAATATGTCGATATCCGCTTCACCGACCCGCGCGGCAAGCTGCAACACGTCACCGTGATGGCCGATCAGGTCGATGAGGACTTCCTCGAAGAAGGGTTCATGTTCGACGGCTCCTCCATCGCTGGCTGGAAGTCCATCGAACAGTCGGACATGAAGCTGATGCCCGACACCGACAGCGCCTATATCGACCCGTTCTACGCGGAAAAGACGCTGTGCATTCACTGCACCGTGGTCGAGCCCGACACCGGCGAGCCCTATTCCCGCGACCCGCGCGGCACCGCGCAGAAGGCCGAAGCCTACCTGATCTCCTCGGGCATCGGCGACACCTCCTATTTCGGTCCCGAAGCGGAATTCTTCCTGTTCGACGACGTGCGCTTCTCGGTCGAGATGAACAAGGTCTCGTTCGAGGTTGACGCACAGGACGCGGCCTGGAACTCGGACAGCGAATACGAGATGGGCAACATGGGCCACCGCCCCGGCATCAAGGGCGGCTACTTCCCCGTGAACCCGACCGACGCGGCGCAGGACCTGCGCTCGGAAATGCTGTCCACCATGAAGCGGATCGGCATGAAGGTCGACAAGCACCACCACGAGGTGGCGTCCTGTCAGCACGAGCTTGGCCTGATCTTCGGCTCGCTCACCAAGCAGGCCGACGAGCTGCAGAAATACAAATACGTGATCCACAACGTGGCCCACGCCTATGGCAAATCCGCCACCTTCATGCCCAAGCCGATTTCCGGCGACAACGGCACCGGCATGCATGTGAACATGTCGATCTGGAAGGACGGCAAGCCGCTGTTCGCGGGCGACAAGTATGCCGACCTGTCCGACGAAGCCCTGTACTTCATCGGCGGCATCCTGAAGCATGCCAAGACGCTCAATGCCTTCACCAACCCGTCGACCAACTCCTACAAGCGCCTGATCCCCGGCTTCGAGGCCCCGGTTCTGCGTGCGTATTCGGCCCGCAACCGGTCCGGCTGCGTGCGTATCCCGTGGGCGGAATCGCCGAAGGCCAAGCGCGTCGAGGCCCGTTTCCCCGATCCGGCCGCCAACCCCTACCTGTGCTTCGCGGCGCTGCTGATGGCTGGCCTCGACGGGATCGAGAACAAGATCCATCCGGGCGAAGCGTCCGACAAGGACCTCTACGACCTGCCGCCCGAGGAACTGGCCGGCATCCCGACCGTCTGCGCAAGCTTGCGCGAAGCCCTGGAAAACCTGGAAGCCGATCACGACTTCCTGCTGAAAGGCGACGTGTTCACCAAGGACCAGATCGAGGGCTACCTGGAGCTGAAGTGGGACGAGGTCTACGCCTTCGAACACTGCCCGCACCCGATCGAGTACAAGATGTACTACAGCTGCTGATCGCGGCAGACAGAACAACGAAAAGGGCGCCCGCGTGGCGCCCTTTTGCTTTTCCGGTCCGGGTTCGGGAATTGCGTTTTGACAGGCCAGCGGTCCGGGCCTACCCTTGGCGTATTGAGTTTCACGTCATAGCCAGAGGATTGCCCATGAGACGCATGTTTGCCGCCACCGCCATAGCCATTTCACTCGCCGCCCCGGCCCATGCCCAGATGTTGGGCAACACCCCCCAGGATATCATGAGCGTCGCGCAAGGTTTCGGCCCGGCGCAGATGGAAGCCTCGAACAACGGTCAGCCGATGATGACCGGCACGATCGAGGGCAACAATTATGGCATCCTGATGTATGGCTGCGAGGACGGGGCCTGCGATTCCCTTCAGTTCTTTGCGACCTTCACCACCGAACGCAACGGGTTGACCCTGCTGAACCAGTGGAACGAGGATCAGCGGTTCGGCGCGGCCTATGTGGCCCGCAGCGGCAGCGTGATCCTGCATTGGAGCGTCAACATAGACTTCGGCGTCACCCGGCAGAACTTTGCGGACAGTTTCGACATCTGGCGGCTGACTCTGGCGGAGTTCAACAGCCACCTGACGCAGTGACACCCGAACACAAAGGGAGATCAGAGATGATGCGTATCTGGATTGCAGGGCTGGCCCTGCTGGCGACACCGCTGTCGGCACAGACCGCGCCGGGGGATCTTCTGGGTCAGGCGATGCTGCTTGGCCCGGCCCGGATGGAGGATGCGGGCGGCAGCCTGACCATCTTCGGCGAGGCTGGCACCGCAAGCTATGTCGCCATGGCCTCCGGCCCCGATTGCAGCAGCAGCGGCAGCAATTGCAGCACGCTCAGCTTTCAGGCCGTGGCCCCGCCGCCTTCGGGTGGCGACGCCGCAGCAGACTGGCAGGCCGCCGGTCTGGGGGGCAGCGTCAGCGTCGGCGGTGATGGCTGGCTTGTGCTGAGCCACAGTGCCCCTGCCGCCGATCCCGCCGCCGCGTTTCAGGCCTGGGGCGGGATGATGCAGGAATTCAGCGCCCGGTTCGGAAACTGAAGGATCGCGGCCCGGTCAGGGCCGCTTTCCCCTCTGGCCCTATGGGCAGGACTGGAACACGCCATCCACCGGCACCGTGGTCCAGCAGATGATGCCGCCCCAATGGAACCCGCCCGCGCCTTCCATGTCGCGCACCTCGAACCAGGGGTAGCCGTTCATCATCACGCCGGTATTGGCAACGATCATCAGGTCGTCGCCCTCCGCGAAGCTGCCGATGCGGTCATATTCCATGCCCGGCCCCACGCGCACATTGCCGCCCCAGGACCGCGCCTGCACCGGGAAGGCCCCGCCGCCCGCGCTGACCGTCTGGCAGACCAGCATCATGTCCTCGACCTGAAGCTCGGCCATATTGCCCTGCCCGCGCAGTTCCATATTGGGGCCCACATAGCGAAAGCCCGATCCGGTCGGCGCGGCTGTCAGCAGCGTGGCCGGGCTGGTGGCGCCACCGCCAGAATCCATGCCCATGGTAAAGCGGGCCTCTGCCCGGTCCGCCATGGCCGGATCAATGGTGACGATATAGCTGCCATCGCCAAGCGGACCGCAGTCGAACCGGGTTTGTGCAGCCGCTGGCAGGGCCAGCATCACCAACGCCGCAACGAGAGGGATCAAGCGCTTTCAGAATGTCCTTTTCAAGTCATTGATCGCAGGAGGGCAGCGCGCCATCCAGCGGTTCGAAACCGGGGCAAATATCTCCGCCCCACACATACCCTGCCGGCCCGGTCGGGTCGTAGAGTTCAAACCAGGGATATCCGTCGGTCTCGTCCTCCGAGCGGGACCGGAGGTAGAGCCGGGTTCCCGTTGCTATCTCAGCCAATACGGGCTGATCCGCTTCGGGGCCTGAATGCACGGCTCCGCCGACAGAGAGCGCTAAAGCCGGGTAGTCGCCGCGCGGGTGTTCCTGTGGCAGTTCAAGCATCGTACAGGGGAGGACCGTATCCCCAACCTGCAACGAAGTATCCTCGGCCGCGAGGTCCAGCGACAGATCACCCGCGTGATAGCGGATCTCGCCCGAGGCAGTCTCACCGATCCAGAGCATGTCATGCTCCCGCCGCGCGCCGTCATGGGCGGGGGGATAGAGAAACCGTGCCTCGGTCTGATTGGGCGACATCGGCCCCACACGGATATAAGGGGGCGACTGGTCGTCAATCATGCAGAAGAAATAGACGCGCGGGAAGGCCGCGGCGGGGCTGGCGAGCGCCATGGCAGCCGCCAGCAGGGCAAATCGAAACATGGTGAATTCCTTTTCCGTCATAAAACACGGAAAAGTTGCGCCGGAACCGGGCCCCGGCGCAAGGAGTTTCTGCCCTATTCAGTGGCTTCGCCATCTTCGTCCGCACCCACTTCGGGCTGCGGCTCCGGCTCGGCGGAAATGCCATCCTCGGGCGCACAGGGCCCGGCGCGCAGGTCATTGATCGTGGCCAGCGCCGCATCGGCGGCCTCCGGGTCCAGGGTGATCTGCATCGGCGCGACCAGCGGGTAGATCAGCTCACCCCGGTCGCCGCGCATCTGCAGCACATGGGTACGCGCCATGACGGGACCGAAATTGCCAAGCACCGCATCGGCCGAGAACATGCGCTGCGCGCGGGTGCGCAGGGTGCGGGCACCGTTGATCGCGTCGGGGTTTTCCTGATCGCCCTGTTCAGCGGCGGCGGTGCGCATATCCGAGAAGATGCCACCGGCGGTCTGGATCGCCTCCCACGCGGATTGCGAGGGCATCAGCATCACACGGGTATGGCCATTCACCGTGTCTTCGGCGGGCAGGATGCCGGTCAGCGGATCAAGGTCGCGCAGATCCATGCGCAGCACCTGAACGCCGACCGGGCCGCCCAGAGTATAACCCTGGTTGGTCATCAGCGTCTGCACGATCCGGCAGCCCTGAAGCTCCAGTTCGATGGCGGTATACTCCCCGGTCTCCTCGTTCACGATGACGCCGGGGGACGCGGCGCGGATCGCCAGTTCCTCGGGCGTGGGTTCCTGCTGAGCGAAGGCAGGTGCAGAGGTCAGAGACAGAAGGGCAATGGACAGGTAAAAATGGGGCCGGAGCATAAGGGATCTCTCCTGTTAGAAAGGCGCGGCGGCACAATGGCACGCAGCGCCCGAGGGCGCCAGCACCAATGCACCGAATAAACGATAGAAATAGGTCAGAGACGGGTCATCCGGCTGGCCAGCCGGGTTGCCTGACGCGCGCGCTGCGTGTTGCGCTGGATGGCCTGGCGCTGATCGGGGGTCATCTGATCGTCATCGCGGTTGCCGAAGGCGGCATTCACCCCGGCATCGACGCCGCGATTGATCACGCGCCGGAGCAGGCGGTTGAGGATCATGTTGATGATACGGTCCATGGGTCTGCCTCGAATCTGGTTGTTTTGTCCAGCCTGGCACGATTCCATGGCAGAATTGGGGCAATCCGGACGTTCAGGGGCCGAACATGTCCTCCTGCCCCGGACCTGGGTCCAGTGCATCGTCTTCACCGCTGTCATCGGGGCCGGGAAACATGCCGGGTGGCGGGCGGTTGTCCAGAAGGCCCGCTTCGCGCAGCTCTTTCAGGCCCGGCAGGTCGCGGGTGGTTTCCAGCCCGAAATGATCGAGGAACTGGGGTGTCACTACATAGGTCACGGGCCGGCCCGGCGTCATCTTGCGACGGCCGAAGCGGATCCACTCCATCTCGATCAGCTGGTCGATGGTGCCCCGGCTGACGGACACGCCCCGGATTTCCTCGATCTCGGCGCGGGTGCAGGGCTGATGGTAGGCGATGATGGCCAGCGTTTCGATGGCCGCCCGGCTGAGCTTGCGGGTTTCCACCGTCTCGCGGCTCATCAGGAACGAGAGGTCGGGCGCGGTGCGAATGGCCCAGGCATCGCCCACGCGGGCCACGTTGACCCCCCTGCCCTGATAGCGGCGGCGCAGCAGCACCATGGCCTCTGCCGCGTCGCAGCCATGGGGCATGCGGTCCTGCATGGCGCGGGTGGTCAGCGGCTCGCTCGACGCAAAGAGCATCGCCTCGACCATGCGTTCCTGTTCCGCGAGCGGCGGGGCCTGAAAGAGGCTGTCTTCCTGCTCCTCTTCAATCGGGGTGTCCCGCTCGATATCCGGGTCCTCAGCGGTCATCGGGGCCTCTTGCTTTCAGGTGGATCGGCGCGAATGTCTCGGTCTGGCGAAGGGTCGCCTTGCCCGCCTTCACCAGCTCCAGCGAAGCGGCGAAGGTCGAGGCGGTGGCAGAGCGGCGTTTCATCGGGTCGCGCCGCCAGCCATCGGGAATGAAGGTCGAGATATCGACCCAGTCCCCGGAAAAGCCGATCATGCCCCGCATCCGGTCCAGGGCCGCCTCCATGGTGAAGATGGATTCGCGGTCCAGCACGAAGGGGCGGAAATCATCGCGGGTGCGGGTGCGGGCATAGGCCTGCATCAGGTCCAGCAGCGAGGCGGTGAAACGCGTCCTGCGCGCGGTTTCCACCCGCTCGGGCAGGCCGCGCACGAAGCGGTCCTTGCCAAGCTGATCGCGCGCCATGATCCGCGCGGCCCGGTCGCGCATGGCTTGCAGGCGTTCGAGCTGGAAGGCCAGATGGGCGGCCAGTTCCTCGCCGGTCGGGCCCTCCTCGGCAGGGTCGGGGGGCAGCAGCAAGCGGGATTTCAGGAAGGCCAGCCAGGCCGCCATCACAAGGTAATCGGCGGCCAGTTCGATACGAAGCGAGCGGGCCTTTTCGACGAAGGCCAGGTATTGCTCGGCCAGTTTCAGAACCGAGATCTTGCGCAGGTCCACCTTTTGCGTGCGGCTCAGCGTCAAGAGCACGTCGAGCGGGCCTTCAAAGCCGTCGACATCGACGATCAAGGCCTCCGCCGCGCGCCGTTCGGCGACGGTTTCCCAAAGATCCTCTGGCTGGCGATCTGTGCTGTCTGACATCCGGGGCGCGGTCCATGGTGAAGGGGGATAAAGTCCGGGGATGGCAGGGGAATGTCAAGATCGGGCATGGGGCGCGGGGACGCGATTTCGAAATCGCGTTTTCCGCCGGAACGGGTGTGTCAGGCCAGCCCCTATGCCAGAAGCGCTGACAGCTCTGCCAGTGCCTCCGCCTCGGACAGATCACTGGCGTGGCGACGGCTGCCAAGGGCGCGACCAAGCCGCTTCGAAGCGGCTTCCCCCAACCGCCCCGTCGCCGCGACGACCTGATCCATCTCCTCGCGCTTGCCGTTGCAATGCAGCGCCACGTCACAGCCTGCGGCTATCGCCCCGGCCGCCCGGTCGCCGATCCCGCCCGGCAGCGCGTTCATCGACAGGTCGTCGGTCATCAGCAGCCCGTCAAACCCGATCTCCTCGCGGATCAGCCGGATCATCACAGGGCTGAGCGTTGCGGGGGCATCGGGGTCGATCCGGTCAAAGACCAGATGCGCGCTCATGCCCCAATGCAGATCGTTCAGCGCCCGGAAGGCGGCAAAATCCGTCCTGTCCAGCGCCTCTCGCGCGGCGGTCACATGCGGCAACTCATGATGGCTGTCGAGCGTTCCCAGCCCATGGCCCGGCATATGCTTCATCACCGGAAACACCCCGGCATCCGACAGTCCCTCGGCCACGGCGCGCGAAATTTTCACAACGGTTTCAGCATCTTCCCCGTAGCAGCGATTGCGCAGAAACGGGTGCGTCTGGTCCCGCGCGATATCCGCACAGGGCGCGCAATTGCCGTCGATGCCAAGCGCCAGATGTTCCCGCCCGATAAGATAGCTGCGCAGATACATCGACCGCGCCGCGCGCTCCGGTCCCGCCTTGGCCACCTGATCCAAGGGCGGCAGCCATTCGCGCCAATGCGGCGCGCGCAGGCGCTGCACCCGGCCCCCTTCCTGATCGACGAAAATCGGCGCATTCCAGCCCACGGCGTCACGCAGATCGCCGGTCAGCCGCCGCACCTGATCCGGCGTGTCCACGTTGCGGGCAAAGAGGATGAACCCCACCGGGGCCACATCCGCGAAGAACGCCGCCTCCGCACGCGACAGGCGCGGGCCGAGACAGCCGAGGATCGTGGCGCTTTTCGCGGCGTGCACGGGGGCTTAACGCACGGTCACGGGGATACAGGGCGCGCCCTGCGCATTCAGAGCCGTGCAGAAACGGCGGGCATCCGACAGGTCATCGAACCCATGCGCGCGCAGGCGGAAGAAGGCCCGCCCGCCCGACACCGCCCGCTGCACCACCCGATCCTTGTCGCGGAAGAAATCCGGGTAAAGCCGGGCCAGCCGTGCCCATTCCTCGCGCGCGGTCTCCGCATCGTCAAAAGCCCCGAGCTGCACCAGCCGGGTGCCCGTCGCCAGCCCTTCCGGGTCAAGCTCGGTCACATCAGCGGACGCGGATGGCGTGGCCACGGGTGCGGCCGGGTCCAGCGACGCCACAAGCACCACTTCTTCCGGGCGGCTCAGCGGCCTCAGCGAACGGCTGACACCGGGGATGGAGGCGGAGATCACCTCGATCACCGGGCGCGGCGACCCCGCAAGCGCCTCTGCAACGGCGGCCTCCACCGGGTTTTCGGCTGCGGCAACCTCGGGCTCGGCCACGGGGTCAAGCGGTTCCAGCGGCGTGGCCTCTTCCAGAAGCCGGTCGATCAGCGCCAGCGTTTCCTCGCCCGCGCTGTCTGCAGGCGCGGTGCTGTCCGCCGGAAGGCTGGCAGAGCTCAGGTCGATCTCTTCGATATCCAGCGGCGCCGGGGCCAGCACGATCCGATCGGCGGCCGGCGCGGCCTCCGCCCCTTCCGTAATGCGGTTCACCGCCAGCCCCTGATGGTCTGCCACGGTGCCGCCGGGGTTTTCCGGGGCCACCCGCATCGGCCCTTCCAGCGCCCGGATCACCGGCACGCCGGAGACATCGCGCACCGTCAGCTGCCAGGCCCAGATCGCCAGCCCGACGATCAGCGCCACCGACATCAACGCGCCGATCCAGTTGACGATAATGGACATGCCCGACGCGGCGGTTGCGCCCTCGGTGTCATACCGGGACGCGGGTTCATCATAATACTCAATATCTGCCATGCCTGCCCTCGCTTCCCGGCATGGGCAGTCCGCAAAAGGCGCGGCATACCGGGTATTTCATAGCCTGCTCGATCCCCGGCCTTCGCTTTTTCGATGAACGCCCCGTTATGTTCGGGGCTGCCCTCAGCGCATTTCTTCGACCGGTGTCACGCCCAAGATACCAAGACCGTTGGAAATAACAACCTGAACGGCACCGATGAGGGCAAGTTTTGCTTTCGATGCAACAGGGTCTTCCTCCTGCAGGAAGCGCAGGGCCGGTTCGGCGTTCCCCTTGTTCCACAGCCCGTGGAACTCGCTGGCCAGGTCATAGAGGTAGAAGGCCACCCGATGCGGTTCGTGGCTGGTGGCCGCAATCTCCACCAGGCGCGGCCATTCCGCCAGCTTCGCCGCCAGTGCAAACTCTGCCGGATGGGCGATGGAAGACAGGTCGGACGCATCGGCGGCAATCCCGGCCTCTGCCGCCTTGCGCTGCACCGAACAGATCCGGGCGTGCGCGTATTGCACGTAGAAAACAGGGTTATCCTTGGATTGCTCGCGCACTTTATCCAGGTCGAAATCCAAGGGCGCGTCGTTCTTGCGGGTCAGCATGACGAAGCGCGTCACGTCCGCCCCCACCAGATCGACCACATCGCGCAACGTCACGAAGGTGCCCGCGCGCTTGGACATCTTGAAGGGCTGCCCGTTCTGGTAGAGCTTCACCAGCTGCGTCAGCTTGATATCCAGCGGCACCCGCCCCGACGACAGGGCCGACACAGCCGCCTTCATCCGCTTGACATAGCCGCCATGGTCGGCCCCGAACACGTCGATGAGTGCGTCGAAGCCCCGTTGCACCTTGTCATAGTGATAGGCGATGTCGGGGGCGAAATAGGTCCAGGCCCCATCCGATTTCATGATCGGCCGATCCACGTCATCGCCGTAGTCGGTCGATTTGAACAGGGTCTGTTCGCGCGGCTCCCAATCCTCGGGCGTCTTGCCCTTGGGCGGCTCCAGCACACCCTTGTAGATCAGGCCCTTGCCGCGCAAGTCTTCAATAGCCGCTTCGATCCGGCCAGTCCCGTAAAGCGACTTCTCGGAATAGAACAGGTCCATCTTCACGCCGAGCGCAGCCAGATCCTCGCGGATCAGCTCCATCATCGCAACGGTGGCATAGTCGCGCACCGGGACCAGCCAATCGGCCTCGGGCTTACCCACATAAGCGTCGCCCACCCTGGCCTTCAGCGCCTCGCCCACCTCGATCAGGTAGTCACCCGGATAGGTGCCATCCTCGAACGCCACCTCCTGCCCGTGGGCTTCGAGGTAACGCAGGTAGACGGAGCGTGCCAGCACATCGACCTGCGCGCCACCATCGTTGATGTAGTATTCGCGCGTCACCTCGTGACCGGCGAAATCCAGCAGGCTCGCCAGCGCATCTCCAAACACCGCGCCGCGCGTATGGCCCACATGCAGGGGCCCGGTCGGGTTGGCGCTCACGTATTCCACGTTGACCTTCTGTCCCTGCCCCATGCCGGAGCGGCCATAATCCGCGCCCTGCGCCAGCACACCGGCAATGACGCCCCGCCAGGTCGCCTCCGACAGCCGCAGGTTCAGAAAGCCTGGCCCCGCCACCTCTGCCGTCTCGATCCGGTCATCCGCCGACAGCTTGCCCGCCAGAGCCTCGGCAATGTCTCGCGGCTTCATGCCCGCAGGTTTCGCCAGCACCATCGCCGCATTCGTCGCCATATCCCCATGCGCCGCATCGCGCGGCGGTTCCACGGCGACGTTCTTCATGTCGAGCCCGGCGGGTAGCGCCCCGTCCGAGGCCAGCGCCTCAAGGCTTTCGATCACAAGCGCACGGATATCGGCGAAAAGGGTCATGTCACGGGTCCTGTCTGATTGGGCGCGGGTTTATCACGGGCACCGCCAAGGTCAATCACCGAGCCACCCCGCCCTTTCATCTTGGCAAAAATACCTCGGGGGAGGAGCGAAGCGACGGGGGCAGCGCCCCCTGCTACCCGCGCCACAGACGGCACCGTCCACCCCTGCACCGCCCTGGCCACATTCCCGTGGCAACACGGCCTGACGAGGCCTCCCGCGAAGCGGGAGGTTGAGGAAGGCCGTTCCCCGGTCGACGCGCGATGCGCGGCGAAACCGCGTTACTTGCTGGCCCCGCCCGGTGCAGGCGGTTCCGGCTCGTATGACGTCACCGGCCCGCAATAGGCATAGACCCCGGCCCAGTGCTCCTGCACGAAGACCACGTCATTCTCCCAACCCGGCATGATCAGGTAACGCGCGGTCCAGGTCTCACCTTCGCCCGAACATTGAGCGTCATAAAGCCAGGCCCCTGCCATCCCGCGCACCGCTTCCGGGTTCGACACGGTACAGGCGCTTTCATAGAACAGGATCTGAAGCCCGTTCAGCTCCATCCCGCCATCGGAATAGGGGTTGCCGCTGCAACTATTCAGCTCGTAGCGGCCCTGCGGCAGGTTCTGGGCCATGACAGCACTTGCAGCCAGCGACAGGACACAGACCGATGCAATCATCCGGATCATCGAAAACTCCTTTCGGGACAACTCTTGCCAAGAAGCAGAGCACGCCCCGCGCCGCCTGTCACGTGTTTCCGACAAGATCTCCATGCTGCTGCAGCGCAAATCGGTCGGTCATTCCGGCGATATAATCCGCGACCAGCCGCGCGCGGGCGGTCTCGTCGCGGGCCGCTTCCACGTCCTGCTTCCACTCCTCTGGCAGGAGTTCGGGCCGCGCCATGTAAAGCGGGAAAAGCTCCTCCACCACCCGCGTCACACGGCTACGCATCTCAACCACCGAGGGCGCGCGATACATGCGCGAGAACAGGAACGCCCGGATCTCCTTCAGATCGGCAAAGAGCGCCTCCGAGAACCGCACCATGGGCCGCCCTGCGCCGCGAAGCTCTTCGACGCTTTGCGGGGCCGTTTCTGCCAGCCGCGCCCGCGATGTGTCGATCACATCAGACACCATCACCCCGAAGACCCGCCGCAGCGCCTCGGCCCGGCGGCGTTTCCTGTCCAGCCCCGGCCAATCCCGGTCCACCTCTGCATAGGCCGCGCCCACAATGGGCAGCTCCGCCGCCTCGGCATCGGTAAAGAGGCCCGCGCGCAGCCCGTCGGCAAGGTCGTGGTTGTTATAGGCCACGTCGTCCGACACGGCGGCGACCTGCGCCTCGCCGCTGGCATGGGTGTGCAGTTCCAGATCGTGACGGGCGTTGTAGTCAGCCAGCGCGAAGGGCAGCGGCGCGGGCACCGGGCCATTGTGCTTGGCGATCCCTTCCAGCGTTTCCCATGTCAGGTTCAGCCCGTCAAAGCCTGCATAATTCCGCTCCAGCGAAGTCACGATCTTCAGCGCCTGCGCGTTGTGATCAAACCCGCCATAGGGGGCCATCAGGGCGTTCAACGCATCCTCGCCGGTATGGCCAAAGGGCGTGTGACCCAAATCATGGGCCAGCGCCACCGCCTCGGTCAGGTCCTCGTTCAGCCCAAGGGCGCGGGCGATGGTGCGCGCCACCTGCGCCACCTCGATCGAATGGGTCAGGCGGGTGCGGAAATAGTCGCCCTCATGTTCCACAAAGACCTGTGTCTTGTGCTTGAGCCTGCGAAACGCGCCCGCATGGATGATCCGGTCACGATCCCGCTGAAAGGGCGAGCGAAAGGCGCTCTCCTCCTCTGTGAACAGCCTGCCACGGCTTTCATCCGGGTTGCAGGCATAGGGTGCTGCCATCGCCCCTGCCTCCTTTATTCCTGTTGTCCCCGCGGCTTTGCCCGCCGCATTTATCCACAGGCTATAGCAGTGGCCGCCATCGCTGACGAGGGGTCACTCGGTCGAGAACCAGCCGATCACGGTCGAGACCAGCGGGCCGATCACCGGCAGCTGCGCGACCGTGCTTTCCAGAAAGCCCTGTGCGGCTTCCGCCACGAAAGCCCGCCCCTGCAACATGCGCTCCAGCTCGCGCGAGCAGTCGGCGCTGCCGGTGACGGACTGATCGTCATTGGCAATGGCCGCATTGAGCAGTTCGAGACAATCGGCCGCCTGATGGATGCCCGCTGCGCTTTGCCCTGCCAGCCCGGAAGCAGCCCCGAAAGCGCCCGCGAAGATCGCCGTCGGCGGGCGTTGTCCGGCCAATGCAACGGCGCTGCAGACCTCCGACATGATAGCGCGCAGTTCCCGGACTTCCGGCACCGCATCCTCGCTGACACCAAGCGTCAGCAGGCTGGCATGCAGCACGGACACGAAGCGCAGCGCCGGCGAGTTGGGCCGCGTCGGGTCGATCAGATCGTTGCGCAGGCGGATCAGGCGACGGGCCTGCGCCAGAAGCGTGGCGATCACCTCCTCCTGCTCCTCCTCTCCGGCCACGGCAGCGGCTCCGGCGGCCAGTCGGGTGTCGTGCAGCAGGTGATAGGTCAGCCGGTCCTGCGCGCGGGCCAGCAGGTCCGCACGGGCGGGGCTGTCATCCGGCAGCGCCTCGGCCTCATCGAGGATCGCGGAAACCGGCTGACGCAGCAGATCGGTACGGGTCTCCAACAGCTCGATCAGCTCCTCCAGCGCATCGGCGGCGGCGGGATCGGTCAGGCGGATCAGGGCCGCGGTGCTGGCCGCAAGACGGCGATGGTCCTCGGGCGCGGCATGTGCAACGGCCCGCGCCAGCGCCGCGGCCTCCGGACGCGGGTCGAGGGGGCCGTCTTCGCGTGGGAAGATTTCCAGCCGTCCGATCAGGGCATAGTCCGGCCGGTCCAGCGCGGGCAGAACCGCGCGCGCGGCCTCCCACTGATGCAGGCCATTCAGATGGGCGCTGACGGCGCGGGCCTGTGCCTCGGCCTCCAGCCAGTCGCCGATCTGGCCATGCAGCGTTTCGAACCGGTCAAGGGCGGGGCGCAGGATCGCCTCGGCCTCATCCGTGGTGTAGCGCCCGGCACTCACGGCGCGCACCCATCCCGACAGGGTGCGGTCAGCGCTGCGATAGAGCGGGCGCAGATGCGACCAGGACTGGAACAGACCTCCGGCAGAGGATGAGAGGTAATCGTACCCCTCCTCCGTCACGCCCTGCCGATCGAAGACCGCCCGCAGGGTGTCGTCGGATACGTCGAGATCATACAGCCGGTCATGGGCCTCGTAGAGCAGCGCAACACGGTCCCGGATCGCCTGAATCGGCAAGCTGTCGGTCTGAGCAGCGGCTGGCATGGTCAGGGACAGGACCGCGACCAGAGCGGACAGGACGAAATGGACGAGGGTGGATTTGATGCGGTGCGGGTGCATGTCGGACCTTTCCTCGCGTGACCAGACCAACGGATCATTCCCAGCCTGGCTGCCCATATGTCGCCCCGTCGGTCGCCTGGGTTCAGGTTGTGAACGTCACTCTCTTGTGAGTGGATGTTACACGCCCTATTTTTGTATCACACGACCAGATTCAATCCGACCCCGGGACCCTGCCCATGCTGACCCTGCCCCCGAAAGTCACCGACCGCGCCTTTGCCCGGATCGCCGAAATCAACGCGGCCTCGGGTGAGGAAAAGGCCCTGCGCGTCGCCGTCGAGGGCGGCGGCTGTTCCGGGTTCCAGTACGAGATCACCCTCGACGCGCCGTCCGAGGATGACCTGGTTCTGGAAGGCAGCGGTCAGAAGGTGGTGGTGGACAGCGTGTCCCTGCCCTTCCTGTCGGATGCGGTGATCGACTTCACCGAGGAACTCATTGGCGCGCGGTTCACCATCGAGAACCCGAACGCCACCTCCTCCTGCGGGTGCGGCACCTCTTTCTCGATGTAGGTGGCGGGCGGGCAACCCGGTCACGGCTTGACACCGATCAAGGCCCGACATGCCCAAAGCGCGCAGCATGGGGACAGCCGATAAAGGAGCTGTCCGATGACCCAACCCACATTCACCGCAACGCTCGACGCCCCGAACCTTCTGGTCATGGACGTCACGGGACAGATGGATTCCGTGGCAATGGAAATCGCGCTCACCATGCTGGTGCCGGTGGTCAAGGACATGCGCCATGGCGGGGCGCTGCTGCGCGCCAGCGGGGTGGAATGGCCGACCCTTGGCGCGATCGGGGTCGAACTGCGCCACTGGGGGCAACTGATGGCGATGATCCGCAAGGTCGACAAGATCGCGGTGCTGACCGATCAGGGATGGGTCAGGAACCTTGCCGCCGTGGAAAGCCTGCTGGTCCCGAACCTCGAAATCCGCTCCTT
This sequence comes from Nioella sp. MMSF_3534, assembly GCF_030732985.1. Lineage (GTDB taxonomy): Bacteria > Pseudomonadota > Alphaproteobacteria > Rhodobacterales > Rhodobacteraceae > Nioella. The sequence continues at coordinate 15,887 of NZ_JASHJX010000011.1, forward strand.
TGCGCCTGATGCAGAGGCCGACGCGCGGGCCTGGCTGACGGGAGGCGCACCGCAAGCCGGGGGCACGCCGTAACTTGCCTACTCCGCTTCGGGCAACAGGGTTTCCACAAGGCCGAGCGATGTGCCCGATCCGATCAGCGCATCGGCGCGTTCGGCCATGTCGGCGATGCTGACATAAAGGCTGATATCCCCTGCCCCGGAACCAGCGTGCAATAGCGCGGCAAGGGCCTCATCCACCAGGTCCGCAGCCTCCGCATCCGAATTGCGCGCGGCCTCCGGCAGGGGCGCGGGTGTGGGCATGGTCGAGGGCGGGATCACCGGGGACGCTGCGGAATATCCGCTGCTGGACGCTGTCATCTGGCGGGTCGGGCTGGCATCGGCGGTGACCATACGGTCGAGCGCGCCCCCTTCGGCCTCGGCCCCGGCGCGCAGGTGGTCGGCGCGGCTGTCCAGCCGGGCGGCGGCATGGCCAAGCAGCAGGTCGCGCAGCGGCCCCGGTTCGGTCAGGGCGGCCATGCGGATTAGCGGCGCAACCGGCTGCGCGGCAAAGCCCTCGCGGGTCGCCAGCGTGGTCAGGCTGCGTTCCAGTTGCACGTCACCGGGCAGGCCGAACAGCTCTTCCAGCAGACGCGCCTCGATCAGCAGAGCCCGGCGGCGGGCGGGGCTGGCCGCCCCATCGGCCACAAGGCCCTCGGCCCGCGAGGCAAGCCAGGCGAAGGCCATGTCGGCGGTCGTCGCATCGGGGCTGTCGGGCGTTGGCACGGCGGGGATGATCTGCAAGGCGGCAATCGCCGACGGATCGGGGCTAAGCGAGACGCCCCAGACCGCATCGGCCTCGGACAGCGCATGGTAATAGAGCGCATCGCAACAGCCGATCTCCTGCGCCAGATCGGTCCACAAGCCACGTTCGGCCATACGCGCGACATCGTCTTCCAGCCAGTCGGGGATATGTCCGGCAATCACCGCGACCTGTTCCATGGCGGGGGCCAGCGCGGCCTCCGCCTCTGCGCGGGTAATGCGGCCTTCGGTCAGCGCCTCGTCCCAGGTATTCAGGGTCTGAAGCTGGGTGGAAAAGAACGTATCATGCTGCGCCCAACGGTCCTGTAAAAGCTGGCTCCAATTGTCGAGATAGCGGCGGGAAAAGACGATGTCGCTTTCGATGAAGGCGCGGCTGAGCTGACCCCGCACGATGCCGAGCGCCGGGGTTGACGCAGCCGCTTCGCGCAGCGCGGTCAGCTCGGCGCGGTAGCCTGCGACAAGCGAATCCTCCTGCGCCCGCGCGGCGAAGGGCAGCGCGAGCAGGATGGCGATGATAAGGACGGTCTGTCTGATCATGGGTCTGGTCGCTCGATATTATTGTTATTATTGTTGTGCCGAGATCTCCACGCCGGTGACCAGCGGAGCAATTTCTGCCGCCGCGTCATCATCGGCCATGACCCGCATCGGCAGGAGCAGGAAGATCACGAACAGGACAGTCAGGAAATTACGCATGGGTCTGGTCCACTCTATGGGTCACATCGCTTGAATTAATAGTGTCACATTGACACTTTAATGGCAACCCCTCTTGGCTTTGCGGGCCAGACCGGCAAAAATGAGTGCAATATCTGTACATTGAACACGAACAGGACCCGCGCCATGAAGATCGCCACCTTCAACATCAACGGAATCAAGGCGCGCTATCCGGCGCTGTGCGACTGGCTGGACGAATCACAGCCCGACGTGGCGCTGCTGCAGGAGATCAAGTCGGTGGATGAAAACTTCCCCCGCGAGATGTTCGAGGAACGCGGCTATAACGTGGAGACCCACGGGCAGAAGAGCTTCAACGGCGTGGCGATCCTGTCGAAACTGCCGCTGGAGGACGTCACGCGCGGCCTGCCCGGCGATGAGGCGGACGAACAGGCTCGCTGGATCGAGGCGACGGTGGTGGGCGAGGCCCATGCGGTGCGGCTCTGCGGGCTGTACCTGCCCAATGGCAACCCCTGCCCCGGCCCCAAATACGACTACAAGCTCGCGTGGATGGCCCGGATGGAGGCGCGGGCGCGGGCGCTGCTGGCCGAGGAAATGCCGGTGGTGATGGCGGGCGATTACAACATCATCCCGCAGGACGAAGACGCCGCCCGGCCCGAGGCCTGGAAAGACGATGCGCTGGCCCGGCCCGAAAGCCGCGCCGCCTATCGCCGCATTCTGAACCTCGGCTTCACCGAAGCGTTTCGCGCGCGTGTGGCGGGACCGGATCACTATTCCTTCTGGGACTACCAGGCCGGCGCGTGGCAGCGCAGCGATGGCATCCGTATCGACCACCTGCTGCTTAGCGCACAGGCGGCGGATCTGCTGGAGGAGTGCCAGATCGACAAGGACATCCGCGCGCGGGAAAAGCCCTCGGATCACGTGCCGGTCTGGATCGAGCTGGCGGCCTGACCCGGCCAGGAGGATTCACCGCCTTCGGGCGCGACACCGGCGATCAGATCGAGGAAATGGACCCTCAGCCCGTGGCCCGGATTGGCTGGACATCTTCGCGCCAGCTCAGGCCCCGGTCGAGCAACAGGCGCTGCGCGCGGGCCGGGTAGTCGGTGATGATCCCATCAACGCCCGCGTCAATGGCACGATGCATGTCCTCGGGGCTGTTGACCGTCCAAGTGTTGACGATCAGTCCCAGATCATGGGCCAGCGCCACCGCCTCTTGGTCCAGATCCTCATGATAGGGACACCAGAACATCCCGCCCATCTGCGAGATCATGCGGGGCAAAGACCCGTCGAACCGCGCCCAGGGGGCCGATCCGATCCAGGGCGAGCCGTCGAACACATTCGCATCCATCGGCGGATTGGGACGCGGCAGGTAGCTGAGATAGGAGCGCGGCAGATCGGGCGCCTTGCGCGCCACCTCCTCCAGCACCCGCCAGTCGAAGCTTTGCAGGATTGCCCTGCCTTCCAGCCCGTGCGCGCGCAGGACCGACAGCACCGGGGCGACATAGTCGGGGATCGGCGGCGTGAATTCGGGATGGTCCGGGTGGCTCTTGATCTCGATATTCAGCCAGATCTCCCGATAGGCGGGTTCTGCCAGTATCCGCGCGAGATCTTCGAAACGTGGAATCCTCAGGCCGTTCAGAAAGGCCTGATCGGGATAGCGCGCGGCATAGGCTGTGCCCGCGCGCAGCCCGCCCACATCGTATCGGCTCAGCTCTTCATAGCTCAGGTCATGGATACGCGGCCCCTCCCCCGACAGCCAGTTGCCCTCCGCGTCGCGGGTCGAGGCGGACATGAGCCGGGGATTGTGGGTGATGACCGGAATACCGTCGCGGGTGGAGAGGATATCCAGCTCCACCACCTGCACGCCGATATCGAACGTGTTGCGAAAGGCCAGCAGCGTGTTTTCCGGCAAGACCCCCCGCGCGGCCCGATGCCCATGGAGCCGCACGATGCCCGGGGCCCGGCGCAGAGGGGAGAGCCGGTCCACCATCTCAGCCGATCCGCCGGTCGGTCTGGGCGTCAAAGAGATGCACCAGCTCAGGCGGCAGCGAGAACCGCAGCCTGTCACCGATCTGAACCTCGGAAATGCCCTCCAGGCTGATCACCATCTGCTGATCCGTGCCCTGAAGCGGCCCATGCAGCAGGGTGACGCCGCCCAGATGTTCCAGAAGTTCGACCTCCATTTCGATGGGGCCGGACGGGTCGCGTACAAGATGCTCGGGCCGCAATCCGCAGATCACACCGCCGCGCGCGGATTGAGCCGTGGGCACCACCGCGCCATTGGGAAGCGTGACAGAGAGACCATCGGCGGTCGCGCGGAAGAAATTCATTGCGGGGCTGCCGATGAAGCCCGCCACGAAGACGGAAGCGGGGCGTTCATAAAGCTCGATCGGAGTGCCGAACTGTTCCACATAGCCGCCGTTCAGAACCATCAGCCGGTCGCCAAGCGTCATTGCCTCGACCTGATCGTGGGTCACGAAAATCGACGTCACCCCAAGCCGCTTTTGCAGTTTGCGGATCTCCAGCCGCATCTGCACACGCAGCTTGGCGTCGAGGTTGGACAGCGGCTCATCGAACAGGAACACCTGCGGGTCGCGCACGATGGCGCGGCCCATGGCCACCCGCTGCCGCTGACCGCCCGACAGCTGCCGGGGCTTGCGGTCGAGATACTGCGCGATTTCCAGGATCTCGGCCGCTTCCTGTACGCGGCGGTCGATCTCGGCCTTTGGCATTTTGCGGATCTTGAGCCCATAGGCCATGTTCTGGCGCACGGTCATATGCGGGTAGAGCGCGTAGTTCTGGAACACCATGGCAATGTCGCGGTCCGCCGGTTCCAGCCCGTTGACCATCTTGTCGCCGATAAACACCTCGCCCGAGGTGATGCTTTCCAGCCCCGCGATCATCCGCAGAAGCGTGGACTTGCCGCAACCCGAGGGGCCAACGATGACGACGAACTCGCCATCTTCGATGTCCGCGCCGATGTGATGCAAGACCTCGGTCGGCCCATAGGATTTCGTAAGGGAGTCGAGCGTAATTCCAGCCATTTGGCGCGTCCTATTTGTCGGTCTCGGTCAGCCCTTGCACGAAGAGCTTTTGCATGGCGATCACCACGAAGATCGGCGGGATCATGGCCAGAAGGGCCGTCATCATGATGATGTTCCACTGGGGCGACTGTTCTGCCGCCTCCAGCATCTGCTTGATCGAAACCACGATGGTCATCATGTCGGTGTCGGTGGTGATCAGAAGCGGCCAGAGATACTGGTTCCAGCCATAGATGAAGAGGATCACGAAAAGCGCCGCGATATTGGTGCGCGACAGCGGGATGACGATGTCCCAGAAGAACCGCATCGGCCCCGCCCCGTCGATCCGGGCACTTTCCAGCATCTCGTCGGGGATGGTCAGGAAGACCTGCCGGAACATGAAAGTGGCCGTGGCCGAGGCAATCAGCGGCACCGTCAGGCCCCAATAGCTGTTCAGCATGCCAAGGTCCGCGATCACCTCGAAGGTGGGCAGGATGCGGACCTCGACGGGCAGCATCAGGGTGATGAAGATCATCCAGAAGAACCCCATGCGGAAGGGGAACTTGAAATAGACGATGGCGAAGGCCGACAGCAGCGAAATGGCGATTTTGCCGATGGCGATCATCAGCGCCATGACCATCGAGTTCATCAGCATCATCCACACGGGCGCGGTATTGGTGCCTTCCAGCCCCGATCCCCACAGCGTCTGGCGCAGGTTCACGAAGAACTGGTCGCCGGGCAGCATCGGGATGGGCGTTTGCAGCATCCGCTCGGCCTCATGGCTGGCGCCGACGAAGGTGATCCAGACCGGCAGCGCTACGATGGCAACGCCAAGTAGCAGCACGATATGGGCCAGGATCGACAGGAGGGGACGATTTTCAACCATCAGTACTGAACCCTCTTTTCGATGAAGCGGAACTGGATCACCGTCATCACGATGACCAGGAACATCAGGATGACCGACTGTGCCGCCGATCCTCCAAGGTCGAGGCCGATGAAGCCGTCGTTATAGACCTTGTAGACCAGCGTCGTGGTGGAATTGGCGGGGCCGCCTTGCGTGACCGCATGGATGATCCCGAAGGTTTCGAAGAACGCATAGACCGCGTTGATGACCAGCAGGAAGAAGGTGGTGGGCGAAATCAGCGGGAAGATGATCGTCGCGAACCGGCGAATCGGGCCTGCTCCGTCGATGGCCGCGGCCTCGATGATCGAGCGTGGGATCGACTGCATGGCGGCAAGGTAGAACAGGAAGTTATAGGCCACCTGTTTCCACGCGGCAGCGATAATCACAAGGAACATCGCCTGACTTCCATTCAGGTAGTGGTTCCAGTCATATCCAACCATTTCAAGCAGATAGGGGAAGATCCCGATGGTTGGATTGAACATGAACAGGAACAGCGCCCCGGCCAGAACCGGCGCCACCGCGTAGGGCCAGATCAGAAGCGTGCGGTAGGTGGTCGATCCGCGGATCACCCGGTCGGCAAAGCCCGCGAGGATCAGCGCGAAACTCATCGACAGGAACGCGACGGCGGCGGAGAAGAAGATCGTCCGGCCAAAGCTGTCGCGGTAATGGTCGTCCTGCAGCAGGTATTCGAAATTCTCGAACCAGACGAATTCCGTCGAGAAACCGAAGGCGTCCTCGATCAGGAAGGACTGGTAGACCGCCTGGCTTGCAGGCCAGATGAAGAAGATCAGCGTGATGATGACCTGCGGCGCGACCAGTAGATAGGGCAGCAGGGACGCCGGGAAGTGAACGCGCTTGAGCATCGGGAAGGAACCGGGTGCGGAAGGGAAAGGCCCGGCGGCTGGATGAAGCCGCCGGGCGTTCTCGCGTCAGCTGGACGCGATCAGTTCACGGACCGCTCGAAGCGGCGCAGCAGCTCGTTGCCGCGTTCAACCGCATTGTCGAGCGCTTCCTGGGCGGTCTGGTCACCGGCCCACAGTGCTTCCAGCTCTTCGTTGATCACATCCCGCACCTGCACGAAGTTGCCGAAGCGGATGCCACGGGAATTCGGGGTGGGGGCGTTCAGGCTAAGCTGCTGGATGGCGGTGTCGGTGCCGGGGTTTTCCGCGTAGAAGCCCTGCTCCTGCCCCAGCTCGTAGGCTGCCGTGGTGATCGGCACATAGCCGGTTTCCTGGCTCCACCAGGCCTGCACCTCGGGCGAGGACAGGTAGGTCATGAACTGGGCCAGACCCTCGTATTCCGCCGCATCATGGCCACGCAGCGCCCACAGGGTCGCGCCACCGATGATCGAGTTCTGCGGCGCATCCGCAAGATCGGTGTCCAGCGGCAGCATGGTCTGACCGAACTCGAACTCCGCCTGTGCGACCATCGACCCATAATAGGCCGAAGAGTTCATCCACATGCCGCATTCGCCATTGGTGAACATCGGCAGCGAGTCACCGCGACGACCACCATAGACGAAGAGGTTGCCCTCCTGCATGTCGGCAAGACGCTGAAGACGGTTTGCAACGGCCTCGGTGTTGAAGGTGAACTCGGTGTCAAACCCGGCAAAGCCGTTTTCCTGCGTGCCCATGGGCATGTCGTGCCAGGCCGAGAAGTTCTCGATCATCACCCAGCTCTGCCAGCCGATGGCAAGACCGCAGGCCATGCCGTTGTCGACCAGGGCCTGCGCGACGGCTTCCACGTCATCCCAGGTGGTGGGCACATCGACGCCGGCGGCGGCCAGTGCGTCTGCGTTATACCACATCACCGGGGACGAGCTGTTGAAGGGCATCGACAGCAGCTCGCCTTCCGGGGTCTGGTAATAGGACACAACGGCGGGCAGATAGGCGTCGCCATCGAAGGGCTCACCGGCATCGGCCATCATTTCCTCGACCGGGTAGATCGCGCCCTCTGCGGCCATCATGGTGGCGGTGCCGACCTCGAAGACCTGCACCAGATGCGGCTGCTCACCGGCGCGGAAGGCGGCGATGGCGGCGGTCATGGTCTCGGTGTAGTTGCCCTTGTAGGTGGGCACGATCACGTAGTCGGACTGCATGGCGTTGAACTCGGCGGCCATACGGTCGATGCGCTCACCGTTGGCGCCGCCCATGGCGTGCCACCAGTGAATCTCGGTCTGTGCGGCGGCAGCCCCGGCCATCAGGCCAACGAGGGCGGAACTCGCCAATAGCGTCTTGGTGAAGGTCATTTCTTCTCTCCCTGACAGAAATGCAGCAGTTATGCGCGGCAGCTTTCGGGAGAGACGGAAATAATTCAAGTGAATTTTTTATGTCCCATTTCATAACATTGTATTATATTCTGCGTTTGAAAACAGTCGCTTTCGCAGCAGCAGAAAGAAAGATAACCCATTGAAATTTCAGCTCAGACAACTGGAAGCCTTCCGCGCTGTGGCGGAAACGGGCAATGTCACAAAGGCCGCTCAGGCGCTTGGGGTGTCACAACCCGCTGTCAGCCGATTGCTGTCGGATTTCTCCAAATCCATCGGCTTCGAGCTGTTCGAACGCCGACAGGGGCTGCTGCACCCGACAAGTGAGTCGCGCTACCTGCTGACCGAGGTGCGCCGGGTACTGGACGGGCTGGAGCATCTCGAAGACCTGCGCCGCGACCTGACCGAGCGCACCGCCGGGCACATCCGCATCGCCTGCCTGCCGGGGTTCGCCACCAGCCACCTGCCCGGCGTGTTGATGCGCTTTCTGGCGGACCGGCCCGGTGTCACGGTCACGCTGGAACCCGACCGGCCCGAACGTATCCTCGAATGGATCATCGGCGAGCAATATGATTGCGGCATCACCGACGCCTTTCCCGGCCACCCCGCCACGGAAAGCAGCGATGTGCTGATCCGGTCGGTCTGCATCCTGCCCAAGGGGCACCGGCTGGCCGCGAAAAGCCACATCACCCCGATTGATCTGGCCGAGGAAAAGATGATCCACACCCGCCGCGACAGCCGCTTCTTTCACCGGCTAAGCCGGGCGTTCTCCAATTACGGGGTCGAGATCAATTCCTGGATCGAGGTGCGCCAGTTCACCGCCGCCTGCACCATCGTGGCCGAAGGCATGGGCGCGTCCGTGGTCAGCGCATTGGATGCCGCGCAGTTCGAAGGGCAAGGCGTGGTGATCCGGCCCTTCACGCCGCCCATCCATCACCGGCTGACCATCCTGCGCCCCGCCACCGGCAGCCGCACGCCCATTGTGCTGGATTTCATCGACGCCTTCACCCGCAGCCTGGAGCCCTATCTGGCCAGCGCAGGCAGCGGCGGCGATCCGGGCTGAGGCGACACTGGCAGGGTTCGCAACCGGATTGGCAGGATTTGCAAGTGCCCCTGAGGGCCTGCGCCCCTATACTGGCCCTGCCAATCCCGGAGCCGCCTATGTCCACCCCCGACCGTTTCCCCATAGCCAAGCATATGGAGCGTCTCTGCCTCGGGCTGAAACTGCCCTCCGACCGGGTGCTGGCCCGCGCCGGTCTGCCAACCGATTTCTTCGCCAGTGAGGGGCGCGGCGCGACGGCTGCTCAGGTCTTTGCCCTGTGGCGGGCGGCAGAGACGGAACATGGCAGCGCGGAGATGGCGTTCGACCTTGCGATGATCTCTGCCAAGGGCCAGTTCATCCCTGCCCTCTTCGCCTTTTCCTGTAGCCCGACCGTCGAGATCGGCTTTCAGCGGCTGTCGCTGTTCAAACCGCTGGCGGGGCCGTTCCGACTGACCCTTCAAAGCGACCTCGACGGGCTGTCCCTGCGCTTTGCCTCGCTGTCGCCCCATGATCCCCTGCCCGACAGCCTTGCGGCCTTCGAGCTTGTGTTCCTGGTCAACATTCTGCGCAACCTGACCGGCGAACAGGTGGTGCCCGACCGGGTGGACCTGCCCGCCTATGAGGGCGACCGCGCGCGGCTGGACAGTTATCTCGGCACCCCGGTGCGGTACGGGCATGGCTCGGGCCTGCGCCTGGCGCCACGGGATGCAAACCTGCCGCTCATCAGCCATGATGACGACCTGTGGCAGATGTTCGAACCGCGGCTGCGGCGGGATCTCGTTGCGCTTGGTGCGCGGCAGGCCTGCGCGGACCGGGTGCGGGCTGCGCTGATCGAGATGCTGCCAGCGGGCCGCGCCACGGCGGATGCGGTCGGCAGCCATCTGGGCCTGTCCACCCGCAGCCTGCACCGGCGGCTGAGCAGCGAAGGCACCAGTTTTCAGACCATCCTGAACGCCACGCGCACGGAACTGTCGCTGCATTACCTGCGCCGCGAGGATGTGAGCATCGAGGAAATCTCGTATCTGTTGGCCTTCCGCGACCCCAATTCCTTCTACCGCGCCTTTCGGGGCTGGACCGGCATGACCCCACGCGAGGCGCGGGACCAGCCCCACCCCTAGCCGCGCTCTGCCAGGAACCTGTCCACCTCACCCCCCATGGGAATGGCCTCTGCCGCACCGGGGCGGGTGACCTGGATGGCCGCCGCCGCCGAGGCGCGGGTCAGGGCAACATCCAACGGCTGGCCCGCATCTATCCCGGCCAGCGCGTAACCCAAAAAGGTATCGCCCGCGCCGGTGGTGTCGACGGGGACGACCTTGAAGGCATCGACCCGCGTTGCCGCCGCGCCCGCGATATAGGCCGCGCCCCGGCTGCCATAGGTCACCAGCAGGTCGATCCCGTCGAGCGCGCCTTGCGGCAGGGCGGTGCGAAGCTGTGCCTCCTCCACCTCGTTGACGGAAAGAAGGTCGGTAAACGGCAGGATGTCGCGCACCGCCTCCGGGTCAAAGGGGGCGGCGCAATAGCAGACCTTCAGCCCCCTGCCCCGCGCCAGCCGGGCGGCCTCGACCCCCGCGCTTGTTTCGTTCTGCAAAAGCAGCCAGTCGCCGGGCTGAGCGCTGCCAAGCGCCGTTTCCACCTGATCCTCTGTTACCTGCCGGTTCGCACCGGGAAAGAGGATAATGGCATTCTCCGCCGCGTCATCGACCGCGATAATGGCATGGCCCGTCGGCACCTCGCCCTGCACCACACAGGACACATCCACCCCATCCGCCGCCAGCCGGTCCACCGTCCACTGCCCTTCCGGCCCGATGGCGCCGATATGGCGCACGGACCCGCCCGCGCGGGCAATGGCGATGGATTGATTGGCCCCCTTGCCGCCAAGCCCGGTCTGAAGCGCCCGCGCCGCGATGGTTTCGCCGGGCGCGGGAAGATGATCCATCCGGTAGGAATGGTCGATGTTGATCGAGCCGAGATTGTAGATCGTCATGGCACCTGTCCGCCTGCCTGAAAGTCAGAGACTAGCGCCTCTCCCGCGCACCTGTCAGCCCTGTTTCGCCACTCGATCCGCATTGCAGAGCCGCGCAAGAAGATCAGCCCGCCAGCCCCATCTGGGCGATGGTCCGGGTCAGGGCGGTGACGAACAGCCCTTCTTCTGCCCCCGGTTCCGCATCTTCACGGCGCAGCAACCCGACCGGCCCCCGCGTCATCCCGGTCTCAAACGGCAGCCGCACCAGCCGCCCCTCTGCCAGTTCGTTCCAGACCACCCCGCGAGAGATGATCCAGACCGCATCGCTTTCGCGGGTATAGACCCGGCCAAACGCGCCTGAGACGGTTTCCAGCGCCTTCGGCGGCGCACCGATGCCATGGCCGATCAGAAACCGTTCCACCAGCGGCCGGATCGCGGCGGCGGCGGGCGGGTAGATGACCGGCCAGTTCACGATATCCTCCAGCCGGGGGGCATCGAGCAGCGGATGGCCGGGGCGCACCACGAAATCCACCTCTTCCTGATAGAGCTGCGTAAAGCTCAGGTTCTGCATGATCGACGGATCGCCAAGCCGCCCGATCACCATCCCCACGGCACCGCTGCGCAGTTGGTCCACCAGATAGGCAATCGGCCCGTCCAGAACGCGCAGCGACGCGCTTGGCGACAGGCGTTCGAACTCTGCCACCGCACGGGGCAACAGGGCCGCCGCGACGGAAGGAAGCGCGCCGATGCTGATCTCGGCGCGCTTTCCCGTCGCATCGAGCTGCGCGATGCCATCGAGCCCATGATCCAGCGCCGAGAGGCTCATATCCGCGAAATGCGCAAAGACCTGCCCCGCATCCGTCAGGCTGACCCCGGCCCTGCTGCGCAGAAGCAGCGTCTTGCCGAGGATCTGTTCCAGCTCCTTCAGGGTCTTGGAAATCGCGGGCTGTGTCAGGCTCAGCCGCTCTGCCGCGCGTTTCAGGCTGCCTTGCCGCACGGTCTCGGTGAAGCACTGGATATGGCGCAGCTTGATGCGGCTGCGGATCGCTTTGTTATCCATTTGGGAAAGCATAATGCCCAACATGTCATTTTTCACGCATAAACAGTTATGCTAAATCCGGTTCAACAGGTCTAGTCTGATTTCTGGGAGGATCTCATGCGCAGTCAGGTGGTGATTATCGGGGGCGGTCCGTCGGGGCTGTTGCTGGGGCAGCTTCTGCATCGCAAGGGCATCGACGCGGTGGTTCTGGAACGCAAGACACGCGACTATGTGCTTGGCCGCATCCGCGCGGGCGTGCTGGAAACCGGGCTCGTGAGCCTGATGCGCGAGGCGGGCGTGGCCGAGCGGATGGATGCCGAAAGCATCATCCATGATGGCACCGTCATCGCCTATGGCGAGGATCAGTTCCGGGTGGATTTCGTCGGCACGACCGGCGAAAGCGTCTTGGTCTATGGCCAGACCGAACTGACCCGCGATCTCTATGATGCGCGCGCGGCCTGCGGGGCGAAGACGTTGTTCGAGGTGGACAACGTGGTGATCAACGGGGCCGACAGCGACGCGCCCTACGTCACCTTCACCCATGAGGGCAGCGAAAAGCGCATCGACTGCGATTTCGTGGCGGGCTGCGACGGGTTTCACGGGGTCAGCCGCCAGACCATCCCGCTGACCGTGCGCACCGAATACGAGAAGGTTTATCCCTTCGGCTGGCTTGGCCTGCTGTCCGACACGCCGCCGGTGCATGAGGAGCTGATCTATTCCAACTCCGAACGGGGCTTCGCGCTCTGTTCGCAACGCAGCTGGACGCGCAGCCGCTATTACATCCAGTGCTCGCTGTCCGATCATGCCGAGGACTGGTCCGACCAGATGTTCTGGGACGAGCTGCGTCGCCGCCTGCCAGCGGAAACCGCCGAAACGCTGGTCACCGGCCCCTCGATCGAGAAAAGCATCGCTCCTCTGCGCAGTTTCGTGACGGAACCGATGCGGTGGGGCCGGCTGTTTCTCTGCGGCGACGCCGCCCATATCGTGCCGCCCACGGGCGCCAAGGGGCTGAACACGGCGGCCTCGGACATCCATTACCTCTATCACGGGCTGATGCAGTTCTACGAGGAGAAGGACAGTGAGGGGATCGACCGCTATTCCGAAAAGGCTCTGGCGCGAATCTGGAAGGCGGAACGCTTTAGCTGGAACACCACGATGATGCTGCACCGCTTCCCCGACATGAACGGGTTCGACCTGAAGATGCAGCGCGCCGACCTGGAATTCCTGCGTGACAACGCCGATGCGCAGAAGGTCTTCGCCACCAATTACGTGGGGCTGCCCTTCTGATGCGCGTCCTCAGGGCAAATGGCGTCAAGCTGAACTGGCGCGAGGATGGCGATCCGGCGGGAGTGCCGGTGGTCTTCGCCAATTCGCTCGGCACCGACCTGCGGCTGTGGGACCAGATCCTGCCGCTTCTGCCCTCTGGCCTGCGGATCATCCGCTTCGACAAGCGCGGGCATGGGCTGTCGGACTGCCCCCCTGCGCCCTATGCGATGGCGGATCTGGTCAGCGACGCCGAGGCGCTGCTGGACGGGTTGGGCATTTCCGATTGCGTTTTCGTGGGGCTCTCCATCGGCGGCATGATCGGCCAGGGGTTGGCCGCGCGCCGGCCTGACCTCATTCGCGCGCTGGTCCTGTCCAATACCGCCGCGAAGATGGGCGAGGCCGCCATGTGGCAGGCCCGTATCGACGCGATCCGCGCGGGCGGGATCGAGGCGCTGGCCGATGCGGTGATGGAACGCTGGTTTTCCCCCGCCTTCCTCGCCCGGCCCGAGCTGAGCGCCTGGCGCAACATGCTGACGCGCACCCCGGTGGAGGGCTATATCGGCTGCTGCCACGCCATCGCGGGGGCCGATCTGACCGAGAGCACGAAGGCCCTGACCCTTCCCACGCTGGCCATCGCGGGCAGCGATGACGGGGCCAGCCCGCCCGATCTGGTGCAGGGTACCGCCGCGATGATCGCAGGCAGCCGCTTTACCGTGATCGACGGCGCAGGCCACCTTCCATGCGTCGAGGACCCCGCCGCCTACGCCGCCCTGCTGACCGATTTCCTGAAGGAGCACGCCCATGTCTGAGCGTTTTGAAACCGGCATGACCGTGCGCCGCAAGATCCTTGGCGATGCCCATGTGGACCGGGCCGAGGCCGCCAAGACCGACTTTGACGCGCCCTTCCAGACCCTTATCACCGAAGGGGCCTGGGGCACGGTCTGGGCGTCGGACGGGATCAGCGACCGGGAACGGTCGATGCTGACGCTCGCCCTGCTGGCCGCCCTTGGCAATTTCGAGGAAATCCCCATGCATATCCGCGCCACCGCGCGCACCGGGGCCAGCAAAGAGGACGTTCTGGAAGCCTTCCAGCATGTCGCCATCTACGCCGGTGTGCCGCGCGCCAATCACGCGCTGAAACTGGCCAAGCAGACCTATGACGAAATGGAAAAAGAGTAATCCGGGAAACGCGCGATATTTCCCAGCCTTGAAGGAGGAGCGCCGCAATGACCAAGCCAGGCGAATACTATCAGCGGGACCGGATGTGGCATCCCCCCGCCTATGACAAGGACTACAAGACCAGCGTCACGCGCAGCCCGCAATATTCGCTGATCTCGCTACAGAACTCGGTCAGCGAGATCACCGGCCCGACCTTCGGCCACAACGATGTGGACCCGCTCGATAACGACCTGATCAAGAACTACGCACAGCCGGGTCAAAGCCCCATCGGGGAACGGATCATCGTCCATGGCCGGGTGCTGGATGAAAACGGCCGCCCCGTGCCGAACACGCTGGTCGAGGTCTGGCAGGCCAATGCGGGCGGGCGCTATCGACACAAGAAGGACACCTATCTTGCGCCGATCGACCCGAATTTCGGTGGCTGCGGGCGGACCCTGACGGATGAGAACGGCTATTACTTCTTCCGCACGGTCAAGCCCGGCGCCTACCCGTGGCGCAACTGGGTCAATGACTGGCGACCGGCACATATCCACCTGTCGATCTTCGGTCACGCTTTCGCACAGCGGCTGATCACCCAGATGTATTTCGAGGGCGACCCGCTGATTGCCACCTGCCCCATCGTGAACACGATCCGCGACAAGGCCGCCATCGGGCAGCTGATCGCGGCACTCGACAAGAATGCGTCGGTGCCGCTCGATTCCATCGCCTACAAGTTCGACATCGTGCTGCGCGGACGCCGCTCGACGATGTTCGAGAACCGGCTGGAGGGGAACTGATGACCCAATCGCTTGACTACCTGAAGGAAACCGCCTCGCAGACCGCTGGTCCCTACGTTCATATCGGGCTTGCCCCCGGCGCGGCGGGCTTTGACATCTACAGGCAGGAACTGGGCTGGGACATCGCCGGACCCAATGCCAGGGGCGAGCGTATCCGCGTTGAGGGTATCGTGATCGACGGCACCGGCAGCCCGGTCAAGGATGTGCTGCTGGAGGCCTGGCAGGCCAATGCCGATGGCATCTATGCGCATCCCGAGGGCGGCGGCGAGGTGGAAGAGGGCTTTCGCGGTTGGGGCCGCGTGATCACCGATTTCGCCACTGGAGAATGGGGGTTCGACACGGTCAAGCCGGGCTGCACAAGGGGCCGCAATGTCGGAACCCAGGCCCCGCATATCAACCTGTGGATCGTGGCGCGCGGCATCAATATCGGGCTGAATACGCGGCTCTATTTCGAGGATGAGGCTGAAGCCAACGCCGCCGATCCGGTGCTGAACCTGATCGAATGGGAACGCCGCCGCGCCACGCTGATCGCCAGGCGCACGGAACGCGACGGGCAAACGGTCTATCGGTTCGACATCAGGCTGCAGGGCGAGGAAGAAACCGTCTTCTTCGACATTTGACGAATGCCCGGCCCGGCGGCAGGATCGGCGGGCCTTTCAGAATGGAAAAACACGACATGTCAAACCCTTGCATCATCTGCGTGGCGATCACCGGATCGGTCCCCACCAAGGCCAACAATCCTGCGGTGCCGATCACCGTTGCGGAACAGATCGAAAGCACGCAAGAGGCGTTCGAGGCGGGCGCGACCATTGCCCATTGCCATGTCAGGAACGATGACGGGACGACCACCAGCGACCCCGAGAAATTCGGGCGCCTGATGGAAGGGCTGCACGCACATTGCCCCGGCATGATCGTGCAGCTCTCGACCGGCGGCCGGTCCGGCGCGGGACAGGCGCGGGGCGGGATGCTGCCGCTGCGCCCCGACATGGCGTCTCTGTCGGTGGGGTCGAACAACTTCCCCACGCGGGTCTATGAAAACCCGCCCGATCTGGTCGCATGGCTGGCCTCGGAGATGATCAAGTACAACGTGAAGCCCGAGATAGAAGCCTTTGATCTGTCGCATATTTTTCAGGCCAAACTGATGCAGGACCGGGGCGAACTGCAAGGCACGCCCTATGTGCAGTTCGTCATGGGCGTGAAGAACGCCATGCCGGTGGACCGCGAGGTGTTCGACTTCTACATCCGCACCGTGAAGCGGCTCTTTGGAGAGGACGCGCCCTGGTGCGCCGCCGGGATCGGACCCAACCAGATCGTGGTAAATGAATGGGCGATTGCCGCGGGCGGCCACGCACGCACGGGGCTGGAAGACAACATGCGGCTCGACCGCGAAAGGCTCGCCCCTTCCAACGCGGCGCTGGTCGCGCGGGCTGTGGAGCTGTGCGAGAAATACGAGCGTCCGGTGGCCAGCTGGCAGCAGGCGCGGGCGATTCTGGGGCTGGCTGCACCGGCGAATTGAGGGGGGCACCACGCGTACACCCCCCGTACACCCCCTGTACACCGGTCGTGCAGATGAAACCGCGATTTCGCCGTGCCTTCGGCACGTCGACCCGCGCGGCCCTTGCGGGCCGCGATTCTGTTCAGCAAGGGGGCTCCGCCCCCGTCGCCTGTCGGCGACTCCCCCGAGGTATTTTCACCAAGCTGAAAGGGTCAGAGCCCCAGCCTGGTGGCATGCGCCGGGGCAAAGCAGCGGGCGGTGCGGATCCCTTCGTCGGCCAGCCGCCTGATCCGCGCGGGGTCGGGGTGATGATCCGCGGCCTTTGCGATCCGGGCGAAGAGCGCCGCCAGAAGCGTCTGGATCGTGAGCGCCATGACATCATGGGCCAGCGGCGTCGGGTCTTCCGACTTATGCAGATGGTCGCGGGCCCGCTGCCAGAGCGGCAGCAACCCGCCATGATCCTCGCCTTGCAGGAAGGCATCAAACGCCGCCCCCGGCGCACCGGTCAGAAGCCGGGTGGCGAGCATCCGTTCGTGGATGGCGTTCGCGCCCTCATAGATCGCGGTGATGCGCGCGTCGCGATAGGTCTGTTCCAGCCGGTATTCGGACAGGTAGCCATAGCCGCCAAGCACCTGCATCCCCAGTTCGGCGGCGCGCATGCCCCCCTCGGTGCAGGCAACCTTGGCCACAGGCGTCAGGATTTCGACCAGATCGGGCGCGTCGCCCCGTTCCATCGCAACGCAAGCCAGGTGGCAGATCGCGCGCCCCCCCATGGCCAGCGCGTCGATCTCGGTCAGGAGGCGCTGCACATCGGCGTGATCGGCGAGCGTTGCGGGGCTGCCGTCGGGTGTGCGACCTTGCTGGCGTTCGGCGGCATAGGCGCTTGCCACATCATAGGCACGCGCGGCATGGGCCACGCCTTGCAGCGCCACGTCGGCGCGGGCGTGGTTCATCATGGTGAACATGGCCATGAGCCCCTGCCCTTCGGCCCCGATTAGCTCCGCCTCGGCGCTGTCGAAGGCCAGCTGACAGGTGGGCGAGGCGTGAAGCCCCATCTTCTCCTCGATCCGGGTCACGGTGACGGTGTTGCGCGTGCCGTCTGCCTTCGTGGACGGGCAGAGGAAGAGCGACAGGCCTTTCACGCCATTATCCGAGGTGCGGGCGAGGACGAGGTGCAGGATCTCCTCGCTAATGTCCTGATCACCGCCGGAGATGAAGATTTTCTCGCCGCTGATCTGCCAGCCATTGCCCCTCTGCGCGGCCCGGCAGCGGATGCGGCTGAGGTCCGATCCCGCGCCCGGTTCCGTCAGGCACATGGTGGCGAGTGTCTCGCCCGAGGCAAGGCCCGGAATATGGCGGGCCTGTTGGTCGTCGGTGCCGAAGCGGGTCAGCACGCGCACCGCGCCGGGCACAAGGCCGGTGACCATCTGCAAGGAATGGTTCGCGCCGGAGAAGATTTCCGATGTGATCGCAAGCATGAGCGCGCCCATGCCCTGCCCGCCATGCACCTCGGGCGCGGTGAGGCCAGGCCAGCCCTGTTCGGCATAGGATTTGTAGACCGCGCCGAAGCCGTCAGGCATCCGCACGCGGCCATTTTCAAGGCGGCAGCCCTGCCGGTCGCCCGGTTCATCGAGGGGCGCAATCTCGCCTTCCGCGAAAGCCGCGAAATGGCTTCCGATCTCGCGCGCCATGTCGGCATCCCAACCGGGGGCGCTGTCCGCGCCCGCCACATGGGTCAGCGTGAACAGGATGTCGTCCAATGGGGCGGTGAAGGGTTTCATCCGGGTTACTCCACGGCGAAAAGATGCATCTCGACGCCCGCCGCGCCGCGCGCCCCGTTTCCGACGAGGATAAGGTGATTGACCCATTGGTAACGCGGGTCGCCGCTTTCCAGCCTTGCGGTGGTGCGGAAATAATAGTCGGCGGGGTCCACGGCCTCGCCCTTCGCCAGCCGGTCCATCACCTCCGCCGGGCCGTGGCGAACGCCTTTGTTGACGATCTCGATCAGCGCGCCGTCATCGGTTTCCATCGCGTATCGCGTGTCGATATCGGCGGCCCCGTCGGCAAAGATCGTCTGCCAGTCCGCGCCGAGATTGAGGATAGCGCCTTCGATGCGCCCCGTGACCGTGCCGCCCGTGATCGGAATGATCCGCCGCTGCCCAGCGCGGCCCGGCCCCATTTCCTGCAGGGGGCCAAGCTCGACATGGAGCGTGCAAAAGGGCGTCAGGCGCGGGGGCTCCATCATTCCAGCCCCAGAAGCCGCGCGGCATTGCCCTTGATGATGTCCGGGCGCAGCTCTTCCTTGATGGCGATCTTCTCGAAATCCGCAAGCCAGCGTTCGGGCGTGATCATCGGCCAGTCGGAGCCGAAGAGCACCTTCTTGCGAAGGATCGAGTTGCAGTATTTCACCAGGATCTCGGGGAAATACTTCGGCGACCAGCCCGACAGGTCGATATAGACATTGGGCTTGTGCTGCGCGACGGCGAGCGCCTCCTCCTGCCAGGGGAAGGAGGGGTGAGCGAGGATGATCCTGAGATCGGGGAAATCGACCGCCACGTCATCCATATACATCGGGTTGGAGTATTTCAGCCGCATCCCGTTGCCGCCGGGCATGCCGCTGCCCACGCCCGTCTGCCCGGTGTGGAAAAGGGCGATGCCGCCTTCATCCTCGATCGCGCGGTAGAGGTCATAGGCGATGCGGTCATTGGGATAAAAACCCTGCATCGTGGGGTGAAACTTGAACCCCTTGATACCGAAATCGCGCATCAGGCGTTTGGCTTCGCGCACGCCCATCTTGCCCTTCCACGGGTCGATGGAGGCGAAGGGGATCAGCACGTCGCTGTTCTCGGCGGCCAGCTCCGCCACTTCCTCGTTCTTGTAGCGCCGGTAGCCGGTCTCGCGTTCCGCATCGACGGGGAAGATCACCGCGGCGATGTTCTGTTCGCGGTAATGTTGGGCCGTTTCGGGCACGGTCGGCGGGTGCTGCCACGGGGCGCGGAAGTATTGAGCCATGGTGGCCTGCAGGTCGTCATAGCCGTCATCGGCATGGCAGCCGCAGGGTTCCTCGGCATGGGTGTGGATGTCGATGGCGCGGATTTTGGTCAGGTCTACCATGGGTTTGGCCCTTCAGATCGTGGTGACGCAAGCGTCGCTGTCCGCGTAAAGCCGGGCCAGCAGATCGGCCCGCCGGGTCAGCACCTTGCGGAAATTGAGGTTGCCCTTGGCGGTCATCTCGCCCTCGGGCATCGATGGCGGTTCGGCCAGAACGATGGCGCGGGCGACGCGGGTGGAACTGCCGCTGATCTCGCGGGCGCGTTCGGCCAGACGGCGGTGGATCTCGCCAAGCAGCGCCTTGTCCGACAGCGCGCCGCCTTCAGCGGCATCCGAGAAGCCCTCGGCCCGTAGCTCGCCCATGTTGGGGAAGATCATGACCCCGATCTCGTCGCGATCCGCCCCGGTGATCACGAGATCAGCGGCCAGCGGCGACAGGCAGGCCAGCATGTCGATGCGTAGCTGTGCCGCGCGCACCCAGGTGCCCGTCAGCAGCTTGAAATCCTCGGAAATGCGCCCGTCGAACTTCATGCCCTTGTTGGGGTCGTCGGGGTCCACGAAGACCATCGCATCGCCGGTCAGGAAGAACCCGTCCTCATCGAAGGCCTCCGCCGTTTTCTCGGGCGCTTCGAAATAGCCGGGCATCACATTGGGCCCCTTCACCCGCACCTCGCAGCGCATATCGCTGTCCGGCAGCAGCTTCACCGTGCAGCCCGGCAGTGGCACACCGACAACGCCCGAGCGGTCAATCGGCTCATGCTGCAGCATCACGGCGGGCGCGGTTTCCGTCAGGCCCCAGCTGGTGGTGATCAGCGGCACCTCGCCCTTCACCTCCATCGCCATCGCCTCGAAGCCCTGCCAGACCTCCTGCGGCAGGGACGCGCCGGCATAGAAGATCAGGTCGAGATCCTCGAAGAAGCGGCGGCGCAGCGCCTCGTCGGCCTTCAGCGCCTTGAGAAGCATCCCGTAGCCCACGGGCACGTTGAAGCTGAGCGTTCCGGTCATCAGGCGCAGGTTTTCCACCGTCCGCTCAAAAAGCCCCGGCACCGGCTTGCCGTCGTCGATATAGAGCGACCCGCCATTGGCCAGCATCATGTTGAAATTATGCGAGCCGCCGAAGACATGGTTCCACGGCAGCCAGTCGACGATGCGCGGCGGGCGGGTGCGCAGCATCGGAAGGGCGTCGGCCAGCTGTGTCTGGTTCACGCACATCATGCCTTGGGTCGTCAGCACCCCCTTGGGCGAGGAGGTGGAGCCCGAAGTCATCAGGATCTTGGCGACGGTCGCGGGCGTCACCGCGTCGAAAGCGGCGTCGATATCGGTGCTGTCATCGCCCTGCAACAGCGTCTCGAACGCCGTCACGCCGGGGCGGCCATGGGTGTGGCTCGCGACAATCTCCACCCCGTCGAAACAGTCGAGCTCCAGCGCCTCGCCATACTGCGCCGCATCGACGGTATAGGCCATGGCGGGGCGGACAAGGTCGACCGCGTGGCGCAGGCGGCCATGGGCGCCGTGGATCAGCGAATATTGCTCGGCCACCGGCACCGTGGGCACACCCGCGTATTGGCCAGCCAGCGACAGCAGCCCATGATCCACCCCATTGCCGGACAGGATCAGGATCGGGCTATCCTGGTCCAGCCCGCGCGCCAGCAGGCTTTCGGCCAGCGCCCTGACCTGTTGCAGCGCCTCGCGATAGGTCACGGTCCGCCAGCCCGCGCCGCTGCGCTCGGCCAGGAACACGCGGTCGGGCGCTTCGATGGCCCAACGGTGCAGCCAGTCACCGGTGCGCCGCATCACCGGCCCAAGCGGAATGTCCGAATGCAGCAGGATCGACCCATCGGCCCGCACGGTTCGCGTCACGGCATGGGGCAGGAAATCGGTTGTGCGCTTCATGGCAGTCATTCCTTTGTGCCTTTGGCCTCGATCCGGCGCAGAACGTCCAGAACCTGCGCGTATTCCGTCATGCCCACCCCCTGAAGCAGCCGCGCCTCATGGGATTTCACCGCCTCGATGGCGCGGGCGCAGAGCTGCCGTCCGGCCAGCGTCGGCACCAACGCATAGGCGCGCCGGTCGGTCGGCACCTTCTCTCGCAGGATCAGGTCGCGGCGCTCCAATTCGTCGATGATGACGACGAGGTTGGGCCGCTCGATATCCATCGCATCCGCCAGTTGCGACTGGCGCAGGCCGGGATTGTCGACGATCAGGACAAGCGCCGAATAGGTGATCATGCGCAGGTCGAAGGGTTTCAGCGTCGTGGCCAGATCGGCCTGCACCACGTTGAACGCGCGCTTCATGTGGTAGCCGACGAAGCCGCGCAGTGTGGCGTCGGATACGCGGGTAACGACAGGTGGGGCGGGGTTGGGCTTGCTCATGGCCTTATCCGAACTTCGGGTCGCGTTTTTGCAGGAAGGCCTGAAGGCCCTCCAGCGCATGCGGGCTGGTCTGGGTCAGCGCCGCGCAGAGGCTTTCGGTGAAGAGCCCGTCGGCCTTGGCCATATCCTCGATACGGGAAATCGCCTGGATCATGATGTAATTGGACAGGGGCGCGTTGGACGCGATCTGCTTGGCCAGCCTGCGCGCCATGGGCAGGGCCTCGCCTTCCCCCACGCTGTAATGGGTGAGGCCAAGGGCCAGCCCTTCGTCCGCGCTGTATTTGCGGCCCGTCAGCATCATCTCGACCATGCGGTCGGCACCGAGGATGCGCCCGACACGCACGGACGCGCCGCCCCCCACATAGATGCCGCGCTTGCCTTCGGGCAGTTGGAAGATCGTCGACGGCTGGGCAATGCGCACATGGGTCGAGGTGGCCAGTTCCAGCCCGCCGCCAATGACCGCGCCGAACATGGCCGAAACCACCGGCAGCCCGCCATACTGGATCTTGTCCATGATCGCGTGCCAGCCGCGCGAATGGCGCATGGTTCCTTCGGCGTCGCGTTGCTGGTGCTCCGACAGGTCAAGGCCAGAGCAAAAATGCCCTTCGGTCCCGGTCAGGATCACCACCTTCACCGCCTCGGGCGGGGCCGAGAAAAAGGCGTCGATGGCGTGCAGCAACTCATCGCACATGGCGTTGCGCTTGCCGGGGCGGTTCATTGTGAGGGTGGCGATGCCCTCCTCGATCTCGATCTTCAGAATGTCGGACATGGGGAACCTTCAGCGCGGGGGCAGCCGGACCGCGCCATCGAGGCGGATCGTGGTGCCGTTGAGATAGGGATTTTCGATGATCTGGGCGGCCATCAGCGCATATTCCTGCGGCTGACCGAGCCGCGCCGGGAAGGGAATGTTCGCGGTGATCTGGGCGGTGACCTCTTCCGGCAGGCCCTCCATCATCGGGGTGTGGAAAAGCCCCGGTGCGATGGCCATGACGCGGATGCCCTGCTTGGCAAATTCTCGTGCGGCGGGCAGGCACATGGCGGCAATCGCGCCCTTGGAGGCCGCGTAAGCCGCCTGCCCCACCTGCCCGTCCTGATAGGCAACCGAGGCGGTGTTGACGATGACACCGCGTTCGCCGGTCTCGGTCGGGTCAAGGTCGGTCATCAGCCGGGCGGCGTGGCTCATCACGTTGTAGGTGCCGAACAGGTTGACGCGCAGGGTACGTTCGAACACGTCGAAGGACAGCTTGCCCTCGCGCCCGACGATCCGCGCCGCAAGGCCCACGCCGGCGCAGTTGACCGCGATCCGGGCGGCTTGGCCGAGTTGCTCCGCCACCTGCTCCACTGCCGCGCCGACGGCGGGTTCGTTGCCCACGTCAAGCTGCACGGCGATGCCGCCGATCTCTGCCGCGACAGCCTCGGCCCGCGCGCCGTCATAGTCGAGGATCGCCACCTGCGCCCCCTGCCCGGCCAGGTGCCGCGCGGTTGCAGCCCCGAGCCCCGATCCGCCACCCGTGACGATGGCCACCTGATCCTGAATGCGCATGGGCGTTGCCTTTCTCTTTCATTCCATAATAGTTATGTCACATAACGATATGCGACACAAGAACCCCCGGCACCAGGGAACCGGGGGTCCGAGACCGCCTAAAGCGGCAGCAAAAACAGCGTGATCGCCGGGAACAGCACCAGGATCACCACGCGCACCAGGTCGGAGGTGACGAAATACATCACCGCCTTGTAGGTCTCGACCATCGGCGTTTCCCGGTCCATTGCGTTGATGATGAAGAGGTTCATGCCAACCGGCGGGGTGATCAGCCCGACCTCGACGACGATCAGCACGAGGATGCCGAACCAGATCGCGGTTCTGGTCGTGGCCACGTCCTCCAGCTGGTATTCGGTGACCGGGCGCATGCCCAATTCGCGGAACTGGTCGCGGGTCAGCTCGGTCCCTGCCGCCAGCAGATCCTGCGCCTGTCGTATCAGCTCTGGCGCCGCATCCAGCCCTTGGGCTATCGCCGCCTCCAGCCGGACGGTTTGCAGGCCGATCATGTCGACAAGGCCGAAATCCAGAACCGAGATCACCGGGAAGAAGATCGGGATCGTCAGAAGGATCATCGACAGCGAGTCCATCAGGCAGCCGAAGACGAGGTAGAAGATCAGGATCAGGGCAAGGATCATCCAAGGCGAAAAGCCCTGCGCCAACACGAATTCCGACAGGGTCTGCGGCACCTGGCTGAGCGCGAGGAACCCGTTATAGAGATGCGCGCCAAGCACGATGAAGAAGATCATCGCGGTGCCGATGGCGGTGGCAATGATGCTTTCCTTGAACACTTTCCATGTGAGCGTGCCGTTGAAAAAGGCAATCAGCCCGGTGCCGAACGCCCCGACGGACGCGCCCTCGGTCGGGGTGAACCAGCCCAGATAGATGCCGCCCACCACAAGTCCGAAGACAAGGATCACCGGCCAGACATCCAGCATCGCACGGATGCGCTCGGCCATGGGCACGGGCGGGCGGGTGCCTGCGGCCTTGGGGTTCACCCGCACATAGATCGAGATCGTCAGGATATAGCCAAGCGCCGCGAGGATGCCGGGCACCAGAGCCGCGAGGAAGAGCGAGGCGATGTTCTGTTCCGTCAGGATCGCGTAGATCACCAGGATCACCGAGGGCGGGATCAGAATGCCAAGCGTGCCGCCCGCCGCCAGCGTTGCGGTGGAGAAGCCGCCGGAATAGCCGTAGCGCTTAAGCTCGGGCAACGCCACGCGTCCCATGGTGGCGGCAGTGGCCAGCGACGATCCACAGATCGCGCCAAACCCCGCGCAGGCCCCGACCGAGGCCATGGCAACGCCGCCCCTACGGTGACCAAGCCAGCTTTCGGCGGCCTTGAACAGCGACGTGGACATGCCCGACAGGGTCGCGAACTGCCCCATCAGCAGGAACATCGGCACGATGGACAGCGAATAGCTGGAAAAGGTGGTGAAGGTTTCCGTCTTCAGCCGCGCCATGAACATCGAGGTGTCGCCGGTGGCCATCCACAGCCCGCCGACGCCCGCAAGGAACATCGCAAGGCCAATGGGCATGCGCAGGAAGATCAGCAGAAGCAGGACGGGGAAGGACCAGGCCCCAAGCTCGAACATCGTCAATGGACCGCCCCCCCGGAGCCAGGAAGAATGGCGCGGCCGCTGAACAGCTCGATCACGCGGGCCACGGCGCAGTAGAGGCCGACCAGAGAGGTCACGATGGCCGCGACGAGGCTGGCAGCGTAGGCCCACCAGACCGGGTATTGCAGCAGGAACGAGGTCTGCCCGTTATGGTATTTGTCCATCATGCCTTCATAAAGCTGCACGGTGATCAGGATTAGGACGCCCGTCAGAACGACTTCCCACAGGGTCTGGAGGAACTTGTTGAAGCCCGTGGGCATCAGCGAGGTGAAGACATCCACCGCCGCATGGCCGCCGTAAAGCTGGCAGATGGGCAGGAAGCAGAAGATGACGAAGGCAATGCCGGATTCGACGACCTCGAAATCGCCTTCGATCGGGCCGACACCGGTGCCGATCAGCCACTCGGCAAAGCCGCCCGCGACGCCGGTCAGCCAGTCGGAATTGCCGAACGTGTTCAGCCCGCGCCCAAGGACGCTGACGAAAACGAGGATCACCAGAACGGTCAGGATCATTCCACCGAGAACGGCCATGCCACGGGCCAGCCGGTCCACCAGATTGGGCATCTCACCCCCCCATCATTGCAGATAGAATACGGCCCCCGCGTGCCTTCAGGCATACGGGGGCCGGTTCGATCAGGCGCTGTATTCCGCGATCAGCGCGCGGGCCTCGGCCAGAAGGCCGGTGCCGTCCATGCCGGCTGCGTCCATCTCGGCGACCCAGTTGTCAATGGTGGGCTGCGCCGCTTCGCGCCACATGTTCACCTCGTCCTCGGTCAGTTCGATGATGTTGTTGCCACGGTCTTCTGCGGCCATGCGCGAGGGCTCGTCAAACTCCTGCATGGTGCGACCGGCCCATTCGGACGTGTCCGCGCCCGAGTTGGCGTCGATCACCGCCTGAAGGTCGGCAGGCAGCGCGTCATAGGAGGCCTGGTTCATGCCGAAGATGAACGAGGTGGTGTAGAGCGAGGCATTCGGGAAGATGGTGTGGTTTTCCACCAGTTCCTGAACGCGCAGGATGCCCACGACCTCCCACGGGATGACGGTCGCATCGACCACGCCGCGCGACAGCGCTTCCGGGATTGCCGGAACCGGCATGCCGACGGTGGTGGCGCCCAGGTTCGAGAACATGGCGTTGGTCACGCGGGTCGGTGCGCGCAGCTTGACGCCGTTGAGGTCCGCAGGGGTGCGGATCGGGTCGGCGGAGTGGATCAGGCCGGGGCCATGGACCCAGACGGCGATCGGTTTGAAGGCTGCGAAATCGGCATCCATCATGTGACGCTCGGCCATGGTCCAGTAGGCGCGGCTGGTCGGCCCTGCGCTGGTCATCATGAAGGGCAGTTCGAACACCTCGGTGCGCGGGAAGCGGCCAGGGGTATAGCCCGCCACGGTCCAGACCACATCGGCAATGCCGTCGATGGCCTGGTCGATCAGATCGGGGGGCGTGCCGCCGAGCTGCATGGAGGGGTAACGTTCCACGGTGATGCGGCCGCCGGACTGTTCCTCGATGGCGTCGGCCCAGGGGTCCAGCACCTGCGCGGGAATGTTTGCCTGCGCGGGCAGGAACTGGTGCAGGCGCAGGGTGAATTCGTTGGCGCGCGCTGCCTTGGGCAGAACGGTTGCGCCAATCACGGCCATACCGGCGGCGCCGGTGGTCTTCATCAGGTTACGACGAGTGATGGTCATTATCGGTTTCCTCCCTTTTGACCGAAGCGTAGCCGCAATTTCGCACGGATACACATGATTCTATCTCGAACAGGTCTTCCTCCGCCAATTTAGATATATGACATAACTATTCATGTCGATACCATTTAAATCGGCGCTTATGCTCTCCCAATTTCGTTTCAAATAAAACGACCAACCGTTCGGTAACCTAATTTTCTGTCTCGCGCAACGGGTTTCATGCACACCTGTTGCGCAGGGTTTCCGACGACACCGCCCCATCCAGCCCGGTGGAGCCGTAAAGCCAGGCGATCATGTCGTACCATTCCTCGGGGCTGCGGGCGCTCATCACCGCGTTGCGCAGTTCCGCATGCGCGCCGGAGGCGTGGTAGATATGGTCCCCGATCTCGCGCGATTGCAGCTGAATGCGGGCGGTGCGCAGGCGGCGCATCTCCTGATAGGCGGGGAAAGCGCGGGTGGCGTCGCCGGAACAGGCCTCCATCTGGTGGGCCAGCGCCACGGCATCTTCCATCGCCATGCAGGCGCCTTGCGCGAAATACTGCAACTGCGGGTGGGCCGCATCACCAAGCAGCACCACGCGCCCGTCCTGCCAGTTCATCACCGGATCGCGGTCGCACAGAACCCATAGCTTCCAATCCCTGCCCTTCTCGATGATCTGCCGCGCAACCGGGTTCACATGCTCGAAGCCCCGGCGCACCTCGTCATGGCTGACAGGCTTGCCCGCCACAGGCTCCGGCGCGTCGTTGTGATAGGTGACCACGAGATTAAAGAGCTTCCAGCCAGACAGGGGGTAATGCACGATATGGCATTTCGGCCCGGCCCAGAGGGTGGCGGCGTTCCAGCGCAGATCCTCGGGCATGTCCTCGACCGGGATGACACTGCGATAGGTGGTGTGGCCCGATACGCGCGGCTTGCCGTCGCCCACCACCCGCTTGCGGATATTGGACCACAGACCGTCCGCCCCGATCAGCGCGCTGCCCGTCACCCGTTCGCCGGTCTCAAAGATCGCCGTTGCGCTGTTTTCATCCTGTTCATAATCGGCAACGCCCGCATTGGTGCGCAGTTCCACCAGATCGTGCTCGATACAGGCGCGCAGGAAGACGCCATGCAGATCGCCGCGATGCACCACCGCATAGGGGTTGCCGAAGCGGGTGCGGAAAGCATCGTCCAGCGGAATCCGGGTGATCTCATTGCCGCTGATCGCATCCATCAGGCGCAGATTGTCGATATAGACCGCCATGTTGCGGGCCGCGTCGCCGACGCCGAGATAGTCGAAGGCGTGGAAGGCATTGGGGCCAAGCTGGATGCCTGCGCCGATCTCTCCCAGTTCCGGGGCCTTTTCCAGCACCAGCGAGCGGATGCCCTTCTGCGCGAGCCCGATGGCCGTCGCCAGCCCGCCAATGCCGCCACCGGCGATGATGATCCTGTCTTGTGCCATGTCGTGCACTCCTTCTCGAAGCATGACTTTCCGGTTCGCCCAAGTAAACTGACAGTTTGGGCGGGATGGTTTCCGTTTCGGGAAACTGATGTGATCTGTGGCGGGGCCCTACGGCTCCGCGTCGGGTTGCCGGCCGGGGGCCGCGTCGGCGAAGGCGGGAAGCGCCTGACAGGCGTCATGGACCGCGTTCACCCGTTTCAGATGGCTGATATCAAGCTTGAACCGCGCCGCAGAAAAGACCTGTGGGACAAGGCAGATATCGGCAAGCCCCGGCGTATCGCCAAAGCAGAAGGCCCCGCCGTGGCTCTGTTTGGCCAACAGCGCCTCGCACGCCTCCAACCCATCCCCGATCCAGCGCTGGCACCAGGCGTCTTTCACCGCCTGATCGGCGCCGAATTGCTGTTCCAGATAATCCAGCACCCGCAGATTTTGCAGGGGATGCACGTCGCAGGCGATGACCTGGGCAAAACCCCTGACCTGCGCGCGCAGATCCTTGTCCGATGGCAACAGCGCGGGGTCTGGATAGGTCTCGTCCAGCCATTCCACGATGGCCAGCGACTGCGTCAGGACCAGCCCGTCGGCCTCCAACGCCGGGACCAGCGCCTGCGGGTTCAGCGCCCGGAAGGCAGGGCTTTTCTGCTCCCCCCCGCCCCGGCGCAGATGCACCGAGGTAAAGTCATGCGCAACGCCTTTCAGGTTCAGCGCGATGCGCAGCCGGTAGGCAGAGGAGCTGCGGAAATATCCGTGAACGTGGATCATTCCGGCGCGCCGATGGTGAGGGAAATCGGGTCGAGCCCGTCCACGCCGCCGGTGATGACGTCGCCCGCCACCACGGGGCCGACGCCCGCGGGCGTGCCAGTCATGATCACGTCGCCGGGGGCGAGGTGGTAGAACTTGGACAGATCCGCGACGATCTCGGCCACGCCATGGATGAGATCGGACAGCAAAGCGTCCTGCCTGACCTCGCCATTCACCTCCAGATGGATGCGCTGCGGGCCGATCTCGCCCATCTCCTCCGCCTTGGTCAGACCGGTCAGCACGGCAGAGCCTTCCACATCCTTGCCCAGATCCCAGGGCCTTTGCTTGGCGCGGGCCGCCAGTTGCAGGTCGCGGCGCGTCATGTCGAGACCGCAGCCATAGGCGTAGATCGCTGATGCCGCCTCTTCGACCGAGGCGCAGAAAACCGGCTTGCCGATGACCAGCACCAGCTCCATCTCGTAATGGAAATTCCCGGTCCCCGGTGGGTAAGGCAGCGTCGATCCGCTGGCCAGAACCGCCTGCGGCGACTTGGTGAAGTAGAAGGGCGCCTCGCGGTCGACCTCCACCCCCATCTCGGCAGCATGGGCGGCATAGTTGCGGCCCACGCAGAAGATACGGTGCACCGGGTATTGGGCCACCTCCCCCTTTACGGGGATGGACTGCACCTTGGGGGTGTCGAAGAGATAATCGGTCATCGCGCGCGTTCCTCGTAGTAGCCTAGCTTTTCCTGAAGCGGGCGGTCATGGACGCGCACCAGATAGGCGTCTTCCCCCGCTTCATGAGTGATCTCGGCGAAGACCGGGGCGGTGAAGGTATCTTTCGGACCCCACTCGATGGTTTCGCCATTGATGGTGGTTTTGCCCCGTCCCTTGACCACATGGAAGGCCGCAGAGGAACTGCGCAGCGGCGGCGCATGGCGCTGGCCCGCCCCGATCCGCATGGCGGTGAAGCCCATGGTGGGCAGCACATCGACCCCGGTTTCGGGGTTCACATAGTCCAGTTCGGCGCAGTCGCCATCGGTATAGGCGGCCATTTCATTCAGCGCGGCCTCGGTCCGGCCCCAGGGGTAGCGCATCATCGGGTAGCGGCGCGCGCCGGTGCCCAGTTTGCGGCTCGGCGCAAGGCCCGAGGACAGGTATTCCACCTGGCTGGCATCCGGACGGTTTCGCTGCGCCTGAAGCGGGCCTTCGGTGGCGTAGGAGCCTTCGAGATAGACGAAAAGCGGCAGGTCGAGCGCGTCGAGCCAGACCACTGGCTCGGTCCCTTCATGTCCGTGATCATGCCATTCGCCGCCGGGGGTCAGGACCAGATCGCCCTCCTCCATCGGCAGCTTTTCCCCGTCGACCACGGTGTAGCCGCCCTTGCCTTCGACCACGATCCGCACGGCAGAGGGCGTGTGCACATGCGCCGGTGCGGTTTCACCCGGCAGCAGCAGTTGCAGCCCCAGATAGATCGAGGAGGTCGCCTGCATCGCCCCTGCCCCGCGACCGGGATCGGAAAGGACCAGAACCCGACGTTCGGCTTTTTCGACCGGCGTCAACTCGCCCGCACGCAGCAGCAGGGGGCGGACGGCGGCATAGCTCCAGTGGCCCGGCCTGGTCACCGGGTTGGGGGCGCCATGGGGCAACACGTTGCGCATCATCGGCCAAAGCGGCGCAACCCCCGCTGCGGTCATGTCATCACGATAGTCCTGCGGCAGCTCTTCCAACGTGCCCAATTGCTCGCCCATGGCGTCCTCCCTTGGATTCGATATACTAAGCATGCTGATTATTAGCATGCTTGTCAACTGGGCCCGCAATTGCCTATCCTGCGATTGGAACAAGAGGGTCGAAAATGGTCGAGATCTACAACATGGCGGGGCATCTGGTGCGCAGGCTGAACCAGATCTCGGTGGCGGTCTTCGCGGACCGGATGGCCGCCGAAGGGGTGGAGCTGACCCCGGTGCAATTCGCGGCCCTGTCGGCGATCGATGCCCGCCCGGGCATCGCGCAGGCCGCGCTTGCGGGCGCGATTGCCTATGACCAGACGACGCTTGGCGGCGTGATCGACCGGCTGGAACAGAAGGGGTTCGTTGCGCGCCAGGTCAGTTCGCGGGACCGCCGTGCGCGGGTACTGACGGTCACACTGGCCGGGCGGGACCTGCTGGCGCGGGTGCGGCCCGTGGTGCGGGATCTGCAGGGGGATATCCTGTCTGGGCTCGACGAGGATGAAAAAGCGCAGCTTCTGGCGCTGCTGAAAAAGACCACCGATGCCGGCAATGACAAAAGCCGCGCTCCGCTGACCCCGCGCGGCGGGATATAGCGACAGCCGGGCTGGACGCGCGCGGTCATTCCCGCCATGACTTCGGCCAGCGACATGCGAAGGCCCCGATGACCGATCCCGAAACGCCCAGATCCTGCTGCGCCCCGGCCCGAGACGGCGATGCGCCCCCTGCCCCGGCCCAGACGCCCGGCACCGGGGACAGCGGCAAGGCCGAGGCGGTCCCGATTCCCGGTGGCACCGCATTGGTGGGCACCGCCCGCCCCGGACTGCCGATGGATGGCGAAAGCCCTGTCAAACGCAAACGGATAAAGCCTTTCGCAATCGATGCCGCCACGGTCACCAATGCCCGATTCGCCCGGTTCGTCGCCGAAACCGGATATGTCACCGAGGCAGAGCGCTTCGGCAATTCCTTCGTCTTCTTCAGCTTCTTGCCGCCGGACGCGCCCCCCACACAAGGGGTCGTCGGCACCGAATGGTGGCGCATGGTCGACGGGGCCAATTGGCGATTGCCGCACGGGCCATTGGTGCCGGAGGCCTATCACGACGATCACCCGGTCGTGCAGGTCAGCTGGACTGACGCGCAGGCCTTTGCCACCTGGGCCGGTGGGCGGCTGCCGAGCGAGGCCGAATGGGAACACGCCGCGCGCGGCGGGCTTGGCGATGTGCGCTTTCCCTGGGGCGACGCGGAGCCCGACGACACGACGTTTTTGCCCTGCAATATCTGGCAGGGTCAGTTCCCGCACCGCAACACCGGGGCCGACGGGTTCATCGCGACCGCGCCTGCCCGATCCTTTGAGCCTAATGGCTATGGGCTTTTCAACATGGTCGGCAATGTCTGGGAATGGACGGCGGAGCCGTTTCGGGTGAAGTCGCTCAAGAAGGCGACACAGGCGGCGCATCGGGGCAAGGATGGCTACAAGCTTCAAAAGGGCGGCTCGTTCCTGTGCCATATTTCCTATTGCTACCGGTATCGCATCGCGGCCCGTCATGGGAATGCGCCGGACACGGCCACGCCGCACCAGGGGTTCCGGTTGGTTTACGACCTCTGACCAGGGCGTGAAAAATCTTCCGGAAGATTTTTCCGCCGGGCGCGCGCGCATTCGAAAAGTTTTCTGGAAAACTTTTCTCTGCGTTCCGGTTGGTCAGAAATCCAGACCGAGATCCAGCGTCTTGGCGGAATGGGTCAAGGCACCCGAGGATATGTAATCCACCCCGGTTGCAGCGACCTCGGCAATGCGTGGCAGGGTCATGTTGCCCGACGCCTCGGTGACCATGCGACCTGCAACCATCTTCACCGCCTCGCGCAAGCTCGGTGTGTCCATGTTGTCGAGCAACACCACGTCGGCCCCGCCCTCGTCCAGCACCTCGGCCAGCTGATCGAGCCTATCCACCTCGATCTCCACCCGCATCATGTGCGACGCGCTGGCCCTCGCCGCCTGCAACACCGCGCGCACGCCTCCGGCGGCAGCGATATGGTTGTCTTTTATGAGAATGGCATCCGACAGGCTGAAGCGGTGGTTGAAGCCGCCGCCATGCAGTACCGCCTGTTTTTCGACGATCCTGAGGCCCGGCGTTGTCTTGCGGGTGCAGGTGATGCGCGTCGCGGTGCCCTTTGTTTCCTTGACGAATTGCGCGGTCAACGTCGCGATCCCCGACAGCCGGCCCGCGAAGTTGAGCGCCACCCGCTCACCCGAGAGGATCGAGGCGGCGCTGCCCTTGATGGTCATCAGCGTGTCGGCGGGGGCGCAGGGCGAGCCGTCGGGTTGCAGCACCTCCACCTTCAGCGTCGGATCGACCAGATGAAAGGCCAGCCGCGCGATCTGCATGCCGGACACGATGCCCTCGGCCCGCGCATTCAGCCGGGCGTCATAGGTCACACCGGCGGGAATCACGGCGCGGGTGGTCACGTCGCCATAGGTGCCGAGGTCTTCCATCAGCGCCGCGCGTAACAGCGATTCGAGGATCAGGTCGGGCAGTTCAGCATGCTGCATTGCGGGGCATCCTTTGCGGCGGCGGTCCGGATCGCCAGTGCGTCCGGCAGGTGGATCAGGGAGCGATGCGCGAGATCGGGGTTGGGCTCGGGAAAGTCATCGCGCCAGTGGCCGCCCCGGCTTTCCTCCCGCGTCAGCGCAGCGGCGGCGATCAGCGTGGCGGTGGCGGTCATGTTGAGGAAGGAGGGATCGTCCGCGTGGTCCGCTTCCAGCCGGGCGATGGTGGCGAGCGCGGATTTCAGGCCGTTGGCCGTCCGGCGCACGCCGACATGGGTCGTCATCGTCTGGCGCAGGAGCGCCACCGCGTCGGGGTCAGGGATGCTGCCGCCATCGGGGAAGCGGATGGTCACAGGGGCCGCTTCGGTCAAAGGCAGGGTCCCCGCGATATCGCCAGCGGCATTGCGCGCGTAGACCAGCGCCTCCAGCAGCCCGTTCGAGGCGAGCCGGTTGGCGCCGTGCAGGCCGGTCGACGAGGCCTCGCCGCAGACCCAGAGCCCTTGCAGGCTGGTGCGCCCGGCCTGGTCTGCGGCCACTCCCCCCATGTGGTAGTGAGCCGCGACAGCCACAGGGATCGGGTCGGCCACCGGGTCGATCCCGGCGCGGGCGCAGGTTTCGGCGACCGAGGGGAACAGGGTCAGCACCTGCGCCCCGAGGGCCGCGCGCGTGTCCAGCATCGGGCGGTTCCCGGCCTGGGTCTCGGCAAAGATCGCGCGGGCGACGATATCGCGCGGGGCCAGTTCGGCGTCGGGGTGCACGTTGAGCATGAAGCGTTCGCCCGCCTTGTTGATGAGCGTGGCGCCTTCGCCGCGCAGGGCCTCGGTCGCGAGCGGTGCGGGGTCCTCGCCGATGTCAAAACCGGTCGGGTGGAACTGCACGAACTCGGGGTCGGCCATCAGCGCCCCGGCGCGGGCGGCCATGCCGATCACCTGCCCGCGGATGCGCGGCGGGTTGGTGGTGTGGGCGTAGAGCCCGCCCGATCCGCCCCCGGCCAGCAGCACGGCGGGCGCTTCGATCAGAACCTCGCCGGACGGCGCGTGCGCAGAGGTGATCCAGACGCCGGTGACGCGGTCACCTTCCGACTCCAACCGGGTGGCAAGCGCCCCCTCGATGACCTGAACGGACGGCGTGTCCCGCAACGCGGCGATCAGTGTTTCCATGATCTGCCTGCCCGCCTGATCGCCCTGCACCCGCACCACGCGGGCGGCGGAATGGGCGGCCTCGCGGCTCATGACATAGCCGCCTTCGGGGTCTCGGTCGAAGGGGGTGCCAAGGCTGGTGAGGTCGAGGATATGGTCGCGTGCCACGCGGGTCACCATTGCGGCGACCTCGGCATCCACGGTCCCCGCCCCGGCCTTCACCGTGTCGGCGGCATGGGATTCGGGGCTGTCGCTGGCCGCCATGGCGGCGGCAACACCGCCCTGTGCCCATGCGCTAGACGCCCCGTCGCCCAAAGCCTCGGGCGAGATCATGAGAACCGGGCGCGGGGCCAGTTCCAGCGCGGCGTAGAGCGCACCAAGGCCCGCGCCCACGATGACGATACGGTCCGTGCGGATCACCGCTTCAGATCCCCAATTCGCGGCTGAGGTCGATCATCCGCTGCACGGCGAGGCGGGCTTTCGCCGCGACCTCTTCATCCACATGCACCTCGGGCGACATGGTGTGAAGCGACCAGAGCACCTTTTCCAGCGTGATCTTCTTCATGTAGGGGCACATGTTGCAGGGGCCGACAAATTCGACCTCGGGCAGCGCGTCAGCGATATTGGACGCCATCGAGCATTCCGTGAGCAGCATCGCGTTTTCGGGCTTTTCGCGCGACACGTAGTCGATGATGCCCTTGGTGGAGCCGGAGAAATCAGACGCGTCCACCACCGATGGCGGGCATTCGGGATGCGCGATGATGCGGGTGCCGGGGTTCCATTCGCGGAAATCCTTGATGTCTTCCGCCGTGAACTGTTCGTGCACGATGCACGACCCTTCCCACCAGACCACGTTTTTCTGCGGCACGTCGCGGGCGACGTTCTGGGCGAGGTACTGGTCGGGGGTCATGATCACCGTGTCGCTGTCCATCGCGGCCACGATTTGCGCGGCGTTGGAAGACGTGCAGCAAATGTCGGAGGCGGCTTTCACCTCTGCCGTGGTGTTCACATAGGACACGACCGGCGCGCCGGGATATTTCGCGCGCATTTCCGCAATGCCTGCGGCGGTGATGCTTTCAGCCAGCGAACAGCCCGCCTCCATATCCGGCATCAGCACGCGCTTTTCGGGGCTGAGGATCTTCGACGTCTCGGCCATGAAATGCACGCCGCATTGCACGATCACCTCGGCATCAGTGCGCTGCGCCTCCATCGCCAGTTGCAGGCTGTCGCCCACGAAATCGGAAATCCCGTGATAAATGTCCGGCGTCATGTAGTTATGCGCAAGGATGACGGCATTCCGTTCGCGCTTGAGCCGGTTGATTGCGGCCACGTATGGCGCGTGACGCACCCAGTCCACTGGGGTCACCACGCGGTCCATCTTGGCATAGATCGGGGCCAGTTCCTCGGCCAGGTCTGCATTGGGCGCGAGGTCATAGGCCTCTGACAGGCTTTCGCGCATGGCAGTGATATCGAGCATCTCAGCCCTCCAGGTGACGACCCCCTGCACGGATCGGGTGGCGTCTTCTGTCATGACGTGTGGGCAGCTTCAAGCCATTGCAAGGCCGCAGGGGGGTAACCTGCGACCTGTAAAGGATAATTTGATGCCGAAAGGCGTCATAAATGTCAGATCTTCTGCGCCGCTTCCAGCACCAGCGCATCCAGCCCCTTGCCGCCCTCGGAGACATAGGATTGCAGCTGCGCGCGCATGCGCGGGTCCCAGAAATCGCTCAAATGGGCGGCGATCCGGTCGGACTGGTCGGTACCGGGCTGGGATTTGAAGAAGGTGGCGATCTGATTGGCCATGGTGACCATTTTTTCAGGGGACATCGGGCGTCTCCGTCGTGATGCGAGAGGCATGGGAATAGAGGTCGAAGCCACCGCCACGAGCAAAGGCGGCGACGGTGATGCCTGCCTGATCGGCAAGGCGAAGGGCATGGGCCGTGGGGGCAGAGACGGCAATGAGCACCGGACAGCCCGCCATGGCGGTTTTCTGCACCAGTTCCACGGACACGCGGCTGGTCAGGACGAAAGCTCCGGTTGCGGGGTCGATCCCCTGCAGGGCCAGCGCGCCGATAAGCTTGTCGAGCGCGTTGTGACGGCCGACATCCTCGCGGGCAAGAACAATCCCCTGCCCCGGCAGCAGGAACCCCGCCGCGTGAACGGCATGGGTCTGGTCGTGAAGCGGCTGGTTCGCGCGCAGTTCATCCGTGGCATGCGCGACCTCGCAGGCGGCAAAGCGCGGCTCGGCGGTGACGGTCGGCAACGCGCGGGTGGCTTCCTCAAGGCTGTCGATCCCGCACAGGCCACAGCCCACGGGACCGGCCATCTTGCGTCTGCGGGTTTCCAGCGCCTTGGACCGGTCGCCGGTCAGCCAGAAGCGGGCCTCGATCCCGGCCTCATGCTCCACCACCTCGAAATCCTCGACCTGGTCGAGCCGGGTGATGAATCCCTCAGACAGCGCAAAACCATAGGCGAAATCGGCGATATCGCCGGGGCTGGCCATCATCACGGCCTGGGTGGTGCCATCGAACACCACCGCGACCGGCACCTCTTCGGGCAGGTTGCGACGGACGGACAATTGCCCGTCCGCCTGCACCGAGAGGCCCGGCAAGGACCGTGACAGGGGCCGTGCCATGGGCGTTACTCCGCCGCCGGCAGGATGCGCCGGGACTGAGCCGCCTGCGCGTTGTAGTCCTCCTGCCATTCCGACGGCCCGTTCGAGGGCGCGACCTGCACCGCCGTCACCTTGTATTCCGGGCAGTTGGTGGCCCAGTCCGAGAAATCGGTGGTGATGACGTTGGCCTGCGTGTCGGGGTGGTGGAAGGTGGTGTAGACCACGCCGGGGCTGACCCGATCGGTGATCTTCGCCCGCAGCGTCGTTTCGCCGGAACGCGACGCCAGCCGCACCCAGTCCCCGTCATTGAGGCCGCGGTTTTCCGCGTCATGGGGGTGAATCTCCAGCACGTCCTCCTCATGCCAGACCGAGTTCGCCGTGCGCCGCGTCTGCGCGCCCACATTGTACTGAGACAGGATGCGCCCGGTGGTCAGCAGAAGCGGGAAGCGCGGGCCGGTCCTTTCATCGGTTGCCACGTATTCGGTGACGATGAACCGCCCCTTGCCGCGCACAAACCCATCCACGTGCATCAGCGGCGTGCCATCGGGAGCGCTGTCATTGCAGGGCCACTGGACCGAGCCGCGCTCTTCAAGCATGTCATAGGTCACGTTTGCGAAACCGGGGGTGGTCGCCGCGATCTCTTCCATGATCTGGGAGGGGTGGGTGTAGTGCCAGCCCGCACCCATGGCGTTGGCCAGAAGCTGCGTCACTTCCCAGTCGGCATAGCCATTGCGCGGCGCCATCACCTTGCGCACGCGGTTGATGCGGCGCTCGGCATTGGTGAAGGTCCCGTCCTTTTCGAGGAAGGTCGAGCCGGGCAGGAAGACATGCGCGTAATTCGCGGTCTCATTGAGGAAGAGATCGTGAACGATGACGCATTCCATCGCCGCGAGGCCCGCCGCCACATGCTTGGTATCGGGGTCGGACTGAAGGATATCCTCGCCCTGGCAATAGAGCCCCTTGAAGGTGCCATCGACGGCGGCGTCCAGCATGTTGGGGATGCGCAGACCGGGTTCGGGGTCGATCTCCACGCCCCAGGC
Organism: Nioella sp. MMSF_3534; assembly: GCF_030732985.1. Lineage (GTDB taxonomy): Bacteria > Pseudomonadota > Alphaproteobacteria > Rhodobacterales > Rhodobacteraceae > Nioella. The sequence continues at coordinate 53,802 of NZ_JASHJX010000011.1, forward strand.
CTTCTCGAAGATCTCGCGCACTTCGGGCAGCTTCACATGGCGATAACCCGGCAGTTCATGCGGGAAAGAGCCCATATCGCAGGAGCCTTGCACGTTGTTCTGCCCGCGCAGCGGGTTCACGCCCACGCCCTTGCGCCCGATATTGCCGGTCAGCATGGCGAGGTTGGCGATGCCCATCACGGTGGTGGAGCCCTGGCTGTGCTCGGTCACGCCAAGCCCGTAATAGATCGCGCCATTGCCGCCGGTCGCAAACAGCCGCGCGGCCTTGCGCAGCTCTTCCGCCGGAACGCCAGTCAGCATCTCGTTGGCTTCGGGGCTGTGGCGCGGGTCGGACACGAATTCCGCGTATTCCTGGAATTCCTCCCAGTCGCAACGCTCACGGATGAAGGCCTCATCCATCAGGCCCTCGGTTACGATCACATGCGCCAGCGAGGTCACCACGGAGACGTTGGTGCCCGGACGCAGCGGCAGGTGATGGGCGGCCTTGATATGGGCCGACTTCACCAGATCAATCCGGCGCGGGTCGATGACGATCAGCTGTGCCCCGGCCCGCAGGCGCTTTTTCAGGCGGCTGGCGAAGACCGGGTGGCCATCGGTCGGGTTCGCGCCGATCACGATCACCACGTCGGTATGTTCGACGCTGTCAAAATCCTGTGTGCCCGCCGAGGTGCCGAAGGTCTGGCCAAGGCCATAGCCCGTGGGCGAGTGGCACACCCGCGCACAGGTATCGGTGTTGTTGTTGCCAAAGACGCCGCGCGCCAGTTTCTGCACGAGGTAGGTTTCCTCGTTGGTGCAACGGCTGGAGGTGATGACGCCGATGGACCGGCGGCCATAGGTTTCCTGCAGGCCCCGCATCTTGGTCGCGGCGAAGCTCAGCGCCTCGTCCCAGCTGACCTCTTTCCACGGCTGGTCAATCGAGTCGCGGATCATCGGGTTCAGGATGCGGTCGCTATGGGTGGCGTAGCCATAGGCGAAGCGGCCCTTCACGCAGGAATGGCCCCGGTTCGCCTTGCCGTGCTTGTAGGGCACCATGCGCACCAGGTCGTCGCCGTTGAGCTCCGCCTTGAAGGAACAGCCCACCCCGCAATAGGCGCAGGTGGTGACGACCGAGCGTTCGGGCGTGCCCAGTTCGATCACGGATTTTTCCTGCAAGGTCGCGGTCGGGCAGGCCTGCACACAGGCGCCGCAGCTGACGCAGTCGGAAGTCAGGAAGCTATCATTCGCTGCACCCGCCGACACGCGGCTGCCGAAGCCCCGGCCCTCGATGGTCAGCGCGAAGGTGCCCTGCACTTCCTCGCAGGCCCGCACGCAGCGGCTGCAGACGATGCATTTCGCCGGATCATAGGTGAAATAGGGGTTTGAATCGTCCTTGGGCAGCCATTCGGCATTGGCCTCGCCCGAGGTGTTGCGCGCCTCGAAATGGTTGGCGAGCCCGCCCGTTTGCGGCGCCTCGTAGCGCACGTCGCGCAGGCCGACCATGCCGGCCATATCCTGCAGCTCGCAATCGCCATTGGCCGCACAGGTCAGGCAATCCAGCGGGTGGTCGGAGATGTAAAGCTCCATCACCCCCTTGCGGATCTTCTTGACCTTCTGGGACTGGGTGTGGACCACCATGCCCTCGGCCACCGGCGTGGTGCAGGAGGCAGGCGTGCCACGACGGCCTTCGATTTCCACCACGCAAAGACGGCAGGAGCCGAAGGCTTCAAGGCTGTCGGTCGCGCACAGCTTGGGGATCTGCATGCCGGCCTCGGACGCGGCGCGCATGACGGAGGTGCCCTCGGGCACGGTCACCTCGAAGCCGTCGATGGTCAGGGTGACGGGCTTGCCTTCCTTGGCGGGGGTGCCGAAATCGCGGTCGGCGTCCCAGGGAATGATCAAGTCTTTCATGCCAAAACCTCCATCGCCTTCATCTTGGCGAAAATACCTCGGGGGGTCCCGGGGGCTGGTCGACGCCGAAGGCGGCGAAACCACTCATGGAACAGCTCATTCCGCAGCCTCCTTCTGGCGCGCGAAATCATCGGGGAAGTGGGTCAGCGCCGACATCACCGGGAAGGGCGTGAAGCCCCCAAGCGCGCAGAGAGACCCGTCCTTCATGGTCTCGCAGAGGTCCGTCAGCAGCCCGATGGCCGACGCATCGCCTTCCGCGATCCGGTCGATGGTCTCGACGCCGCGCACCGCGCCGATCCGGCAGGGGGTGCATTTGCCGCAGCTTTCCACCGCGCAGAACTCCATCGCGAAGCGCGCCATTTTCAGCATGTCGGCTGAGTCATCGAAGATGACGACACCGGCATGGCCGATCAGCCCGCCCGCCTGGTCGAACTCCTCATATCCAAAGGGCGTATCGAACTGGTCGGGATGCAGGTAAGCGCCCAGAGGCCCGCCCACCTGAACCGCCTTCACCGGACGGCCAGAGGCGGTGCCGCCGGCGACCTCGTTTACCAATGTGCCGAGCGGCATGCCAAAGGCGGTCTCGAAGAGGCCCCCGAATTTCACATTCCCCGCGATCTGGATCGGCATGGTGCCTTTCGACCGGCCCAGGCCAAAGCCCGCGTAATGCGCCGCGCCCTTCTCGAAGATCACCGGCACGGTCGCCAGCGACAGCACGTTGTTGACCACCGTGGGCTTGCCGAGGAAGCCTTCCAATGCGGGCAACGGCGGCTTGGCGCGCACGATGCCGCGCTTGCCTTCGAGGGAGTTCAGAAGCGAGGTTTCCTCGCCACAGACATACGCGCCCGCACCGACGCGGATTTCCATGTCGAACGCCTTGCCCGACCCCAGAACATCCGCGCCCAGAACACCCGCCGCACGCGCCCGGCGCACGGCCTCTTCCATCACGGCAATCGCATCGGGGTATTCCGAGCGCAGGTAGACATAGCCCCTGGTCGCGCCCACGCCGAGGCCCGCAATCGCCATGCCTTCGATCAGGCAGAAGGGGTCGCCCTCCATCACCATGCGGTCGGCGAAGGTGCCGCTGTCGCCCTCATCGGCGTTGCAGACAATGTATTTCTGGTCAGCCTCGGCCCCCAGAACCGTGTTCCATTTGATCCCCGTGGGGAAGCCCGCGCCGCCCCGGCCGCGCAGGCCGGAGTCGGTCACTTCCTTGACGATCTCGGCCCCCGTCATGGCAATCGCGCGGCGCAGACCGGCGAGGCCGCCATGCGCCTCGTAATCAGTAAGGTCCAGCGGGTCGATCACGCCGACGCGGGCGAAGGTCAGGCGGGTCTGTTTGGCGAGGAAGGGGATGTCTTCAACGGGACCGAGCGAGGCGAGTTTGCCGTCGAGCAGCGCCGGAACGTCCTCGACCGCGACCGGGCCATAGCCCACACGGGTGCCGTCCTGTTCCAGTTCCACCAGCGGCTCCAGCCAGATCATGCCGCGGGTGCCATTGCGGATCACCTGCACGTCGAGGCCACGGGTGGCAGCTTCGGACATGATGGCGTCTGCCACTTCATCCGCGCCGAGCGCCTTGGCAGCGCTGTCGAGGGGGACGTAGATTTTCATGCGCCTGCCTCCGCCAGAAGTTTCGCCATTTTCGCGTCATCGACGCGGCCCACCACCTTGTTGTCAACCATCGCGGCGGGGCCGCAGGCGCAAAGGCCAAGGCAATAGACCGGCTCGATCGTCACCGCGCCGTTGGCGGTGGTGCCGTGCCATTCGGTGCCAAGCTTTTCCAGTGTGCGCGCGGCCAGCGCGTCGGCACCCACGGCCTGACAGGCCTCTGCCCGGCAGATCTTGACCACGTGACGCCCGGCGGGAACCTCGCGGAAATCGTGGTAGAAGCTCATCACCCCGTGCACCTCGGCGCGGGTGATGTTCAGCGCATCGGCGATCACCGGCAGCGCGCCTTCCGGCACACAGCCGAACGCGTCCTGCAACGCATGAAAAATGGGAAGAAGCGGTCCTTCGAGATGCAGTTGAGAGGCGACGATCTCGCGGATCTCCTCTGCACTCGGGGCGGGCTTGGAAAGGGACATGGCTGGCTCCGGTCTTGTCGGGGCCGTAATCACCCGCGCGACCTTCGTGATTCAATATCGCTTTTCCGTCAGTCGATAGGGATTTTCTATCAACGAACCTCCGACATGCGCCGTGCTTCCGCCAGCAATGCCTCCAGCACCGGGGTATGGGGTTCGCGCCATGGCGCGACCAGCCCCACGCCCGCCCCGGAAAGCGGAATGATTTCAAGGGGTTTCCCCCCGGTCAGGAAGCGCGCCATATCGGCGGGCAGCACCGTCAGAAAGCCCCCTTCCAGCACATTTGCCACCAGAACGACCGTGGAATTCGACTCCACCGTCGCCTCCGGCACCACGCCCGCGCTCTCGAAGTTTTTATTGATGATCCGCCGGTTCTGCATGTCCGGCGTCAGAAGGCACAGTTTTTGGCCGTCCAGATCACGCCAGCGCACCTCTTTTCGCCCCGCGAAGGGGGAATCGTTGCGGCAGACCAGCATGTAGCGTTCCTCATAGAGCGGCTCGGTGCTGACGCGGCCCGTGGGTTCATTGTCGAGATAGGAAATGCCTGCATCCACATCGAGGTTCTCGATCATCGTCAGGATCTCGATCGAGGTGCGCGACAGGATCGTGAAGCGCACATTGGGGTGCTTTTCGGTGAACCGCGTCGTCAGCTTGCCCGCCCAGGTCAGCGCCGTGGGAATGACCGCGATGCGCAGCTGCCCCGCCAACCCGTGCCGCGAAAACCGCATTTCCTCGCGCAACTGACGCGCATCGCCCACGATCTTGCGCGCCCAGACCAATGCGCTCTGCCCTTCCGGCGTCAGTCCGCCGTAGCGCGAGCCGCGAAAGATCAACTGGACACCAAGCTGTTCCTCCAACTGCTTGATCCCCGCCGACAGCGTCGGCTGCGTGATCCCGAGGCTTTGCGCGGCGCGGCCGAAATGGGCCTCTTTCGCCACCGCGATGAACATCTCCAGCTTGTCGAGCATAATAGAGGATTCCTATCGAATGCAGGAATATTGATAGACCGCCCCCGCCACTCTGAAAAGAGCGCATGCGAATCTGATTCGGCGTTTCTATTGGGGATGGTCTTGGCAAAGCTTCCCCAACGGCACTTTTTTGCAGGCAATCGCCGTCAGTAAGTGCCGGAAAATGTGACAGAAGCGTTTTTTCGGGGCAAATTCCACGAAAGGTTTGGGGATTTTGCGAAATTTATTTACCATATAGTCAAAAATCGGGAGATGGGGGATGCTGGACATCATCATAAGGCAGGCAAACCTGCCGGACGGACAGGGGCCGGTCGATATCGCCATCCAGGGCGACAAGATCGCAGAGATCGCGCCCCGGATCGACGCCACCGCACGGGAGGAGATCGACGCCACGGGCCGGCTCGTCTGCCCGCCCTTCACCGACCCGCATTTCCATATGGATGCGACGCTGAGCCTTGGCCTGCCGCGCATGAATGTCTCGGGCACGCTGCTGGAGGGCATCGCGCTATGGGGGGAGTTGAAGCCGCTTCTGACGCCTGAGGCGGTGATCGAACGCGCGCTTCGCTATTGCGACCTTGCGGTGTCGCAGGGCCTACTGGCGATCCGGTCGCATGTGGACGTGTCGACCGCGCCGCTGGTGGGGGTCGAGGCGCTCTTGGAAGTGCGCAAGCAGGTTGCGCCCTATATCGACCTGCAACTGGTGGCCTTCCCGCAAGACGGGCTCTACCGCGCGGAAAAGGCAGAGGAAAACCTGATACGCTCGCTCGATATGGGGGTCGATGTGGTGGGCGGCATTCCGCATTTCGAACGCACCATGGCCGATGGTGCGCGGTCGGTCACGCGGCTGGCCGAGATCGCGGCGGACCGGGGCCTGATGCTGGATCTGCATTGCGACGAAAGCGACGATCCGATGTCGCGCCACGTGGAAACGCTGGCCTATGAAACCACGCGACTCGGGCTTGGCGGGCGGGTCACGGCCAGCCACGTCACCGCGATGCATTCCTATGACAACTATTATGCGTCCAAGCTCATCCCCCTGATCGCGGAAAGCGGCATGAACGTGGTGCCCAATCCGCTGATCAACATCACCCTTCAGGGCCGGTCCGACACCTATCCGCGCCGTCGCGGCCTGACCCGCGTGCCGGAACTGCGCGCGGCGGGCGTGAACGTGGCCTTCGGGCAGGATTGCACGATGGACCCTTGGTATTCGCTCGGGTCCGCCGACATGCTGGAAGTGGCGCATATGGGCGTGCACGCGGTGCCCATGACCTCACGCGAGGCGATGGACTGGGCCTTTACCTCGGTCACCCAGAACGGTGCCAAGGCCATGGGCCTGCCGGACCCCACGATCCGGCCAGGCGGCCCGGCCAGCATGGTCGTGCTGCAGGCCAAAGACCCGATCGAGGCGGTGCGGATGAAAGCCACACGGCTGGCGGTTCTGAAACACGGCAAGGTGCTGTCGCGCACTGCGCCGCGCCTGGCCACGCTGTCCCTGCCCGGCCGCCCGGAAACGCTCGACCCGGCGGACTACGCGCCGGTCTCGGCGGAAAACCCAACATAAAAAACCAAAACCGAACTCAACAGAGAGGATTAACCCATGAAACTCACCACCACCCGCCGTCAGCTGATGATCGGTGCTGCCGCAACGCTCGCCACACCTGCCTTCGTGCGCCGCGTGAACGCGCAATCGGCTGTGCGCATCGCAGGCGTCCACATGTCGCCCGTGGAAAACGCCTGGAACAGCCGCATCCACCTGGCCATGCAGGAGGCCGCGGCCTCTGGCCTGATCGAGTATGAATTCTCCGAAGGCGTGGCCCCCACCGACTACCCCCGCGCCATGCGCGAATATGCCGAGGGCGGCGCGCAGATCATCTGGGGCGAATCCTACGCCGTGGAGCGTGAGGCGCGTGAAGTGGCGGGCGACTATCCCGAAACCGCGTTCCTCATGGGCTCCTCCGGCGGGCCGGATGGTGACAATTTCGGCGTCTTCGGCACCCGCAACCACGAGGCGGCCTACCTGGCGGGCATGCTGGCGGGCCATATGTCCGAAAGCAATGTCTTCGGCTCGGTCGGCGGTTATCCGATCCCCGAGGTGAACCTGCTGATCAACGCCTTCCGCATGGGTGTGGCTGAGGTGAACCCCGACGCCACCTTCCTCAACGGCTTCATCGGTGCATGGTTCGACCCGGCCCGCGCGCAGGAAGCCGCGATTGCCCAGATCGACGCGGGCGCGGATATCCTCTTTGGTGAGCGGATCGGCACGGCGGACGCGGCGCAGGCGCGGGGCGTCAAGGCCATTGGGTCGCTGATCGACTATACGCCGCGCTACCCCGGCACCGTCTTCGCCAACGCGATCTGGAACTATGGGCCCACGATTGAGGCCATCGTGGCAGACGTGCAGGCGGGCAACCCCACTGGCCGGAACTACACGGAATACTCCTTCATGGCCCATGGCGGGAACGAGCTGATCTACGTGGCCGACGAAGTGCCCGCCGAGGCGATCCCGGCGATGGAGGCCAAGCAGGCGGCCATTGCGTCTGGCGAATGGGACGTTCCGATCGACGAAAGCGAACCGGCCTGATCGGGGCGCTGACGTGACCGACGCCACGGCCCTTGCCGCCGCCATTGCCGAGGGGCAGGTTTCTGCCGCCGACGTGATGGAGGCAAGCCTTGCCGCCTGCCACGCGCAGGGGGCTTTGGGGGCCGTGGTGCATCTGGATGAAGACATGGCCCGCGCAGGCGCAGCGGCGGCGGACAAGCTGCCGAAAGATCAGCGCGGGCCGTTTCATGGCGTGCCTTTCCTGGTGAAGGATTTGGGTGGATTTGCGAAGGGGTTGTCCCCTGCTGCGGGCTCCGCTGCCATCCGCGCACAGGCGCGCAGGCCAGAGGCCGACAGCCACCTGTTGCAGGACCTGCGGCGCACAGGGCTCATTCCCTTCGGCATTACCGCAACGCCCCCGTTCGGCCTCTCCCTGACCTGCGAACCGGAAGGGCTGCCCGCCACCCGCAACCCATGGAACCCGGACCTCACCCCCGGCGGATCGTCCGGCGGCGCGGCGGCGGCGGTTGCTGCCGGGATCGTCGCCATCGCCCATGCCACCGATGCCGCCGGGTCCATCCGCGTCCCCGCCGCTTGCTGTGGCTTGACCGGCTTGAAGCCCTCTCGCGGCGCAGTTCCGGGTGGTCCCGACTTTGCCAATCACCTGATGGGGATCGCGTCGGAACTGGTTCTTGCGCGATCGGTGCGCGATGTGGAAGCAGCGTTCGGAGCCGTCTACCAGCCGCTCGCCCCCTATCACCTGTCAGACCGGCCCCGCATTGCCCTCGCCCTGCCCGACCGCTGCGGCCCAGACCAGAAACGGGCCGCAAAAGACGCCGCCGAGGCGCTGCGCGACGCGGGCTGCGAGGTGCATGACGTGCCCGCCCCCGACCGTATGGGGGCCGAGGCCCATGCCATCGCCCGCACGATCCTGTCGGTGTCGCTGGCCGAGTGGCTGGCCGCGCTGAAGATCCCCGACGATCAGGTGCCGCCCCTTGCCGCCGCCATGGCCGCCGAGGGCCGCGCGATGCCCGCCACCGCGCTTTTCGCCGCCTCCCGGCAACTGGCACGGCTGACCAACCGCGCCCGTAAACTCTTCGTCGCGGCGGACGCGGTGCTGATGCCGGTCCTGTCCTCAGCCCCCCTGCCCGTCGGCGCGCTTGACCTGTCGGGCAGCGACCCCGAGGCGCATATGGCGGCGCTGGAGGCCTTCGCCCCGAACGCGGCCCTGGCCAATGTCGCGGGGCTGCCCGCGCTGGCGCTGCCCTTCGGCATGGCAGTCGGCCTGCCCCTTGGCGTGCAACTGATCGGCCCGCAGGGATCGGACTTCGCGCTGCTCTCGCTGGCGGCCATGCTGGAACCCCGCGCCCCCGCCCTTCCCTTCCCCTTCCCAATCGCAGGCCTGCCCGTATGACCAAGGTTCTGGAGCTTCACAACATCACCAAGCGGTTCGGCGCCCTGACCGCCAATGACGACGTGACCCTTACGCTCGACCAAGGCGAAATCCTCGCGCTGCTTGGCGAAAACGGCGCCGGGAAAACGACGCTGATGAACATCCTTTTCGGCCATTACGCCGCCGATGAGGGGCATGTGAAGGTCTTCGGGCAAGAACTGCCCCCCGGCCTGCCGCGCGCGGCCATCGCGGCGGGTGTGGGCATGGTGCACCAGCATTTCACGCTGGCGGGCAACCTGACGGTTCTGGAAAACGTGATGCTGGGGTCGGAGCCGCTGACCCGGCTGACATCGGCGCGGGGGGCCGCACGAAAGAAGCTGATGCAGATCGCCGACCGCTTCGGCCTGCCGGTGAAGCCCGAGGCGAAGGTCAGTGCGCTGTCCGTGGGCGAACGGCAGCGGGTGGAGATCCTGAAGGCGCTCTACCGCGATGCGCGGGTGCTGATCCTCGATGAACCCACGGCGGTGTTGGCCCGGCCCGAGGCGATGCGGCTGTTCGAGACCCTGCGCGACATGACCAAGGAGGGGCTCTCGCTCATCTTCATTAGCCATAAGCTGCATGAGGTCATGGCGGCCTCCGACCGGGTGGCGGTGCTGAGGGGCGGTAAAATGGTGGCCGAACGGCGCACCAATGACACGAACCCCGGCGAGTTGGCGGAGCTTATGGTTGGCCGCAAGGTGGAACGGCCCGTGCGCCATGACCACCAGATCGGCGCGCCGGTGCTGGTGGCGGACAAGGTGCGGGTGGCGGATGGCGGGGAAACCCGGCTCGATGACGTGTCCTTCACCGTCCATGCAGGCGAAATCCTGGGCATCGTCGGTGTCTCCGGCAACGGTCAGGCCGCGCTTGGCGCGCTTCTGTCGGGGCTGGCGCATCCGGCCTCTGGCTCGCTCACGCTCGCGGATCAGGATGTGGGCCATCTGGGACCGCGCGGCATGATCCGGGCGGGCGCGGGCCGGGTGCCGGAGGACCGCCATTCGGAGGGCGTGGTGGGCGAGCTTAGCCTTTGGGAAAACGCGGTTCTGGAACGGCTGCGCACGCCGGAGTTTTCGCGCCGGGGCTTCGTGCGGCAAGGCGCGGCCAGAGCCTATGCGAATGACCTGATCAAGCGCTTCGACATTCGCGGGGCGGCCCCCGACACGCGGATCCGGCTGCTGTCCGGCGGCAATATGCAAAAGCTCATCCTTGGCCGCGTCCTGTCCAACGGGCCGCGTTTCGTGCTGGCGAACCAGCCCACGCGGGGCCTCGACGAGGGTGCGATTGCCGCTGTCCATGCCGAGTTGCTGGCGGCACGGGCCGAGGGCGCCGCGATCTTGCTGATATCGGAAGAACTGGAGGAAGCCGTGGCCCTGTCGGACCGCATTCAGGCCATTGTGAAAGGCCGCCTGTCGGAACCAATCTCGGCGGACGAGGCCGACCCGCAGCGATTGGGCCTGATGATGGCCGGTGTCTGGACGGAGGACGATCATGCGGCTTGAACGACGCGCCCATGTGCCCCTGCACCTTGTCATTCTCGCGCCGCTCGCGGCCATCTTCGCGGCGCTTCTGCTGGCGGCGGGGCTGATTGCTGCGGCGGGGGTGAACCCGCTGACGGCCTATGGCGAGATGCTGACCGGCGCGCTAGGCTCGCGGCTGTCGATCACCGAGATGCTGACGCGGGCAACGCCGCTCATCTTCACCGGGCTTGCCGCCGCCGTCGCCTTCCGCGCGCGGCTGTGGAATATCGGTGGCGAGGGACAGTTCTTCGTCGGCGCGCTGGTCACCGCGTGGATCGGCCATTCCCTGGGCGTGCCGGGCTGGATCGGCATTCCGCTGCTGATGCTCGCGGGCATGGCGGCGGGCGCGGCGCTGCTGGCGGGGCCTGCCTTCTTGCGGCTGCGCTTTGGCGTGGATGAGGTGGTGACCACCTTGCTGCTCAATTTCATCGTGATCCTCTTCGTGGGGCTGATGATCGAAGGCCCGATGCGTGACCCGCTGGCCTTCGGCTGGCCCTCTTCCGTGCCGGTGGATGGCGATTTCCGCCTGCCCGATCTGGTGCCGCGCACGCGCCTTCACATCGGGCTTCTCTTCGCCATTGCCGCCGCCGGGGCCGTCTGGCTGGTGCTCGCGCGCACCGTCTTCGGGGCGGAGACGCGGGCGGCTGGCCTCAATGCCTCGGCCGCCGCCTTCGCGGGCATTTCCCTGCCCAAGACCATCATGGGCGTGGCGCTGCTCTCTGGCGCTTTGGCTGGCCTCGCCGGGTCGGTCGAGGTGATGGGCGTCACGGCGGGTGTCACCACCACGATGAGCCCCGGCTTCGGCTACGCGGGCATCGTCGTGGCCATGCTCGCCGCGCTTCACCCCGCGGGGGTCGTCGCGGCTGCCGTCTTCGTCGCCACGGTCTTCGTGGGGGCCGACGCCATGAGCCGCGCGACCGGCGTTCCCAGCTTCATCGCCGATGTGATCGTGGCGCTGTGCCTGCTGACCATGATCGTGGCCCTTCTCTTTACAACCTACCGGGTGCGCCGATGAGTGACGCGATTGACCTTCTGATGAACACGAGCCTCTGGGCGGCGGTCCTGCGTATTGCGACGCCGCTGATTTTCGGGGTCCTCGGGGCGCTGCTGTGCGAACGTTCGGGCGTGCTGAACCTGGGGATCGAGGGGATCATGACCATGGGCGCGATGAGCGGCTGGCTCGCCGTCTATATGGGCGCGCCATTGCTGGTGGGGCTGATGGTGGCCGCGATCTGCGGGGCGTTGATGGGGTTGATCCATGCGGGGCTGACGGTGCCACTTGGCCTGTCGCAGCATGTATCGGGGCTTGGCATCACGCTCTTTGCGTCGGCGCTGGCCTATTACCTCTACCGGCTGATCGTGGTGGTGGGTGAAACCCCGCCCGCAATCGAGGCGTTTCAGCCTCTGGATCTGCCTGTCCTGTCGGACCTGCCCATTGTCGGACCGATCCTGTTTTCGCAAAGCGTACCGACCTATCTGGCGCTGCTGTCGGTGGCGGTCATGGCTTATGTGCTGGCGCGCACCCCGCTTGGGCTGGCCATTCGCATGACCGGTGAAAACCCCCATGCGGTCGAGGCGCAGGGGCTGAACCCGATCCGCATCCGCATTGGCGCGGTGGTGGCGGGATCCGCCCTGATGGCGGTTGGCGGGGCCTTCCTGACGACGGCGGCGTTCAACAGCTTCTTCCCCGGCATGGTGCAGGGGCGCGGCTGGATCTGCATTGCTCTGGTGGTGTTTGCCAGTTGGCGGCCGGGCAAGGCGCTGATCGGCGCGCTGCTGTTTGCCTTCTTCGACGCCTACCAGTTGCGGCTGCAAACGGCGATTGAGGGCGTGCCCTATCAGCTGTTCCTGATGGCGCCCTACGTGCTGTCCATCGTGGCGCTGATCCTGGTGGCGCGGCGCGCGGAAGTGCCCGCCGCCCTGATGGCCCCCTACCGCCGCGGGGAGCGTTAGGAGAACGCAGCCATCGCGTGGGACAGGCCGTTGCGGATATGGGTTTCCAGAATGGCCTGGGCCTTCGCAGCGTCCCGCGCGAGCGCCGCTTCGAACATCGCCCGGTGTTCCTGTGCCGCGATCTCCCCCCGATGGGTCAGCACGAGCATCTGGTAGCGCAGATACTTGTCAAACAGCGTGGCGTGAAGCGACAGAAGGTTGCGGGAATTGCAAGCCTGGATCATCGCCAGGTGAAATTCCCAGTCATAGCGCTTCCACTGTTCCTTGTTGGTCTCATCCCCGGACAGCATCTGCTTTTCCATCAGGTGCAGCTTGTGATGGGCAGCCACGAGGTTGCCTTCCCAATCCGCGTCCCCGTTCTCGATCGACACCTTGAGGGCGGAGCATTCCAGCAGCACCCGCAGATCGGCGATCTCGATCAGATCCTCGCGCGAGACCGGGGTCACGAAGAACCCGCGCTGTTCCTCGGCGGCGACAAAGCCTTCGCTGGCCAGCCGGTTCAGGGTTTCGCGCAAGGTGGACACGCTTGCGGCATAGCGCGATTTCAGCGGCTCCAGCTTCAGCTTCGATCCCGGCGCAAGCCGCCCGAAGATGATATCGCGTTTGATCGCGTCGTAGGTGGTTGAGCCTACTGTGTTCAGTGTCTTGATCATACCGATCTCCTGCCCGGTATTCCTTCGTTTTCCTGACAAGTAGCAACTTGTCCGACAAGCTTCAATCTAGCAGGATTTTTTACGTTTTTCAAAATATCCTATATTATTGATTTTATCTGCTAACACCTCTATCGTCGATTCGACAAACAAGAACAGGGCGCAATGCCCCTGCGACAGACCGGAACAGAACAGACGTGACATCAGCGGACGACATGACACCCACACGCAGAGATTGCCCTGACACGGGACGCGCAAAGCCATGAATGGCCCGACACGCATTGCGATTGTCGGCGCGGGATTGGTCGGCCGGCGTCACGCAGAGGCCATCTGGCGCAATCCGGGCGCGGATGTCTCCGCTATCGTCGACCCGAGTGACGAGGCCCGCCAGTATGCTGCACAGCACGGAATTCCCTGCCACGGCAGCCTTGCGGAGCTCTTTGCCTCCGACCATCCCGATGGGGTCATCCTGTCCACCCCGACCCTGATGCATGTGGATCAGGGGCTGGAGTGCATTCGCAACCGCTGTGCCGTGCTGGTCGAAAAGCCGATCTCCGCCAGCGCCAAGGACGCCATGCAACTGGTACGGGCGGCAGAACAGGCGGATGTGCCGTTGCTCGTCGGCCATCACCGCCGCCATAACCCGCTGGTCCAGAAGGCCAAGCAGATCATCGACAGCGGGGCCGTCGGCGCGATCCGCGCGGTGCATTCGCAATGCTGGTTCTACAAGCCCGACCACTATTTCGACATCGCCCCCTGGCGGACCCGCACAGGGGCCGGGCCGATTTCGGTCAACCTGGTGCATGACATCGACCTTCTGCGCCATCTTTGCGGAGAGATTGTCAGCGTTCAGGCGCAGACCGCCCCGTCGAGCCGCGGTTTCGAGAACGAAGAAGTGGCCGGTGCGGTGATGCGGTTCGAAAACGGCGCTATCGGCACGGTGACCCTGTCCGACGGGATCGTTGCACCCTGGAGCTGGGAACTGACCGCGCGCGAATACCCGGTTTATCCGGCCACGTCGCAAAGCTGCTACCTGATCGGTGGCAGCGAGGCGTCGCTGTCGCTGCCAGATTGCACCTTGTGGAACCAGACCGGCAGACGTGACTGGTGGGAGCCGATCAACGCGACCACTGTTTCCCGCCCCTCCTCCGATCCGCTGGAAAACCAGATCGCGCATTTCCTGTCGGTCATCGCCGGAGAGGCGGAGCCGCTGGTCTCTGGCCGGGAAGGCACCCGGACGCTCAGCGTCATCGAAGCCATCCAGAAATCCGCGCTGACCGGACAGGCGGAGGTGCCGGAAACCTTTGCGGACACGCCCTCTGTCGGGTTGGCCATATGACGAGAGACAGCAGGCAAGAGACATTCACCACGCCCCTTACGCACAGCCAAGGTTGTTGCGGGCGGCACTACCCAAACCGCTGACCATCCAGCAAAACTCGTGTCAGGGAGGACACATCATGAAACTGAACTTCACACGCAGAGCCGCCATGTCGGCAACTCTTGCCGCGGGCCTTCTGGCCAGCGCATCGGGCGCCGCCTTCGCGGATGGCCACATGATCCAGCTGCGGCTGTCCATGTCCGGATCGGAAACCGACCAGCGGTCCGTTGCCATGGCAGAGGTCTTCGGCCCCGCCGTGTCGGGCTTTGCCAGCTACGAACCCGCCTATAACGCGACACTCTTCGCGCAGGGCACCGAGCTGGAGGCGATCAGCCGCGGCAACCTTGAGATGACAATCTCCTCGGCGCAGGAACTGGCGCAGTTCTTCCCCGAGTTCTCGATCTTCACCGCAGGCTATGTCCATCAGGACGCCGCCCACCAGGTTGCCGTCTTCAATGACCCGCTGTTCGCGCCGTTCCAGCAGCGCGTGATCGACGATCTTGGCGCGCGTCTTCTGTCGGTGATGTATCTGGGCCGCCGTCAGGTGAACCTGCGCCAGTGCCCCGATGAGCTGACCGTCAACACCCCGGCCGATCTGGAAGGCGTGAACCTGCGGATGCCCGGCACCGATGCCTGGCAGTTCCTGGGCCGTGCGCTTGGCGCAGCGCCGACGCCGATGTCCTTCTCTGAAGTCTACACCGCCCTTTCAACCGGCGCCGTGGACGGGCAGGACAACCCGCTGCCGACCGTGGTTGACGCGCGCTTCTACGAAGTGACCTGTCAGATCGTGCTGACCTCGCATCTCGTCGACCTGAACTACATCACCATCTCCGAGGCCGTGTGGCAGAGCATGGATGCGGAACAGCAAGCCATCGTCCAGCAGGCCGCCGATGACGCCGCCGAACTGGGACGCCAGCGTCAGCTTCAGCTGGAGGACGAACTGGTCGCCTTCCTCGAAGAGCAGGGCATGACGATCTACGAGCCCGACACCGCCGCGTTCCGCGAGGCGGTGCAGGCGGCCTATCTCGACAGCGAATTTGCCGAGACCTGGCCCGAGGGTGTGCTTGAGCAAATCAACGCTTTGGGCAACTAATCGTCCCCAACCACATCATTCCGTTCCGGAGGTCGTCTCATGCTGAACAAGCTTCGCAAGTGGTTCACCCACGGAACGGAATTCATCGCCGCGATGATGCTCGCGGCGATGTTCCTGACTTTCCTGATCCAGATCTTTTCCCGTTACGTGATGCTGAACCCGTTCGGCTGGACGCTGGAACTGTGCCTTATCCTTTGGGTCTGGATCGTCTTTTTCGGCTGCGCCTTCATCGTGAAGGAACGCGACCACGTGACTTTCGACATTTTCTACCTCGCAGGCGGGCACCGCGTGCGTCAGGTGCTGGCGCTGGCCGCCGCCGCGGCCATCGTCATCGGCATGGGCATCTCTTTCCTGCCGACATGGGACTATATCGACTGGATGCGCATGCGACGCACCTCGACCGTGGAAAACCCCTTCACCGGTGACCGCATTCCGCTGCGCACGATCTTTTCCGTCTACGCCATCTTCATGATTGTCATCATCGCCCGCTACGCCTGGCGCTTTGTCGACGTGCTGCGCAATGGCCCGCCCGACGACGACCACGAGATTCCGGGCCACGACCCCGAACCGCCCCATATCCGCCACGGGGAGGACGCGACATGAGCTTTGAGCTTGCATCCTGCCTCGTCACGCTCTTCGTTCTGGCCGGGATCGGTACGCCGATTGGCTATGCGATCATCCTCGCCTCTCTCGTCTATCTGGGCTTTGCCGGGCTGGACCTCGCGCTTGCCGGTGAGAAGATCCTGCAAGGGCTCTACCGCAGCTTTATCCTGCTCGCTGTGCCGCTTTTCATCGTTGCCGCCAATATCATGAATGCGGGCACCATTTCGGACAGGTTGCTACAGTTCTGTGTGGCCGCCGTGGGCCGGTTCCGGGGTGGGCTTGGCCATGTGAATGTGGTGGCCTCGCTGATCTTTTCCGGCATGTCCGGCTCCGCTGTCGCGGATGCCGCCGGGATCGGCAAGATCATCATCCAGATGATGACCAAGGGCGGCCGCTACGCCCCCGGATATGCCGCCGCGATCACCGCTGCCTCGGCCACGATCGGCCCGATCATTCCGCCGTCGATCCCCATGGTACTCTATGCGCTGGTGTCCAACTCCTCCATCGGGGCGCTGTTTCTGGCGGGGATCGTGCCGGGGTTGATCATGGGCGTCGTGCTGATGGCGATGAATTACTACATCTCATCGAAGCGCGGCTTTGCGCTGGAAGAACCGGTGCCGCTGAAGCAACTGCCCCGGCATACTGCCAATGCCTTCCCTGCCCTTCTGATGCCGGTCATCCTGCTTTACGGCATCTATGGCGGGGTCACGACCCCGACCGAGGCCGCTGCCGTCGCCGCGCTCTATGCGCTGCTCTTGGCCGGGCTGTTCTACCGCGCCCTGTCGCTGCGCGCGCTTTACAACATCTTTGTCGAAAGCGCCCGGTCCTCTGCCGCTGTTGGCCTTGTGATCGGTGGCGCGCTGATCCTGAATTTCGTGGTGGTCTCGGAAAACATCCCCGCCATGGTCGCCAATTCGCTGGTCGGCATCGACATTCACCCGCTGGTTTTCCTGCTGCTGGTGAACCTGCTGATTCTCGCCCTAGGCTGTGTGCTGGACGCCACGACGATCATCCTTGTCATCGTGCCGCTGTTCATTCCCGCCTGCCGGGAACTTGGCATCGACCTGGTGCATTTCGGAGTTCTGGTGGTGGTCAATTCCATGATCGGGCTGATCACGCCGCCCTATGGCATCCTCCTGTTCGTGATCAACGCCGTAACGGGCATCGCGCTGAAAGAGATCATCGGCGAGATCTGGGCCTTCCTCGCTGTTCTGATCGGGGCGCTTCTGCTGCTGATCCTGTTCCCCGATCTGGTGTTGTTCCTGCCACGCTTGCTTGGATACGGAGGCTGAGGGGCCACGCCATGCCACTGACAATTGCCACCTCTGCCGTCCCCGGTGACGTCCCGCAGAAACTGAAGGCCATCGCCGAGGCCGGTTTCAATGGCATCGACCTGTCCGAGCCGGATTTCACCGGTTACGAGGGCAGCGCCCGCGATCTGGCCGGGCTTGCCACCGACCACGGGCTGACCATCTCGGCGCTATTGGCCTTCGACGGGTTGGAGGGGTTGGACGGTCCCGCGCGAGTTGCGGCCTTTGACCGGCTGGAGCGTGTGTTCGACCGGATGGGCGCGCTTGGGACGGATCTTCTGGTGGTCCGCGCCTCCTCCTCATCCAAAGCCAACCCGGAACGGGATCGGATTCTAGAAGACCTGAGTGAACTTGCCGCGCGGGCCGAAGCGCGCGGGGTGAAAGCGGCTTTTCAGGCGTTGCCATGGGCACGCACCCTGACCCGAGAGGATGATGCGGCGGAAATGATCGCAGAGATCGGCAGCAAGGCGCTCGGGCTTGGGCTGAACAGCCTCAATTCCCTCGCCGATGGCTCCCGCCCTGCCCGGTTGGGCGGCCTCAACGGCGCGCAGGTCTTCCATGTGCAGCTGTCCGACGCCCCGAAACTCGATATGGGCCTGCAATATCTCGCGCATCACTACCAGATCCTGCCCGGTCAGGGGGATCTGAACCTTGCAGGCTTCGTCCGGGTTCTGGCGCGGGCAGGCTATTCCGGCCCCTGGTCCATCGCCACCGCCAATGACGTCGCAACGAGGAACGGCCCCGCTGCCGTGGCCTCCGACGCCTATCGCGCCCTTCTGAACCTGCTGGACGAGGTGGACAGCCCCGAGCCGGGAATGAATTTCGACATCCCCGCCCTGCCAAAACGGGTCCGCGCAACCGGGTTCGAATTCATCGAGTTTGCCGCCGATGAACGCAGCGCCGACGACATGCGGAAAACCCTGAGATCCATGCGGTTCCGGCGCGAACGCCAGCACCGGACCAAATCGGTCGAGCTGTGGCGGCAAGGTGCGGTGAATATCGTCATCAACACCGAACGAAGCGGCTTTGCCCATTCCGCTTTCCTCGCCCATGGCCCAACCGTCTGCGACATGGGTCTGCGGGTGGAGGATGCGACGCTGACCGCCAAACGGGCAACGGGACTTGGCGGGTCGCTGTTCTCTCAGCCCGTGGGCGCGGGAGAGCTGGACATCCCCGCCGTGCGCGGCGTCGGCGGAAGCGTCGTGCATTTCATCGACGAGAAATCCGACCTGCACCGGGTCTGGGACATCGAATTCCTGCCCGTCCCCCGCACCGAGACCACGCAACCCGCGGGCCTGCGCAGGATCGACCACGTGGCGCAGACCATGCGCCACGAGGACATGCAGAGCTGGCTGCTGTTCTACCTGTCAACCTTCGACATGCGGAAATCGCCCGTTGTGGATGTGCACGACCCGGCAGGCCATGTCCATTCGCAGGCGATCCAGACCCCAGAAGGCGAGATCCGGCTCAACCTGAACGGCACCGAACCGGGACAGACCGTGGCCGGTGCCTTCATCGCCGACAAATTTGGCGCGGGCGTGCAGCATATTGCGCTTCTGAGCGACGATATCTTCGAAACCTCCGCCCTCTTGGCCGCGTCCGGTTTTCAGCGACTGGCCATTCCCGCCAATTACTACGCTCATATCCAGTCAACCTACGATCTAGACGCGGCCATGGTGGCGCGCCTCAAGGACGGAAACATCCTGTATTCCCGCACTGACGGCGGAGAGTTCTTTCAGATCTACAGCCTGCCGATCCTTGGCGGGTTTTTCTTCGAGATCGTTGAACGCCGGAACGGCTACACGGGCTATGGCGCGCGCAACGCGCCTGTGCGCATCGCGGCGCAAAGCCGTTTGCTGCGCCCCGCCGGGATGCCCCTGAGATGAGCCCAAAGCACGCCATGACGGCCGGGTTGATCGGGCACGGAATCGCGGGGTCGCTCACGCCGTCGATGCACGAGACCGAAGGGCGCGCCCATGGCCTAGACTACCGCTACGCCCGGATGGACACCGCCCTGCCCCCCTATCGCAGCCAGAGCCTTGCCCAGATGATCGACGCCGCGGAACAGGCAGGTTTTCGGGGCCTCAATATCACCCATCCGTTCAAGGTGCAGGTACTGCCCCTGCTGGACCAGCTCTCGCCGGAGGCCAGGGCGATTGGCGCGGTGAACACCGTCCAGTTCCACAACGGCAGCCGGATCGGGCACAACACCGATATCAGCGGCTTTGCCACAGCCTTTCGCGCCGCTTTGCCGGGTGCGGGAATGGATCATGTCCTGCTGCTTGGGGCTGGCGGCGCGGGGGCCGCGGTGGCCCATGCGCTGATTGCGCTTGGCGTGCGGGCGCTGTCCGTTTTCAGCAAGGAGCCAGACCAGACGCGGGCATTGCTGAACAGGCTTGCGGCGCAATACCCCGCGTGCCGCCTACGCGCGCCCGACACGCTTGACCTTGCGGCGCTGCGCGACGTGGGCGGTGTGGTCAATGCCACGCCCATGGGAATGGACGCCTATCCCGGCACGGCGATTGCCGTCGACTGTCTGCGCCCCGATATCTGGGTGTCGGATATCGTGTACTTCCCCCTGGAAACCGAGCTGCTACGGATTGCGCGGGCCATGGGATGCCGCACAATGACCGGGGCCGGCATGGCCATTCATCAGGCCGCACAGGCCTTTCAGATCATCACCGGTCAGCAGGCGGATGCCGACCGTATGGCCGCTGAGTTCGACAGGCTGACCGCATCTGATATGGTTTCAGCAGATTCTTAAGGATACCCCCAGATGACCGACGCAGACGAGATCCGCCATTGGTGGCGCACTTCCATCATCGACATGGAGCCGGGGAAGATCGCCTTTCGCGGGCACCCCATTCAGGACCTGATCGGGACTGTCAGTTTCCCGCAGATGATCTGGTTGATGCTGCGCGGCGACTTGCCGTCACCAGAGCAAGCCGCGCTGTTCGAATGCGCCCTCGTGGCGGGGGTCGATCACGGGCCGCAGGCCCCCTCGATCGCTGCCGCCCGCATGGCCGCGACCTGTGGCGTGGGGCTGAACAACGTGATGGCCACGGGTGTGAACATGCTTGGTGACGTGCATGGCGGCGCGGGGGAACAATGCGCCGTGCTGTACTATGATATCGCTGCCAGGATTGATGCGGGCGCGGGTCTGGATCAGGCGGTTCGCGACGGGCTCGATGTCTGGCGGGCCGAGTATGGCAAGATCGTCTCGGGCTTTGGCCACCGCTTTCACAAACCCGTCGATCCACGCGCGCCGCGCCTTATGGCGCTGGTGCGTGAGGCTGCGGCCGCAGGCACGGTCAACGGTCGCTTCGCCGTGATCGGCGAGGCCGTGCAGGACGAGCTTGGCCGCCAGCGCGGCGGGCGTCCGATTGCGATGAACATCGACGGGGCCACGGCGGTGATCTTCTGCGAACTGGGATTTCCCCCGCCCCTGTCGCGCGGGCTGTTCTGCCTGTCGCGGTCCGTCGGTGTGCTGGCCCATGGCTGGGAACAGATGCAGCAAGGTGGCCGCAACAAGGGGCCGATGCCGCCGAAATTCCTTCCGGAATACCAGCCCAAGGACGTCACCAGCTAACCGCAGCCTCCCTGCGAAGAGGCCAGATCGACCGCATGCAGCCGCGCCCTCACCGCGCGCGGCCTTCGAACAGTTGCGCGATCTCAACGCGATCCGATGTTGCTCGAAGCGCTGTCGCGCCCGTCGCCACAAGTCGGATGGCGCGCAAACAACGCCTCCCAACTCATTGTAAATAATGCGCAAAACAAGCGGGCAAAGATTTGCCCTCGCAAAATGATTGATGATTTTAAAAATGTCATATATTTTTCTTTTCACCACATATATACAATCCTGTATCATGATTCCGCGGAGCTTCAGCGATGGCGACGACAGACCAAACGCCCCGGCCAGAGCCGCTTTATTCGCTGGCCCATCTGACGCTGATCGACTGTTCCGCGCCCGAGCTGGTCTATATCGCGGCGCGGGCGGGATATGACGCGGTCAGCCCGCGCTTCATCCCCATGCATGTGCCCGGCGAGTTTGCGAACCGGCCCGAGGACAAGGCGCTGGTGGCGGCCACCAAGCTGGCGCTGAAGACGACCGGGCTTAAGGTTCTGGACATCGAGCTTGCGCGGATCACCGACGACTGCGACCCCAAAAGCTTTGAACCGTCGCTGGAACTGGGTGGCGAATTGGGGGCCAAACGCCTGATCATGAGCGCCTGGACCAGCGACCGCGATGACCGGAACTTCCTGGTCGAGTGCTACGGGGAAACCTGTGATATCGCCGCGCAATACGGGCTGAGTGTCGATCTGGAGTTTCCCTCCTTCTCGCGGCTCAGAACCCTGGATGAGGCGCTCGATATCGTGCGGGCAGCGGACCGGCCCAATGGCGGCATTCTCGTCGACACGCTCTACCTGCATCTCAGCCGCGTCGATATCGGCGAGCTGCTGCATGTGCCGAGCGAGCTGCTGCATTTCCTCCACATCTCCGACTGCCTGCCCGGCATCGCCGACACGCGCGAGGGCATGATCCAGCTGGCCCGCGATGCGCGGCTTTATCCCGGCGAGGGCTGGATAGACTTCACCGGCATCATCGAACGGATGCCTCCGGTCGACTACTCCATCGAACTTCCCAATCAGAGCCGCGTGGCCGAGCTCGGGCTCGAAGAACACGCCCGCCGCTGTCTGATCCAGGCAAAACGCACCTTCGGGACAGCCCGGTCGAAACGGCTGCACCCCGATCCTGTTCTGGCGCAAGCCAACACACACAACGAGGGCCATCATGGGCAAAGACCTGACTGAAGACGACCGACAGCTTGTGGCTGACATGCTATCGCGCGCCCGTGCGGCAATGGCAGAGATCGAAGACTGGAGCCAGAAAGACCTGGACCGCTTGTCTCAGGCGATTGCATGGTATGCCGGAAACGAGAAGACCTTTACCCGGCTGGCGCAGCAAGGGGTCGATGAAAGCGGCATCGGCGACCGCGACGGGCGGCCCGCCAAGCGGTTCAAGATCCACATGGTGTTGCGTGACGTGCTGCGCACCCCTTCGACCGGCGTCGTGGAGGTGGACGAGGCCAGAGGGCTGGTCAAATACGCAAAGCCTGCCGGGGTTATTGCCTCGCTCATCCCGATGACCAACCCGGCAATGACGCCTCCGGTCACGGGCGTGTCCTCGGCCAATGCCCGCAATGCCGTCATCTTCAGCCCCCACCCCCGCACCGCTCAGACGACCTATGAAATGGTCGAGGTGATGCGCGCCGCCTGCCGGGCCGTGGGCGCACCCGAGGACCTGTTCCAGTCGATCCGCAAGCCTTCGATCCCCATGACCCAGCATCTGATGGAGGTCTGCGACCTGACCCTTGCCACCGGTGGCAAACCGATGGTGAAGGCCGCTTATTCCTCTGGCCGTCCGGCCTATGGCGTCGGCGCGGGCAATTCCTCGATCGTCATCGACGAGACGGCGGATATCGAGATTGCCGCGGCGAACACCCGGATTTCCAAGACCTCCGATTTCGGGTCCGGCTGTTCGGCGGATGGCAACATCATCATCCAGCGCTCGATCTATAACGCCATGGTCAAGGCGCTGGAGGCCGAGGGCGGGTATCTGTGCAACGCGCAGGAAAAGGCCCTGCTCGAGGCGGCCATGTGGGACGAAAAGGGCAACCGCACCTTCCCCACCATCGCTTGCCGCCCGCAGCAAACCGCCGAGGTGGCCGGTTTCTCGATCCCCGAGGATCGCAAGTTCCTGATGGTCGAAAATCAGGGCCAGATCGGGCCGGAACACAAGTTTTCCAAGGAGAAGCTGACCACACTGATGGCGCTTTACCACTTCGAGACCTTCGATGACGCGCTGGAAACCGTGCGGGCCATCTACGAGACCGGCGGCAAGGGCCATTCCTGCGGCATCTACAGCCACAATGACGACCATATCGACGCGCTGGCCCGTCTGGCCCCTGTCAGCCGCATGATGGTCCGCCAGCCGCAATCCAAGGCCAACGCGGGTGCCTGGACAAACGGGATGCCGATGACCTCCAGCCTTGGTTGCGGAATCTGGGGCGGCAACATCACCAATGAGAATGTCACCATGAAACACATGATGAACTACACTTGGGTCAGCCGCCCGATCCCAGAGGATCGTCCCTCGGAGGAGGAACTGTTCGGTGAGTTCTTCGGGCAGGAGGTCGCGTGATGGACGGCACAGCAGTTGAGCACAAGACCGTCGCCGAACATATCGTCGACTTTCTAGAACGGCGCGAGGTGCGCCATGTGTTCGGCCTCTGCGGCCATACCAATATCGCGGTGCTGGCGGCCCTCGCCGAAAGCCCCATCGACTTCGTCACCGTGCGCCATGAACAGATCGCGAGCCACGCGGCGGATGCTTATGCGCGGGTGACGGGCAAGGCCTCGGTGGTGTTGTCGCACCTGTCGCCGGGGTTGACCAATTGCGCCACCGGGGTCGCCAATGCGGCGCTCGACTGCATTCCCATGGTGGTGATCGCGGGCGATATTCCGACCCACTACTATGGCAAGCACCCGCATCAGGAGGTCAACCTGCATGCCGATGCTGCCCAGTGGGAAATCTATCGCCCCTTCGTGAAACGCGCCTGGCGGGTGGACCGGGCCGACCTGATGGCCGAGATCCTCGAAAAGGCGTTCCATCTGGCCGAAAGCGGCCAGCCCGGCCCGGTGCTGGTGAATGTTCCGATGGACATCTTCAGCCAGCGCATCCCGGCGGACAGTTTCGACCGGATCAGGGACAACACCCGCGCGCTTGTGAAACCCTCGATCGACGATGACACCGCGCGGTCGATTGTCGAACGTCTGGCCAAGGCGGATCGCCCCGTGGCCTATGTGGGCGGCGGCATCCTGCTGGCCAAGGCGAGCGAGGAGTTGCGGGAGTTCGTGGAGCATATGGGCCTGCCCGTGGCGCATAGTCTGATGGGCAAAGGCGCGCTGCGCGACGATCACCCCTTGGTCATGGGCATGACCGGGTTCTGGGGGACGGAACTGGTGAACCAGTCCTGCCTGAATGCAGACTATGTCTTTGCCGTCGGCACAAGGTTCAAGGAGGCCGATTGTTCCAGCTGGTATCCCGGCTACACCTTCAACATCCCCGGCTCGAAGGTCATCCATATCGACATCGAACCGCAGGAGATCGGCCGCAACTACCCGACCGAGATCGGCGTGGTGGCCGATGCCAAGGCGGCGCTGCGGGTGCTGACGCGCGTGGCGAAAGAGATGTATCCTGACGGGTTTGCACGACCCGAAAAGAAGGCCGAAATCGCCGAGTTCCGCACCGCCTTCAAGGCGTCGAACGCCGCTATGGCAGAGAGCCCGGCTTTCCCCATGATGCCCGAACGCATTCTGGCCGACACCCGCAGGGCGCTGCCCGAAGATGCGATCATCACCACCGATGTGGGCTGGAACAAGAACGGCGTGGGTCAGCAGTTCGACATTCTGACGCCGGGCACGATCCTGACGCCGGGCGGCTTTGCCACCATGGGATTTGGCCCGCCCGCCGCCATCGGCGCGAAACTGGCCGCACCCGACCGGGTGGTTCTCAGCCTCGTGGGCGATGGCGGGTTCGGGCAGAACCCCTCGATGCTGGCAACGGCGGTGGAGCTTGATCTGGGCATCATCTGGCTGGTGATGAACAACAACGCGTTTGGCACCATCGCGGGGCTGCAAAAGGCGCATTACGGGCTGACCTATGGCACCACCTTCCCCGGCACCGCCGCCGCGCCCACGAACGGGCCGGGCTACGCCGAGATTGCACAAGCCTATGGCGCGGAAGGGGTGCGGGTGACTTCAGCCGATGAGCTTTTGCCCGCCCTTCAGGCGGCGATTGCCAGCGGCAAACCGACGGTTCTGGATGTGGCGATGATCAACAACCCGACACCCACGACCGGGCATTGGAACATCCTCGACATCTACTCGCCCGACAAGGATGTGAGCCACGTCTCGACCTGAACCGGCATTCACGCCGCAAAGAACTGCATCCCCTGCCCTCGCGGGGGATGTTTACGCCCTACTTCTTGCCCGTCAGCATCTCGCACAGATGGCGCACCGCCAGCGTGTAGCCATTGATGCCGAACCCCATCAGAACCGCATCCGCCCGCAGGCCCACATATGACGTGTGGCGAAAGCTTTCGCGCTTGTGGATCTGGCTGACATGGACCTCGACCACGGGGCCCTCGAACGTGTTCAGCGCATCCATGATGGCAATCGACGTGTGGGTATAGGCCCCGGCATTCAGCACGATTCCGGCGGCCTGGTCACGCGCCTCGTGGATCCAGTCGACCAACTGGCCCTCGTGGTTCGATTGCATTTGCCTGACCTCGACCCCGAAGCCCGAAGCCTCTGCCGCACAATTGCGTTCCACATCCTGCAGCGTGTCATGGCCGTACAACTCCGGCTGTCGCTGGCCCAACAGGTTCAGGTTGGGGCCGTTCAGGATGTAGATGGTCTGGCTCATATCGGGTCTTTCCGGGGCATGAGGGGCGGCGTTCGCCTTCTAATGGCAGCGAAACCGCCTTCTATCAAGCTTTTGCACCCGGAAGTGTCAGAACGAGGCCTCTTCCTCGAACT
This sequence comes from Nioella sp. MMSF_3534, assembly GCF_030732985.1. Classification (GTDB taxonomy): domain Bacteria; phylum Pseudomonadota; class Alphaproteobacteria; order Rhodobacterales; family Rhodobacteraceae; genus Nioella. The sequence continues at coordinate 79,817 of NZ_JASHJX010000011.1, forward strand.
TCGCCAGCTCCTCCTCAAGGATCGGGGTGGACATGGTCATGGCGTGAATGCCCATGATGGTGGTCAGCTGGATCACCTCCATGATTTCCGCGCGCGTGGCCCCTGCGCGCAGCGCATTCTGGATGTGCCGCCGCACGCCCGGCGCCCAAAGATGCGTTGTCGCCGCGTTGATCGCGATGAAGATCAGTTCCTTGTATTTCTGCTCCAGCGGCCCGTGGTTCTGCGGGACAGACCGGAAATGCAGGAAGCCTTCCAGATACTCCGGGTCCATCTCGGCCATCTTGTCCCAGACCGGGTTCCAGTCATCGGATTGGCGTTGCGCTTCGGTGTAGAGATATTTTTTGTCAGTCATGGTCTTTCTCAGTCCTCCGGGGCTCGGGCGTCGCGTATGACGGTCACGCGGTTCATGCAGCGATAGGCGGGAAGGTAATCGGCCACCGCATAATGCATGGTGCAGCGATTATCCCACATAGCGATGTCACCGGCCTGCCAGCGCCAGCGCATCTGATCTTCGGGTTTGTTCATGTGATTGGTCAGCCAGGTCTTGAGGGAATTGGCGGCGTTCGTTGGCAGATCCAGGATATGCGTGACAAACGCCTCGTTGAAGTTGAGGAACTTGCGGCCGGTCACCGGATGCCTGCCGATGAGGGGCCGGATCATATGGCCAAAGCGCGGCAGGGCGCTGTCAAGCTGTTCCTTGGAGGGGAAAGAGTTGCGGAAATCCCCCATGTCGTGGATCGCCTCCAGCCCCTCCAGATCCTGTTTCATCCCCTCGGGCAGGCGGTCATAGGCGGCGTAGCAGCTGGACCACATGGTATCGCCGCCCACCTCCGGCACGACCCGCGCCACAAGGATCGAGGCAAAGGGCTGAACCCGTTTGAAGGTCAGATCGGTGTGCCACGTGTTGGTATCGGGCGGCGCGCCGCTGTCGTTTTCAAGTTTCACGATCCGCTCATATCCTTCCACATGCGGATAAAGCGGGTGCGGCTCGTCCAGTTGGCCAAAGCTTTCGGCAAGCTTCAGATGCGCGGCAGGCGAAAGATCGGTGCCACGCAGGAAAATCACCTGATGGTCCATCAACTGCGCGTAAAGCGCATCCGCCATGGCCTGCGTCAGCGGGGCAGACAGGTCGACCCCGGTCAAGACTGCGCCAATGGCCGGTGTGATTTTCGCGACATCCATAGTCGGCTTCTCCCTCAGCTTGATCATGTCCGTTGCCCGGATACCATCCGTTGCGCAGATGGCCGTTCCCGACAACTTTGTTGAAAGCTTAGGGACAGGGACCCAGCATTTATATTGAGGAATTCTGTCAAACTGCATTACCAAATGTTATGAGAAAATATCGCCGACTCCTGCCCTCCACGTCCCGGCTTGTCGCCTTTGTGGCGGTTGCGAAGACCGGCAGCATTACCGCTGCCGCTGACGCGCTTGGCCTGACCCAGGCCGCCGTCAGCCGCCAATTGCGAGAGCTGGAGGACTTCCTTGGGCAAAACCTGGCAAACCGCACGCCCAAGGGCATTGTCCTGACCTCGGCAGGGCAACGCCTGATCGCGGACCTGCCGAGCGCGCTGGACATGATCTGCGATGCGGTCGAGGCCACGATACACGAGGGCAGAACCCCAAGCGTCACGGTCTTCTGCGACCACAGCCTGACGACCAGCTGGCTGAATCGCAGGGTCATGGAGTTCGAAGGCGAGCATCCGGGGATCAATGTTCAGGTCCTGTCGTCAAACCGCCCACCCGAAACCTTTGCCGGTCAGTTCGATGTCGCGGTGCAGCACGGGCGCCCCGAAACGCAGGGGCAGGAAAGCTGGCTGATTGCCACGGACCGGGTATTTCCGGTTTGCGCGCCGTCGATGCTGCAACGCCTGCCCCCGCAGCCAGACCTGCGCGACCTGCTGGATTTTCCGCTGCTGGAATTCGCGCCCACGCGGCGCGACTGGTTGCACTGGCCGGATTTCCTGAAGGCCCATGGCATCGACACGCCGCCAAAGCCGAAAACAACCTTCGACAGCTATGCCATCGCGATCGAGGCCGCCCGGCTTGGGCAGGGTATCCTGCTCGGTTGGGAAATCGTGGTCGCTCCGCATCTGGCCAGCGGGGCTCTGACAGCCATCGGCCCGTGGGACATGGACGCCCCCGGTGGCCTGCGCGTCCATTTTTCGCCACCTGGGCTGTCCGACCCTGCCCGGTCCTTTGCGCATTGGCTTAGGCATCCCGACCCGTCCCAGTCCCTCACCCTCCCCGGTGTTTGAAGCTGTCGCGGCGGAAGGAATAGAGCGCCGCCGGGTCAACCGACACGTCAATGACGGCTGGCTTTCCGCAGTCCAGAGCGGCCTTGATGCAATCGGCGGTTTCGTCCAGCGTTTCCGCCTTGAAACCGCGTGCGCCGTAAAGCTCCGCCAGCTTGTCAAACGGCGGGCTGGAAATATCGGCGCCGATATAGCGCTGGCCGAAGAAATCGCGCTGATAGGCCTTTTCCGCCCCCCAACAGCCGTTGTTCATGACCACGGTCACGGTGTTGATGCCGTAATCGACGGCGGTGGACAGTTCCGACACCGTCATGCCGAAACCGCCGTCGCCCATCAGGCTGATGACCGGCCGGTCGGGCATGGCCAGTTTCACGCCGAGGCCGGCAGCGAAGGAAAAGCCGACAAGGCCGAAATCGAGCGGGGTGAAGAGGCTTTTCGGCTGCCAGTAGTTCATCGCGTCGGTGGCCTGCAGACACAGCGTGCCCGCATCCATGGTCAGGGCGCTCTCTTTCGGCAGCACGTCGCGCAGCGTCTTGAACAGGCCCGAGGGCTGAATGGGCAGCGTCGCCACATCCGCATCCGCGTCGCGCTTCGTCAGATAGGCCTGTCGCTCGGTCTTGTAAGCCGCCGTCCAGTCCTCCGCCAGTTTGCGGTCGTCGATCCTGGCCAGCGCCGCCACCAGTTGCCGCGCGGCTGTTGGCGCATCGGCCAGGATGCCAAGGGTCGAGGGGAAATAGCGCCCGATCGCGGTCGCTTCCTGCTCAATCTGGATGATCGCAGCGTCGCGGTTGATGTTGTCGTAGCTATAGAAGGTGGAATTGAAGCCAAGCCGCGTGCCAAGCGCGAGGATCACGTCGGCCTCTTTCACCAGCCTTGATGCCACCGGGTTGCCACGCGGGCCCATCTGGCCGGCGTTCAGCGGATGGCCGAAGGGTAGTGCGTCGCCATGGCCGGGCGAGGTCACGATGGGACAGCCCGCCACCTCTGCCAGCGCCAGCGCTTCGTCGGTCGCCCCGGTCATCTTGATCCCGCCGCCTGCGACGATCACCGGGCGTTCGGCCCCGCGCAGCATGGCCGCGGCCTTGGCAATCGCGTCGTCCGATCCGGCGGCGGGGGAGTGAGCATAGGTCTCCGGCCCCGGCATCGGGTCGAAATTGGCCTCGCCCGACAGCACGTCGCGCGGCAGGTTCAGCTGCACCGGCCCCTTGCGGGGCGCCTGCGCCACGCGGAAGGCCTCGCGCACCATTTCCGGCACCCGGTCGGTGCCGGTCGCGGTCCAGGTCTTCTTGGTGATGGGCGCGAACAGCGCCTGCTGGTCGACCTCCTGAAAGGCATCGCGGTAGATATGGCCAGAGGAGAGCATCCCGGCGATGGACACGACCGGCGAATAGGCCGCCTTGGCCTGCGCCAGACCGGTCACGAGGTTCGTGGCCCCCGGCCCGTTCTGGCCCGCCAATACCACACCCGCCTTGCCGCTGGCGCGGGCAAAGCCATCGGCCATGTGGGTGCCCGTGCGTTCGTCATGCACCCCGATAAAGTTGATCTCGGGCGCATCGTAGAGCGCATCGAACATCTCCATCGTGGCCGAGCCGATGAGCCCGAAGATATGATCCACCTTCTCGGCCTTCAGCGCCTCGACCGCCGCCTGTCCGCCTGTCAGTTTCGTCATTGTCCTGTGTCCTTTCCTGTCCTCACCCCGCGTGGCGGATGAGGAAATCCCTTGTCGGGCCGGTGAAGAGCCCGGGCCGTTCCAGAAGGCCCAGATGCTGCAAGCGCGGCACGATGATGGTCTCTGCGCCTTCGATCTCGCTCGCGATGGCGTGGCCCATGGCCGGTGTGCTGCCCGTGTCATTCTCGCAGGTCATGACCAGCGTGGGGTGGGTGATGGGCGGTGTGGGCCGGATCAGTTCGGTGACGCCGCCGGCCAGCACGTAGCGATGGCCGGTGTAATTGTCGGGGTCATTGGCCAGAACGGTGTCCCGCACCCAGTTCACAGTATCCGGGTCGCTGTCCAGAAACCCCGGCGTGAACCAGCGTCTGAGCGTCTCCTCGATGGTCGCGGCAGGCCCCCCTGCCCCGGTATCCCGCGCGCGCTGTTCCACCAGCGCCTGCGCCTCGGGGCTGCGTTCATGCGGCGAGTTCTGGATGACCAGCGCCGTAGCCCGTTCGGGATGATCCATCGCGAAGCGCCGGTTGATCATGCCGCCGAGGGAAAAGCCCACGAGCGCGGCCTTTTGGATGCCCAGATGATCCAGCAGCCGGACGATCTGTTCCGACAAAACCGTGAGGCTCGGGGTTTCAACCGGTAGGGCGCTTTCCCCATGGCCGCAAAGGTCATAGGTCAGCACCCGGAACCGGTCGGCAAAGGCAGGGACGTGATCCTTCCACGTCGCCCGCGTCAGCCCCAGACCGTGGATCAGCACCACCACCGGCGCGCCTTCGGGGCCCGTCAGGTCATAGGCGGTACCATCAGGTGCGATTGCCATCGCTTACACCCCCGCCGGATTATCGACGGAGCGGCCCATTTCCTCCAGATCCTCATATCGGTTGCCGATCCGGTGATGGGGATGTCCGCCGAGGCTGCCGCCAAGTGCCACGATGATCTCATCCTCCGCAGGCGCATCTGGGATCGTGGTTTGCAGCGTCTGGTAGTGGGACCGCCGCCCGCCATCGTCCTTGTCCATCATCGGGATAGTGATGGTGCAGCCCGCCGCGCCTCGGGTGTTCGAAAACACCAGATAGGTCTTGGCATCGATCGCCTCGCGCAGCTGGTTGCCGAACCACAGCGAATGGGTCAGCGCCTGCGCGTGCTCCACCTCACCACCCATGCCCACGATGGAGGCCTTGCCGACCCCTTCGATGGACCCGCCCGACAGGCGCAACAGTTCCTCGGTCAGAAGCTTGCCGATGACGGGGCAGTGTTCGCGGATCTCGGGCTTCATGTCCTCCACGAAGCCGCGCCCGAACCACGGGTTGCGGATCACGGCCATCGCGGCAAACATGCGCGTGGGCTCGGGAACTTCGCGGCCCTCTTCCACATGGGTCAGTTGGGTCAGCGTGAGCACACGCCGGATTTCTACAGCCATTTTCTCTGGTCCTGTTCGCGTTCGTTTCTGGGGGTCAGGCGTAGGCCGGCATGACCTTGTCGATGAAGAGCCTCAGGCTCTCCTTCTGCTGGTCCATGTCCATGCCCATGGAGGCGTAATAGATGAAGGCATCGACGCCGAGCGCCTCGTAGAGCTTGAGCTTCTCGATGACGGTCTCGGGCGTGCCGAACATCAGGTTTTCTTCCAGCATCACCGGATCGACGCGGAAATTGCCCTCCAGTTCTTCCGCGTTCACCGTGTCGGGGAAGCCGTTATGCACTTCGCCGGTCTTGGTCATGAGATTGCCGAACATGGCCAGTTGCACCCGGACGGAATCGAGCGCACGCTGGCGGTCTTCCTCGGTCTCATACACCGCCGTGTGGCGCATCATCGCCCAGGTCCCGTTGAATTTGCCGCCATTCCTGGCGATGGCGTCATCGAGACGCCCGCGATAGGTTTCCGCCTCGCTCATCGGCATGGTCAGCGGCCAGCTCATGATGTTGCAATCATGCTCAACGGCGTAATCGAAGGTAATGGGCGCGCGGGCGGCGACCCAAATCGGCACGTCCTGCTGCAGGGGTTTCGGGCAGGAGGTCGATTTGGGGAAGTTCCAGTAGGTGCCGTTATGCTCGTAATCGCCCTTCCAAAGCTCCTTCACCACCGGCAGCATTTCCTGCATGTAACGCCAGCCATCTTTCTGATCGAGGCCGGGGAACATGCGGTCGAACTCCCGCTGATAGGCGCCCGATCCGATGCCGAACTCCAGCCGCCCCTCGCTGGTGAGGTCGAGGAACGCCGCTTCGCCCGCCAGATCAATCGGGTGCCAGTAGGCCGCGTTCACGACACCCACGCCAAGGCGGATGTTCTTGGCATGCTCGCCCCACCAGGTCAGGATCTGGAAGGGGTTGGGCGCGATGGTCATTTCCAGCGCGTGGTGCTCGGCGGCCCAGGCAATCTCAAAGCCCGCTTCGTCGGCCATCTTGACCATGTCCAGCGTGTGATCGCGGACCTGACGGATGTCGGTCTCAGGGGTCATGCGTTCGAGGTTGATCGCGAGGTGAAATTTCATGGGGTGATCCTCAACGGGGTTGGAAGGGGCTGGCGATCGGGTCTTCGGACATGTTCATCCAGACAGTCTTGGGACGGGTGAAATCCCACAGCGCCTGAAAGCCGCTTTCGCGCCCGTAGCCAGAGTTTTTCATGCCGCCGAATTCTGCAATCGGGGAAATCGCGCGGTAGGTGTTGACCCAGACAATGCCCGCCTTGATGCGCTTGGACATGCGCAAGGCACGGGCGTTGTTGCGGGTGAAGATACCGGCGGCGAGGCCGTGGACCGTGTCATTGGCAAGCGCGAGCGCCTCCTCCTCGGTGCGGAAGCGCTGCACCGCAAGCACCGGGCCGAAAAGCTCGGTATCGACAATGGTCAGGTCATTGCGCGGGCAGTCGATGATGGTGGGTTGGAAGTAGAGCCCCGCCAGCCCCTCGGGACGTTTGCCACCGACCAGAACCGTGCCGCCCTCTTCCTCAGCCAGCGCCACCTGCCGCGTGATGTGGTCGAGCTGCCCTTGCGTGCAGAGCGGCCCCATCTCGGTTTCCTCGGCCTGCGGGTCACCGATGCGAATGCCTTGGGCGATCTTGACCATGCGGGCGAGGAAGTCGTCCGCGATATCCTCGTGCAGGTAGAGCCGTGATCCAGCGACACAGCTTTGCCCCGAGGCCGCGAAGATGCCCGCGACCGAGCCGTTCACGGCGCTGTCTATATCGGCGTCGTCGAAGACGATGAAGGGGGATTTGCCGCCCAGTTCCAGCGACACTTCCGCGAAGTTTTCCGCCGAATTGCGCACGATATGGCGTGCGGCCACTGGCCCGCCGGTAAACGCGATCCGCGCCACCAGCGGATGTTTCGTCAGCGCCTCGCCGCAGGCGATGCCGCCGGTGACGATATTGACCACGCCATCGGGAATGCCCGCCTCGGCCACCAGCTTGCCGAACTCCAGCAGGGGGGCGGAGGCATGTTCCGACGCTTTCAGGACAATCGTATTCCCCGTGGCCAGCGCCGGGCCGATCTTCACGGCACTGAGGAACATCTGCGAATTCCACGGGATCACGGCGGCGATCACGCCAAGCGGTTCGCGGTTCGTGAAAACGAACATGTCGGGCTTGTCGATCGGCAGGGTCTCACCGTGGATCTTGTCGGCAGCACCTGCATAGAACCGCAGGAATTCCGCGATGTAACTCGCCTGCCAGCGGGTTTCCTTGAACATCTTGCCGGTGTCGCGGGTCTCGATCCGGCCGATATGTTCGGAATTCTCTGCCAGCAGATCCGCCAGCCGACCGAGGCATTTGCCGCGCTCGGTCGGTGTCATCTGTCCCCAGGGGCCATCCAGCGCCGCATGGGCCGCGCGCACCGCGCGGTCAACGTCTTCGGGTGTCGCCTCGGGGATCTCGCACCAGTCCTCGCCGGTTGCCGGGTCGAAACTGGTGAAACGCGCGGCATCCGTGGCCTGCACCCAGTCCCCGCCGATCAGCATGTCGTATCGTTGCAAAGCGCCCATCAGTTGACGGCCCCCATGGTTTGAACGGTTTTCGGTGTGACGCGGTGATAGGCGCCGTCGAGATAGGTCAGCGGTTCGCGGTCGCCATGGCCCACGGCCTCGACCCGGCCGAAGACCACCAGATGACTGCCGGACTGCACCACATTGTCGATGGTGCAGGCGAAACTGGTCGCGCCATCGATCTGCGGTGGCATGCCCTTGTCACCTTGACAGGGGATCCCTGTGAACCTGTCCGCGATCTCGCGGTCATGGGCCCCGGCAAAGCGGTCGGCAATGCTGTCGCTGTGATCGGGCAGCACGTTGACGCAGAAGCGCCCGTTTGCCTCGACCGCCGCCGCGATGCGGCTTTTGGCATGCAGACAAACCAGAACGGTCGGCGGGTCGGCGGAAACCGAGGAAAAGGCGCTGACAGTCGCGCCGTGACGGCCTGCGGTGCCATCGGTCGTGACCACTGTCACGCTGGCGGCCACGCGGCGCATGGCGGTGATGAAATCCGACCGCGCGACGGCGGATGATGGGGGCGTTCCCTGCATCGCAACCTCCCTTGCTCTGCTGTTTCGCGTAAGGGGAGAGTTGCAGATTCCATCATATTTGTATAACGAATTATTTTAAGCGATAAATTCAACTATCTTGAAGTATAGCACCGTGAACCTCGCCGCCCTGCAAACCTTTGTTGCCATCGTCGAAACCGGATCGCTCGTGCGCGCCTCGGAACGGTTGCATGTGACGCAATCGACCGTGACCATGCGGCTGAAGGCGCTGGAGGCAGACCTGGGCCAGACGGTGCTGAACCGACAGAAATCCGGGGTGACCCTGACGCCTGCGGGCACCAAGCTGCTGAACTACGCCCAGATCATGATCGGGCTGTGGCGTCAGGCCAAGCTGGAGGCCGGACTGCCCACGGGCGTCAACATGATCTGCAACTTCGGCTGCACGCCAGAGCTCTGGCCGATTGGCGGAAAGCGCATCTTCGACATGATCCGCGCGCGTCAGCCAGATATCGCCCTGTCCGTCTATCACGGCAGCCCCGAGGTGCTGGACAGATGGACCGCGACCGGCCAGATCGACCTGTGCCTGACCCGCGACCCGGTGGCGCGCAAGGGCCAGACGGTGCTGCCCCTGCCTGCCGACGAACTGGCGCTTTATTCCGACCGGCCCGATACGCCCGTTCGCAGCGGGTCGAATTACATCTTCGTGGACTATGGCGAGGATTTCCGCCGCAGCCATGGCGAGGAATATCACGACGCAGGCACTGCCCGGACCACCTTCAACGCCGCCAGCGCCGCGCTGGACTACTTGCTGGAAGTGGGCGGATCGGTCTATCTGCCCCGGTCCCTGGTCGCGGTCCGAACCGATGCCACGGGGCTGTATGAAATCGCTGATGCCCCGCTCTTTTCCCTCGGCACATATTTGCTGATGCCAGAGTCCGCGAAAAACACCTGGGACTGGATCGCCGGGGCATTTGCGCAAGGCTGACTCCATCTGGCAAATTGCGCGCCCCCCACCAGTTTGCTAGCCTGCCGCCAGCACCGGGGAGGGTGCAGGGACATCATGCTCGACTACACACATAATGGCTGGCTTGTTGCGGCCTCTCTGGCCGTGGCCCTGATGGCAGGCTTCACGGGGCTGTCCCTGACCCATGGCGCGTCGCGGCTGGACCGGCCAAGGCGCAAGATCATCGTGGCGCTGGCAGCAGTGGTTCTGGGCGGCGGCATCTGGTCGATGCATTTCGTGGCGATGCTGGGGCTGCAACTGCCGATCCTGTTCTATTATGACGCGCTGATCACGCTCGCCTCGGCCCTGATCGCGATCCTGATGGTGGGGCTGGCGCTGCTGTTGCTGCATTTCCGCGCCCGGTCTTTGCCGGTCATAGTCGGTGCGGGCACGATCGTGGGGCTGGGTATCGTGGTGATGCATTACGTGGGAATGGCCGGGATGCAGCTGTGCAGGCCGGTCTACACGGCTGTGGATGTCGCGATCGCGACCGTGGCATCGGTCTTGCTGTCGGTGCTGGCGATCTGGGTGGCCTATGACAGCCGCACGCATCGCAACATCCTGCTTGGCACCGCCTGCTTCGGGCTGGCGGTCTTCACGATGCATTTCGTGGCGACGGGCCTGACCGGGTTTACCGCCGCTGATGCAGGGGGCGGGGCCGGGCCGACGCTGAGCAACCAGGTGCTGGCCATGGGCGTCACGGTCTCGGCCTTCCTGATCTGCGGGGCCTTCCTTCTGACCGGCATCACCTTCATAGAGCCTGCCCCCAGTGCCACC
>NZ_JASHJX010000012.1 GCF_030732985.1 Nioella sp. MMSF_3534
GTGGGGGGCAAATCGCTCATGGCTCTCTGAAAATTGGTTTATGGTCCTGCCGCATCTTCGACCGCGGCAGGGCGTAATTCAAGGGAATAAGCCGTTTGCAACTAGCCGCGTGGGCGCAGCATCCGGGTCATGGTACCATCCTTCAGCACCAGCTGGTGCAGGATCGCCACCACCGCATGGCCAAGTGCCACGATCATCAGCGCATTGCCAAGCAGTTCGTGCCCTTCGCCAAGAGCCTCGATCCCGCCGAACCAGGTGATGGCGCCGCCAATGGGCGTCAGGATCATCAGCAGGTAGAGCAGCCGGTGGCCCCAAAGTGCGGCGGCCTCGGCCATGGCGGAACTGCCCGGCACCGGGCCCGGCGCGCCCTGACGGTGGCGCACGAACACACGGATCAGGACCAGCACGAAGACCGCAAGACCGAGGATCGCATGGGGGTTGGGCGTCAGGATGCCGCTTTCGAGACGGGTCTCGAACGCGTCTTCCATGGCCTCATGTGTGACCCAGGCCGCGAGGATCAGGACAGCAATCAGCCAATGCAGCGCGATTTGCAGGCGGGAATAGGCGGGGGCGTGTGACATGGGGACTCCTGAAACAAACAGTCCGGCCCTTTTCACGGGGCCGGACCGGATTTCCGTCGCTGCCGGGGATCAGACGCCGGGCGGCGGGGGCGGGGGCATGACGGTAAAGAGCTGCGCGAGCTCTGCCACGTCTTCGGCCTTTTTCCAGCCGTCCTGACCGGCGGTCCAGACATAGGTTTCCCGCTTGAGCTGCCCGGCGCTGGCCATGCGGCCCAGATCGGCCTTGGAGAACGGGCCGGTGGTCTGGCCGTTTTCGGCCAGGTGCCAGACATGTTCGACCGGCGGCGGCGGGGGCACGGCGGCACCGCCACCATGGGCCGGGGCCTGCTGCTGGCCGCCCTGGTTCATCGCATTGGCCATCTGTTGGGCCATCGCCATGCCCATGCCAAGCCCCATCCCTTCGGACGCGCCGCTGCCGGGTGAGGTCGCGGCGGCCTGCAGGGCCTCGGCGGTCTGGAACTGGGTGTATTTGTTGAGATCGCCAATGACCCCCATCGAGGTGCGCTTGTCGAGCGCCTCTTCCACCGCGGGCGGCAGGCTGATGTTCTCGATATAGAGCTCGGGCAATTCCAGCCCGTATTGCGCGATGGTGCCGGAAATCGCCTCGGCCATGATCCGGCCCAGATCGCCGGTATTGCCCGCCATATCCAGCACCGGGATGCCAGAGGACCCGATCACGCGCGAAAACTCCTGCACGATGATGTTGCGGATCTGCGAGGTAACCTCGTCGGTGGTGAATTCACCGTCGGTGCCGACGATTTCGGTCATGAATTTGCCGGCGTCGTTTACCTTGACGGTGTAAGTGCCATAGGCGCGGATGCGGGTTGGCCCGAAATCGGCGTCGCGCAGCATGATCGGGTTCTTGGTGCCCCATTTGAGGTCGGTGAACCGATTGGTGCTGACGAAGTAGATTTCCGATTTGAACGGCGACTGGAAGCCATGCGACCAGTGCTGCAGCGTCGTCATGATCGGCATGTTGTTCGTTTCGAGCATGTAAAGGCCCGGGGTGAACACATCGGCCAGCTGGCCTTCATGGATGAAGACCGCCGTCTGGCCTTCGCGCACGGTCAGCTTGGCGCCGTACTTGATTTCGTGGCCGTGGCGTTCGAAACGCCAGACCATCGTGTCGCGGGTGTCGTCCGTCCAGTGAATGACGTCAATGAACTGGCCGGAGAGGAAATCGAAAATGGACATCTGGTCCTCCTGTTGAAAATCAGACCTTGGGGGTCAGCTTGGCCCACCAACCAGCCCGTCTGCAAGCTCTTGCAGGATCGGGCGGGCCTCGTCGGGGGTCATGCCGGGGCTGAGACGGGGGTTGTAGAGCATGCTGAGCAGCATCTCGTCATGGGTGGTGAGCAACGCGAATTCCTCGTCATCGTTGAAGATCGAGGGCCGCGCGGTGGGGCTGTCATTGGGCAGGCCGAGGCCCTGGGCCACTTCCTCATGCACGCAGGACCGGCGTTGCAGGTCGGGGTGCTCGGTTCGGATGAGGGCAATGGCGGAGACATAGACATTGGGCGCATCTGCGTTCGAAATCGAATAGACCGCGCAGAATTCATGGCGGGGCAGAGAGGTGATCTCCCTGATCGTGGCGTCGCTGATATTGGGCATGATCCGGCGCAGCAGGGGGGCCGCTGCGCGCTGTTCATCCCGATTGAGATAGAGCACATGGAAATTGCCGCCCGAACCCACCGCGCGGATCGAATGGCCGGTGATGCGCGCCAGACGGTCGGCATAGCGGGCGAGTTCCGCCCGATCCTCGTCGCGCATGTCCGCGGGCACCGAGCCGCCGAAATGTGCTTGCAGCCGAATGGGCCTCTCCCACCGGCGCAGTTCTGCGGGGGTCTGTTGCGCCACGAAGCGGCCGCCGGAAATGGCATATTCGCTATAAAGCGCGATGCGTTCGAAATTGGCGACCAGATTGCGGGCGACTATGGGTGTATCCGGCCCGCCGCCATCGGTGCGCAGCAGGCCCTGGGTCAGAAGCCGCTGTTGAACGCCCGCATAGTAGCGCGCATAGGCAAGGCTTTCTTCCGAGGGCTCCACAGACGGCGGTGCGACAACGGGAGCAGAGGGGCGCGAAGCGGGCGTTTGGGTCGTCTCCTCGCAGCCTGACAGGACCGCCAGGGCGGCCACCATCAGGGCTGGAAACAGGGCCTTGCGCATACGGCCTCGCGCCTCCGGGTCTTGGATCAGGTCCGCGGCACCGAAGTGCCGACATTGTCGCCTGTGCCGTCGCCCCGCGCCGTGGCCGAGGCCAGCGTGTCGCGCAGGTCGCGTTCCATGCGCTCCATCTCTTCCTCGGCAGCCGCACGGCGGCGCTTGCCTTCATCGGCGATGGCGAGGCTTTCCTCGATGGTCGCGATCAGATCGGCATTGGCTTGCTTGACCGCCTCGATATCGAAGACGCCGCGCTCCATTTCCTCGCGGACCATCTTGTTCGATTCGCGCAGGTTGGCGGCGTTCTGGGTCAGCAGCTCATTGGTCAGGTCATTGGCCTCGCGGACGGCCTGAGCGGCCTGGGTCGAGCGCTGGATGGTCAGTGCCTGCGCTAGTTGGGTTTCCCACAGCGGCACGGTGTTCACGAGGGTGGAGTTGATCTTGGTGACCAGCGACTTGTCGTTTTCCTGCACCAGCCGGATCGAGGGCAGCGATTGCATGGTGACCTGGCGGGTGAGCTTGAGGTCATGGACCCGGCGTTCCAGATCGTCACGCGCGGCGCGCAGGTCGCGCAGTTCCTGCGCCTTCATGACCTGCTCATTTTCCGGCGCGGCGGCCACCTCGGCCTCTTTCGCCGGGATCACTTCCTCGTCCAGCTCCTTCAGCTTTTCTTCACCGGCGGCGATGTAAAGCGCCAGTTCGTCATAGAAGGCCAGCGTCTTGTCATAGAGCAGGTCGAGCGACTTGATGTCCTTCATCAGCGTATGCTCATGCGCCAGCAGGCTGTCGGTGATGCGGTCGATCTGGCCCTGCACATCTTCGTAGCGTGCCAGGAAATCATGAACCGGCTTGGCCTTGCCAAAGAGCCGTTCCCACCAGCTGCGCTTGCGGCCCGGGTCCAGCTCATCGACGGAGAAACCCCGGATGGTGCCGACGATTTCGCGCAAGCTATCGCCTGCCGGGCCGACATCCTTGTTCTTCACGCCTTCCAGCATAGCCTGGCTGATCGTTTGCAGTTCCGCCTGCGCGTTCGATCCGAAGGTGACGATCGAATTGGTGTCGGTCATGTCGAGCTCGGCCATCCGCGTGCGAATCTCTTCGGCGGTCGGGGCGGGCGCGTCGGCCAGCGGCACCAGTTCTGTCGAGGGTTCGGGCAGAACCACGGCGTTGATTTCATCGACAAGCTGCGCGGCAGCTTCGGCCTGTTGGCGGATCTGGTCACTCATTGTTTTTGGTCCTTATGTCTCAATATGCAGATTATCACGGTTCAGGCGGTCCCGCAGCACGTCGATTTCAACGTCGAGATCGCTGCGGTCCGTCACCAGCATGCGCTTGGTGCGGGCCGCGAAATTGGTTTCGAGGTCATCCAGCAGGGTGACGTAATCGGCACGCACCGAGGGGTCGCGGTCGCGGGCATAGAGATCGGCGAATTTCACCGTCGCGTCGCGGGCCCCGGTCAGGTAGACGCCCAGATATTTGCGGGCCTGGGTCAGATCGCGGGGGTCTTCCTCGACCGTGCGGAACATGTCGCGGGCGGTGGCCTGGAACGCCTCGACGCGGGTTTCAAGCTGTCGGTCGCCGGCCCGGCGGATCGCATCTGACATGCCAGCCAGCAGCGCCTCGGCCTCTTCGATCTTGCGCGCCACGCGGTCCGTCTGGAACTGGTCAACCCCTTCCAAGCCTTTGTCTTTCAAGGGGTCCAGCCCGAAGGAAAAGAGGTGCAGCGCGCCAGCGAGCGTGCCGACAAGGCCTGCATTCAGTACCGTCCACTGACCCCCGAAGATCAGTAGGCCAACGCCCACCCCGGTCAGGACCGAGGCGAAGATCTTGCGCGGGATCGCGGGGCGGCGGGCCACCTTGCGTTCGTTATAGGCATCTTCCGCCCGCACCCCGTCGCGCAGCAGCCATGCGGCCAGCAGCAGCACGGCGGCGCCAGCGAAATCGGTGATCATCTCGGTCACCGGCTGGAAGAAAACCGTCAAGAAAACCAGCAGCGGCAGCAGGAACAGGATGTTGATCCGCGCGCCGTAACGTGCCGGGCTGCGGCCGCGAAAGCTGGCCTCAAGCGGTCGGGTCTGTGGGGCCTGAACCTCGGTCGAGTCCGGGTCGGGGCTGAACTGTCCGCCATAACGCTGCGCCATCTCAGACCACCCCGAAGCCGCCGAAAATCGCCATCACGATGATGACCACAAGCGCCACGAAGGCGACACCCTGAAGACCGTTTGAACTCATTTAGGAACCCCTTTCCGCCCAATACGATAAGCACGCAGGGGCGTAAAAAAAAGATGTCAGTGCTTGGAATCGTGTACCGGGACGGTTTCCGCCAATGCCCCGCGTGCCCGTTCAGCATCGAGCTTGCGTTTATAGCCGGTTTGAATGAACTCGACCACGAACAGCACCACGACCGCGAAATAGAAGGTGGTCTTCGACATCGGGATCAGCGCGTAACCGAAGATATGCACCGCCATGGCCGGATCATGGGTGGCGTGTTCGGCGGCAACGCCCGCCTCGCCAAGCAGCACGACGCCCACGATCAGCAGGATGAACAGGCCCAGAACCTCGTACATCCGGTTCTTCTCGATAAAGGCGGTGACACCATCTGCCAGCAGCAGCATCGCAAGACCCGAGAGCAGGATCGCGGCGGCCAAAATCGGGAAAACATCGGTGATGGCGAGCGCGGACAGAACGGAATCGAAGCTGAAAATCAGGTTCATCAAGACGATGAGCACAACCACCTGAACAGCAGATTTTCCCGATTTTTCAGGACCTTCATGGTCGAAATCATGAACCGACAAAAGGTGCCCGATTTCCTTGACCGCCGTATACATGATGAAGACGCCACCGAAGACGAAGACACAGGTGGCAAAGTTGACGCCGCCTTCCAGCACGCCCTCCCAGTTCATGACGAAGAAAGGCTCGGACAGGCTCTCGATCAGCTGGACCATGGTGAAGAGCAAGACGACCCGCAGCGCCACGGCGATGATGATCCCCCAGAACCGCACTTTCTTTTGGCTTTCTTTCGGGGCCCGCTGGCTTTCAATCGAAATGTAAAGAAGGTTGTCGAAGCCCAGAACCGCCTGCAGGAAGCACAGCATCACCAGGTTGCCGAGGTTTTCGAGGGTCAGGATATCTGCCATTTTCTATCGCCTTGATCTATCGCTTTTTCCGGGCTCTTGCCGGGTCTCTTCGTCTGAATAATCACTTGGGGCGGCGCTTGTCACGCCTTTCCCCGCGTCGGGTTCCCTCTTGCCAAGTCCCACGCGCTGGCTTATCCCGTTGCCATCGTGGCGATTTGTTAACCGGATTGCGGGCCACGTTAAACAAGCCGCTAAAGAGGTCGAGCAGCGCCAGCCATGGCTCTTGCCCCCGACCGTTCACCCGGTTCGGGGTTTTTTCATGCCTCGGGCCAGCAAAGGACCGTGAATGACTATGGGACCGAAAGTTCTTCCCGCCGACGCCAAGCCCCGCACCCGCGCCGTCCATGGCGGCACCCGCCGCAGCCAGTATGGCGAGGTCAGCGAGGCGATCTTCCTCACGCAGGGCTTCGTCTATGACAGCGCCGAACAGGCCGAGGCGCGGTTCATTGAATCGGGCGATGACGAGTTCATCTATGCCCGCTACGGCAACCCCACCGTGCGCATGTTCGAGGAACGGATCGCGGCGCTGGAGGGCACCGAGGATGCCTTCGCCACGGCCTCCGGCATGGCCGCCGTCAGTGGTGCGCTGACCTCGATGCTCAAGGCGGGCGACCATGTGGTGTCCGCGAAGGCTCTGTTCGGCTCGTGCCTTTACATCCTCGAAGAGGTGCTGACCCGCTTCGGCGTTGAGGTCACCTTCGTCGATGGCACCGATCTGAACGAGTGGAAGGCGGCGATCCGGCCCGACACCAAGGCGGTGTTCTTCGAGAGCATGTCGAACCCGACGCTGGAGGTTATCGACATAAAAGGCGTCAGCGAGCTGGCCCATGCGGTCGGGGCAATTGTCGTCGTGGACAACGTCTTTGCCACGCCCGTCCTGCAACGCTCTGGCGATTTGGGGGCCGATGTCATCGTCTATTCCGCCACCAAGCATATCGACGGGCAGGGACGTTGTCTGGGGGGCGTCATCTGCGGTACACGCCAGTTCATTCGCAAGGTGGTGGAGCCTTACCTGAAGCATACCGGCGGTTCGCTTTCGCCCTTCAATGCCTGGGTGATGCTGAAGGCGCTGGAAACCATGGACCTGCGGGTGCGGGCGCAAGCGGACAGCGCCTACAGGATCGCAACCGCGCTGCACGGTCAACCCGGTCTGGCCCGCGTTATCCACCCCTTCCTGCCCGATCACCCGCAGCAAAACCTCGCGATTGCGCAAATGGAAGCGGGCGGGACGATGATCTCCATAGAATTGCAGGGTGGCAAACCGGCAGCTTTCAAGATGCTTAACGCGCTGAAGGTCATCGTGATTTCCAACAATCTGGGCGACGCAAAGTCGATCATCACCCATCCCGCGACCACAACCCACCAGCGGCTGACGCCCGAACAGCGCGCCGCGCTTGGCATCTCGGACGGGCTGTTGCGCCTGTCTGTTGGGCTGGAAGATCCGTCCGATCTGATCGCGGATCTCGAGCAGGCACTTGCGGCGGCCCAATGACCGAGATCACCATTCACCGCGTCAGGGCGGGGGAGGGCGACCTGCTGGGGCAGCTCTTTCACCGATCCGTGCATGAGGGCACACTTGGGGCCTATGATGCCGCGCAACGTGCGGCGTGGAGCCCGGAGCCGCCAAGCGGCCCGGATTGGGAGGCGCGGCTGTTCGACTGTGTAACGCTGGTGGCCTGGGCTGGGAAGCTTCCCGCCGGGTTCATGACGCTGGACCCCGAAACCGGCTATCTCGACCTCGCTTTCGTCGCGCCCGAATGGCAGGGGCAGGGTGTGGCGGCAATGCTCTATGGTCTTCTGGAACGCTGCGCGCGACGCCACGGGCTGGCGCAGCTGAGCACCGATGCCAGCGAACTGGCGCGGCGCTTCTTCCTCAAGCAGGGCTGGCAGGATGGGCCACGGCAGGAGGTGACGCGGGGCGGTGTGACCTTGCACAATTACCGCATGGCAAAATCGCTGAAACCTGCGCTAGAACGGGCGGCATGAAACCGTTTCTGATCCTGCAATTGCGCCCCGAGGATGAAGCCGCCGACGAGGAGTTCGCCAGCTTCCTCGCCAAGGGCGGGCTGTCGCCGGACGAAGTGCATCGCATCCGGCTCGACAAGCGCGACCTTCCCGGCGGGCTGGTGCTGGCCGACTATTCCGGCGTGATCGTGGGGGGCGGCCCCGGCTGCGTGTCGGACGCGCCCGAGGACAAGACCCCGCAGGAAGCCAAGATCGAGGCGGAGATCCTGGGGCTGATGCCCCGGATCACCGAGGGCGATGTGCCTTTCATGGGCTGCTGCTACGGGCTCGGCATTCTGGCCCACCACCTGGGCGGTGAGGTCAGCAAGGCCCGCTATGGCGAGGCGATTGGCGGGGTCGATTGCACGCTGTCGGACGAAGGCGCTGCCGATCCGCTGTTCGAGGGGTTGCCACAAACCTTCCGCGCGCTGGTGGGCCACAAGGAGGCTGTGCAGGACCTGCCCCCGGGCGCGGTGCATCTGGCGGCGGCCGAGAGCTGCCCCTTTCAGATGATCCGCTACGGGCAGAACGTCTATGCCACCCAGTTCCACCCCGAGGCGGACGGCGAAAGCTTTGCCACCCGAATCCGCATCTACCGCAACAAGGGGTATTTCCACCCCGACGAGGCCGACAGCCTGACCGAAGCCTGCCTGGCCGAAGAGATCACCGTGCCGGAGCTGGTGCTGAAGAACTTCGTCAACCGCTATCGCACCGGTTGAGCCAGGCGCGGGGAAAGCTCTTCGAAGAGCTTTGAATTTTCTTCGAAGAAAATTCCCGCGCCCCGTTGAAGCCGTCCGCCATTCTGACGCCGTATCGCAACATGGTGCCGTTTTGGGCGGGTCCGCTCCACCCTGTCTCACCTATCTCTCGCAACGGAAAACTTGGAATAGCGGGGCGGCTGGCCCATATTGTCAGTCTCCAGACCCCGGGAAGGCCCGCGCCATGAACCTGCAGCTCAACGATCTTGCCACCGCGCCCGACAGCGACGAGGCCCGCAAAGCGCTGGACACCCTGCGCGCATGGGCAGCCACCGCGTCGGCGGAGGAGCTGGCGGCGCTCGACCCGTCCGTCACCGGCCTGTTGCGCAATGCACCAGACTATCCGGAGTTCAGCCGCGACTACCCGCAGGATTTCACCGTCGATGCGGCGTATAAGGACAGCCTGCCAGACCTGCAGAACGGCCCCGCCTCGCTGATCAAGGGGCAGAAACGGGTGATCCAGCATGTGGGCATTTCCAACTTCCGCCTGCCGATCCGCTATCACACCCGCGACGATGGCGACCTGACGCTGGAAACCTCGGTCACCGGCACGGTCAGCCTGGAGGCCGAGAAGAAGGGCATCAACATGTCCCGGATCATGCGCAGCTTCTACAACCATGCAGAGCGGACATTCAGCTTCGAGGTGATGGAGGCGGCGCTTGACGCCTACAAGACCGATCTCGACAGTTTCGATGCCCGTATCCAGATGCGCTTTTCCTTCCCGATGAAGATCGAAAGCCTGCGCTCCGGCCTGACCGGGTACCAGTATTACGATATCGCGCTGGAACTGGTGGAGCAGGGCGGCAGCCGCAAGAAGATCCTGCATCTGGACTATGTCTACAGCTCCACTTGCCCGTGTTCTCTGGAACTCAGCGAACATGCCCGCGAATTTCGCAACCAGTTGGCGACGCCGCATTCGCAACGCTCGGTGGCGCGGATATCGGTCGAGGTGCCCTTTGGCGGTGAGTGCCTGTGGTTCGAGGATCTGATCGAACTGGCCCGCGATGCGGTGCCGACGGAAACGCAGGTCATGGTCAAGCGCGAAGATGAACAGGCCTTCGCGGAACTGAACGCGGCGAACCCGATCTTCGTGGAGGACGCCGCGAGGCTTTTTGCGCAAGCCCTGCATGACGAACCCCGCGTGGGAGATTTCCGCATCATCGCCAGCCACCAGGAAAGCCTGCACAGCCATGATGCGGTCAGCGTGCTGACCGAGGGCGACACCTTTGCCGCCACCAGCCTTGATCCGAAACTGTTCAAGACGCTGTTCCACATCGGTTGAGCCCTGCCCCTGACGCAAACCGGGGTTTCCGGATCGGCATTGGGCAAACGGGTCAGGAAGGCATACCTATCTGGTCGAGCCGGGCAAGTGCCCGTCGCAGATATCAAGAGGTAGTCCCATGGCAACCATCGCCCTGTCCCCCGCCGCAACCGGCACCGCATCCCCGATCCGCAGCGTCTTTGCCGCGCTCATGCGCGTCTTCTCCGCCTATGACGCCGCCCAGTCCCGCGCCAATCAGGTGCAGCGCCTGAACGGGATGACCGACGCGGAACTGGCCCGCATTGGCCTGCGCCGTGAAGACATCGCGCGCTACGTCTTCCGCGACATCCTGTATATCTGAGGGGCACGGCGAAAGCGCCCGTGCGAAGCTTCTCCGGTTGACAGCACGCGCGGGCCGGGCCAACGCTTCGGCCCATGTACGACCTCAGGCCCATTGGATATGTGATCGGACTGCTCGTCCTCGTGCTGGGGTTGACCATGCTGGTCCCCATGGGCGTCGATCTCTATTATCAGAACGGGCATTGGCGGGCCTTCCTGGATAGCGCCGTTCTGACGGTGCTGCCCGGTGCGATGCTGGCGCTGGCCGCGTCCAGCGGGGTCAGCAAGCGACTGTCCATCCAGCAGACTTTTCTTCTGACCACGGGTGTCTGGCTGGCCCTGCCCATCTTCGGTGCGCTTCCCTTCATATTCGGGGAGACAAACGCAACGTTTATCGACGCGCTCTTTGAATCCATGTCGGGTCTGACCACGACGGGATCAACCGTCTTCATCCGGTTGGAACGGCTGCCCGAGGGGCTGCTCTTCTGGCGCGGGATGCTGCAATGGTTCGGCGGCGTCGGCATCATTGTCGTGGCGATGGTGTTCCTGCCGGAACTGCGCGTGGGCGGCATGCAGATCTTCAAATCCGAGGCCTTCGACACGATGGGCAAGATCCTGCCCCGCGCGGGCGAGATCGCGCAGCAGATTTCGGTGATCTATCTGGGTCTCACGCTTGTCTGCTCGCTTACCTATGTGGCGCTCGGGATGCCGACGTTTGAGGCGATCGTGCATTCCATGACCACCGTCTCGACCGGCGGGTTTTCCACGTCGGACGCTTCTTTCGGGGCGTTTCAGGGGCCGATGGAATATGCCGCCGCCGTTTTCATGATCCTCGCCAGTCTGCCCTTCGTGCGCTACGTGCAGATGCTGGCCGGCAGCGCCCGGCCGCTCTGGGTCGATACGCAGGTGCGCGCCTACCTGACCACGATCCTGCTGCTGACGATCTTCTTCGCGGTCTACCGGCTGGTGGTGAATGGCGACCATCTGGAACACGGGTTCCGCGAGGCGATCTTCAACGTGACCTCGATCATCTCGGGCACGGGCTATGCCAGTGTCGACTATCAGGAATGGGGTGCGATTGCGGTTGTCGTCTTCTTCTTCATCGGCCTGATTGGCGGCTGCGCGGGGTCGACCGCCTGCTCGATCAAGATCTTCCGCTATCAGCTGCTGATGGCGTCGATCTCGACGCAGCTGCGCAGGCTTTATGCCCCGCATGGCATCTTTGAGCCGCGCTACGAAGGCCGCAAGGTCAGCGAAGAGGTGCTGTCTTCGGTCATGGCCTTCTTCGTGATGTTCTTCGTCAGCCTCGGTGTGGTGGCGATGCTGCTGGCGCTGACCGGGCTGGATTTCGTGACGTCTGTGTCGGGCGCGGCCACGGCGCTGGCCAATATCGGGCCGGGCCTCGGGAGCGAGATCGGCCCGGCAGGCAGCTTCACCAACCTCAATGACACAGCCAAGTGGATTCTGACCGTTGCGATGCTGGTCGGGCGGCTGGAACTGATGGCGGTTTTTGTCCTGTTCACCACCCAGTTCTGGCGGGGGTGAACAGGTCGCGCCCGACAGAAAAAGGGCGGCCCCTGCGGACCGCCCCTTTTTGTTCACAGGAGCCTTGCGATCAGTTCCAGCAGGTCACCAGAACCGCCAGATCGCTGCCATAGCGGGCCAGCGCGTTGCGGGTCATCGGATCGGCCTGCACGGGGGCCGCGTTGACCCGGACCCCGGCGGTGCCGAGGAATTCCGCCATCCGGTCGCCGCGCAGGGCAAAGCTGACGCCTTCAGGCAGGGCCCGGCCGGTGTCAGGTTCGGGCAGGACCATGCCGATCACCGCGCCCGTGGCGTCCAGCACCGGGGCCCCGGCCTCGGACGGTTCGATCGACATTTCCAGCCGCGCCATCGTGTCCTCGCCATTCAGCCCCTGCATATCGGCCAGCGTGCCGAAGTTCATGGACGCCGCGCCAAGCGCGCCCTCATAGGGGTAGCCGGCAACCGCGACATCCGTGCGGATACGCGCGGGAATGGTCGGGAAGCCCGCATAGGTCGAGGGGGCCAGCGACTGCGTCGGGCGCAGGACGGCCAGGCCGAGCGCCGGGTCGGAATGGGCCACGGTCATCTCATAACGGTCATTGACCAGAACCCGCGTGCAGGAGGCCACGGCCTCGGCGGTGGTCAGCACGGTGCCGGTGTTGTCGAGGTAGAAACCGCTGCGCGCCCGGTCGGGCTGACGCACTTCCAGACCGGCCATCAGGTCAACGCCCTGTTCCATGCCGGGATCGACCGCGCCGGGGTCGAGCGTGCCGCCATAGGTGGAGAAGCTGTCCTCCATCATGTCCAGAACACGGGTCATCTGCGCATCCCGCTCCGGCGTCCAGATCAGGGTGAAGCCCTTGATCTGACCGTCTTCCAGACGGGCCACGGTGTGGCTGCGCAGGGTGTCGGACTGACCGGTCAGCACGAAGCTGTTGGAGCGGCGGTTGCGCTCGCCTTCCAGCGGCACGATCTCCAGCGTCTGCATGATTTCGTACAGGCCACCGAGCGTGGCTTCGCTGCCCTCCTGGCTGATCAGCAGAACCTGAACGCCGGAATCGCCCACGGAATCGAACTGCGCGAAGGGGAATTCGTAGCGGGCGAACTCGACCATGGCCAAGGGCAGGTCGATCTCGATTCCCGCGCGTTCGTCGCGCACGGTCTGCATGCCAAGCGCATCGAGCTCCGCCTGATAGCTGGCCAGCAGCTCGGCCCGCTGACGGGTGGTCAGAACACCGGTTTCCTCATAGCCCTGCGCCGCCTGCCAGGCGGACATGGCGCCACGGGTGCCGGGGCCGAAAGCGCCGTCGATACCGGAATTGTAGTATCCGAACCATTGCATGGCGATCTGCAGCGCCTCGCGTCCTTGCTGGTCAAGTTGACGTTCGCTTTGCCGAGCCTCGGCCACGGTTTCCTCGGGCAGCACCGGCTCAGCGGGCTGCGGGGCCTCAGTGATGGTGGGGGCCTCGGTTGCGGTGCCGGGGGCCAAGGTATTGGCGCCAATGGGGAAAAACTGTTGCTGGTATATCTCGGCTTCGGACAGGTAGCTGTCCTGCGGGATCGCCCCCTGCGCGCGCAATTGGTTCAGAATCGCCGCGCCTTCACCGGGCGTGTAGGGCCCGAGCGCGATGGCATACCAGCCGGTTTGCAACCGGTATCCGTTCACCGCTGGCAGCAGCCGCGAATAGGCGCGGACCCGGCCCTCGGCGGTGGCCAGATCGGGATGAGCCTCCAACTGGACCCAAACACGGTCCTGTGCCTGGGCGTCATCGGCCCCGAATACGGCCGTGCCCAGTATGATCAAAAGACACAAAACAATCCGGCGTGCTGCCATCCTCTTTCTCCTAACCCCATGTTTCCTGCGGGCTTCGCCCGTTCACGATCGGCGGCAACCTATCAGAGTGAACAGCCGATGCACCAGAAATATGCGTGATCGGCCAATTGACCATGGCGGGGGGGACCACTATCACACCCCTGCCTTGCAACACCCGGGAAAAGACATGGCCGAGAAAAGCACGCAGCCGCGCAGTTTTCAGGAAATCATCCTGAGGCTCCAGTCCTATTGGGCCACCAAGGGCTGTGCGATCATGCAGCCCTATGACATGGAGGTCGGTGCCGGCACCTTCCACCCGGCCACCACCCTGCGCAGCCTCGGCACGCAGCCCTGGGCCGCCGCCTATGTGCAGCCCTCGCGCCGCCCGACCGACGGGCGCTATGGCGAGAACCCGAACCGCTTGCAGCATTACTACCAGTACCAAGTGCTGATCAAACCCTCGCCGCCCGATCTGCAGGCTCTGTATCTGGGTTCGTTGGAGGCCATCGGCATCGACATGGACCTGCACGACGTGCGGTTTGTGGAAGATGACTGGGAAAGCCCCACTTTGGGCGCCTGGGGTCTAGGCTGGGAGGTCTGGTGCGACGGGATGGAGGTTAGCCAGTTCACCTATTTCCAGCAGGTCGGCGGCCATGACTGCAAGCCCGTGTCGGGCGAGCTGACTTATGGGCTGGAACGGCTGGCGATCTATATTCTCGGTGTCGATCACGTCATGGACATGCCCTTCAACGACCCCGATGCGCCGATTCCGCTGACCTATGGCGACGTGTTCCGCCAGACCGAGGAGGAATACAGCCGCTTCAACTTCGACACGGCGGAAACCGAGATCCTCCTGCGCCATTTCGAGGACGCGGAGGCCGAATGCGAAGCGATCCTGAGCCATCCGGCAGAGGACCCCAAGACCGGCAAGCGCATCATCATGGCGCACCCGGCCTATGACCAGTGTATCAAGGCCAGCCACCTCTTTAACCTTCTGGACGCGCGCGGGGTGATCTCGGTCACCGAGCGTCAGGCCTATATCGGTCGCGTCCGGGCGCTGGCCAAGAAATGCGCCGATGCCTTCGTGCAGACCGGGGCAGGTGGCTATGCGCCTGAAAGCGACAGCGCGGCATGACCCGGGGGCAATTCGTGGTAACTGCAATCGTTCTGTCCGGTGTCGCCGCCGGGGCTCTGCTGTGGTGGACCGAAACGCGCGCCTATTATGAACCGGTCAGCATGGATGCGGTGACGATCAGCGCCACCACCTTCGACGGTGTGGTCGACCCGCTGCCGATCGCCGATTTTGAGGGCATCGACGCCGACACCTCGCCCCTGCGCTTCCGGGCCTGTTTCACCACGCCGCTGTCGCTGGCGCTGATGACCGAGACCTATCAGCCCTACGCGGGCGCCACACCGCTCAACACGCCCGGCTGGTTTGGCTGCTATGACGCGGGCACCCTGACCCGCGCGCTGGAGGCGGGCACCGGCCTGGCCTTTCTGGGCGAGGCCAACATTGTCTATGGCATCGACCAGATCGTGATGATCACCGAAGACGGCCATGGCTATGCCTGGCACCAACTGAACCATTGCGGGGAAGCGGCCTATAGCGGCGATCCCGTCCCCGAAGACTGCCCGCCCGCGCCCGAGAGGAACTGACATGCCCGATCTTCTGCTCGAACTGTTCAGTGAGGAAATCCCCGCGCGGATGCAGACCCGCGCCGCCGAGGACCTGAAGAAACTGGTGACCGACGCGCTGGTCGAGGCCGGGCTGACCTATGCGGGCGCCGGGGCGTTTTCGACCCCGCGCCGTCTGGTGCTGGCGCTGGAAGGGCTGACCGCGGAAAGCCCCGACGTGACCGAGGAACGCAAGGGCCCGCGCGTGGACGCGCCGGAAAAGGCGCTGGACGGCTTCCTGCGTGCCACGGGGCTCAGCAAGGACCAGCTGGAGATCCGCGACGACAAGAAGGGCCAGACCTACTTTGCCAAAATCGTAAAGCCGGGTCGGTCGGCAGAGGAGATCCTGGCCGAGGTCATCCCCGCCACGATCCGCAACTTCCCCTGGCCCAAGTCGATGCGGTGGGGCGCGGGCAACCTGCGTTGGGTGCGCCCGCTGCATTCGATCCTGTGCATCCTGTCCGATGAAAACGGTGTCCGCGCGGTCCCCTTCGACGTGGAGGGGATTGCCGCTGGCGACACGACCGAAGGCCACCGTTTCATGGCTGCCGGTCGCTTCGCGGTGACAGGGTTCGACGACTACGCCGCCAAACTGAAGAAGGCCCATGTGATCCTCTCTGCCGAGGAACGGGCCGACCACATCTGGCACGACGCCACCAACATGGCCTTCGCCGCCGGGCTGGAGGTGGTCGAGGATAAGGGCCTTCTGGCCGAGGTTGCGGGGCTGGTGGAATGGCCGGTGGTCCTGATGGGCGAGATCGGTGAGGAGTTCCTGGGCCTGCCGCCGGAGGTGCTGCAAACCTCCATGCGCGAACACCAGAAATTCTTTTCCGTGAAGAACCCCACCACGGGCCGGATCGAACGCTTCATCACCGTCGCCAACCGCGAAACCGCCGACCATGGCGCGACCATTCTGGCGGGCAATGGCAAGGTGCTGTCCGCCCGTCTGGCGGATGCGAAATTCTTCTGGGAAAACGACCTGCGCATAGCCAAGTCGGACATGTCCGCCTGGACCCGCAGCCTGGAAAACGTGACCTTCCACAACAAGCTTGGCACGCAGGCCGCCCGGATCGACCGCATCGCAGCGCTGGCGAGGGACCTCGCCTCGGTGGTGGGGGCCGACCCCGATCAGGCGGAAACGGCGGCGCGCATCGCGAAGGCCGACCTGTCTTCGGAAATGGTCTACGAGTTCCCCGAATTGCAGGGCCTGATGGGCCGCTACTATGCCGAGGCCGCGGGCTATCCGGCCGAAATCGCCGCCGCTGCGCAGGAGCATTACTCGCCGCTTGGCCCCTCCGACGATGTGCCGACCGCGCCCCTGTCCGTCGCCGTGGCACTTGCCGACAAGCTCGACACGCTGGCAGGTTTCTGGGCCATCGACGAAAAACCCACCGGGTCGAAAGACCCCTACGCGCTGCGCCGCGCCGCGCTCGGGGTGATCCGGCTGGTGCTGGTCAATGGGCTGCGCGTGAACCTGGATCGCTTCATTGATGCGCAGCTGATCCGGATCGAGGCCGCTGTGAACCATGACCTCGACGACAGCGCACTGACCGAGCTGTTGCAGGAGATCGCGCATCACGGCGTCTTCGGCGCGGCCTTCCACGCGGTCAAGGACCGTCTCGATGATCTGCATGATGCGTTTCTGGACCTGGAAACCAAGGTGCCGGACGCCTCCGATGACCTGCTCCGCTTCACCCATGACCGGCTCAAGGTCCACCTGCGCGACCAAGGCATCCGCCATGACGTGATCGACGCCTGCCTTGCCCTGCCGGGCAGCGACGATCTGGCCCTTCTGGTCAAGCGGGCCGAGGCGCTGGCGGCCTTCCTTGCGTCGGAGGATGGCGAAAACCTCGTTCAAGGCTACAAGCGCGCCGCCAACATCCTGGCCCAGGCCGAGGAAAAGGACGGGGTCGAGTATCGCTATGGTGCCGATGTGAAATACGCCGAGACCGCAGAGGAAAAGGCGCTTTTCGCGGCGCTGTCGCAGGCCGAGGCCGCTGTATCCCCGGCGCTTGCATCGGATGATTTCCCCGCCGCCATGTCCGCCATGTCCGCTCTGCGCGCGCCCATCGACGCCTTCTTTGACACCGTGCAGGTCAATGCGGACAGCGCGATCCTGCGCCGCAATCGCCTCAATCTGCTGCATGAGATCACCGCAAGCTGCGGCAAGATCGCGGACCTGTCGCGGATCGAAGGTTAAGCGTTCCTTTCAGCTTGGTGAAAATACCTCGGGGGAGTCGCCGAAGGCGACGGGGGCAGAGCCCCCCGGACCAGCTCTTGCGAAAGCGTTTCACGCGGCCCGCAAGGGCCGCGCGGGTCGACGTGCCAAAGGCACGGCGAAACACCCCGACACCCAAACGCCGCACTGGACCCGGCGCGATTCCGCTGTATGGTCCCCTCAACCTTTTTTTCTGCAAGTGCGAAGCAAATGCCCGACCGCCCGGATATCATCCAGATCACTGCCACCGCGCCGATCAAGAAGGACATGCATGGCAACCGCGCCAAATGCCTTCAGCGGCTGGTGCGGCTCGACCTGCCGGTTCCGCTCTCGGTGGCGCTGTCCTTCGACACGGTGCGCAGGCTGGCGCAGGGCCATGTGCCGGATATGTGCGCCCTGTCGGCGATCTTCGAGAAGGGCGATCTGCTGTCTGTCCGGTCCTCCAGCGAGGCCCCCGATTGGGGCGGGCCGGGGACGGTGCTCAATATCGGCATGAACGATTCCGTGGCCGCGCGCATCGCCGAGGAACACGGACAATCGGCGGCGGACCAGCTTTACCTGTCCTTCATCCGTGCCTATGCGGTGGATGTGCTTCGGCTCGATGAGGATCTCTTCGCCGACCCCATCACCCCGCGCATCGCGCTCGCCCATTTCGAGGATGAGATGGAGGAGCCCTTCCCGCAGGATGTGGAAACGCAGCTGACCGAGGTCCTGCGCTCCATGGCCCGCGCGTGGGAGGGCACGTCGGCCCGCCTGCTGCGTCAGGCCAAGGGCGCGCCTGCGGATGCGGGGCTTGGCCTTGTCGTGCAGCGCATGGCGCTGTCCATCGGCAAGGAGGAAACCGGCGCCGGCGTCCTGCAATTCGTGTCCACCGATACCGGAGAGCCGCAGATCACCGGGCGCTACCTGCCGCAAAGTCAGGGCCGCGCGGCACTGAGCGAGGCGGATGCCCAGTTCATCGAGATCGACCCGCGCGGCACCGCGCTGGAGGATCGCTGCCCCGACCAGGTCGCGGCGCTGCGCGATGCGGGCCATCTGATCCGCACCCGCCTGCGCGAAGAAATGCAGATCGAGTTCACCCTGATGGAGGGCCGGCTTGCCATTCTCGATGCCGTGCGGGTGCCCCGTTCGGCCCGCGCAGATGTGCGCATCGCTGTCGATCTGGCCGAGGACGGGGTCATCCCGCGCGAAGAGGCGTTGATGCGCATCGCGCCGTTTACGCTCAACCAGATGATGCACCGCCAGCTCGACCCGGAGGCCCCGCGCGACGTGCTAACCCGCGGCATTGCCGCGGCCCCCGGTGCGGCAACCGGCAAGCTCGTCTTTACCGCCGCCGCGGCGCAAGCCGCGAGTTCGCAGAATGAACCCTGCATTCTCGTGCGTCGTGAAACCAGCCCCGAGGATATCCGTGGCATGCATGCCGCCGAAGGCATCCTTACCGAACGCGGCGGCATGACCAGCCACGCGGCGGTGATCGCCCGTGGTCTTGGTGTGCCCTGCGTGTCCGGCGCCACCGATCTTCAGCTCGACCATCGCAAGAAAACCCTGACCGTGCCGGGCCGAAGGGTCTTTCACGAAGGCGACATCATCACCATCGACGGCAGTTCCGGGCAGGTTCTGGTCGGTGCGGTCAGGATGATCGAGCCCGACATGAGCGGGGCGTTCGCAACCTTGCTGAAATGGGCCGACGCGGCGCGCGATATCGGCATCCGCGCCAATGCGGACACGCCCGAGGATGCGCGGCTGGCGCAGACTTTCGGTGTCGACGGCATCGGCCTCTGCCGGACCGAGCATATGTTTTTCGACCCCATCCGCCTGACCGTGATGCGGGAAATGATCTTCACCGAAGATCCCGAGGATCGCAAAGCGGCGCTGGAACGGCTTCTGCCCATGCAGCGCGGCGATTTCATTGAGCTCTTCAAGCTGATGCAGGGCCAGCCCGTCTGCATCCGCCTCTTCGACCCGCCGCTCCATGAATTTCTACCCGGCGACCGCGATGGCATCCGGGCGCTGGCCGAGGCGCTGGACCTGCCCGTGAGCCGCGTTTCCGCCAGGATCGAGGCCTTGCAGGAGTTCAACCCGATGCTGGGGATGCGGGGCGTGCGGCTTGGCATCACCGTGGCAGGCATCTACGAAATGCAGGCCCGCGCCATATTCGAGGCGACCGTGGCCGCATCCGAAGGCGGTGACCCGGTGGTGCCGGAAATCATGATCCCGCTGGTCAGCGCCAAGCGCGAGGTGGAACTGATCAAGGACCGCGTCGATGCGGTTGCCGCCGCGGTGCGCAATGAGACGGGGGTGAATTTCACATACCGTCTTGGCGTCATGGTGGAAACGCCACGCGCGGCGCTGCGCGCGGGTGAGATCGCGGAACATGCCGCATTCCTGTCCTTCGGCACCAATGACCTGACGCAGATGACCTATGGCCTGTCGCGCGACGATGCGGGGCGCTTCATGTCGGCCTATGTCAATCAGGGCGTCTATCCGGAAGACCCGTTCCAGCGAATGGATCGTGACGGGGTGGGCGAGTTGTTGCTGCTCGGTGCCGAGCGGGGACGCGCGGCGCGGCAGGGCATCACCCTGTCGATTTGTGGCGAACATGGCGGCGATCCCGATTCGATCGCCTTCAGCAGATCCGCCGGGTTCGATTATGTCTCCTGTTCGCCCTTCCGGGTGCCGGTTGCCAAACTTGCGGCCGCACAACTGTCCATTGCTGACATATAAACGGCGGGATTCCAGCCCATTATAAGCCGACGTTAAATGATTCTCTTGGCTGCGACCCCTAGCCGTTGGGGTCCTGTTAAGGGGATGTCACTAGATTGAGCCCCGGTTTGGTCGATCCGCGACCTTTCCGGTACATGTATGAGGTCGAAGCAGAGCCGGGAAACACCGGTCAATGGGGGATGCCCAGAATGGGACAGCCGAAGATTTTGCGCGCCGTGAAGGCCGCTGCCACCGCATTGATATTCACCGCCGGGCTCGCGCAGGCCGATGTGGTGGCGTCAACCTCCACTGATCCGACCCATACGCTCGGCTCGCTCTTTACTTCGGTCATGGGTCAGGAACACAGCGGCATGCGCGCGGTCAGCCCGCTGCGCCTGTCTGCGCTTGGCGCGCCCTATACCGGGCAGCAGTTGAACGAGGCTGGTGAGGCCCCCTATACGGCGGCAGAGCTTGACGCCATGGGCCGCGCCCGCGGCGGGCGCCAGTGGCAATGTCTGACCGAGGCGCTCTATTTCGAGGCACGTGGCGAAAGCGTGGCGGGTCAGTTCGCGGTGGCAGAGGTCATCCTGAACCGGGTCGATCACGCGAATTACCCCGACACGATCTGTGGCGTGGTCAACCAGGGCACCGGGCGGCGCTGGGCCTGCCAGTTCACCTATACCTGCGATGGCCGCCCCGAAACCGTGACCGACCACGCGATCCACGAACGGCTTGGCCGTATCGCCCGCATCATGATTGACGGCGGTCCGCGCAACCTGACCTCGGGCGCGACGCATTACCACGCCAACTGGGTCAATCCCTCCTGGGCGCGGGAATTTCCGCAGACCGCTGAAATCGGTGTGCACCTCTTCTATCGCGGCCGCTGACGCGGCGTCGCATTCCCGGCCAACAGTGACGCCTCAGACCCGTGCATCCCGCGCGCTGGCCTGCTAGAAGGGCGCGACTGTCCTGACCGGCCCCGGAGGCCAAGCCCCATGTCCGATGAAACCCGCCTTGCCTTTGCGCACCCGTCCGAACGTGCCAAGGCCACAGCCGGTAACGATCCGCTGGACCGGATCAGCCTCTCTGACCACGAACGCGAGGTCGAGATCGGCGCGTTTCAGCAGGAGCGGGGTCTCTTGCAGCGGGTGCGCTTCAACGTGGTGGTCGAGGTCCGCTCCGCCGCCAATCCCGATGCCGATGATGTGGACCGGATCCTGTCCTATGACACGATTTCCGAGGCCATCGACCACGAATTGCAGGCCGAACGTCTGAACCTTCTGGAAACGCTGGCCGCACGCATTGCCGAGCGTATCCTCGCCCATCCGCTAGCCGCCCGCTGTTTCGTGCGGATCGAAAAGCTCGACCGGGGCCCATTCGCGCTTGGGGTCGAGATCGTGCGCACCGCCCCCGAACGCCCGCGCCTGTCGCTGCTGAAGGACGGCGCGCCACACCCGCTGGTGGTGTATCTGTCGAACGAGGCCATCGCGCGCCCCGATCTGGCGGCGCTGCTTGACCGGCTGGAGGGGCAAGGCAAACCGGTGATCCTTTGTGTGGGCCGCCCCGATAGCGGCGCGCCTGTCGCCGATCACGCCATGCCGCAGCGGCGCATCGACCTTCTGGCCATCGAACAGAACGCCTGGATTCTGGCCAGCCATGACGACCGTTGCGTGGTGGTCGAGACGCGGACCGAACTGGACTGGGCGATGAAGCATGACCGCATTTCGGTCTGGGCGCCCTCCAAGCTGGTGCTGGACAGTGTCGACGGCCCCGAAACCTCGGTCCGCTCGGGCGAGGCGCTGGCGCTTTGGCTGGCGGAGAGCTTCGAGGCGGAGGGGATGCTGTTCCTGGGTGGCAACGCTCCCAAGGCCGATATTGCGCTGACGGTGCTGGCCCCGGACGCGATGCCCGCGCTCTGAGCCTTGCCCGAAACGGTCCATAGCGCTATCCGGTCCGCCAATCAGAGGACCGCAGAATGACGCTCTATTATCGCCCGATTGCCCAGACCGACCCGGCCCGTCCCGCCGCAGCCCTGCCGCTGGCGGGCACCTGGGCCTGGTTCACCCATGTCGAAGAGCTGTCGCGCCACGCCCCCCCGCGCGTGATCCCCGCCGATGCGGTGCCGTCAAAGGTGCTGACCCGCCTGACCGCGCCCCGCGCGCCGATTGCCGGGCTGACGCTGGACACCCCCCGCATCATGGGCATCCTGAACCTGACGCCGGACAGCTTTTCCGATGGCGGCGAGTTCAACAATCCCGAGGCCGCCATGGCGCAGGTGCGCCGGATGCTGGACGAGGGCGCCCATATCCTCGACCTCGGCGGAGAAAGCACCCGCCCCGGCGCCGCCGAAGTGCCGGTGGACGAGGAAATCGCCCGCACTGCCCCCGTGATCGCCGCGATCCGGGCGGAGGGCATCGACACGCCCATCTCCATCGACACCCGCAAGGCCGCCGTGGCGAAGGCCGCTTTGGCGGCAGGGGCGCAGCTGATCAACGATGTCTCCGCCTTCACCTTCGACAAGGGAATGCAAGGGCTGGCGGCAGAAACCGGCGCGCCCGTGTGCCTGATGCACGCTCAGGGCCTGCCCGATACAATGCAGGACAACCCGGATTATTCCGACGCATTGCTCGACGTTTATGACAGCCTTGAAACATCCGTCGCCGCAGCCGAGGCCGCCGGTATTCCGCGTGGAAAAATCCTCGTCGATCCCGGTATCGGCTTCGGCAAGCGCGAGGCGCACAATCTGGCACTGATCGGGCGCATATCGCTCTTTCACGCGCTTGGCTGTCCGATCCTGCTTGGGGTGTCGCGCAAGGCCAGCATCGGGCGCATCGGCAATATCCCCGATCCTCACGATCGCGGCCCCGCATCGGCAGCAATCGGCCTATGGGCGCTTGGACAGGGGGTCCAGATGCTGCGGGTTCATGATACACAGGTGCACAGGCAGATGATCGCGCTGTGGCGCGCGGCAGCAGAGGGACAGGCATGACTCGCAAACTCTTTGGCACCGACGGCGTGCGTGGCCGCGCCAACAGCTTCCCGATGACGGCGGAACTGGCGCTGAAACTGGGCGCGGCGGCGGGGCGCTACTTCCGGCGCGACCAAAGCCCCGGCCACCGGGTGGTGATCGGCAAGGACACGCGGCTGTCGGGCTACATGATCGAAAACGCGCTGACGGCGGGCCTGACCTCCACCGGCATGAACGTGCTGCTGCTTGGCCCGGTGCCGACGCCTGCCGTGGGGCTGCTCACGACCTCCATGCGCGCCGATCTGGGCGTGATGATTTCCGCCAGCCATAACCCGGCCACCGACAATGGCATCAAGTTCTTCGGCCCTGACGGCTTCAAGCTGTCGGACGAGGCGGAGCGCGAGATCGAAGCGCTGGTCTTTTCCGACATCCAGCCCGCGCAGGCGGAAAACATCGGCCGCGCCAAGCGCATCGACGATGGCCGAGCGCGTTACGTGGAACGGGTCAAGGGCACCTTCCCGCATGGGCTCAGCCTTGACGGGCTGCGCGTGGTGATCGACTGCGCCAACGGGGCCGCCTACAAGGCCGCGCCCGAGGTTCTGTGGGAACTGGGCGCCGAGGTGATCCCTCTGGGCGTCGCCCCCAACGGCTTCAACATCAACGATGGTGTGGGCTCGACCAAGCCCGCCGCCGCGCAGGCCCTGATCCGCGAAACGCGGGCCGATCTGGGCATCTGCCTCGATGGCGACGCCGACCGGGTGATCATCATCGACGAACGCGGCGAGGTGGCGGATGGCGATCAGATCATGGCGCTGTTTGCCAACAGATGGGCCGAAGAAGGCCGCCTGAAGGGCCATACGCTGGCCGCAACGGTGATGTCGAACCTCGGGCTCGAACGCTACCTGGCCGAGCGCGCGATCAACCTGCACCGGACCCCGGTCGGTGACCGCTACGTGGTTGAGGCAATGCGGCAATACGGGCTGAACCTGGGCGGTGAGCAGTCGGGCCATATCGTGATGACCGACTACGCCACCACCGGCGACGGTCTGATCGCGGGGTTGCAGTTCCTGGCCGAGATGACCCGCACCGGCAAACGCGCAAGCGATCTTGCCCGCAGCTTCGAACGCGTCCCGCAACTGCTCAAGAACGTGCGTTTCGCGGCGGGACAGACCCCGCTGGAAGCAGCCGAGGTTCAGCAGGCCATCGCAGAGGCCGAGGCGCGGCTGGAAGGCTCTGGCCGGCTCCTGATCCGCAAATCGGGGACCGAGCCGCTCATTCGCGTGATGGCGGAATGCGAGGACGAGGGCCTGTTGCAGAACGTGGTGGGCGAGGTCGTGGCCGCGGTGCAGGCGGCGGTCTGAGCCTGCCGTCTCACCCCCGGAACAGCCGCCGCAGCGCGCCCCACTGGCTCAGGAACACGCCCGCAAGGATCAGCGCCAGCGCCCACAGCAGCGAGGGCGGCAGCGGTTCCGACAGGACCAGCGCGCCGAGCACCACGGAACAGACCGGCACGATGTAGTTCGTGAGGCTCATGAAGGTGGGGCCCGCGCTGCGGATCACCACGACCCGCAGGATATTGGCCGCCGCCGTCGGCACCAGCCCAAGCAACGCCAGCACCGCCAATGTCTGCCCGTCAACGGCAGGCGGCGGGCCTTCCATGATCAGCGCGGCGGGGATCACCATCGCCGCGCCGATGATCAGCAGCACGGTCGCCAGCCCGATCGGATCGACCGCAGGCAGGCGGCGCATCCAGACCGAGCTGAGCGCATAGCAGCCCGCCGCGCCGAGGCAGGCAAGCCGCCCGAAAGGTTCCAGCGCGGAACCGGTCGAGGAAAAGGCCTGCGCCCCGATCAGCACCACGACGCCCGCGAAGCCGATTGCGAAGCCCGCGGTTCGGCGCAGCGTCATCCGCTCGCCCGGCACGAGGACATGCGCCAGCGGCAGCACCATCAGGGCGACAGCCGCCATCGACACGCCCGCGAAGCCCGAGGTGGTGAATTGCTGGCCCCAGCTCAGCAGCATGAAGGGCACGGCAGAGCTGAGCAGGCCGATCACCACCATCGCGGGCCAGTCGCGCGCGTCGTCCAGGAAGAGCCGCCCGCCGCGTGCCAGCCACACCGCTGTCATCAGCGCGGCGGCAAAACCGATGCGGGCTGCGGCCAGCCAGAAGGGCGTGATGCCGCGCAGCGCGATCTCGATCACCATGAAGGTCGCGCCCCAGGTCAGTCCCAGGGCGAGGATCATGAGCCAGCTTGCGCGGGTGATGGTGGGGGTCATGTCGGGGGCTCCTGCGATTGCGCGCACAAGACCCCGGCGCGGCGGCGGCGTCAAGGGCGGGCCTTGCGCCGTCGCCCTGCCGTCAGACGAAATCCACGAACTTGTTGAACGGCATCTCCCTTAGCCGCTGTCCGGTGGCGGCGAAAATCGCGTTGGCCAGCGCGGGGGCGGCAGGGGGCACGGGGGGTTCCCCGATGCCGCGCACAGAACCACCAAGTTCGACACCACGCACGGCGATCCGTGGCGCCTGCCAGATGCGCATGCCGTCGTGCCAGTCGAAATTCGACTGCTCCGCCATGCCATCCGCATAGGTGATCTCGCAGTTGATCGCGTGGCCAAGGCCCCAGACCACCCCGCCCTGCACCTGGTTTTCAAAGGCAACGGGATCGACCACCGTGCCCACCTCCGCCGCGACCCAGACGTCGTGGATGCGGATGCCCTGCGCGGTGGCTTCGACCTCGATCACCTCCGCCACGGGTACACCGAAGCTTTCGACCA
Organism: Nioella sp. MMSF_3534; assembly: GCF_030732985.1. Classification (GTDB taxonomy): domain Bacteria; phylum Pseudomonadota; class Alphaproteobacteria; order Rhodobacterales; family Rhodobacteraceae; genus Nioella. The sequence continues at coordinate 25,916 of NZ_JASHJX010000012.1, forward strand.
TGGCCACGCCAAGGCCCCGGTTTTCGGCGGGCTCGCGACCCCAGCCCGACATCTCGGCCACGGCCTCCAACACCGCCACCGCACGCGGGTCAATGGCCAGCCGCAGCCGCTCGGCCAGCGGATCGGCCCCCGCCGCGTGGACCAGCTCGTCTAGGAAACTCTCGCCAAAGAACCCGCTCGAAGACGCCCCGACCGACCGCCAGGACGAGGTCGGCGCCAGTTCCGGCACCGCGTAGGCGCGAACCCGGTAGGACGGAATCGCATAGGGCACGTTCCACACGCCCGCCGGGATCTGGCTGTCAGCGCCGGGCACATTCTGCCCGATTCGGCCCATCTGGCTGCGCGAGGAGGATACCGCCGCAATCTGGATATCGGAGGCCTCGACCCGGCCGCCTGCCACCGCACCGCGCCCGCGCGCCATGCCGATCTGGCGGGGGAAGTCCTGGGCGAAATCCTCTTCCCGCTGGAAGGTCAGCTTGACCGGCACGCCGGGCATCTGCACCGCGATCTCGGTGGCAAGCCTTACATGTTCGAATTCCAAACGGTGGCCGAAACTGCCGCCCGAGAACTGGTTGTGAAGCGTCACCTGATCGGCCTCATGCCCGGTGATTGCTGCCACCTGCTGTTGAAGGAAGCGCGGCATCTGGTGGCCGGTCCAGACCTCTGCGCCCGCCTCCGTCACCCGGACAATGGCATTCAAGGGCTCCAGCGGTTGGTGCGCCACGTAGGGCGCGCGGTATTCTGCCTCGATCACGTCGCCGCTTAGCGCCGCCTCCACGTCGCCCTCGGCCCGCCATTCCCGGTCGAGCCGGTCTTCGGTGAAGCTGGCAGCGACTTCGGCCCAATGGTCCGCCTGTTCGGCGGGGTAGGGGGCGGGGCCCCAGTCACAGTCCACCGCGTTCACCGCCTGAAAGGCACGCCAGCTGTTATCGGCCACCACGGCCACGCCGTTCGTCACCTCGACAACGTCCGACACCCCGCGCATGGACCGTGCGGCGCTGGCGTCATAGCCGGTCAGCACCCCCCTGCGCGGGTTCACCCGCACGGCGGCATGGACCATGCCCGGCACCGAAACATCAATTCCGTAGGCCTGCTGCCCGGTCGACTTTGCGACGATATCCAGCCGCTCGGTTTCCTGCCCGATGAGCCGCCATTCGGCTCGCGGCGTCAGGGGCGCGTCCTCGACCGGGTCGATCGTGGCAGCTTGCGCGGAAAGCTCCGTGTAGGGAATGCGGGTGCCGTCGGGCAGCACCACCGCGCCCGCTTCGCAGCGCAGCTGATCCGAGGGGATCGAGGTGCGGATCTCACCCGCGCGGCGCAGCGTTTCCCGCGCTATCGCCCCCGCCTGCCGCAGCTTGTCGAAACTGTCGGGCGTCGAGGTGGAGCCGCCCGTGACCTGCATCCCCAGCACCTTCATGACGGCCCCCATGGCCGTGCGGGTCGTGCGCGCGGCGAAGCCCTGGTCGCTGGACAGGAAGGGCGCGCCCTCCTCGCCCATGGCCCTGTTCCAATAGGCGGGCGACGGGTCACCGAAGCTGATATCGAACTGCCCCGGTTCCAGCCGCATTTCCTCGGCCAGCAGCATCGCCTGCATATGCGCCACGCCTTGCCCCACATCCGCATGGGGGGTGATCAGGGTGATCCGCTCGGGCCCCACAAGCACCCAGGGGTTGAAGGTCACCTCCCCTTCGGCCAGCCCCGCCTCCAGCGGGTTTTCATGCGGGCGGCGCACGGTGTAGACCCCGAAGGCCACGCCGCCTGCCAGCACGGCGGAGCCAATGAGGAAACTGCGGCGGGCAATCGTTCCAACACGCGACATGGCTCAGCCCTCTCGCAGACGCGCGGCGGCGTCGTGAATGGCGGCGCGGATGCGCGGGTAGGTGCCGCAGCGGCACAGGTTGCCACCCATGAAATCGTCGATATCCGCGTCCGTGGGCTCGGGCACGGCGGCCAGCAGATCGGCGGCCTGCATCATCTGCCCCGCCTGGCAATAGCCGCATTGCGCGACCTGATGGGCGATCCAGGCCTCTTGCACCGCATGCAGGGTTTCACCCTCCGCGAGCCCCTCCAAAGTGGTGATCTGGGCGCCCTCCAGACTGTCGGCAGGCAATTGGCAGGACCGCATGGCGATGCCATCCACATGCACCGTGCAGGCCCCGCATTGGGCGATGCCGCAGCCATATTTGACGCTGGTGATCCCCAGCTCATCCCTGAGCACCCACAACAAGGGCATGTCGCCTTCCACATCCACCTCGCGGGGGACACCGTTTACTGTGAACTGCATAGCCATCCTCGTCTGTGCTTTGGGGCTTTCAGGATAGGTAGGAACGCCCTTGTGCGATGTCACTTGCAGATCGCGCCATTTCTCTCGCTTTCCGTGCCGTCACCCGGACGCACAGCACCTGTTCAGGGGCGGCGCTTGATCGCGCGCGCGGCGCAGCTAGGTTGGAATGAGACAAGGAGAGCACCCATGGGCCTGATGATCGACGGGAAATACCACGCCGAAGACCCCGGCCCGGACACGTCCGAAGACGGCAAGTTCCAGCGCCAGAAGGCCACGATCAGGAACTGGATCACCCATGACGGCCCCTTCCCCCCCGATCCGGGGCGCTATCACCTCTATGCCGCGTGGAACTGTCCCTGGGCGCATCGGGCGTTGCTGATCCGGGCGCTGAAAGGTTTGCAAGAGCAGATCACGGTGGCCTATGCCCGACCACGCCGGACGCCCGATGGCTGGGTCTTCGACACGGATGGCGAGTACGCGGACCCGGAACTTTGCGTCACCGCCCTGCATCAGGTCTATGCCCGCACACCGCAGCCCTTCACGGGCCGTATCACTGTTCCGCTGCTGTGGGACCGTGAAACGCGCCAGCCGGTGTCGAATGAAAGCGCCGATATCGTGCGGATGCTGAACGACGCCTTCCCCGGCCCGGATTTCGCACCGGACCCCTTGCGCGACGGCATCGAGGCATGGAACGCCCGCATCTACCGCGACGTGAACAACGGCGTATATCGCGCCGGGTTCGCCAAGACACAGGCCGCCTATGACGAGGCTGTGGCGCAGGTCTTTGCACTGCTCGATGAGATCGAGGCGCATCTGGCGACGAACCGTTACCTGATGGGCGAGCGCTTCACCGAGGCCGATATCCGCCTCTTCCCGACGCTCGCCCGCTTCGACGTGGCCTATCACTACGCCTTCAAATGCAACATAAGGCGGCTGATGGATTACCCCAATCTCTGGGCCTATGCGCGCGAGATTTACGCCATGCCGGGCGTGGCCGAGACCGTCCGGTTCGACATCTACAAACAGGGTTATTTCTCACCCTCGGAACTGCGCAATCCGCTTGGCATCGTGCCCGCGGGGCCGGTCATCGACTGGTCCGAGCCCCATGGGCGCGGTCAAAGCCCCGCCTGAAACGCCTCGCGCAGCGTATCGGTGTAGTAGATCATCGTCGGGCGGGTATCGGCGGCGGCTTTCGTCAACAGCTCGGGCAACTCCGCAGGGTCCGCCACATGGGCAACCGCCCATCCGCTGGCCTCCGCCTGTGCCTTGAGGTCGGGGGTATAAAGATCCACCCCCAGGGTGCCGATCTGCTTGGCGATCATGTAGCTCTTGATCTCGCCATAGCCGGAATTGTCGTAGAGCATGGCGATCACCGGCGCCTCGGCCTCGACCGCGCTGGCCATCTCGGGTGAGGAGAACTGGAACCCGCCATCGCCCGACAGCACCACAACCGGCCCGCCACTGGCAAGCCGCGCGCCGATCCCGGCAGGCAGGCCATAACCAAGCGTCCCGAACCCGGTGGTCGAGCTGTGGTAATGCCCCGGCTTGGCGCTGGCAAATCCCAGGTTGCCCGCATAAACCGCCTGGCTGCTGTCGCCCATGAAGACCACATCGGGCAGCGTATCGCGGATCAGGTCCAGCATCGCCAGATCGCCGCGCATGGCCTGATCCAGAACCATGCGCCCGGCTGACGCCGCCATTGCCCGCGCTGCGCCATCCTTGTGCTGGTCGGGCGTCGCCAGCTCCAGCAAGGCAGCGGTGGTGGCGGCCGCATCCGCGACTATCCCGATCTCGGGCGCGGCGCTGCGGGCCATCTGCACCGGGTCCACATCGACGCGGATCATGCGGCCATGGATGCGGAAGCCGTTATCCTCGTACATGTCGTAATCCGTGCGCCCCATCTCGGTGCCAAGCGCCAGCACCACGTCGGCATTGGCCACCAGCGCCCGCGTTTCGGGCTGCGAGGCGGTCAGCGACACGCCAAGCGGATGCTCGGGCGGCAGCAGGCCCCGCGCATTGGCAGTCATCACTACGGGCGCGTCCAGCGCCTCGGCCAACGCCCGCAGCGCCACCGCATTCCGTGCGCCGCCGCCAGCGAGGATCACCGGCGCTTCGGCCCCGTTCAGCAGCTCCGCCGCCTCGGCCAGCGCGCTTGCATCAGGGGCCGCCCGCGCGATCCGCATGGGCGCCTTGGGCAGCGGCAGGTGATCGGCAGGCGCGGTCATGATGTTGATGGGAATTTCCAGATGCACGGGGCGCGGCCTGCCGCCCTCGAACACCGCAAAGGCCTGCGCCAGCGCCGGGGCCAGTTCCTCGACCGTGTGGATCGTGCGCGAAAAGGCCGACACGCCGGATACAAGCGCCTGCTGGTTCGGCAACTCATGCAGCCAGCCCTCGCCCGACCCCATGCGGCCGTGGGAGTTCACCGCCGAGATCACCAGCATCGGGATGGAATCGCCATAGGCCTGCCCCATCGCGGTGGCGATATTGGTCATGCCGGGGCCGGAAATGATGAAGCAGACACCAGGCCGCCCACTGACCCGTGCATAGCCGTCGGCCATGAACCCCGCCCCCTGTTCATGGCGCGGCGTCACGTGGCGAATGCCCGATCCGGGCAGCCCGCGATAGAGCTCCACCGTATGCACACCGGGGATGCCAAAGACCGTATCCACCCCGTACAGCGCCAGAAGGCGGGTCAGGTACATGCCTGCGGTCAATCCAGTCACGTCGGTCATCGCTTTGCTCCCTGTGTTCACCGGGCGACTGTTCCAGAGCGTGCGGCCTTGCACAAGAGCATCACGCCTCGCAGTCCGATCTGCCGTTACATGCGCCCAAGAGACCCGAAACACGCGTGGTCGGGAGGAGGGCCAGCGCAGAAGCGCAAAGAAGGAATCGACATTCCGGCCTGCTGCGGTCAGCTTTGTCGCGTGGGCATCCCCCGCGAAACTGAAGGACGGCGCGAACAGGATGAAGATTACCCTCGCACAGCTTCGGGCCTTCGTGGCGGTCTCACGGGAAGGCTCATTCACCCGCGCGGCAGAGCGGCTTGGCACCTCGCAGCCGTCGGTGACAATGGCGATCCGGCAACTGGAAGAGGCCCTTGGCCTGAAGCTGTTCGACCGGTCCACGAAAGTTCTGGCCCTGACCAAGGCCAGCGCGACCTTTCTGCCGGGGATCGAGCGCACGCTGAACGACCTCGATACAACGCTGGCGGATTTCCACGCCGCCGCGGACGGGACACAAGGCAGCGTCGCGGTGGCGGTGCTGCCCTCGGTCGCCACCGTGGTTCTGCCGCGCACGATCCAGAGCTTTTCCGCGGCCTTTCCCAAGACCCGCATTTCCTTGCGCGACGACAATTCCACCGGTGTGTGTGACCGCGTGCTGAGCGGCGAGGTCGATCTGGGGGTGGCAGGGCGGACCGATCACGTTGCGGGGGTGCAGTTCGAACCCTTGCTGCGCGATCCGTTCGGGGCGGTCGTTCACAAGTCGCACCCCCTGGCCGGGGAAACAGGCCCGCTGACCTGGAAAGACCTGGCCGGTTATCCGTTCATCTCCTTCGCCGCCGATACGGGGTTGCGGCCGCTGCTGGACACATTGGTCGATCAGCCTGACAACGTCAGTTCCCCCTGGATCGAGGTGTCGAACATCGCGACGGTTCTGTCGCTGCTGAAGACCAATCTGGGGATCGCGGCGCTGCCGAAGATGTCGGTAAACCCGATCGAGAACGACGTGGTGTTCCGAACCCTTCTGAACCCGCCGCTGTTTCGCGAGCTTGGGTTGATCACCCGACAGGGGCGATCCCTGACGCCCGCAGCCGAGCATTTCGTGGAACATATGAAGGAAACGCTGAGGCCCAGATGGGAGAAACCGGCGGCGCATTGATACTGGCGGGTTATCTTTTTATTCGATTTACTTATGGATGAGTATTTTTTATCAGAAATGCTCATAAAATGCTTAGCACAATCCGCGGAATCATGTGTCCCATGGGGTATCCGAACCAGGAGGACTTCCCATGACTAATTCGATCAATCGACGCGGATTGCTTGCTGCGGCAGGCGGCATCGCTTTCGCCTTGTCCGTGACCTCACCGGGTTTTGCGCAGGATCCTGACTTTCTGAATATCGGCGGTGGCCCGAGCGGTGGCACCTTCAACGTGGTCGCAACCGGCCTTGGCGATCTGTTGCGCGGCGAGTTCGCCGACAGCATCATCGGCGTGCAACCCGGCGGATCCGGCCCCAACCTGTTGCGGGTGTCGTCGGGCGATGTCGATCTGGGCATCACCTCAGCCAGCAACGCGGCGGATGCCTGGGCCGGGCGCGACCCGGCGACACCTGACAGCCCGATCCAGAATGTGCGCGGGCTGATGACCTTCTTCCCGAGCGCGATCCAGATCTGGGTCGATGCCGAGTCCGACATTCACTCGGTCGAGGATCTGGTCGGTCGCCAGATCAGCGCCGGCCAGCCCGGCCAGACATCGTGGCTGGCCTTCAACAACCTGCTGTCGGTCTATGACATGAGCATCGAGGATATCGAGGCCGGTGGCGGCCAAGTGCATCCGCTGAGTTGGGCGGAATCGCAAAGCGCCTTGCGGGACGGTCAGCTGGATGCGGTGATGTGGGTTGCTCTGTATCCCCATTCCACGGTTCTGGCGACCGAAACGGCGCGTGAGATCCGGGTGCTGTCGCTGGATGAGGAGCGTGTGGCGGAATACCTGGACCTGCACGGTTCGGGCTTCGCGGAAGTGACATTGCCCGTGGGGCTCTATCAAGGCCAGAGCGAACCGGCCCTGACCGTGGGGACCACGACCTTCCTGTTCGCCTCCGACGACATGAGCGACGACACGGCTTACCGGGTGACCTCTGCAATCTGGAACAATCTCGACCGGTTCCAGCAGACCCATGCCCTGCTGCAATATATCGAGCAGGACACCGCAGGACGTGGCATGTTCGTGCCGATCCACCCCGGCGCGGCCCGGTTCTATGAAGAGCAGGGCATCCCGATGGATGAGCCTCGCCTCGACTAAGACACCTCCGGTCACGAGCGGTGATGCTCTATCGCCGCTCGTGACCTCTGCCCCCCTGATGTCCGATGTTTACGGCTGGCGGGCCAGTGATGCCCGCAGCGAAGCTTAGGTGACCCCAATGCCCATCCCCCTGGAAAGAACGGTGACGGTGCTGGCGGTGGCGATGGCGCTATTCCATCTTCTCGTCGCCTCGCCCCTGACCCTGTTTCCCGATCTGATCGTGCGCGGGACACATCTGCTTCTGGCGCTGGTGATCGGCTTCCTGATCTATGGCATGAAGGGAGGTGCGGTTCGGAAGGCGATCGACCTCGCCCTGATCGCGCTTTCGGTCGTCTGCCTGGGCTACCTTGTCGTCAATCACGCGTCGATCGTAGTGCGCCCGCCATGGACGCGGGACGCGACGCCGATTGAGCTTTTCGTCGCAATCGGCACCATCGTGGTGGTGCTGGAACTGACCCGGCGCGCACTTGGCATGGCGATAACGGCGCTGTGCCTGATCTTCATTCTCTACGGCTTCATCGGACCGGAACTGCGCCATATCGGATTTCTCAGACCGCTGGCCCATAGCGGCGTGGACCTCAACGAGTTCGTGGACCAGATGTATTTCAGCTTCGAAGGCATCTTCGGGGTCGCGCTTGGGGTGTCCACCAGTTTCATCTTTCTCTTCGTGGTATTCGGCGCGCTTTTGCAGGTGATCGGCGGCGGTGATTTCTTCGTCAATGTCACCAAGGCCGCGACCGGCGCAACGCGGGGCGGACCGGCCAAGATGGCCGTGGTGGCCAGTGCCCTGATGGGCATGATGTCGGGCAGTTCCGTGGCCAATGTCGCGACCACCGGGGCGATCACCATCCCGATGATGAAGAAACTCGGCTACCCCAAGACCTTCGCGGGCGCTGTCGAGGCGGTGGCATCGACCGGTGGGCAGATCACGCCGCCGATCATGGGCGCCGCCGCCTTCCTGATGGCGGCAATTCTGGGCATCAACTATCAGGAGGTGATCACCGCCGCCGCATTGCCTGCGGTTCTGTTCTTCCTGTCGCTGTTCGTGGCGGTCCACTGGGAAGCGCTCAAGCATGGATTGCAGCCGCTGGAACGCGTCGAAAAAGGCGCGACCATGCGGGAATTCGCGGCGGGCTGGACCTTCATCTTGCCCCTGGTCGTCATCACCACGTTCCTGATGATGGGCTACACCCCCAGCCTTTCGGCCTTCTACGGCGTGGTGGCAACGCTGGTGACGCCGTTCCTGCGGCGCTCGACCTGGGTGTCGCCCATGGTGCTGGCCGAGGGGCTGAACCTCGGGGCCCGCGCCGCCGTGACGGTCGCCATTGCCTGCGCCTCGGCGGGGATCATTGTGGGCATCGTCCAGATTTCGGGGCTCGGGTTCCGCTTTAGCAGCCTTGTCATCGCCTTTGCCAATGGCAATCTCTACGCCGCGCTGTTCCTTGCGATGATCGCGGCCTTCATTTTCGGCATGGGGATGCCGACGACGCCCGCCTATATCATCCAGGCCACGCTGGTCGCCCCCGCGCTGGTCGAGCTTGGTGCAACGCCGCTGTCGGCGCATCTGTTCGTGTTCTACTATGCTGTTCTGGGTCAGATCACCCCGCCCGTCGCGGTGGCGGCCTTCGCGGCCGCGCCGATAGCCGGGTCGAGTTCCACCTCTGTTGGATGGCGTGCCTTCGCATTGGGCATGCCCGCCTATGTCATCCCCTTCCTGTTCGTCGCCAATCCGGTGCTACTGGGGCAGGGCGGATGGGGAGAGCTGCTGGAGGTGCTGTCAAGATCGGCCGCCGCCATCGTGTGCCTGTCCATTGCCCTGACCGGGTGGCTTGGCGGCCGGGGACTTGGCTGGATCGGCCGGGGCCTGCTGATGCTCGCGGCGGCCCTGCTGATCGCCCCGAACCATGTGCTGAGCGCAGTCGCCATCGTCCTGTGTATCGCTGTCTGGTCGATCCAGTGGTCGGGCTGGTCCCTGCATCGCCTGAAAGGAGAGCCCCGTGACTGAGCCGAACCCAAGCCGGATGAGGACAATGCTGACGGGCTCTCGCGGTGATCTTGCCGCTGTCGCGGGTCGCTTGCCCGAACCGGAAGGGACGCAATACCCCTATGAGCTGGTGATCATCGACGGCACGACTGCCTTTCTGGCCGGTCAGATCCCGAAGCAGGCAGGGCAGCTTGCGGTTGTCGGCAAGGTCGGCATCGAGGTCGGTTGCACCGAGGCCGCCATGGCCGCGCGCATCTGTGCGGAACAGGCGCTGGCCTGGTTGAACCACTCGGCGGGCGGGCTGGAGAACCTGAGACGGATTCTGCGACTGACCTGCTATATCGCCCATGATGACGGGTTTCAGGACATATCGGCGGTTGCCGACGGTGCCTCCACCTACCTGATCGAGATGCTCGGCGACCGGGGGCGGCACACGCGGTCCGTGATCGGCGTGAAAAGCCTGCCCCGCAATGCGCCGGTTCTGGTCGAGGTGACGGCCTCTCTGATGTCGCCGGTCCGGGTCGATGCCATGGGCGGATGAGCCAAGGCGAACAGGAAGGCAGTTCCAAGCACTTCCTTCTTGGTTACTGCCGAAGAGAGAATGCCGGGCGCGTGAACGCGCTGGCTGTTTGGCCATGCGTCGGCCCGGTGTCGCGGAAGGCCACGTTGTTGCGGCGATCCTCAAACGGCGACAGACCGAAGACGGACCTGTAATTCTTCGACAGCTGAGAGGCATTCGTGCATCCGACCTCGATGGCGATATCGTTGATGGGCCGCGTCGAAAACCGCACCAGCTGCCGTGCGGCCTTCATCCGAAGCGTGCGGTAATAGACGGACGGGCTTTGCCCCGTGGCGCTTTTGAACCGGCGTTCCAGCTGACGCTGTGACATGTTCATGCGGTCTGCCACTTCGGCGATGCTGATCGTGTCCTCGATATGGTCATTCAGCAGCGCGATCGCCCTGCGCACGGGTTCCGGCACGCAATCTATGGTGCTGTCGGCGTACAATGTCGGCACCCGTTGCTGCACGCCGGTGCTGCGGATGATCGGATGCTGGAACCAGCAGGCCACCTCGGTGGACACATCCGGGCCGAGCCGGTCCCCGATCAGATGCAGCATCAGGTCGAACGCCGCCGCCGAGCCGGAGGCGGTCTGGCGGGCGCGATCCACCACGATCACCTCGTCGGAGGACTCGATGGCCGGGAACTCGGCCACGAACGCGGCGCGATAGCACCAATGCACGCTGACCCGGTGATCGTTCAGAAGACCAGCACGCGCCAGCGGGAAAACACCGCCACTGATCGCCCCGAGCACCGACCCGTGCCGCGCCAGATGCCGCAGCCGGCCTTGGCTGGCGGATCTGCTTGCAAACGCGCTGTCCGGGGCGCTGAGAACGAACAGGTAGTCCAGCCCCGCCACGTCGGGCAGGGCGCAGTCGGCATCGAAGCCAACCCGCGCGCTGGACCGGACCGCCCCACCATCCTCGCTGACAAGGCACCAGTCGAAGATCTTGCGTTCGGCGATCTCGTTGGCCACCCGCAGGGGCTCGATCGCCGAGGTCAGACAGGCCATCGGAAAGCCCGGCAGCAGCAGGAAGCCGAAGCGAATTGGCTTTTCTCGGGGCATGGGCCTTGCGTTCCTCCCAGATTGCCGGATCAGATATCCAGCGTATTATCCTTTTCCCATCGGCTGAAATGGGACACGAAGTCGTTCCATTCCTGGTGCTTGAGCTTCAGGAAAGCCGCCGAGAACTCTTCGCCCATGGCCGCCTTCAACCCCTTGTCGCGGTCAAAGGCGCGCAGGGCGTCCAGCATGTTCAGCGGCAGTTTCGGCGCACCGCGCACCTTGTGGCCTTCGGCATACATGTCGATGTCGTATCGCTTGCCGGGGTCGGCCTCCTTGCGGATGCCGTCGAGGCCCGCCGCGATGATCACCGCTTGCAGCAGGTAGGGGTTTGCCGCGCCATCGGGCAGGCGCAGTTCGAACCGGCCGGGGCCGGGCACGCGGACCATATGGGTGCGGTTGTTGCCGGTCCATGTCACGGTATTGGGCGCCCATGTGGCCCCCGACATGGTGCGCGGTGCATTGATGCGCTTGTAGCTGTTCACCGTCGGGTTGGTGATCGCGGCCAATGCGCTGGCGTGGCGCATGATGCCGCCCAGGAAATGCTTGCCGGGGGCCGACAGCCCAACTTCGCCGGTCGGCCCGTCGCCTTCACCCGCAAAGGCATTCGTGGTGGCCGCATCGCCCGGCGCATCCCAGACCGAGACATGCACATGGCAGCCATTGCCGGTCAGCCCCTCGACCGGCTTGGGCATGAAGGTCGCGCGCAGCCCGTGTTTCTCGGCCACCGACTTGACCATGAACTTGAAGAAGCTGTGCTTGTCGGCGGTGGCCAGCACATCGTCAAATTCCCAGTTCATCTCGAACTGGCCATTCGCGTCCTCGTGGTCGTTCTGGTAGGGGCCCCAGCCAAGGTCCAGCATGTAATCGCAGATCTCGCGCACCACGTCATAGCGGCGCATCACGGCCTGCTGGTCATAACAGGGCTTGGCGGCGGTGTCGTATTCGTCGGAAATCTGCTCGCCATCGGCGGTGAGCAGGAAGAACTCGGCTTCCACTCCGGTTTTGACATGCAGCCCCATCTCGGCGGCCTCGGCAATCAACCGGCGCAGCACATTGCGCGGGGCCTGGGCAACGTCTTCGCCCTCCATCACGCAGTTGGAGGCGACCCAGGCGACCTCGGGCTTCCAGGGCAGTTGGATGACGGAGGACGGGTCCGGCACCGCCAGCATGTCGGGATGGGCGGGCGTCATGTCGAGCCATGTGGCAAAGCCCGCAAAGCCCGCGCCATCCGCCTGCATGTCGGCAATCGCCTGCGCGGGCACCAGTTTCGCCCGCTGGCCGCCGAAAAGGTCGGTGAAGGAGATCATGAAATATTTGATGCCGCGCTCTGCTGCGTAGGCTGCCAGATCAAGTGTCATGTCGTCTTTTCCCGTTTCCCTGTTGCTGTCTTTATGCGTGAAAACGGCGCGAGGTCACACCCCGCGCCGCCTTGTATCAGTATCCGCTGCCCGGTTTGCCGGGGTACCAGTCCGTTCCCGCCAGAGGCACCTGTGCCATGGCGGCGGCCTCCATCGTCAGGGCGCAAAGGTCCTCCGGTTCCAGATTGTGCAGGTGGTTGTGGCCGCAGGCCCGCGCGATGGTCTGCGCCTCCAGCGTCATGACCTTGAGGTAGTTGCGTAGCCGCCGCCCCCCTTCGACCGGGTCGAGCCGCTTGGCCAGTTCCGGGTCCTGCGTGGTGATGCCCGCCGGGTCCAGCCCCTCGTGCCAGTCGTCATAAGCGCCGGTGGTGGTGCCAAGCTTTTGGTATTCGTCTTCCCATTTCGGGTCATTGTCGCCAAGGGCGACCAGTGCGGCGGTGCCGATGGCAACCGCATCCGCGCCAAGCGCCAGCGCTTTGGCCACATCGGCCCCGGTGCGGATGCCGCCAGAGACCACAAGCTGAACCTCGCGGTGCAACCCCAGATCCTGCAAGGCACGCACGGCGGGGCGGATGCAGGCCAGCGTCGGCAGGCCCACATGTTCGATGAACACATCCTGCGTTGCGGCGGTGCCGCCCTGCATCCCGTCCAGAACCACTACGTCAGCGCCCGCTTTCACCGCCAAGGCAGTGTCGAAATAAGGCCGGGTGCCGCCGACTTTCACATAGATCGGCACCCGCCAGCCGGTGATTTCGCGCAGTTCGAGGATCTTGATTTCCAGATCATCCGGCCCGGTCCAATCCGGGTGACGACAGGCCGACCGCTGGTCGATCCCCTTGGGCAGGGTCCGCATCTCGGCCACCCGGTCGCTGATCTTCTGGCCAAGCAGCATGCCTCCGCCGCCGGGTTTTGCGCCCTGTCCAACGACGATTTCAATGGCATCGGCCTTGCGCAGGTCATCGGGGTTCATCCCGTAGCGCGAGGGCAGGTATTGATAGACCAGCTTGCTGGAATGGCCGCGTTCCTCGGGCGTCATGCCGCCGTCGCCGGTGGTGGTGGAGGTGCCAGCGGCACTCGCCCCGCGCCCGAGCGCCTCTTTCGCCTGCGCCGATAGCGCGCCGAAGCTCATCCCCGCGATTGTGATCGGGATATCGAGCTTGATAGGGTTCTTGGCGAAGCGGGTGCCTAGGGTCACCGAGGTGTCGCAGCGTTCCCGGTAGCCTTCCAGCGGGTAGCGCGACACCGACGCGCCAAGGAACAGCAGGTCGTCGAAATGTGGCACCCGCCGTTTCGCACCACCGCCGCGGATGTCATAGATGCCGGTTGCCGCCGCGCGGCGGATTTCGGCGTTGATCGGGTTGGAAAACGTCGCCGACTGGATGGGGACGGTGCGGGGGATCTTGTGGTCTTGATCGCTCATGGTCCTCGTCCTCAATAGGCGTTGTCGATGTCGAAATTGTAAAGCTTGCGGGCCGAGCCGTAGCGGCGGAAGTCCTCCGGCTTGGCGTCCACTCCTGCGCGGGTCAACAGGTCTGACAGAAGATCCAGATGTTCGGGGCGCATTTCCTTCTCGATGCAATCCGCGCCGAGGCTTTTCACCGATCCGCGCACGAAAAGCCGCGCCTCATAGAGCGAATCCCCAAGCGCATCGCCCGCATCGCCGCAGACAACCAGATTGCCCGCCTGTGCCATGAAGGCCGACATGTGGCCGATATTGCCCTGCACCACGATGTCGATCCCCTTCATGGAGATCCCGCAGCGAGACGAGGCGTTGCCCTTGATCACCAGAAGCCCGCCATGCCCGGTGGCCCCTGCATATTGGCTGGCATCGCCCTCGACGATCACCGATCCCGACATCATGTTTTCGGCAACGCCCGGCCCGACGGAGCCTTCCACGTGCACGGTCGCCTGCTGGTTCATGCCGGCACAGTAATAACCGGTATGGCCCTTCACGGTCACTTCAATGGGTGCGTCCAGCCCCACGGCAAGCGCGTGGCTGCCACGGGGGTTCAAGATCTCCCACGCGGTCTGGTTGTCGCCGCCTTTCTGCGCCTGAAGGGTTGCGTTCAACTCGCGCAGCGAGGTGTTGGCTAGGTCGATCTGGCTCATCTCAGTGGCTCCAGAAATAGACGGTGGCGGGCTCGGGTTCCCAGACGCGGGCGGCGTCGATGCCCGGCAGGTTCACCAGCGCGCGGTATTCGCTGCCGAAGGCGACGTATTGATCGGTCTCGGCCATGACGGCGGGTTTGCAGGCGATGGGGTCGCGGACCACGCCAAAGCCTTCCTTGGTGCCGACGACAAAGGTGAAGAACCCATCGAGATCGGTCAGCGAGGCCTCCAGCGCCTCGCCCAGGGTCGCGCCGTTCTGCATTTTCCAGGTCAGATAGGCAGCCCCCACTTCGGTGTCATTCTCGCTTTCGATCCTGACCCCCTCGCGCCGCAGCTTTCGGCGCAGGCTGTTGTGGTTGGACAGCGACCCGTTATGGACGAGGCACTGATCCGGCCCGGTGGAAAACGGATGAGCGCCTTCGGTGGTCACGGCGGACTCAGTGGCCATGCGGGTGTGGCCGATGCCATGGGTGCCGGACATGGAGGGCAGGTCGAAACGGCTGGCCACATCGCGGGGCAGGCCGACCTCTTTATAGATCTCTATCACGTCGCCATCGCTCATCACCCGAATTCGGCCGGGACGATCCGCGATCGCGGCGCGGGCGGCCTCGACCTGATCGGCAGGCAGTTCCAGAACCGCATGGGTGTCGTTCGCGCGCAGGGTGACCGGCGCGCCCAGTGCCGCTTCAAGCTCTTCGGCCAGCGTCGCGAAATCCTGATCGGGATTGTCCGACTGCACCGTCAGCTTGGCGCGGTTTCCCGCCGCGCCATAGATGGCAATCCCGGCGCTGTCCGGCCCCCGGTCAGTCATGGTGATCAGCATTTCCGTCAGCATCGCGCCGAGCTGTGGCTCCAGCGCCTTGTCCTTCAGGAACAGTCCAACGATCCCGCACATCTGTGCATCTTCCTTTCAAAGAGTGGTCTGGCCGATAGGCTATCAGCAGATGGTGTCCGCATAAACCCTAAGGAATAAATTTTTCACAAGGGGTAATTTTGCAAGGAAAATCCGACATCAGAACGGGTTTTGCCGTCGGATCAGGCAAATGATGCTGGAAATGAACGGGAAACGGGCAGGGATACGCCCCATGATCAGGGCTTCGCCCGGAATCAGCGCGCGTGGTCAGGTCGTCTGTGGATAGGAGATGATCGAGAGGTAGCGCGCGGGCAGGGCCTTGAGGATCTCTGGCCCGTGCGGCGCATCGGCATCGAAGAACAGCGTATCGCCGGGGCACAGATGATAGAGCCGGTCGCTATGGCGATACATCACCTCGCCTTCCAGCATGTAGATCGTCTCGATCCCGCCATGCTGGAACGTCGGGAAGACATCGGATTCCTCGGTCAGGGTGATCAGGTAGGGTTCCACCATCACACCGCTGGCATTTGCTCCGATATGACCAAGCAGGTTGTACTGATGCCCTGCGCGGGTGCCTTCCCGCGCGGTCTCCACCCCTTCGCCTGCCTTGGTGTGAACCGCTTCGCGATGCTCCTCGAAACGGCGGAAGAAGGCGGTCAGCGGTACCGACAGGGCATTGGCCAAGGTCTGAAGCGTGGTCAGGGAAGGCGAGGTGTTGCCGTTTTCGATCTTTGACAGCATCCCGATGGAAAGGCCGGTCAGCCCGGCCAGTTCCGCAACGGTGATGTTCTGTTGCAGGCGAAACCCCCGGACTTCGCGGCCGATGGCCACTTCCAGCACCTTTTCGCGGTCATCTGCTTGCCGATGCGGGTTCTGTTTCAGCTTTGCCAAGGATCTCGTCCTGCCTGTTCGGGCCTGATGTCAGGATTATCTAAACCGACTGACGGGCGGTTTGGAACCGACAACCGGTTGTGCAGGGCGTTTTGGCCCGGCAAAGGGGTCTGCAACAGACGCTCTTGCACGCGGCCTTGTGCCGGTCTGCACATCCGGCGGGCGCAGGGTGCAACTTGCTTGACCCGCTCTCCGGACAGCCCCTAACTGCGCGCCACGGGCGTCCATCGCCTTCGCAAACCGCGTCGCCACACAGGAAAGGACCGCGATGAAGACCGCCGCCGATGCGTTCGACGCCTACGAGGCCATTCGCCATCTTCTGCCAGCCATGCCCGCTGCGGGTGCGGGTCAGGATATCGGCTCGATTATGGACATCGCCGACGGCGTGGACGCGTTCGTCTTCGATGCGTTCGGGGTGCTCAATGTCGGTGACAGCCCGATCCCCGGTGCCGCCGAGCGCGTGGCGCAATTGCGGGCCAGGGGCAAGCTGATCCGGGTGCTGTCAAACGCTGCCAGCTATGATCGCATGGCGGCCTTCGCAAAATTCGCCCGGCTTGGCTTTCCATTGGCCGAGGATGAGCTGATCACCAGCCGCGACGCGACCCTGCGCGCGATGGATGAGAGGCTTTGGGGGGTTATTGCGGCACCGGAAGATGCGCTGGCGGACCTGCCATTCCCGGTCCTGAGGTTGGGAGAGTCCGCAGATGTCTACGACCGCGCGGAAGGAATCCTGTTCCTGTCGACCAGCGATTGGTCCGACCACCGGCAGACGCTCTTGCAGGCCAGCCTTGGCCTCCGACCCCGGCCGGTCCTGATCGGCAACGCGGATCTGGTCGCGCCGCGCGAAACCGGCCTGACGCTGGAGCCGGGGCACTACGCACGCGGCCTGCCGGGTGATGTCCGGCTGTTCGGCAAACCCTTCCCGGATGTCTACGAGCTCGTGACCGCCACCCTGCCCGGGGTGCCCGCCGACAGGATCGCCATGTGCGGCGACAGTTTGCACACGGATATTCTGGGCGCTGCGGCACAGGGCTGGCGCAGCGTGCTGGTGACGGCTGACGGTCTCTTTGCCGGGGAGAAGACCGGCCCCTATGAACAGCGATCCGGGATTGTCCCGGATTGGCGCGTGGCGCGGATCTAGCCGCGCGTCGCGCAGGCCCTCACATGGCGCATGCGTGTTACCGCCTTTCGTGATAGGCTTTGGCACGAATTTCCACGTTCAACCTTTACCCGGAGACCATATTCATGACCCGCAGTTTCCTGACGAGACTATCGCTTGTGCTTGCGCTTTCCCTGTTCGGCAGTGTCGCAAGCGCCCAGACCACAACCGACTGGCTGACCAGTCAGGACTACTAGGCCTATTTCGATAGCGTGGTTCCGGCGGGATATATGCCCGTTTCGGTGGAGGCAGGGCTCGTCTATGGCCATGTTCGCTATCAGGCGACATTCGCCCGCACGCCTGCTGGCCTGTCATGGGTTGCCCGCCATGGCCAATCCGACAGCAGCTTCGCCGAAACCAATGCCGGTCTGACGGCGCAGGGCTACAGGCTCAGCTTTCATCACCGTTTCGACACCGAAGGCATGGTCCGCAACCAGGCGATCTGGGTGCGCTGAAACGATCCGCTGCACCCGCCGGTGCGGGTGGGGGGCGTTCAGTATCCGCCAAGGGTGAGCGGCGCAGCCCTGCGCGCAAGTGCGGCGAGGATCGCCAGGGCCACCGGATGCGGGCCCGGCCTGTCGAAACGGATATCCGTGCGGATGGTCTGGCCCGGCATGACGAACCGCGCGGCAATGCGATGCGCGCCACCTTCCGGGGTGGAGATCAGAGTGACATGGGTCGCGTCGATGCCGGGGCCGCAGATGGCGCTGGCCATGGCGGTGTTGAGGTGATCGGGAAAGCGCTCCGCCGCCTCGGCCAGAGGCCCGCGAAACACCGGGCCGGGGCGGTCCGCAAGACCGGGCGCATATTGCCGGACAAACAGTTTTGCAGGCAGGCCCGGAGGGCAAAGAAGTGGCCCGGAAATCCAGCCGGTGAACAGTCTCAGCCTGTGTCCACTCTGCAGCGCGGCGCGTTGCAGCCTGTCGCGCAGGTCGGGGTCGATCAGGGCGGCGGCACCGACCGTCCACAAATCCCCGTGAAACAGTGCCTCTTCGCCGAATTGGCGCAGGGCGTCCGGTCCGGCCATGTCGATGGTGATGTCGGCTTGGGGAAGGTGGCGGGCGTCGCGTCCAAGGACCGCCTCGACGCAGTAGCCGTGACGCTCTGGCAAGTGGGCCGTGACGTCCCTGCCGATCCGGCCGCGTCCGATCAGGACCAGCTTGGTTTGGGAATGGGTCATCCGCTGCGCGAAGACTGCGCCCGGCCCCGCGATGGGGCCGGGCAGGGGGGTCAGTTGATCGACGCCATGAAGCCAGAGACCTCTTCCAGCGAGATGTAGCGCTGTTCGGCCATGCCGCTGTCATCGAAGACCCAGGACACGGCCGGGGCCGACACATTGCCGTTGGCATCGAAGGTCACCGCGCCGGTCGCGCCCTGGTAGGACACGGACCCGCCTTCGGACAGGATCGCCATGGCCTGGGCAAATCCTTCAACCGTGGCGGGGATCGCCTCGCCATCGGGGTCGGTCACACGCGGCACCTGTGCCGCAATCTCGGTGCCCGTCGCGTCGCGGCCTGCCGCGTGATAGGCCAGCAGCGCGATGGCCGCCGCGTCAAAGCTGTTGGCCAGGCCCGGACCACTGGGCGCAGAGCCGAAATGCGCGGCATAGGCATCGACGAAGGCCTCGGCGCTCGGCACGCGCGGGCTGGAGGTGTCGGTGCCGATGAAATCACCGAGATTGGCAAGGCCGACGGTTGTGCGGAAATCGTCGGACCGCAGCGAGTTCGCCCCGATCATGACCGACGTGCCGCCAAGACCCAGCCATTCGCGCACGAAGGAAATCCCTTCGGTCGGATAGAGCGCGAGGTAGAGCGCGCCGGGCTGGTCGCGCAGGGCCTGCGTGGCTTCGGCGCGGTAGCTAGGCTGCGCGTCGTTCAGCGCAATGGAGGCATGGACCTCGATCCCCACGGCCTCGAACGCGGCGGCGGCCATGCGGCCGATATCCTGGCCCCAGTCGTCGTTCTTGTATACCACGGTAATGCTCTCGATCCCCGCATCGCGTGCCAGCATCGCGGCAACGGCGGCCTGCACATCGGCGGTGGCAAAGGTGCGGAACCACAGCCCGCGCGCCTCGCCGGAGGCGGCGATTTCCGTCAGTCGGGTCGAGGACGAGCAGCACGACATCTGCATGACGCCTGCGGGCGCGGTGACCGACGTCAGGATCGGGATGGTGATGCCCGAGGACACGGTGCCGATCAGCAGCTGCACCTGGTCGATATCGACCAGCGCACGCGCCGCATCGACGCCGACGCGACCGTCGTTCTGGTCGTCACGCAGGATCATGTTGACATCGCAGCCGTCGACGCCGCCCGCCTCGTTGATCATCTCGCCGACCCAAAGCGCGGTTTCCGCGATCGGGCGGCCCCAGTCGACCGAGGTCGGGTAAAGCGTGCCGACATTGACGCTGCATTCCTGCGCCAGCGCGGCGCCGGTTTGAAGGCCGATTGCCAGCGCCGAGGCACCGGCCAGTCCGAGTATATGTCGTTTCATGGTCAGTCTACTCCTTGTTGGATGTGTGTGCGGCCTTGGCGACCGTCGTGTTTCGGGGGTTGGAAATGCGTTCCGGCAGCAGCCCCTCTGGCCGCCAGAGCAACATGGAAACGATCAGCGTCCCGATGAGGATGTACTGGATCGAGCCCGCGTCAAGCTGCATCGAGTCGGGCACAAGCCGGGTCAGGGCGAATCCGCTGAGCGTCCAGGCCCCCCAGATCAGCACCGCGCCAAGCACCGCGCCGCGATTGTTGCCCGCGCCGCCGACGATCAGCATGGCCCAGACCTGGAAGGTCAGGATCGGCAGCAGGTCCTGCGGGCTGACAAAGGCGGTGTAGGAGACGTAGAGCCCGCCGCCCGCGCCCATGATCGCCGCACCGATGACCAGCGACCACAGGCGCAGACGCGTCGGGCTCTTGCCAAGCGCGCGGGCGGCGGTCTCATCCTCGCGGATCGCGCGCAGGGCGCGGCCGAAGGGCGAATGCACCAGCCGCTCGATTCCCCACCAGACGAGGGCCAGAACCGCCAGCACGATCAGCAGGAAGACGACACCAAAGAGGAAGTTGCTTTCGATCACCGCTTCGAACGGGCGTGGAAAGCCGCGCATGCCGCGCGCGCCTCCGGTCAGCCATTGGGAATTGCGGGCCAGCGATTCCAGCGCCACGGCCACGCCGAAGGTGGAAATGGCCAGATAGTCGTGCCGCAGCCGCAGCGTCAGCAGCCCCACCACCCAGGCCAGCGCCGCCGCCAGCAGGACGCCCCCGCCAAGCGCCACCAGATAGGGCAGGCCGAAGCCGCCGAACTGGCCGGGCTCGGCAGGCCCGCCAAGGATCATCGTGCCATAGGCCCCGGCCCCGAAGAACGCGACCACGCCGCCATTGAACAGCCCGGTATAGCCCCATTGCAGGTTCAGCCCGAGGGTGATGATGGCCATGATCCCGGCCATTGTCAGGAAGAATGTCAGGTAGGACACCACGCCGATCATCTTTGATCCTCCCCGAACAGGCCCTGAGGGCGCACCAGTAGCACCGCCAGAATGATGAGAAACGGCATCGCCGGTGCGTAGCCCGAGGGCAGCACCAGCAGCGCAAGGCCAGAGGCGATGCCGACAATGAAGCCGCCCAGAACCGCGCCGTAGACACTGCCGATGCCCCCCACGATGGTCGCGGCGAAGACCGGAAGCAGAAAGACCGGCCCGATCATCGGGTTCAGCTGGTTGGTCAGCGCATAAAGTGTGCCCGCCGCCGCCGACAGACTGCCCGCGATGATCCAGACCGCCGCTATGACGGTTGTCAGCCGCACCCCGGCAACCTGCGCCAACGCCGGGTTTTCCGCCACCGCGCGCAGGGCGAAGCCGAAGGTGGTGCGGGTCAGGACCAGGTGCAGCGCCAGCATCAGCACCAGCGCCAGCACCAGCACGAAGACCTGGTCGGGCTTGATCAGGATCAGCGGATCGAAACTGAGAATGGTCGCGCGGGCGATTTCCTGCGAATAGAGCTGCGCGTGATGGCCGAAGATCAGCACGATCACGTTGCGGATGATCAGCGCCACGCCGAAACTGGCAAAGACCATCGACAGCGGATCGGCCTTCTGCCGGATGCGGCGGAACACGAGCCAGTCGATTACCACGGCCGACAGCCCCGTCAGCACCATGGCGATGACCATGGAGAGGGCCAGCGCGCCGGTCAGGGTCAGGGGCGCGAAGGCCTCGTCCAGCACGGGGACCAGCGTGGAAAACAGCCGGTCGAAGACCAGCGCCGCATAGGCGCCAATGGCCAGCAGTTCCGAATAGGCGAAATTGGCAAAGCGCAGCATGTGCATGATCAGGGTCAGCCCGATTGCGCCGAGCGAGATGATCGCGCCAGTGAGGATGCCGTCGAGGAGGCTCTGGATCATGACGCCACCATCCGCTTGCCGCCAAGGTAGATTTCGCCCACCACCGGATCGGATGCGATCTGCGCCGCAGGCCCGTCGATCTGGTTGCGCCCTTCGGCGAGGATGTAGCAGTGATCGGCCACGCGCAGGGCCTGCTTCACGTTCTGTTCGACCAGCAGCACCGTCACCCCCTGTTCCGTCAGGCCGCGCGTCAGGTCCAGCACCTCGCCCGCGATCTTGGGCGACAGCCCGGCAGAGGGTTCATCGAGCAGGATCACCGAAGGCCGGTTCGCCAGCGCCATGGCCACGGCCAGCATCTGCCGCTGCCCGCCCGACAGCGCGCCCGCGCGGTCGCCACGCTTGTCGCGCAGCGCCGGGAAGAGATCGTAAAGCTCCTCCAGCCGCGTGGCGCGGTCGGGCGCGCGGCGCAGGACCAGCATCAGGTTTTCGCGGATCGTGAGATGGCGGAAGATGTTGTCGGTCTGCGGCACATAGGCCAGCCCATGCGACCCCATCAGGTCCGGGCGCAGGCCGGTGATGTCTGTCTCGCCCAGCATCACACGCCCGCTGCTGACCGGTACAAGCCCGGCGATGGCCTTGATGAGCGTCGATTTCCCGGCCCCGTTCGGGCCGATGATGACGGTCAGTTTGGCGTGTTCCGCCACGAGGTCCACGTTGCGCAGGATCGGCAGATCGCGCACATATCCGGCCTCCAGCTGTTCGATGCGCAACACGGTCATGCGGGCGCCCCCAGATAGGCGTCCAGAAGCTCCGGGTTCACGCGGGCCTCCTCTGCGGTGCCCTGGAACATAACCTTGCCCTCGGCCAGTGCGATCACCGGGTCGCAGTGGCGCATGACGAAATCCATGTCGTGCTCGATCACCACGAAGGTCACGCCGCGCCGGTTCAACTGTTCGATCCGGTCGATGAGGATGTTTGTCAGCGACGGGTTCACCCCCGCCGCCGGTTCGTCGAGCAGGATCACGGAGGGATCGCCCATCAGCGCGCGACCAAGTTCCAGTAGTTTCATCTGCCCGCCGGAGATCTTTCCCGCCGGGTGATCCGCGAGATGCGCAAGCGTCACGAAATCGAGGATTTCCTCTGCCTTCGCGTGCAGCTTGCGTTCCTGTTCGGCCACGCGGCCCCGGCGAAAGAGCGCGCCGGATACCGTTTCGCCCACCTGCGCGGGCGGGGCCAGCATCAGGTTGTCCATCACGCTCATCCGCCGGAAGGGGCGGGGGATCTGGAAGGTGCGGGCGAGGCCGAGTGCGAACAGTGCCTCCGGCGGTTTGCCGGTGATGTCTTGCCCGTTCAGGGACACGGTGCCGCTGGTGGGTTTCAAACTGCCCGCAACCATGTTGAACAACGTCGTCTTACCCGCGCCATTGGGGCCGATCAGCCCCGTGATGCTGCCCTTGCGGATGTCCAGCGTCACCCCGTCCACGGCACGGAACGGGCCGAAATCGCGGGTCAGCCCGGCAAGGGACAGGGCCGCGTCGGTCATGATCCGTGCACCTTGTCGGCGGGGTTGGTGTTGAGGTTGTATTTCATGATCCGCCCGTGACGGCCGCTGCGGTCTCCTTCCAGCCCATAGACCGGGCCGCTCGGGCCGCCCGCCTGCGCCAGAATCGCGTCGATCTGTGCGCGGTCCTCCGCATCCAGCGCGAACCCGAAGACCTCCAGCGTCTTGGGCAGGTGGCGGGCATAGCGCGCGCCGACGATGGCGGCGGCAACCTGCGGCTGATCCAGCACCCACCGTGTCGCGACCGAGGACAGCGCCACCCCGTGCTTGTCCCCGATGGCCTGCAACGTCTGCAACAGGGCCTGAAACAGATCCCAGGGCCCGAATTCGTCAATGATCAGACGGTATTTCACAAGGCTGCGGTTCTCGAAGGTAAATCCGGGATCGGGCTGGCCAAGCCAGTTTTCCGTCAGGAACCCGCCTGCCAGCGTGCCATAGGCCAGGATCTGCACATTGCGCCGCGCGCCCCAGTCGCTGAACGCCCCGGCAGGGCGACGGTCCAGCACAGAATACTGCACCTGCGCCGAGACCACATCAAAACCGGCATCACAGAAGCGGTCCATCACCGGCGTGTTCCAGTTGGTGGCGCCGAGGTTGGCGATCTTGCCCTTCTTCTGGCAGTCCTTCAGCACATCGAGCGCCTCGACCGCGTTGCCGATGGACATGTCCCACCAGTAGAACTGCACAAGGGGGATGCATTCGATCTGCAGGCGTTTCAGCGACCGGTCGACGATGGCCTCCACCTCGTCGGGGCGAATATCTGCCAGGCGGCCAAGGTCCGGCACCAGTTTCGTATGCACCATCACGCGGTCGGCGGCCTCGGCCCCGCGACGGTTGCGCATATCGGCGATGAAATGGCCGATCATCTCCTCCACGCCGGTATAGATGTCGGCGCAGTCGAAGGTGGTGATCCCGGCATCAAGGAAAGCTTCCATATCCGCGATGGCCTGCTCGCGGAGCACCTCGCCATGGTCACCGGCCAGCTGCCAGCCGCCCTTGATCACGCGCGAAATGCGGTGGCCGGGGCGCAGATCCGCCGTTTCCAATGTCATCCGTCGGTCTCCTGCCAATAGGGGGTGCTGCGTTGATCCGGCAGGCCCGTTGTCGCCGCGTGAGAGTACCAGCGTTTGCCCTCACGGATGATGCGGAAGCGACCGCCGCAATGGGGATCGGGGCAGGCGACCTCTGCGTCGGTGCTCATCCAGTCATCTTCGTCGGTCAGCCGCTGCTTGGCGGGCAGAAGCGGCAGAAGGGCGGCCAAGGCATACATGGATAGCTTGTGCGGCTGGTCGAAAACGAGGTTTTCGCCGATCACGCGGAAGGATTCCCCCTCCACATGGCGGCACACGGGCGCACGCCCGTCCAGCACGGTATCGACCCGTAAGTCATAGAGCCAGAACCCCCGTTCCCCGTCCTTTTCCATCGTCCCGCCTTTCCGGCCTTGCCGTGTGATCTGCGATCTGTGATATTTAATCACAAGTATTCACCGATTCTGTCAAGCGCCCATGTCTGCACCCGCCATTGCCCCGCTCGATCCGACCAAGCTGCGTGAAAACGCCTATTTCGCCCTGCGCGATGCCTTTACGCGCGGGGCCTTCGCGCCCGGCGACGTGCTGACCCTGCGCGATCTGGCCGCGCAGCTGGGTGTGTCAATGACGCCGGTGCGAGAGGCGGTGCGCCGCCTGGTGGCGGAAGGGGCTCTGGTTGATACGCCCACGCGCAAGCTGATGGTGCCCGCCTTTGATGCGCGCCGGGCGGGCGATCTGATGGCGGCGCGGCTGGCGATGGAGGCTCTTGCCCTCGATCAGTCGATGGACCGGATGTCAGAGACCGATCTCGCGGCGCTCGATGCGATCCTCGCGCGGGTTCCTGACACCCCCGGCGCCACGCCCGACCTGGTGGCAAATCACGAGTTTCACTTCACGCTCTACCGCATCGGCAGGTCCGAGGTGCTGCTGCCCATCGTCGAGGCGCTGTGGCTGCAATATGGGGCCTATCTGAACCTGATCATCAATCGCCCGGCCGCCTCTGAAATCGAGGAACATGTGCATCACTTCGAACTGATGGATGCGCTGCGCCGTGGGGACCGGGACGCCGCCCATGCCGCTCTCAAGGCCGATATCACCCGGTCCTTCAATTTCCTTCTGCCACCGGAGTAAGCCCATGACCGCCCGCCCGGATCGCCTGACCCTATCTGATCAGTTGACCATTTCTCGGGCGCTGACCGGCCTTTGGCAGGTCGCGGATATCGAGAAGGACGGCGCGGTCATCGACCCGGAAACCGGCGCCGACTGGCTGGCGGCTTATGCCGATCAGGGCTTCGATACCTTCGACATGGCCGACCATTATGGCAGTTCCGAAATCATCGCAGGGCATCTTTTGGCGCGAGGCGGCGCGCCTCGTCCGCTGGCCTTCACGAAATGGTGCCCACCTCCGGGCCCGATGACGGCCGAGGTGGTGCGGGCAGGGGTTGAGGAACGGCTGCAGCGCCTTCAGGTGGACCGGATCGACCTTCTGCAATTCCACTGGTGGACCTTCGAACATCCCGAATGGCTCGACGCGCTGCACGAACTGGCGCG
Source organism: Nioella sp. MMSF_3534 (assembly GCF_030732985.1). GTDB lineage: Bacteria > Pseudomonadota > Alphaproteobacteria > Rhodobacterales > Rhodobacteraceae > Nioella. The sequence goes on from NZ_JASHJX010000012.1 coordinate 51,668, forward strand.
GCTGCGAGAGGAAGGGCTGATCGCGGAGCTTGGCGTCACCAATTTTGACGCGGCGCATCTGAACCTTGCCCTGTCGGACGGGGTGCCGATCCTGACCAACCAGGTCAGCTTCTCGCTGATCGACCGGCGCGCGGCGGGGGATCTGGCCGAGGTCTGCGCACGACATGGGGCGTGGCTTCTGGGCTATGGAACGCTCAATGGCGGGTTCCTGTCCGACAAGTGGCTGGACAAGCCCGAGCCGCAGGACATCAGCGACTGGTCCAAGATGAAGTATCATCGCTTTATCACGGCCGCCGGAGGCTGGGACGCGTTCCAGGGGATATTGCGGGCGGCGGCGGGCATTGCGCGAAAGCATGGTGTGTCGATCTCCAACGTGGCCACCCGATGGGTGCTGGAACAGACCCGCGTCGCCGGCGTGATCATCGGTGCGCGGCTTGGCGAGGCGGTTCACACAGCTGACAATCTGCGGCTCTTCTCCTTCGCGCTGGACGCGGAGGATCGCGCGGCGCTGGACGCCGCCTTCGCGGCCACGACGCCCATTCCCGGCGATTGCGGCGATGAATACCGCAAGCCGCCCTTCCTGACCGCCTCGGGCGATCTTTCCCATCACCTCGATGCGATCCCCAAGCCATTCACGCCGGAGCCTGCTGGCGTATCATCCACCCGCGTGTTGACCGGCTCCTATTGGGAAGACGAGGCGGGTTACTGCCGCGCGCAACGCATCGGGGACCGGGTGCTGGTCTCGGGCACCACGGCGATTGCGGGGCTCGACCGGCCCGTCGCACCGCAGGATGCAGGCGCGCAGACAACCTATATCCTCGACCGGATCATCGCAGCGGTGATCTCGCTCGGCGGGCGGGTGGAGGATATCGCCCGCACGCGGATCTACATCACCGACGAGGCCGACGTTCTGGCCATCTCCCGCGCGCATGGCCGCGTCTTCGGCCAGATCAAGCCCGCGAACACGCTGGTGCGCGTGGCGGGGCTGATCGGCGATCACCGGGTCGAGATCGAGGCCGAGGCGATCCTCAACCGGATCTAGGATCACGGGTGGACCGAAAAAGCAGCGGGCGGCGATGCGCCGAACGGGGTGGGCTGTCAGGCAGCGCCCAAGCCAGCGGCGCGAGGTGGCAAGGGATCAGCCGGATCACGTCGGTGCGGAGGGATCAATGGTCTCTGCTCCCGCCAGCCGAGCCAGCAAGGACCAAAGCGCCGCCCCATCAGGCGACTGAACCCGGATCATCAGGCGGTTGCCGCCGCGCGTGACATGAGCGCCAAGACCGCCGAACAGCGTTGTGGCCGATGGCGAGCTGCCATCGAGCGGCGTTGCGGTGCAGGCGGCGGCGATTTCCTCGACGCGAGAGCCCTCCAGCGAGATGAGAGTATAGAGATCATCGGCAAGACTGATCGCATAGGACCCGTGCCAGCCGGGCGCCACGTCCAGCGGCGCGTCGGTGACCAGCAGCGCCCTGTCCCGCGCGATGCGGATCGCGTGCGTCCCCTCCGGTGCCGGTGCCCCGCAGCCCAGAACGGGCGCCCCTTCCACCAGTGCCGAGAGCGCCGCATCCAGATCGCCAGAGATCATCAGTGCCCCACCGGGGGCGATGCAGGTGACCGAGAGGCCGGGATACTCCGCCACCTGTCCCGGTTCCGGGCTCGGATTGGTCCAGTGACGTTCATCCATTCAGCCGCCCTCCCTCCGGGTCGAATGCACAGGCGGGGGTGACCTGTACGGATCGCGTTGCCCCCAGCTGGAATGCGGTCAGCGCCTCGCCCATCCGGGAACCGCCCGCTTCCAACAGGGCCAGAGCGATCGGGCGTTTGAGCGTCGGGCTGACATAGCTGGAGGTCACGAAGCCAAGCGACCGGCGCGGGCCATCGCGGGCCACCAGATGCGCCCCCACGGGCAGCGGGTCGGGGCCGTCCGTGACCAGCCCGACCAACTGCCGCCGGTCGTGGCGGCAGGCCTCGGGCGTGAAAAGCGACCGCCGCCCGAAATACTCGTCCTTGCGTTTCTCTCGCGGCCCGCCCCAGCCCAGATCATGGGGCATGGTCAACCCATCGGTGTCCTTGCCCACAAGGATGAAGCCCTTCTCGGCGCGCAGGATCATCACCGATTCCAGCCCGATCCAGCGGCCTTTATGGGCCGCGCGCGCAGCCTCCAGCCGGGCATGCAGAGCGGTCCCATGGCGGGCGGGCACCGAGATCTCGTAGCTCAGATCGCCGGTGAAACTGACCCGCGCCACGCGGACAGGATGGCCGTTCCAGAGCCCCTCCGCGACACCCATATGCGGCAGCGCCAGCATCTGGTCGGGCAGCCCCGCCGCATGGGCCAGATCGCCCGCGCGCGGGCCGGTGAGCGTGATCGTCACCCAATTGGCGGTGACGTCGTGGATGAAGCTGCGGCGCGGATCGAACCGGTCCTGCCGCGCTTCCTCCAGGATCATCCGCACGCTGGCCACGTGACTGGACGACGCCGAGACGATGAAACGATCCTCCGCCAGCCGGAACATCACCCCGTCATCATGTACGATCCCGGTTTCCGACAGCATGAAGCCATAGCGCGCGCGCCCCGTTTTCAGGGTCGACATGCGGATATAGCCGCAGAAGTCGAGCAACTCCGCCGCGCCCGGCCCGATCACCTCGATCTTGCCAAGGGGAGAGGCATCGTAAAGCCCCACCGTCTCGCGCGCGGCCTTGGCCTCGGCCTGCGCCAGCGTGGATTCCTCGCCGTCCCCGTAGACCGAGGGGCGCAGCCAGCCGCCATATTCGCGGAACCTTGCGCCCTGATTGCGGTGCAAGGGCTCCAGCGCCAATCGTTTGACCGGGTTGAACAACTCCCCACGTCTGAGCCCCGCGATGGTTTTCAGCGGCACCGGCGTGAAGGGCGGGCGATAGGTGGTCGTTCCGGTTTCGGGGATCGACAGCCCCGTGATCGCCGACATCGCCGCCAGCCCGGCGAAATTGGCGCTGCGGCCCTGATCCGTTGCCATGCCGAGCGTGGTGTAGCGCTTGAGATGCTCGACGGACCGATAGCCCTCCTGCGCGGCGAGCTTCACGTCCTTCAGCGTCACATCGTTCTGCGGGTCGAGCCACTGGCGGCCTTTCAGCGTCGGGTCGGGGCGCATCGGGACAAGGCCCCAATCGCCTGTGGTTGCCGCGCGCGGCGCGGGGCCAGTGCCGGTCCCGGCCCGATGGCCCTCCTCCAGCGCGCGTTGCAGCCCGAAGCCCCCGTTCGCGGCCCCCGCGACGGCCATGCCGCACGTCCCCGGGCGTGGCACCAGCGCATCTGCCCCGGCATTCCAGTCGAGCTTGCCACCCGCCTGGCACCACAAATGGACCGAGGGCGTGTAGCCGCCCGAGACCAGCACCGTATCGGCATCCACATGGCCGCCATCGACCACCGCGCCGCCGACCTCGCGCCGCCCTTTGGCCTTTGTCAGTCGCGCGCCGCGTAGTAACTCCACCCCTTCCGGTGCGGCGGGGCCATCCGCCCGCGCATCCGCCAGCGTCACCCGCGCGCCTGCCTCGGCCAGCGCCGCCGCAACCGGGTAGCTTGCGTCATTGCCCGTCGCCAGCACGATGTTCCGCCCGGCAACGGCCCCGTAAAGGCGCAGGTAGTGCAGTGCCGCCTCTGCCGACATCACGCCGGGCAGGTCGTTATTGGCGAACCACAGGGGGCGTTCGATGGCACCTGCGGCAAGTACGACATTCGCCGCCCTGATCCGCCAATGCCGGTCCGGCTGACCCTCCCGCCGCTGCCATGCCGCGAAAAGCCCGTGGTCGAACGCGCCCCAGAGCGTCGTGTCCGTCATCACGCGGCCTCCGGCGGCCTCGACCGCCGTCACCGTCTCGCTGGCGAACGCGCGCCAGTCGCCGCCGTCGATCTGCCCGCCGCGCCAGCGAAGGGAGCCACCGACCGCGCCCGCCTCATCCACCAGCCAGACCGCGCGCCCCTGCCCCGCAGCGGCCCTCGCCGCCGCCAGACCGGCAGGCCCCGCACCGATCACCAGCAGGTCGCAGCGCGCGTTCATCGGCACCGCATCCGCCGCCGGATGGTGCCCCGGATCGACCCGGCCAAGCCCGGCCATGCGGCGGATCATCGGCTCCCACCGCATCCAGCCCATGGCCATGAAGGTCTTGTAGTAGAACCCCGCCGGAAGGAAGCGATGCGCAAGGTCCATGATCCCGAACCGGTCCCGCGCCGCATCGGGGGCCGCGTTGACCGAGGCGAGCGCCATGCCGTCCCGCAGCCGCATCTGCGTGGCGCGCACATTGGGCGTGACCCCCTCCGGCCCGGTCACATCGAGGATCGCATTGGGCTCCTCGCCGCCCATCCCCCACAGCCCGCGCGGGCGGTGATATTTGAAACTGCGCCCGAGGATGCGGGGGCCCGAGGCCAGCAGAGCAGAGGCCAGCGTGTCGCCCTCGAACCCGCTCAGGGGCTGCCCGTCGAAGGTAAACCCGAGCGGCCTGTCGCGGTCGATCCCGCCGTCAGAGGGAAGCCGCCAGCCGCTCATCCGTCCCTCCCCGGCAGGGCCGTCACGTCGGTGATCTCTCGCGTGACCGTGTCGCGGGTCATCACGAAGAACTCGCCGCAGGTCGCGTGCACCCAGACCTCGCGCGCGGCGCCCTTGGGCGCGTCGTTCAGGTATAGGTAATCGGCCCAGTCCGCATCGCTGACCTCTTCGGCCGGTTCCGGGCGGTGCTTGCCCGCCTCGGCAGCGAAGTGGAACTCGGTTTCCTCGCGTGGCCCGCAGAAGGGGCAGGTGAATATCTGCATCGTCTCGCCCCCCTAATGCGAAATCCCGGCGCCCGCCGCTTCGTCAATCAACCGCCCGCGCGCGAAACGGTCCAGATCGAAAGGGCGGCTGATCTCGTGATGCTGGCCCGTCGCCATCAGATGCGCCAGCAGCCAGCCCCCCGCCGGGATCGCCTTGAACCCGCCGGTGCCCCAACCGCAGTTGATGAAAAGCCCCTCCGGCCCCACCGGGCCGATGACGGGCGAGCTGTCGGGGACCACGTCCACCACGCCCGCCCACTGGCGCAGCAGTTTCAGCTGCCCGAAGGCCGGAAACATCTCCAGCAGGCCGGATATCACCGTCTCCTGCGCGGGCAGGTTGCCCTTCTGCCCATGGGTCGGCACCCGGTCGAGCCCGCCGCCGAAGACCATTTCGCCCTTGTCGGACTGGCTGACATAGGTGCCGGTGCCAAGGTAAAGCAGCACGGTGTCGAGACAGGGTTTCACGGGTTCAGACACGAAGGCCTGCAGCGCGTAGGTGTGGATGGGCAGGCGCACGCCCGCCTCGGCCACGATGCCGGGGGTCGCGCCAGCGGCGGCCACGCCCACCCTGTCCGCGCGGATCGTGCCAAGACTGGTGTCCACGCCGGTGATCCGCCCGCCCTCGATCAGCAGGCTCTCCACAGTGCAATTCTCGATAATGTCGACGCCCCGATCCGACGCGCCGCGCGCATAGCCCCAGGCCACCGCATCATGGCGCGCGATCCCGGCGCGGCCCTGCCAGATGCCGCCCATGCATTTATAGCGCGCGTCCGTGGTCTGGTTCAGGAGAGGAATGCGCTGCAAAGCCTCGTCCGCGCCCATCAGTTCCCCATCCACGCCGTTCAGCTTCATCGCATTGGCGATGCGCGCGCAGATCTCCATCTGGGCAGGCGTGTGGGCCGCGATCAGCATGCCGCGCTGCGAGAGCATGACGTTGTAATTCAGCTCCTGCGAGAGGCCTTCGTAAAGCCTCAGCGCCAGATCGTAGAGCGCCACGCTTTCCGGGTAGAAGTAATTCGAGCGAACGGCCGTTGTGTTGCGCCCGGTATTGCCGCCCCCGATCCAGCCCCGTTCCAGCACCGCCACGCGCGTCATCCCGTGGTTCCGGGCCAGGTAATAGGCCGTGGCCAGCCCGTGCCCGCCACCGCCGATGATGATCGCGTCATAGGCCGGTTTGGGCCGCGCCTTGCGCCAGGCGGGTTGCCAGCCTCTGTGCCCGCGCAGCCCTTCGCGCAGCAGGGAAAAGGCGGAATAGCGGGTCATGACAGGGGGCGCTCCGGCGTCGGATCGGCGAAGGACAGGGCGAAGCGGGTGAAGTCCTCGACCTCCTCCGCGCTCGGATGCACGCCGGTGAAGCAATAGAGATAGCCCGCGACGCGGGTCAGCCGTTCTTCCAGCGTCTCGGCCAGTTCAAGCGCGTAATAGCCAAGCTGCTGGTAATAGAGCACGCGGGCGCGGATATCGGCCTCGGCGGGGTCGTAGCCGTGGCGGATGAACATCTCGGCGATCGCGGCATGGCGCGCGGTGTCGGAGCGGTCGATCACCCGGCGCACCTTGCCATCGCGGCGCGCCCATTCGCGCACCGCGAAATCGAGCTGGTGATTGAACCCGTCGGGATCGACGATGCAGCGGAAGAAGTTGTTGCAGGCGGCGGTGATGGTCTTCGCCGGTATCCGGCAATGGGCCACCATGATGCCGGTATTGGTGCGCTCCCATTCCGCAAGCAGCTGGCTCAGCAGGTCCTGACGGCTTTTGAAATACCAGTAGAAAGAGGATCGAGAGACCTCCAGCCGATTGCCGATGGTCAGAACCTTCACGCTGTCCACCCCGTCGCTGATCAGGATGTCGCGGGCGACGTTCAGCCAATCCTCGCGTGTCACCTTGGTATGGGCGACGGGACGGGGTTCATGGGGTGCGGTCCGTGGTTTCTCGGTCAATGGTCTGGTCCGTCTGTGCGTTTGCCTGAGGCTATCGCGCGGCATGGGGAATTGCGAGGGGGCTAGCTGACCGGTGGTGCGCCACCTTCGGCGGTGCGGCGGGCAATGAAGGCATCCAACGCGGCAACACGGTCCGGGGTTGCGCAGGCCGGGGGCTGGTGATCTTCGACGATCTTCTGCCAGACATCCGTGGCCCGCGTGTTCGCGTCCCGCGATCCGCGTTCAGTGAAGGTGCCGAAATTCGACCAGTCGGCAACGAGCGGCTCGTAGAAGGCCGTGGCGTACCGTTCCATAGTATGGGCGCAGCCGAAGAAATGGCCGCCCGGCTGCACCTCGGCCAGCGCGTCCCAGGCGATGTCTGCGTCGTCAGCGGGCGTGCCGCTACAGAGTTCCGCAATGACCTGCACGGCCTCCATGTCGGTGATGAGCTTTTCCATCGAGACGGACAGCCCCCCCTCGATCCAGCCCGCCGCGTGGATCACGACCGTGGCACCCGCCAGCACCGCGCCCCAGAGGCTCATCTGCGTTTCATGGGCGGCCTGCGCGTCGTTCACGTTGGCCGCGCAGCCCGCCGCGTTGCGCCAGGGCAGACCGAGGTGGCGCGCCATCTGGCCTGACAGAAGGCTTGCCTTGACCTGTTCGGGCGTTCCAAAGGCGGGCGCGCCGGATTTCATGTCGACGTTGGACGCAAAGGCCCCGTACATCACCGGCGCGCCGGGACGGGCCAGTTGCGTCAGGGTGATCGCGGCCATCGCCTCGGCATGGGACAGCGTCACCGCGCCCGCCACCGTCACCGGGGCCATGGCCCCCATCAGGCAGAAAGGCGTGACAATGGCAGGCTGACCGTGGCGGGCAAAATCAATCAGCCCCTGCGCCATGGGAATGTCGATCTGGCGCGGGGAATTGGTGTTGATGATGGTGTAGCAATGGGGTTGGGTCAGGAAGTCCTCATCCGACAGGCCCCGGAAATCGCGCAGCATCTCAAAACAATCCAGCGCCTGCGGCGTGCCGCGCGAAAAGACAAAGGGGATCTTGTCCGACAGAGTCAGTTGCGTGTGCGTGAACGCGTAGTGGCGCAGCGAAACGTCCACGTCCTGCGGCTCCACCCCCGGCGAGAGCATCTGGATCGCGTCGAAATGCTGGACGATCTTGGTCAGTTCGATCACATCCGACAGCGCCCCGGGCCTGCGGCCGCGCAGCCGGTCGGTCACGTTGGGGGCACCGGCACCAGACTGGAAGCTGAGCGTGCCAAGCTCCATCTGAAGATCACGCTCGCGCGTTGCGCCATGCAGGCGGAAGCTGCGCGGGGCCGAGGCCAGCGCCGCCTCGACCATGTCGCGACCCAGAAAGACCATCTCGCTGGCCTCATCCACCCGCGCACCCGCCGATTTGAACAGCGCCCGCGCCTCGGGCAGCAGGACCTTGACGCCAAGCTCCTCCAGCACGCGCAGGGCGGTCTGATGGATGGCCTCGACCCGGTCTTCGCTGACGGCGGGGACCGCCGGGAAGGGGTTCTTCAGCTGGCGATAGTTGGTGACACGGGCGGGCGCGGACGCCCCGCCCCCCTCGCGCCGTCGTCTGCGGCGGCTGGTGGTTTCTGCCTGGTCGCTCATCATGGCCCCCTATCCGCGCATCGCCCGGCCTGCCGGATCGTAGGGCGAGGCCGCGATCACCCGCGCCGCCCGTTCCTGTCCGACGATGTGAACGGACAGCGCCGTGCCCTCGGCAGCCGCATCCCGGTCCACCAGAGCCATGGCCAGCGATTTTCCAACCGTGTGCCCGTAGCCGCCAGAGGTGACGAAGCCCACGCGCTTGCCGTCCTGCCAGACCGGTTCATAGCCGCTGGCATCGGCATCCTCCGCCGCGACCTCCAGCGTCACCAGAACCTGCGCGGGGCCATCCCCGTCGCGTTCCGCAAGCGCTGCGTCACGGCCCACGAAATCCCCCTTGTCCCAGGCGATCCAGCGGTCCATGCCGGTCATGCCCGGCGTGTACCCTTGGGTGAACTCCGCCGACCAGATGCCGAAGCTCTTCTCCAGCCGCAGGCTCAGCAGCGCATTGAACCCGACCTCGCGCAACCCGAGCCCCTCGCCGGCCTCCAGAAGCGCCCAGCGCAGCGCGATATGATCGGCGGCGGAGCAGTGGATCTCGTACCCAAGTTCCCCCGCGACCGAGAGCCGCCCGATCTTCGCCCGCACCAGCCCGATGTCAAAGCGCCCGCAGCCCATGAAGGGCAGCTCGGCAATCGGCCCGTCGGTCAGCCGTTCCAGAACCTTCAGGCTGTTGGGACCGGAGAGCGAGAAGCCAACAGTGGCGTCGGAAATATCGGCCACGCTCACATCCGCGCCCATGTGATCGGCGAACCAGCGCATGTGCCATTCGCGCAGGTAGTAGCTGCCCATGATCCACCAGGTGCCGTCGCCCCAGTTGAACACGGTGAGGTCACCCTTGAGCTTGCCCGTTTCACTCAGCATCGGGGCCAGTCGCGCGCGGCCCGGGGCGGGCAGCTTCGACGCCATGATGTGATCGAGCCAGGCCTCGGCCCCTGCCCCCGTCACCTCGAACCGGGAAAAGCCCGAGATATCCAGCAGCCCCACGGCTTCACGCACTGCGCGGCATTCCTCGGCCACGATGGGGAAAGCGTTGGAGCGTTTCAGGGTCGGCGTTTCCTCGAACCCTTCGGGCGCAAAGTAGAGCGGCAGTTCCAGCCCGTAGCTTGCCCCCCATCGTGCCCCCGCTGCCGTCATCGCATCATGGGCCGGCGCCATTTTCAACGGACGGCCCGCAGGCAGTTGCTCGTTAGGGTAGGTCATCACGAAGCGGCGGGTGTAGAACTGGCCGGTGGTTTCCTTGATGAACCGCTTGTTCTGCGCGTAGTCGCCATAGCGGGCCACGTCCATGCCAAAGACATCGGCCTCCGGCTCGCCATGGATCATCCATTCCGCCAGCGACTTGCCGACGCCGCCGCCTTGCAGGAAGCCCGCCATCACCGCGCAGGCGCACCAGTAATTGCGCTTGCCGCGCACCGGACCGACCAACGGGTTGCCATCGGGGCTGAAGGTAAACGCCCCGTTCACCCAGGTCTTGACGCCCACATGTTGCAGCGCGGGGTAACGTTCAAAGCCGAGCGTCAGTTCATGCTCGATCCGGTCCGGGTCTTCCTGCTGCAGTTCGAATCCATATTCCCAGGGCGCGCCGTCCATCATCCAGTGATCGTGGTTGATCTCGTAAATCCCCAGAAGAATGCCCTTCTGGTCCTGCCGCATATAGGTGAAGCCCTCGAGGTCCACCGTCATCGGCACTTCGAAATCGAGCGCCTCAAGCTCCGGGATCGTGTCGGAAATCAGGTAGTGGTGGTTGAGCGGGCTGACCGGCAGTTCGATCCCCGCCATGCGGCCCACCTGCTTGGCCCAGAGTCCCGCCGCGTTGACCACATGTTCGCAGGTGATCGTGCCCTTCTCGGTCACCACCCGCCAGCCGTCTGCGGTCTCCTGCAGCTCCAGCACCCGGTTGTTTTCAATGACCTCGGCCCCGCGTTTGCGCGCCGCACCTGCGTAGGCATGAACAGTGCCCGTGGTGTCGACATAGCCTTCGCGGTCGGCCCACATGCCGCCAAGGATGCCATCCGTGGACATGATCGGGCACAACTCGCCTGCCTCTTCGGGGGTGATCAGGCGGCAATCCTCGATCCCGATGGACTGGAAGGTACGATAGGCCGATTGCAGCCATTCCCACCGGTCGGGCGTCCCCGCCAGCGTCATGCCGCCGGTCATATGCATGCCGACGGACTGGCCTGATTCCTTCTCGATTTCGGAAAGCAGGTCGATCGTGTAGGCCTGAAGCTGCGCGATGTTGGGATCGGCATTCAGCGCATGAAAGCCCCCCGCCGCGTGCCAGCTGGACCCCGCCGTCAGCACTTTGCGTTCGATCAGGCAGACATCTTTCCAGCCGAATTTCGCGAGGTGGTAAAGCACCGAAGCCCCGACGACGCCACCGCCGATGATTACGACCCTGTAGTGAGATTTCATCTTCTTCTCCCTTGCAGATATCGGCCGCCTAAACCGGTGCCTGTTTCTCTAGACAACACTGTCTAGATTCTTTCGTCAAGAGGCTTGCTCTTGCCGGAAAGCCAAGTTGAATCAGAAATAGTATCCTGATTTGTAACGGTTTTCTAAAGCGCCTCTGAAAGAGATTGACGGAATCGCAGGGATGGAAAATCCTATGGACAGTTGTGTCCACAGAATCACGACACCCCGTTCAACAAGGGAGATCCCAGTCAATGACCCGCAAGACGCACCCCGTTGCAGCGCTCTACGCCCAAGAGTATGAGGCCGGACAGCTCAGTCGCCGCGAATTCCTGAGCCGCGCCACGATGCTCGGCGTATCGGCCACCGCGGCCTATTCGATGATCGGGCTGACCATGCCCGCCCCGGCCCATGCGCAAGCCATGCGGGGCGGGACCCTGCGGGTGAACATGGAAACCAAGGCGCTGAAGGATCCGCGCCTGTGGGACTGGACGGAATATGCCAATTTCTGCCGGGGCTGGCTGGATTACCTGACCCAGTTCAACCGGGATGGCACCGTTACCGGCGCGCTGTGCGAAAGCTGGGAAGCGAACGAGGATGCCACGCAATACACCCTGCATCTTCGACAGGGGGTCAGTTGGAACAATGGCGACCCCTTCACCGCGTCCGACGTGGCCTTCAACCTTGAACGATGGGCCGACAGCACGGTCGAGGGCAATTCGATGGCCACCCGCGTCGGGGCCTTGCAGGATGCCGACACCAACCAGCTCGCCGAAGGCGCGGTGGTGGTTGTCGACGACCACACCCTTCAATTGAACCTGCAACGCCCAGACATCGCGATCATGGCGGCGCTGTCGGACTATCCGGCGGCTTTGGTCCATACCAGCTACACCGGCGGCGACCCTTCGGAAAATCCTGTTGGAACAGGGGCCTACCTGCCCGTGCATAACGAGGTCGGCGTGCTGCAGGTGCTGGAACGCAACCCCGATCACGACTACTGGCGCGAGGGCGGCTGGCTGGACCGGATCGAATTCATCGACCTCGGCACCGACATGGCGGCGGTCCTCGCCTCGGCGGATGCGGAGGATATCGACCTGACCTACCGCACCGATTCCGACTATGTCGCGGCCTTCGATTCCATCGGCTGGACCTCGACGGAAGCCGTTACAGCCAACACGCTTGCGGTGCGGTTCAATCAGAACTCTGCCCCCTTCGACAATCGCGACGTGCGCCGGGCGTTGCAGATGGCGGTGGACAATTCGACCATCCTGCAACTGGGCATTGGCGGCCTGGGGCTTCTTGGCGAGAACCACCATGTCTGCCCGATCCACCCGGAATATGCCGAACTGCCGCCGCTTCAGGCCGATCCTGAAGGCGCCATGGCCCTTCTGTCCGAAGCGGGGCACGCGGATACGGTGTTTGAACTGATCTCGCTCGACACCGAATGGCAGTCCAACACCTGCTCGGCTGTCGCGGCCCAGATGCGTGACGCGGGCATGACGGTGGAACGCCGCATCATGCCCGGCGCGACCTTCTGGAACGGTTGGACGGAATATCCGTTCTCGGCAACGGAATGGGGGCCTCGCCCGCTTGGCGTTCAGGTGCTGGCGCTGGCCTATAAATCGGGCGTGCCCTGGAATGAATCGGGTTTTGCGAATGCGGAGTTCGATGCGCTGCTCGATCAGGCCATGGCCGTGGCCGATGCCGACGCACGGCGAGAGATCATGACCCGGATTCAGCAGATCATGCAGGAAGAAGGCGTGATGATCCAACCCTACTGGCGGTCGGTCTTCAACCATTCCAACGGGCGTTTCGCCAATGTCGACGTGCACCCGTTCTACGAGATTGCGGTGCATGACATTCATATGATCGGCTGACCGACTGTCAGCCAACAGATCGACCGGGCCGCGTTTCTGGTGGCCCGGTCGTCTGGCTGCAAGACCTGGGCTGTGGCTGACATGTTCAGTGAATCGCGCCCTGAATTCCTGCCCGAGCTTCCATGTCCTGCAAGGGCTGCCCGAAACGTGTTCATACGATAGCTTTACGACACGAGGCTTTCTGGCTTGCGGCCTCGGTGACAACGCCATGGCGGTTGCGTGGCCTCAGGGTCGTTCGGCTCCGATGGCAAGCTTGGAAGATGGCTTTGCAGCAATCCTCTGGAAGATGAGGCCTGCCCATGGGCTCTTCGATGTGGCCAAGGCCATGTCGCGGGGCCTGTGGAACATGAACCTCGCTCCCCCACATAAGGACAATAAAGCGCCAAGGAAGCAGCCCGATGATCGTGGCCCTCAGGTGGACATCATGCCGGGCCAGATCGGGGAAGCAAACGGCGCGTCCGGTGTCAGTGGCTGTGAATTCAGGATCGAAAAGCTGGAACACGACAAGATCGTGCGTCAGGCGCGCATTGCAAATTCCATCCCACCAAAGGGAGGGCTGGAGGAGAGGATTGCCCCCTGAAAAATTAATCAAGTCATTGAAATATTTTGATAAATGTATACTTTGCCCTACGCCGGACTATGCACGGATCGGCAGTTTCGGAACCGCTGCGATATGGCCTGAATTGGGTGTATGGACCTCCCGAATGATCCTTCCCTTAATAGATGCTTAAGGGGATCTCGGGTTCAGGAAGCGAGATGGTGCCGCAGGGGAGGATTGAACTCCCGACCTCGTCATTACCAATGACGCGCTCTACCACTGAGCTACTGCGGCCCGCTTCGTGTGGGCGGTGAATTAGACTCAATCGCAGCATGGTGCAAGGGCAATCTGGACCCTTTTTCGCCTTGGTAGTAAGGAAGGGGCCATGAGCACGGATAAACCCCCAGTGAACACAGGGCGATCTGCCCCGAAAAAAGCGCCGCAAAGCCGTGAAGACCGGCTGAAAGCGGCGCTCAAGGCCAATATGGGCAGGCGCAAGGCGCAGGCGCGGGCGAGGGCTGCGTCGGGGGCGGAGCAGGACAAGGGCCAGCCGGAATGACCGGACGGCCCCGGACATAATCAGAGAGGCAAGGCATTGGATCGGATCATTATCAAGGGCGGAACCGAGCTGAACGGCGCGATTCCCATTGCGGGGGCGAAGAACGCCTGTCTCACGCTCATGCCTGCGACGCTGCTGAGCGAAGAACCGCTGACGCTGACCAACGCGCCGCGCCTGTCGGATATCCGCACCATGACGGAGCTTTTGCGCTCGCTTGGTGCCGAAGTGACGGCGATGAATGACGGCAAGGTCATCGCCATGTCTTCGCACGGGGCCGACAACCACCTGGCCCATTACGACATCGTGCGGAAGATGCGCGCCTCCAACCTCGTGCTCGGCCCGCTTCTGGCGCGGCACGGTCAGGCGGAGGTGTCGCTGCCCGGCGGCTGTGCCATCGGGGCGCGACCCATGGATATCCACATCACGGCGCTGGAGGCTTTGGGGGCAGAGATCGAACTGCGCGACGGCTATCTGCATGCCAAGGCCCCCGGCGGGCTGAAAGGCGCGGTGCATGAGCTGCGCTTTGCCAGCGTCGGCGCGACCGAGAACGTGGTGATGGCGGCGACGCTGGCCAAGGGCACCACGGTGCTGAAAAACGCCGCGCGCGAACCCGAGATCGTCGATCTGGTGCAGTGCCTGCGGGCCATGGGCGCGCAGATCGCGGGCGAGGGCACCTCCACCATCGAAATTCAGGGCGTGGACCGCCTGCACGGCGCAACCCATCCCGTTGTCACCGACCGGATCGAGCTTGGCACCTATATGCTGGCCCCCGCGATCACCGGCGGCGAAGTGGAGCTTCTGGGCGGCAAGCTCAGACTCGTGGAAAGCTTCACGGCCAAGCTCAACGAAGCCGGGATCGAGGTCGAGGAAACCGACCGTGGGCTGAAGGTCCGCCGCGCCAATGGCCGGGTGAGTGCTGTCGACGTCGTGACCGAGCCGTTCCCCGGCTTCCCCACCGATCTTCAGGCGCAGATGATGGCGCTGATGTGCACCGCCGAAGGCACGTCGGTGCTGGAAGAGAAGATCTTCGAGAACCGCTTCATGCATGCGCCGGAACTGGTGCGCATGGGGGCGCAGATCGACGTGCAGGGGGGCCATGCCACGGTGACCGGGGTGGACCGGCTGCGTGGCGCGCCGGTGATGGCGACCGATCTGCGCGCGTCGGTGTCGCTGATCCTCGCGGCACTGGCCGCCGAGGGCGAAACCGTGGTGAACCGGGTATATCACCTCGACCGTGGATACGAGCGGGTGGAGGAGAAGCTGCGCGCCTGCGGGGCGCATATCGAACGGGTGCATGGCGATGGCTGATGCCAGGTTCGAGGATGGCGGCGAAGAGCCGCTGCGTCTGAAGGCGCTCGATGCGGATGATCTGAAAGTCGTCTCCGCCCTAATTCAGGATGCGATCTTTCCAATCACCGAGATGACATGGGATCGCAAGAAGCGCCGCTTTGCGCTGCTTCTCAATCGCTTCCGGTGGGAAGAGGGCTCGCGCATCCGCGAACACCCGCCGGAACGGGTGCAGTCGGTGCTGGTGATCGACGACGCGCTGGCCGTGGCCTCGCAGGGTATCGACCGGGGCGACCCGGAAACCGTGCTGTCGCTTCTGGCGCTCGATTGGGCAGCGGGTGAAGATGGCACCGGGCGGATCACGCTGGTGCTGGCCGGGGATGGCGCGGTGGCGGTCGATGTGGAATGTATCGACGTCACCTTGCGCGATGTGACGCGCCCCTATGTGGCACCCTCTCGCAAGGTGCCGGATCACGGGGAATGAGCCTTTGGTCCCGGCGTGTGCGCATCCGGCGTCTACGGGCCGGGGACGCCGCGCTTTGGCGCGATCTGCGGCTGGAGGCGCTGGCCAACCACCCGGAAGCCTATGGGTCGACCCATGACGACTGGGCAGGCCGCCCGCTGGCCGACTTCGCGGATCGGTTGGAAAGCGGCACGATCTTCGGGGCGTTTGTCGGCACGGCGCTTGTCGGGTCCACCGCGCTGGACGCGGACGGACCGGGGCAGGGGGGTGTCACGGCGGTCTATGTACAGGCCCCGTATCGGGGCCGGAACATCGCGCGCCGCCTGCTCAAGGCCGCAAGCAAAGCGGCGAAGCAACAGGGGATGACGCGCCTTGTCCTGTCGGTCGCCGAGGGAAACGACGCCGCTCGGCGATTCTACTATGCCGCCGGGTTCCGCGATGTCGGGGGTGAGCCGCGGGCGCTCGCCCGAAATGGCAAGCTGCTGGAGGTCTCCCGGATGCAGAAAGACCTGTAACCTCGTCGGCAGCTTCCGCATGCGGCCAAGCAACGCTTGTCCCCCCTGCGCCTAAGCGATATCCCGTCCCGGCCAGTCAGGAGAGCCGCAAGATGCCCCAGTTCCTCAGCACCCGTGACGCCGATTTTTCGGATCGGTTCGAAGCGCTTCTGAGCATGAAGCGCGAGGACGCGCCCGAGGTCGATGATATCGTGGCGGGCATCATCGCGGATGTCAGGGCGCGCGGCGACGCGGCGGTGATCGAGCTGACCGCGAAATTCGACCGGATGGACCTGACGCCCGAGACGCTGGCCTTCACGCAAGAGGAGATTGATGCCGCCATCGCCGAGGTGCCCGCCGCAGACCGCGCGGCGCTGGAACTGGCGGCAGAGCGCATCCGCGCCTATCACGTCCGCCAGATGCCCGAGGATGCCCGCTGGACCGACCCCGATGGCGCAACCCTTGGCTGGCGCTGGACGCCGGTGTCCGCGGCCGGGCTTTACGTGCCCGGCGGGTTGGCCTCTTACCCTTCCTCGGTCCTGATGAACGCGATCCCGGCGCAGGTCGCAGGGGTGGAAAGGCTGGTCATCTGCGCGCCCACGCCGGACGGCAAGGCCAACCCGCTGGTGCTGCTGGCCGCGCGGCTCTCTGGCGTCGATACCGTCTACCGCATCGGCGGCGCCCAGGCCGTGGCCGCCATGGCCTATGGCACCGACACCATTGAGCCCGTCGACAAGATCACCGGCCCCGGCAATGCCTTCGTGGCCGCCGCCAAGCGGCGCGTGTTCGGCAAGGTCGGCATCGACATGATCGCGGGGCCGTCCGAGATTCTGGTGATCGCCGACAAGGATAACGACCCCGACTGGATCGCGCTCGATCTGCTCAGCCAGGCCGAACATGACGAAAGCGCGCAGTCGATCCTGATCACCGATGACGCTGCATTTGGGCGCGCGGTGGCCGAGGCCGTCGACAAGCGCCTGGAAACGCTGGAGCGTGCCGCCATCGCCGGGGCCAGCTGGCGCGACTATGGCGCGGTGATCACCGTCGATACCCTCAGTGACGCGGCAAAGCTCTCGAACCGCGTCGCGCCCGAGCATCTGGAGCTTTGCGTGTCAGACCCCGACGCGCTGGCCGAAGAGATCACCCATGCCGGGGCGCTCTTTCTTGGTCAATGGACGCCCGAGGCCATCGGCGATTATGTCGGCGGCCCCAACCATGTGCTGCCCACGGCCCGCTCCGCGCGGTTCTCCTCCGGCCTGTCGGTCATGGACTTCCTCAAGCGTACAACCATTGCCAGGATGACACCCGAGGCCCTGAAGGCCATCGGCCCGGCGGCGGAAACGCTTGCCAAATCCGAAAGCCTTGAGGCACATGGTCTTTCAGTACGGGCGCGGCTCGACCGATTGAATGAAGGGGCAGGGGAATGAGTACCGACATCTGTCATATCGAGATTGACGACAGCGGTCTGCCCGCGCCCACGCCCGAGATCGAACAGGAACGCAAGGTCGCCATTTTCGACCTGCTGGAAGACAACAGCTTCACCCTGCCGCAACGCGACGGGCGCGAGGTGCCTGCCGCGCCTTACAGGCTGGGCCTGGCGATCCGCGAACGGCGGCTGGTCTTCGACGTGGACACCGAAGCGGGCGAGGACGCGGCCGAGTTTCACCTGTCGCTCAGCCCCTTCAAGCAGGTGGTGAAAGACTACTGGCAGATCTGCGAAAGCTATTACGACGCGGTCAAGAAGCTGCCCCCCAGCCAGATCGAGGCGATCGACATGGCACGGCGCGGCATCCACAACGAAGGGGCCCGCGTGCTTCAGGAACGGCTGGAGGGCAAGGCCGACGTGGATCACGACACCGCGCGGCGCCTCTTCACCCTTGTCTGCGTTCTGCATTTCGGCGGGTGAGCGGCGTGGCGCAGGACTTCCCCCATTCCGTCCTGTTCTGTTGCGACCATAACGCAATCCGATCCCCCATGGCCGAAGGCCTCATGAAACGATTCTACGGCCACCGTGCCTATGTGCAGTCGGCGGGGGTGCATAACGATCTGGAGATCGACGGTTTCGCCATCGCCGTCTGTGCCGAACTGGGGGTGGAGCTGGAAAGCCACCGCTCGCGCAGCTTCGATGAAATGGAGCAATGGGGCGATGATCTGTCGGGGTTCGACCTGATCATCGCGCTCAGCCCTGCCAGCCTGCGCCGGGCGCAGGAGCTGACCCGGCATTTCCATGTCAACGTGGAACACTGGCAGATCCTCGATCCCTCGGGGATCGGCAACAACCGCGAGTCCAAGCTCGACGCCTATCGCCAGACACGGGACATGTTGATCAAGCGGATGCAGGACCGGTTCGGTCCACCAACGGAGGAACAGGAATGAGCCGCGCCACCATCGACGCCTATTACGCCGCCTTCAACGCGGGCGACACCGAGGGTATGATTGCCTGCCTGACGCCAGACGTGGCCCACCATGTGAATGAGGGCGGCATCCGCGTGGGCACCGACAAGTTCCGCGATTTCTGCGCGCATATGAGCCGCTGCTACCGCGAACGCCTGACCGATATCGTGGTCATGATTTCCGAGGACGGCACCCGCGCGGCGGCGGAGTTCACCGTGAACGGCGAATACCTTGCGACGGATGAGGGCCTGCCCGAGGCGAAGGGGCAAACCTACGTCCTGCCCGCCGGGACGTTCTTTTCGCTGGACGGCGGCAAGATTTCCCGCGTCGTGACCTATTACAACCTCGCGGACTGGACGGCCCAGGTCTCGGCATGAGCCTTGCGTTCCGCAGCTTCATCGGTGCGGATGTTGGCGCGGTTCTGGATGACCTCGCCCGCCTGCGCATCGCCGTCTTCCGCGACTGGCCCTATCTCTACGACGGCGACCTCGCCTATGAACGGCGGTATCTGGAGCTGTACACCAACCCCCGCGCCATCGTCGTGGGGGCCTTTGACGGGGGCCAGATGGTCGGCGCGGCGACTGGCATGCCGCTGACGGATCACGACGACGATTTCGGCAGCGCATTGGCGGGGATCGCGGTGCCGCTCGAAGCGATCTTCTACTGCGCCGAATCCGTCCTGCTAACCGGCTATCGCGGGCAAGGCGCGGGCCACGCCTTCTTCGACGCGCGCGAGGATCATGGCCGCAGCCTTGGCCTCACCCACTCCGCTTTCTGCGGCGTCCAGCGCCCGTTTGACCATCCGGCGCGCCCCGCCGGTTATCGCCCGCTCGATGCCTTTTGGCGCAAACGAGGCTATGAAAAAATGCCGGGCGCCATCGCCCATTTCGCGTGGAAAGACCTCGGGGACGCGACCGAGACCGACAAACCCCTGCAATTCTGGATGAAGCCGCTCTAGGACGCGCGCTTCTCAATCGGGGCGAACGGGCTCAGCCCCAGCCAATCCTGCATCCCCGCGATCACATCCGCATCGCCCACCAGCAGCAGCCGGTCCTCATCGACCGCTCGGGCCACCGTGTCGATCCCCATCCAGATCGCCGTCATGGTCTTCAGGTCGCAGCGCACGTAAAGATCCACGTCGAAGCCCGGATCTTCCGAACACAGATCGGCCCCCTTGTCGGGGTCGGTCAGCATCCACCAGTGTCCAGACGCTTTGGGCAGGTCTTCATAGATGAAATGGACCACCACCCGGCGTGGCGGCATCAGGTCCACCCGCAGGTTGCGCCGCATGTCCCACATCAGAAGGCCGGGGTCGGCCTTGTCCAGCGAGGGCGCGGTTTCCACCCATTTCTGCCCCCATGCCCCGATGGCCATGATCACCTCGCGCAGCTCTCGCCCCGCCTCGGTCAGGACGTATTCGAAGGTTTCGGGCGTCTTACGCACCAGCCGCCGCTCCACCACACCCTGATCCTCAAGCTCTTTCAGCCGCTTCGACAGCAGCGCGGGCGACATGCGCGGCACGCCCCGGCGCAGATCGTTGAATCGCGTCGATCCGGCGCAAAGCTCTCGCAGCAGAACGATGGTCCAGCGGCTGCCGAGGATCTCGGAGGCCATGGCGACGGGGCAGAACTGGTTATAGCTGTGCTGGGTCATGAAGCGTTCTCCTGTGCTGGCCCCAGCCTAGCCGCACCTTGGCGCATCGAGCCAGTTCAGAAACTGTACCGGGTCGATTCACCTTCTGAACTGGCCGCGTTGCCCGCGCCGCAGGCAGTCTGACCCCACAAACAGCGAAAGGATGGACCCATGAAGAAATACGTGATCGAACGCGAGGTTCCCGGCATCGGCGGCATGAGCGGCGAGGAACTATGCGGTGCCGCTCAGACCTCGAACGCGGCGCTGGCCAAGCTGCCCGGTCGTGTCCAATGGCAGCATTCCTACGTTGCCGGCGACAAGACCTTCTGCGTTTACCTCGCCGAGGATGAAGCCGCGATCCGTGAGCATTCCGAGCTTAGCGGCTTTCCCGCCAATACCATTACGGAAATCACCGCGGTGATCGACCCCACCACGGCGAACTGACCTCTTCCTGAGGCAGGCGGCTCCGGCTATAGCATGCGGGATACCCCGAAGCCGGAGCCGTCGCCATGAAAATCGCCGCCGTTTCCTACCGTTGCGACCGCCATCCCGGCTGGGTCTCGCATGAGATCAAGCTGGAACGCATTCTGAAGGAAGCCGCCGCCGATCTGGTCGTTTTCCCCGAATACGCGGCGATGGAGGCGGCGCTGATTGCCGGGCCGCCAAGTGCCACCGTTGCCGAATGGCGCGATCTGGCGGCGGAACGGGCGGGCGACTGGGTCAATCAGTTCCGGCACATGGCGCAGATGCACGGCTGCCATATCGTGGCGGGGTCCGGTCCCGTGCAGACCGACAGGGGCATCGTCAACCGCAGCTGGCTGATTGCCCCGGATGGCAGCGTCGATCATCAGGACAAACGCCTGCTGCTGCCCTATGAACGTGAGGAAATGGGCCTGATCCCCGGCGACGATCTGCGCGTCTTTGACACCGCGCTTGGCAAGATCGGCCTGCTCATCTGCTATGACAGCGAATTCCCCCTTCAGGCCCGCGCGCTATGCGAGGCCGGGGCGGAATTCATCGTCGTCCCCTCCTGCACCGACTTCCCCGCCGGGCAGACCCGTGTGCGCCAGTCCTGCCGTGCGCGGGCCATCGAAAACCAGTGCCTTGTCGTGCAGGCCCCGCTGGTGGGCGAGGTGCCAAGTTGCGAGATCATCGACCGGTCCACAGGGCGCGCGGGCTTTTTCTGCCCGCCCGATCACGGATTGCCATCGGACGGGATTCTCGCCCAGGGCGAGACCGATCAGCCCGGCCCCGTGACCATCGAGGTCGATCCCGCCGCCATCGCCGCGCCGCGCCTGACCGGGCAGGTCGGCAATTTCTCTCACTGGCCGGAGGGGCTCGAAACGGTCACACCCCGGCAAGTTCCGCCCCGAAAGTGAGATTCGCCTTGAAAAACCCGGCGATCAGGCGCATTTAACCGCCACTTCCGCGCATTTGACGCGGATAACCACTATAGGAGAGACCATGGCCAAGGAAGAACTGCTCGAATTCCCCGGTGTCGTGAAGGAACTCCTGCCGAACGCGACATTCCTGGTCGAGCTGGAAAACGGCCATACGATCATCGCGCACACGGCAGGCAAGATGCGGAAAAACCGCATTCGCGTTCTGGCTGGCGACAAGGTGCAGGTCGAGATGACCCCCTACGATCTGACCAAGGGTCGGATCAACTACCGCTTCAAGTAATCGCTTCATGCGACTTGTTCTCGGATCGGGAAGCCCCCGGCGGCTGGAGCTGTTGGGGGTCTTGGGCGTTCAGCCCGATGCGATTCTACCCCCCGATATCGACGAAGACCCGCGTCCCGGCGAACTGCCGCGCCCTTACGTGGAACGGGTGGCGCGGGAAAAGGCTTTGGCGGTCGAGGCTGACCCCGATGACATCGTGCTTTGCGCCGATACCACCGTCGCCATGGGTCGCCGGATCATGGGCAAGCCCGCCGATGCCGGGGAAGCCGCCGAATTTCTGACCGCCCTCTCTGGTCGCCGCCACCGGGTCTATACCTCGGTTGCCGTGCGTCGCGGGGAAAAGCTCTGGGAACGGACCGTCGAAAGCCGGGTGCAGATGAAGCGCCTGTCGGATGATGAGCTGAATGCCTATCTCGCCAGCGAAGACTGGCGCGGCAAGGCGGGTGGATACTCCATCCAAGGCCCTGCTGGTGCGTTCATCCCGTGGATCAGCGGCAGCTTTCACGCCATCATGGGCCTGCCCCTGCCGGAAACGGCGCAATTGCTGACGGCTGCTGGCTGGCCGGTCTGGAGAACATCATGAAGGGCCGCATTGTCCTGCTCGATAGCCTGAACGACCGCCCCGCCGCCGCGCTTATGGTGGACGGGCGGTTGCAAGACCTGCTGATCGACCCGCCAGAGGACGGCCCGCCGGGTATCGGCGCGATCCTGCGCGGGGTCTGCGACCGGCCCCTGAAAGGGCAGGGCGGCATGATGCTCCGCCTTCCCGACGGTCAGGCCGCGTTTCTGCGGCAGGGCAAGGGCCTGTCCCCCGGTCAGCCGTTGCTGGTGCAGGTCACCGGCATGGGGGCGGATGGCAAAGCGACGCCCGTCACCACGCGGCTCCTGTTCAAGTCGCGCTACGCCATCGTCACGCCCGACGCGCCGGGGCTGAACATCGCCCGCTCGATCAAGGATGAAGAGGAACGCGACAGGCTGCTGGAGATTGCGCATGAGGCCATGTCGGGCGCGCCCGACACCTTCGGCCTGATCCTGCGCAGCGCCGCCGATGAGGTGGACGAGGACGCGCTGGCCGAGGATATCGCCGCGATGCGGGATCTGGCCGAAGCGGTCACCGCCGATCTGAACGGCGATCCGGAATTGCTGGTCGATGCGCCCGACGCCCATATGACCGCCTGGCGCGACTGGGCCAGCCCGGAACCCGATGAGGTCATCGACCGGGAAGGGGCCTTCGCCGATCTGGGCGTGCTGGAGGAAATCGACGCGGCGCTGACCCCCGAAGTGCCGCTCACCTCCGGTGCCTCGATGATGATCGAGCCGACCTCGGCCCTCGTCGCGGTTGATGTCAACACCGGGCCTGACAGCTCCCTCGCGGCGGGGCTCAAAGCCAACCTCGCCGCCGCCCGCGACCTGCCGCGCCAGTTGCGTCTGCGCGGGCTTGGCGGTCAGATCACGCTCGACGTGGCGCCCATGCCCAAGAAGGACCGCCGCCAGTTCGAAGACGCGCTGCGCCGCGCCTTTCGCTCTGACGGCACCGATACGGTGCTGGCGGGCTGGACGCCCCTTGGCATGTACGAATTGCAACGCAAGCGCGACCGCTGGCCGCTGACGGCGCTGATCTGATCAGGCCACGCTGACCGGCAGGCTGTTATAGCCCCGGAACCGCGCCAACCCCATGATCTCGGCCGGGCCATCCGCCCGCAGTCGCGGGAACCGCTGCACGAATTTGCCGATGGCAATCCGCCCCTCGATCCGCGCCAGCGTCGCGCCAAGGCAGACGTGGATGCCGGTGGCAAAGGCCAGATGCCGGTTGGGATTGCGCGTGATATCAACCTCTTCCGGGGTCTCGAACACCGCCGGATCGCGGTTCGCCCCGGCAATCGAGGTGTGGATATAGGTGCCCTTGGGCAGCACGCAATCCGCCAGCTCAATCTCTTCCCCCGCCAGCCGGTTGCCGATCTGAAGCGGGCTTTGGACCCGCAGAAACTCCTCCACCGCTGTTCCGATATGCTCCGGCTCCCGCTGCAACAGCCGCAACTGGTCTGGGTTGTCCAGCAGGATGCCGATGGAATTGCCGACAAGGCTTGTCGTGGTCTCATGCCCGGCATTCAGCAGGAAGATACAGTTCTGCACCAGCTCCTCCTCGGTCAGCCGCCGTCCGTCCACCTCGCCGAAGATCAGGCTGTCCAGCACCTCGCCTTGTCCCGCGCCCTCGGGGTTCGCGCGACGATGGGCGATCAGATCGGCCAGAATCGCCCCGAACTCCGCCACCGCATCATTGCCCGCCTGTAGCCGTTCCGGCGAAATCACCGGGTCGAGCGCGCCCAGAATGGCCAGTGAAAAGCCGCGCAGCTTGGCGCGATACGCCTCCGGGATGCCCAACATGAAGGAGATAATCTCGGTCGGCAGGACCATGGCGAAGGCCGGGATCAGGTCGAAACTGCCCAGGTCCTCCAGATCGTCCAGCATCCTGTCCACGATCCCGTCGATCAGCGGCTCCATCTCGGCCAGTTTGCGCGGTGTGAACGCGCCGGCCAGCAGCTTGCGCACCACCGTGTGATAGGGCGGATCGTTGAAGATCAAGCTGGTCGTGTGATGGGTCAGCAGCGGGCCGGGGCCGAATTTCTTGCCAAACTCTTCCGTCTTGTCCGACAGCATGGCGCGGCTTTGATAGACCTTCAGGCAATCGGCATGGCGCGTCAGGTACACGGACCCATCCGGGTTGCGATGAACCGGGCTTTGCTCGCGCAGCGCCTTCAGCGTGGGAAAGGGGTTTTCTATGAATTCCCGCCCGATGCTGTTCAGGTCGAAGTCGCGGATGGATGCAGCCATGTGAAATTCCCCTCTCCCGTACTCTCACGCTAGGGCAGGTGGCAACAGGCGGCAAGCGGGCTGGCATCCCGGCGCGCATGATGGCAATATGACGTCCCGTCACAACGGAGCGCACCGCATGTCCTGCCCGATCTGCACCAAAGACACGGATCAGAAATACCGCCCCTTCTGTTCGCGCCGCTGTGCCGATGTGGATCTTGGCCGCTGGCTGAATGGCAGCTACGCGGTGCCCTCGCAGGACCCCGAAGATCTGGAAGCGGCGGCCGAGGCATTGGCCGCTGACAGTGACCGGCTGCACTGACTCGCGCCTTGTTTCGTTCTTGGCGGGCCTGAAATTCGGGCGATGTGCCAAGAAAATGTACGGCTCTTCGGAAATCTGAAATCCGGGATAATCCACAGCTTAATCTACCAGTCCAGACTGAGAACTTCATCAGTCCAGCCAGAACGATTTCCTTGACGTAAGCGCTTTCACCCTCGCAAGCTGCAACATGCAAAAAGCATGGGCGCGGGCAAGACCGCGCTGAGAACAGGGAGACTACGAATGAAGAAATTCGCACTTGCGGGAACGGCTCTTGGTCTGGTGATGAGCGCCCAGGCGTCCGTCGCCCAGGGACTTGACGAGATCACCGTTGCCTATTTCCTCGAATGGCCGATGCCGTTCGAATACGCCAAGCAGATGGGCATCTACGAAGAAGAGATGGGCGTGACCATCAACTGGCGCGCCTTCGACACCGGCACCGCCATGTCCGCCGCCATGGCCTCGGGCGATGTGCATATCTCGGTCAGCCAGGGCGTGCCGCCCTTCGTGGTCGCGGCCTCTGCCGGGCAGGATATCCAGGTTGTCGACGTGGCGGTCAGCTACTCGGACAATGACAACTGCGTGGTTCACGAGTCGCTTGAAATCGACGCCTCCAACGTTGCGGATCTGGAAGGTCAGCGGGTCGGTGTGCCGATCGGCACCGCCGCCCATTACGGCTTCCTCCGCCAGATGGAGCATTTCGGCATCGACGTCAGCACGCTGGAAGTGGTCGACATGGCACCCGCCGATTCCGCCGCTGCACTGGCACAGGGTTCGCTTGGCATGGCCTGCGGCTGGGGCGGTGCGCTGCGCCGCATGATGGAACATGGCAACACCCTGCTGACCGGCGCGGAAAAGCAGGAACTGGGCATCTACGTCTTCGACGTGACCTCGGTCCCCGCCTCCTTCGCGGAAGAAGAGCCGGAACTGCTGGCCGCCTTCCTGTCCGTGACCGCCGACATGAACGCCATGTGGAACTCGGGCGAGCACACCGACGAGATGCTGCCGGTGATCGCGCGCGACGCGGGCATGGATGAAGACGCGACCGCCGCGACGCTGGCCGGTTTCGAATTCCCCTCGGTTGAAGAGCAGCTTTCCGAAGCATGGCTCGGTGGCGGCACCCAGACTTTCCTGCTGGAAGTGGCCAACTTCTTCGTTGAGACCGGCAATATCGACGCCGCTCGCGAGTCCTACGAAAGCGCGGTCAATACCGGCCCGCTGCAGATGGTGCATGACGGGATGTAATCCCGGCATCACGGACGGCGCGGCAGTGCTTCGCGCCGTCCACTCTGCAGATTTTCTTTTTATACTTGGAAGGTAGGGCAGTATGACCGGGCTTGTGCTCGACAGCATCTCCATGCGTTTCGATCTGCCGGATGGCGGGGTCGTGCAGGCGCTTCAGGATGTATCGCTGACCATCAAGGAAGGGGAGATCCTGTCTGTCCTCGGCCCCTCGGGCTGCGGCAAGACCACCCTTCTCAACATCATCGCGGGGTTCCTTGCGCCCACCGAGGGCAAGATCGAACTCAATGGCCATTACGTGACCGGCCCCGACGCCGAACGCGGCATGGTGTTCCAGAAAGGCGCGCTTTTCGAATGGATGAGCGTGCGCCAGAACGTCGATTTCGGCCCCCGCATGAAGGGCATGCCCAAGGCTGAACGTGACCAGATCACCGATCACCTGCTGGAAACCGTGGGCCTTCAGGATTTCAAGGAAAAGGCGGTCTATGAACTGTCTGGCGGCATGCAGCAGCGCGTGGCGCTGGCCCGCTGCCTTGCCAATGACCCCGACGTGATCCTGATGGACGAACCGCTGGGCGCGCTCGACGCGCTGACGCGCGAGAAGATGCAAGGGCTGGTGCTCAAGCTCTGGAAGGAAACCGGCAAGACCATCATCCTGATCACCCACTCTGTCGAAGAGGCGCTGCTTCTGGGTGAACGGCTGATCGTCATGGCCCCCCGTCCCGGCCGCCTGCATCGCGAATACAACCTGCCCTTCGCCGATATGGGCGTGAACGCGGACCTGCGAGAGGTCAAGAAACACCCCGAATTCAGCGAGCGGCGCGAGGAAATCCTGTCGATGATCTGGGACATGGAAGAAGAGATCATGGGCCGGACAGAGGGGGCCGCATAACATGTTGATCGCAGCCATCTATGCCGCCATTTTCATCGTCGCCTTCGTGGCGGTGAAGGCGTTCAATTCGTTGCGCGAATCGCGCCACGATTTCACCTCGCTCAAGACCGTGACCTTCGGCGATGAAAGCGCCGTGCGCCCGACGCGGGCGGCCTCGGTCATCTCGGTCATTTCGATCTTCCTGATCTGGGGGGCGTTCACCGGCTCGGTGATCTCGCCCATTCATGTGCCGGGCCCGTTCCTGGGCGACACCAGCTTTTCCTATACCGCCGAAAACGCCGCCGGCGAACGCGATGACGCGACGGTGACAGTGCTTGTCCGTCCCGTGGGCGAAGAGGTGGACCTGCCCGAGATCGACCCCGGCGACGGCTTTGCGCTGAACGATGTGGACGCCATCAGCGGCGGGCGGTCCAGCCTGATCCAGACCGGCGACAACGATATCGGTGCCGATGAAGACGGGTTCCGCGTGGTCGCCATCAATGGCCAGCCGCTGGAACCGGAGGTGGGCGAGGTCGATACCGGCGACGGGGTCGTGACGCTCAGCCGCCGGGGCACCGTGCGCTTCACGCCGAATGCCGGCATGCAGATGGAACCGATCTGGCTGCCGCCGCCAGAGGCCGTCTGGAGCCGGGTCATCGAAATCTCGCGGGAAGGCTATCGCGATTTCACCCTCGCCGAACATCTGGGCTACTCGCTGTTCCGGGTGCTGGCAGGCTTCGCCCTTGGCGCCGCCGTGGGCATCCCGCTGGGCTATGCCATGGGCCTGTCCAACTGGTTCCGCGGCTGGTTCGACCCGATCGTCGAATTCATGCGCCCGGTGCCGCCGCTGGCCCTGATCCCGCTGGTGATCATCTGGTTCGGTATCGACGAAAGCGGCAAGATCTTCCTGCTGTTCCTCGCCGCGCTGTGGATCATGACCATTGCCGCACGGGCAGGCGTGTCGGGTGTGTCGATCTCCAAGATCCACGCGGCCTATTCGCTGGGCGCCTCGAAAAGCCAGATCATGCGCCATGTGATCATCCCCAACAGCCTGCCGGAAATCTTCACCGGCGCGCGGGTGGCGATGGGCGTCTGCTGGGGCACGGTGGTTGCCGCCGAACTGGTTGCCGCCGAACAGGGCGCCGGTCAGATGATCGTGGCCGCGTCGAAGTTCCAGCTCACTGATATCGTGATCATGGGGATCATCCTCATTGGCATCATCGGCTACGGCATCGACATGCTGATGCGCTGGGCCGAGCGGGTTCTGGTCCCCTGGAAGGGCAAGGTCTGAGCGCCAGGTGATGATCGTTGCGAAAAGGCCCCCGGTGTTCCGGGGGCCTTTTCGGTTTCGCCGCCTACGGCGTCGACCGGGGGCGGCCCGGTTTGCCCCGCTAGCGCGGGGGCTTCACCGGGCCGCCAGCGCGCGCACCATGTCTCTGCGTCAACCAGTTGCAAATGAATTCACCCGCAAGGAATTGGTAGGAAAGCTTACCGGGGCAAGGCGATTTCGCCGCGCCTTTGGCGCGTCGACCGGGGTGGCCCGGCTTACCCCCCGCCCATGGCGGGGGCCGCGCCGGGCCACTTGGGGCTCTGCCCCAAACCCCGAGGTATTTGGACCAAGCTGAAAGACAATCGGCGGTCTTCACGGGCGCGGTTGTCACAAAACGCGGGTGCCGGACGTCATGGCATCAGTCACTGCGATCAGGAGGACATGATGCAGACATCCGTGTTACTGGCCATCGGGGCCTATTGCCTCGGCAATGCCGCGTTCATATGGGGGGATACCGCACTGTGGTACGAGACCGTTCCCGGCGTGATGGGGACCGGGCCGCTCAACCTGCATTTCGCTCGGGATGTGGGGCTCGTTTTCCTGACCTCCGGTGGTGCACTCCTGTGGTCCGGCTGGCGCGCAGACCGTTCGGCCGCGTTCTGCGGGGCGGGGTGGCTGGTGTGTCATGCGCTCTATCATCTCTGGATCTGGGCCGCGCGGGGGCTGCCGGGCGACAGTATTGCGCTGACCAATCTTCTGGGTATTCAGCTGCCCGCGGTCCTGGCGCTTTGGGCTGCTGCAACACTGACCCGTGCGGAGGGACCGGTATGATCAAGGCGATCCTCAGGTATGCCATCCGCCGCTTTGGCGACCGTTACCACTACGATGCGGAATATATGGGCTACGTGACGCGGCACTCGACCGCTGCAGGGGTCAGGCTGGCGCTATTGCCGCTCTACACGCAGTTTCGCGGACCGGCTGCGGCGCGGGATGTCTGGGGAGGTGCCCTTCTTGGGTCGACGCTGGAGGGCGATTGCGGGCCTTGCGTTCAACTGGTCGTGGATATGGCACTGGAGGCCGGTTTGGCTGGACGGGATCTGGCGTTTTGCCTGCAGGGGCGGGATGGCGAGGCCGGGGCCGCCGGGCTCGGCTTTCGCTTTGCCCGCGCCGCCATTGCCGATGCGCCGGAACTCGATGCGCTGCGTGGAGAGATCGAGGGGCGTTTCGGGGCGGAAGCTGTCATCGCCTGTGCCTTTGCGGCCTCTGGCGGCAGAGTCTACCCTGTGCTGAAACGGGGGCTGGGATATGGCGGGACCTGTGCCCGGGTCCGGATCGGCGAGGAGATGATCGGGGTGGTGCATCGGCAATGACGATCATGACCGATATTTTCGAGGGTGAACGGCCCCGGCTGACCTCGCTTTGTTACCGGATGCTGGGGGAACGGTCTGGGGCTGAGGATGCCGTCCAGGAGACCTGGTTGAGATGGGCGGAAGCCGACCGTGAGCGGATCGACAACCCCGCGGCCTGGCTGCGCCGGGTGGCCACGAATATCGCCATCGATGCGCTGCGCAAGGCGCAGGCGCGGCGCGAGACCTATGTGGGGCCCTGGTTGCCGGAACCGGTCATGCCCACGCCGGAGGGCGCGCCGGTGCCCCGGTTCGAACTGGCGCAGGAATGCGAGCTGGCGCTTCTTTGGGCGATGGAGCGGCTGAACGCGCGGGAGCGGGCGGCCTTCATCCTGCGCGAAGCCTTCGACGCGACCTATGGCGAGATTGCCGCCGCCCTGGATACGACCGAGGCCGCCTGCCGCCAGCTGGTCAGCCGGTCGCAGAAGAAGTTGCAGGACAGCGGGCCGCGCTTCGACGCCACGCCCGAAGAGGTGGCCGCACTGAGCGAGCGGTTCTTTCGCGCCGTCATGGCCGAGGATCATTCAGCGGCACTGGCATTGATGACGCCGCAGACTGTGGCCATTTCCGATGGCGGGGCCAAGCGCCGCGCCGCGCGGCGGCCACTGGTGGGCGGGGCGGAAATCCTGCAGGTCTTCTCGGCGCTGGTCGACAGGGCGCGACGGGAAGATGGCTGGACGATGCGCTTTGCAATGGTCAATGCGCGGCCCGCCCTGTTGCGATTGCGGCATGGGCTGCTGGACTCGGTGACCACGCTGGTGCCCGATCGCGGCGGCAAGATCGCCTGGATCTACATTCTGGTGAACCCCGACAAACTTGACATGGTCAATTGAGCGCCGGTGCGGCCTTGACCTTGCACCACGTTGGGCCGCCCGCCCATCCGGTCCATGTTCCCGCCTGCGGTGATTTTTCCTGCCTCAAGCGCCCCTGTGGCGCTTTGCTTCGGTTGACCCCCGCGCGGCACGGGCATAAACAGCGGACAGTCCCCGCGCGCAACAGCGTCTTGCGGGGGATGACCCTCGCGCCACAGACGCCGTGGCGCCCGCGAGCCGAAGGAGCCAGCCTTGGAAGACCTGCTCAGGGATTATGCGCCCGTTCTGATCTTTCTCGCCCTTGCCATCGGGCTTGGGATTGTCCTCATCCTTGCCGCCGTCATTCTGGCCGTGCGCAACCCGGACCCCGAAAAGGTCTCGGCCTATGAATGCGGGTTCAACGCCTTCGACGATGCGCGAATGAAATTCGACGTGCGATTCTATCTCGTGTCGATCCTGTTCATCATCTTCGACCTGGAGATTGCCTTCCTCTTCCCATGGGGCGTGGCCTTCCCGGAAATGTCGATGCTGGGCTTCTGGTCGATGATGATTTTCCTGGCCGTGCTGACCATCGGCTTTGCCTATGAATGGAAGAAAGGGGCCCTCGAATGGGAGTGATGACCAGCGCCAACACCGCCGGTGTGGACAAGGACGTTGCCACCCGCGCCCTGAACGCGGAGCTTCAGGACAAGGGCTTTCTGCTGACCACCGCCGATGACCTGATCAACTGGGCGCGCACCGGGTCGCTGCACTGGATGACCTTCGGGCTTGCCTGCTGCGCGGTCGAGATGATGCACACCTCGATGCCGCGCTATGACGCCGAACGCTTCGGGATCGCGCCGCGCGCCTCCCCGCGTCAGTCGGACGTGATGATCGTGGCGGGCACACTCACCAACAAGATGGCGCCCGCGCTGCGCAAGGTCTACGACCAGATGCCCGAGCCGCGCTACGTGATTTCCATGGGCTCCTGCGCCAATGGCGGTGGCTATTATCACTACAGCTATTCCGTGGTGCGCGGCTGCGACCGGATCGTGCCCGTGGACCTTTATGTGCCCGGCTGCCCGCCGACGGCTGAGGCGCTGCTGTACGGCCTGCTTCAGCTGCAGCGCAAGATCCGCCGCACCGGCACCATTACCCGCTAAGGCCCGCGTGGCCCGAGGAGACATCGCATGAGTGAAGACGCCCTTCGCGAACTGGCCGAATTGATCACCCTCAAGCAGGGTGACGCGGTTATCGGCACCGAGATTGCCCATGGCGAGCTGACGGTGGAGATTACGCTGGCCTCTATCCCGGCCTTCATGGAGTTCCTGAAGACCGACACCGCCTGCCGCTTTTCCACGCTGGTGGACATCACCGCCGTGGATTACCCGAGCCGCGACAAGCGCTTCGACATGGTCTGGCATTTCCTGTCGATGTACCAGAACCATCGCATCCGGGTGAAAACCCAGATCCGCGAGGATGACATGGTGCCCTCGATCACCGGTGTCTATCCGGCGGCCAACTGGTTCGAGCGGGAAGTGTTCGACATGTATGGTGTGCTCTTCTCCGGCCATCCGGATCTGCGCCGCATCCTGACCGATTACGGCTTCCGGGGATATCCGCTGCGCAAGGATTTCCCGACCACGGGCTATACCGAACTGCGCTATGACGAGGCCCTGAAGCGCGTGGTCTATGAGCCGGTGAAGCTGGTTCAGGACTATCGCCAGTTCGATTTCATGAGCCCCTGGGAAGGTGCCGAGTATATCCTGCCCGGCGACGAGAAACCCGAGGCCGCGAAAGGCTGATCACGGTCATGGCACAGGCGACACTCCTTTTCGGGATCGGCGCGGCGAAGGCAGGGACGACCTGGCTTTACCGCTATCTTGCCGCACATCCCGAGGTGCGCCTGCCGGCTGTCAAGGAACTGCACTATTTCGACACCTGCGAGACGGGCAAATTCGACCGGCAGGTGCAACGGATGACCCGCGAACGCAAGCGCCGCAAGGACCGGCTGCCCACGGGCGACGCACGGCTGGACAAGCGGCTGCAACGCGAAGTCTGGGCCTATACCGGCTGGCTCAATGTGATCCGCGAGGGGCGGAACGATGCGGGCTATATGGCGTTTCTCAATCACAACGCTGGCGAAGCGAAACTGGTGGGGGACATCACCCCGGCCTATGCAACGCTGTCCGAGGCCAGCCTGTCGCGCATGGCCGCACTGGCCCCGGTCACGCGCTTCGTCTTCCTGATGCGCGACCCGCTGGACCGGCTGTGGTCCAATATCCGCATGGCCGCGACCCGCAAGGGCGGCGATCTGGCCGCGACGGCGGGGGCGCTGCTGGACAAGGTGCTTGGCGGCGAGGATCAGACCATGGCGGCGCGCTGCGACTATGCGGGCACGCTGGCGCGACTGAATGCGGCGGTGGAACCGGCGAAGGTGTTCACGGCCTTTTACGAAACCCTCTTCCAGCCCGACACGCTGGCCCGGCTCAGCGGCTTTCTCGGCATTGCCGAACGGCCCGCCAATACCGAGGCGCGGGTTCTGGCGGGGGAAGACCTGACGATGACCGAGGCGCAGCGCGCCCGCGCGATGGCGTGGCTTGCCCCTCAATACGCGGCGGTCGAGACCCGGATGGGGTCGCTGCCCGCCCGCTGGACGGATAACATGGAGGCGCTGGCATGATGGATGGCGGCAAAGGCTTCGAAGACGCCCTGACAGGCGAACAGAAGATCCGGAATTTCAACATCAACTTCGGGCCTCAGCACCCGGCGGCACACGGCGTGCTGCGTCTGGTGCTGGAGCTTGACGGCGAGATCGTCGAGCGTTGCGACCCGCATATCGGCCTGCTGCATCGCGGGACCGAGAAGCTGATGGAATCGCGCACCTATCTGCAGAACCTGCCGTACTTTGACCGGCTCGATTACGTGGCGCCGATGAACCAGGAACATGCCTGGTGTCTGGCCATCGAGAAGCTGACCGGCGTGGAAGTTCCGCGTCGCGCGTCGCTGATCCGCGTTCTTTATTCCGAGATTGGCCGGGTTCTGAACCACCTGCTGAACGTGACCACTCAGGCCATGGACGTGGGCGCGCTGACCCCGCCGCTCTGGGGCTTTGAGGAACGCGAGAAGCTGATGGTCTTCTATGAACGCGCTTGCGGCGCCCGCCTGCACGCCGCCTATTTCCGCCCCGGTGGCGTTCATCAGGACCTGCCGCCGGAACTGCTGGACGATATCGAGACCTGGGCCAATGAGTTTCCCGCCAAACTAGACGATATCGACGGGCTGCTGACCGAAAACCGCATCTTCAAGCAGCGCAACGCCGATATCGGTGTGGTGAGCGAGCAGGAGATTCTCGACTGGGGCTTCTCGGGTGTGATGGTGCGCGGATCGGGCCTGGCCTGGGATTTGCGCCGCGCGCAGCCCTATGAATGCTATGACGAGTTCGAGTTCCAGATCCCCGTGGGCAAGAATGGCGACTGCTATGACCGCTACCTGTGCCGCATGGAAGAGATGCGCCAGTCGGTCCACATCATCCATCAGGCGATTGCCAAGCTGCGCGCGCCGGAAGGCCAAGGCGACGTGCTGGCACGCGGCAAGATCACGCCGCCGAAGCGGGGGGATATGAAGACCTCGATGGAGGCGCTCATTCACCACTTCAAGCTCTATACCGAGGGCTTTCACGTCCCGGCAGGCGAGGTCTATGCGGCGGTCGAGGCCCCCAAGGGCGAGTTCGGCGTCTACCTTGTCGCGGACGGGTCGAACAAACCCTACAAGGCCAAGATCCGCGCGCCGGGCTACCTGCACCTGCAAGCGATGGACCATGTCGCGGGCGGCCACCAGCTGGCCGACGTCGCGGCCATCATCGGCACCATGGATGTGGTGTTCGGGGAGATCGACAGATAATGCTCACCAATATCGGTCTTCCGGGTCTGCTGATGGTTGCGATGCTGACGACTGGCGCGGGGCCTATCCTGCTGACCGGGATAGCCACCACGCAGGTGGTTCAGCCCATTCCCATGACAGGCTCCGCGCCCTATCTTGTGGCGCCGTTCGGGGGAGATTACAGGTGAGCTTCTCCCTTCTCACGACGATATGCGGCGGTGTCACCGTCCTGATCCTGGCCCTGTTGGCCTGGGCGTTCTGGACCGATCCCGCCAAAGGGTTGGAACAGACCACGCATCGTCTTGAGAAGCTGCCAACCGTGATGGCCGACCGCTACACCGCCTTCGCGGTGCTGGCGCTTGTCTTCACGATCTACGGGGATCTCAACGTCCTCATCGCCCTTTTCGCCGTCTGCGCCTTCATGGGCTTTGCCGATGGCCTGATCTACGCCCGCGCCGGGCATCCGCATATGAAACACACGATCTCGGGTGTGCTGTCGTCGGTGGCTTTGGCCATCGCCACCGCCGCCCGTGTGACCGAAGGAGCCAGCTAATGCTTCGCCGCCTCTACCACGACCAGCCCGAAAGCTTTGCCTTCACCCCCGCCAATCTGGCCTGGGCCGAGGCGCAGATCACCAAGTATCCCGAAGGCCGCGCGCAATCGGCGGTGATCCCTCTGCTGTGGCGGGCGCAGGAACAGGAAGGCTGGCTGACCCGGCCCGCGATCGAGGCCGTGGCCGACATGCTGGGGATGACCTATATCCGCACGCTGGAAGTGGCGACCTTCTACTTCATGTTCCAGCTGCAGCCCGTGGGCGCGATTGCCCATGTGCAGGTTTGCGGCACCACGTCGTGTATGATCTGCGGCGCGGAAGACCTGATTGCCGTCTGCAAGGACAAGATCGCCGCCAACGCGCATGAGCTGTCTTCGGATGGCAATTTCAGCTGGGAAGAGGTGGAATGCCTGGGCGCCTGCGCGAATGCGCCTATGGTGCAGATCGGCAAGGATTACTACGAGGATCTGACGGCTGAGAAATTCGGCTGGATTCTGGACGAACTGGCCGCGGGCCGTGTGCCCACCCCCGGCCCGCAGAACGGGCGCTACGCGTCGGAACCCCTGTCCGGTCTGACCTCGCTCAAGGATCATGAGGCCGGGCGCGATGAGCTGAACGCCTCGGCCCGTCTGGCCGCCGATATCGGCGACACCGTCAAGCGGATCGACGGCACCGAAGTGCCGCTGCTGGCGCCCTGGGGCAAGCAATCCGGTGCTGAGGCCGCCACCGAGGCCCCGGCCACGCCCGCCCCTGCCGCGGAACCCGCCC
>NZ_JASHJX010000013.1 GCF_030732985.1 Nioella sp. MMSF_3534
CGGCCCCGCAACCTGCCGCCACCCCGGCAGCCACGGCGGAGACCCCGGCAGAGGTCGAGGAATCCGAGCCCGAATTGCTGAGCGCCCCGCGCGACGGCCGCGAGGCGGATGATCTGAAAAAGATTTCCGGCGTCGGGCCGAAGCTTGAAGAGCTGCTCAATTCCATGGGCTTCTGGCATTTCGACCAGATCGCCGCCTGGGGTCCGTCCGAAATCGCCTGGGTCGATGCGCGCCTCAAGTTCAAGGGCCGGATCGAGCGTGACAATTGGGTCGCACAGGCCAGCGAACTGGCCGGGTCCTGATCCTCTGCCCTTTGACGAGCGGCCGGAACCCGGCACCCTTGCAGGGCGCGCTGTAGGGGCATGTGCCCTGTTTCGGGCGTCGGGATGGATGGCAGTCACAGGAGGCCGACGTGATTCATGACTATGAAACCATGTTCAAAGGCCATGTGGAGCAGTCCGAACGGCGTCAGGCCAATGCTGACCTCATGGCTGAAATCCTGTGGAGCTATGTGCAGCCGAAATCGGTCATCGACCTTGGCTGCGGGCTCGGGTTCTTTCTGAAATCCTGCAAGGCGCGGGGCGCGACGATCAAGGGCGTGGATGGCGATTGGCTGGCACCGGGCGATAGTGTCATCGCGAAATCCTACCGGCAGACAGCCGATCTCAATCAGCCCTACACGGCCCGCAAGCGCTATGATCTGGCGGCCACGATCGAAGTGGCGGAGCATCTCTCGCCGGAGCGGTCGGAGGGGTTCGTGGATGATCTCTGCGCCTTGTCGGACGTGGTTCTGTTTTCCGCCGGTGTTCCGGGGCAGGGCGGGGCCGGGCATATCAATCTGCGGTTTCAGGGCGACTGGGCGGCGATGTTCCAGGATCGCGGCTATGGGTGCTACGATCCGATCCGCCGCCGCATGGGGGCGTTCGAGTCGGTCCTGCCTTGGCTGATGCAAAACGTGCTGCTCTACGTGAAGGACGGGGTGGAAATCGGCCCGGCCCTGGCCGAACATCGCATCCATCCCCGTGCAGCCTCTTACGTGTGCGATTGGCACTACAACAAGCGGGTCAAGACGTTTCAGCGCCGCTTGCGGGCCGCAAAACGCAAGTCGTAACCCCTTTTCCAAGAAAATCCTTCACAGATCGGGGGCGGCTGGTGTCTACTTGCCGCAATTGGGAAACAGGGGAATTGTTATGTCTGCACAGAATGACAGCACCAGCTGCCATACGAACTGCCTGATTGCCGGGGTCGTCCTTGGGGTCTTGCTGTTCCTGATCCTGAAATTCGCCGCCGGGTGGGGCCTCTTGATGGCGCTGATCCTCGGTCTCGTGGTGGCGGTGCTTTTGACAATCGTGCTGCGCATGGTCTTGTGTGTCGAGAGCGGGGCAGGGGCGTCTGCCTCGACGCCGGCATCTTCGCCCGCGCCAGCTCCGACAGCTCCGCCCGCACCGACCCCGACAGCTCCGCCCGCACCGGCACCGGCGGCCGCTCCGGAGCCGGAAGCCGCCCCGGAACCCGTCGCGGAAAGCGTTCCAGAGCCTGAACCCGAAGCCGCGCCCGAACCCGAAGCGGTATCTGAACCGGAACCGGCGGCAGAGCCGGAACCGGAGGCGACGCCAGAACCCGAGGAAACCCCGACGCCAGTCGCCTCTGCGCCGGAACCGATCGAGGAAGAGGCCCCCGCCGCGCAACCCGCCGCCATGGAGGCCGCGCGAGAGGGTGGGCCGGATGATCTGAAGAAGATCAAGGGCGTGGGGCCGAAACTGGAGCAATTGCTGCACTCGCTCGGTATCTATCACTTCGACCAGATCGCCGCCTGGGGGCCGTCCGAAGTGGCCTGGATGGATGACAATCTGCAAGGCTTCCGGGGCCGCGTGACCCGCGATGACTGGGTCGCGCAGGCAGGGCTATTGGCCGCAGGTGGAGAGACGGATTTCTCAAGAAAAGTTGACGGCGGGGATGTATATTGACCTCTGGGAGGATGCGTTTGATCATCCAAGAGGACAACCGACATGAAACTTGCAGAAGACATCTGGCTGGGATCTGTCGCGGCCCGTAACAACCTGATTGCGGCCGCGAACTACTCGGTCGCGTTCTACGGAAATGCTGCGGTGCAGAGCTGGTCTTTGGGCCTGACCGCGCCGCAGGTGTTCTGGTCCGCGATGGCCCGTGCCTTCGACGACACGCCCGGAAATGCCGATGAGGCACCGGTTGCGGAAGCACCCGTCGCGGAGGCACCGGTTGCTGTTGCGCCGGTTCTGGCCGTGGTCGAGGCCGCTCCGGAGCCTGCCGTGGCAGAGCCGGACCCGGTCATGGTCGAGGAAGACATCCCCGCCGCGACCCCGGACGCTGCCACCCCCAATCCGCATCTGCTGGACGAGCCACGCGGCGGCGTGGCCGACGACCTGAAACTGGTCAAGGGCATCGGCGCCAAGCTGGAGGCGGGCCTGAACGAGATCGGGATTTACCATTTCGATCAGTTGGCCGCGCTTGACGCGGCCGGAATCGACTGGCTGGACGAGCATCTGCCGGGCTTCAAGCGCAGTTGTGCGCGGTTCGATCTGGTCACGGGCGCAGGCGAATTCGTCTGATCCCGCCGCCATAGCGCAGCAAAAACCAAACGCGTCGGCCCGTCCGGCGCGTTTTTCCGTTTTCCGCTTGCGATTTGCGCCGCCGGACAGTGGACAATCCCCGCCGCTCTGCCGTAAACCGGGCCAAACCGCTAGCGACCCGAGGCCAGGCCAAATGCCCGATGCCCCCCGGACTGTTTCCCCCCAGGCCCGCAAGGCCCGCATCGCCGCTGTCGTTATGGCCGTGACGATGATCTTGTGGATGGGGGCGCAGCTTGTGGGTGGACAGTTGGGCCTGCCCGTGCGCTATGTGTTTCTGTTCGACCTTGCGGCAATTGCGGCTCTGGTCTGGGCCCTGATCGTGACGTATCAGGTCTGGCAAGCCCGCCGCGCAGAAAGGGACTGAGGATGCTTCAGGACAAAGACCGGATCTTTACGAATATCTACGGCATGCACGACCGCACCCTCGCGGGCGCCAAGGCGCGCGGCCACTGGGACGGCACCAAGGACCTGATCGGTCTGGGCCGCGACAAGATCGTCGAGATCATGAAGGCGTCCGGCTTGCGCGGGCGCGGCGGGGCTGGTTTCCCCACCGGTCTGAAATGGTCCTTCATGCCCAAGGAAAGCGATGGCCGCCCGTCCTACCTGGTGATCAACGCCGATGAATCCGAGCCCGGCACCTGCAAGGACCGGGAGATCATGCGCAACGATCCCCATACGCTGATCGAAGGGGCACTGATCGCCAGCTTCGCCATGGGCGCGCATGTCAGCTACATCTATATCCGCGGCGAATATATCCGCGAACGCGAGGCGCTGCAGGCCGCGATCGACGAGGCGTATGACGCGGGCCTTCTGGGCAAGAACGCCGCCGGATCTGGCTTCGACTTCGATTTGTACCTCCATCACGGGGCCGGGGCCTATATCTGCGGCGAGGAAACCGCGCTCATTGAAAGCCTTGAAGGCAAGAAGGGCATGCCCCGGATGAAGCCGCCTTTCCCGGCGGGCGCGGGCCTTTACGGCTGCCCCTCGACCGTGAACAACGTGGAATCCATCGCCGTGGTGCCGACCATCCTGCGCCGGGGCGCGGACTGGTTCGCGGGCTTTGGCCGCCCCAACAATGCGGGCACCAAGCTGTTTGCCATCTCGGGCCATGTGAACAATCCTTGCGTGGTGGAAGAGGCGATGTCGATCAGCTTCGAGGAGCTGATTGAAAAGCATTGCGGCGGTATCCGCGGGGGCTGGGACAACCTGCTGGCGGTGATCCCCGGCGGCTCCTCCGTGCCGTGCGTGCGCGGCGAAAACATGCGCGACGCGATCATGGATTTCGACTATCTGCGCAATGACCTGCAATCGGGTCTGGGCACCGCTGCGGTCATCGTCATGGACAAGTCCACCGATATCGTGAAAGCGATCTGGCGGCTGTCGAAGTTCTACAAGCACGAAAGCTGCGGCCAGTGCACGCCCTGCCGCGAAGGTACCGGCTGGATGATGCGGGTGATGGATCGCCTTGTGCGGGGCGAGGCCGAACTGGAAGAGATCGACATGCTGTTCCAGGTGACCAAGCAGGTGGAAGGCCACACGATCTGTGCCCTTGGCGATGCGGCGGCCTGGCCGATCCAGGGTCTCATTCGCAACTTCCGCGATGAGATCGAGGACCGGATCAAGTCGCAGAAAGCCGGACGCGTCAGCGCGGTCGCTGCCGAATAGGGATGCATCTGGCCCAGTTCAATATCGGCCGCATGGCCTATGAGCTGGACGATCCCCGCATGGCCGGTTTCAACCGCGGGATCGACATGCTGAACAGCATCGCGGAACGGTCCGACGGGTTCGTCTGGAAATACGAAACCGCCTTCGGGGGCGTTGTCCCCGAAGAGGTCGATGGCGACCCACGCATTCTGGTGAACCTGACCGTCTGGGACAGTGTTGACAGCTTGCGCTTCTATGTCTGGAACACGCTGCACAAGCATTTCGTGACCCGCCGGGCGGACTGGTTCACGCCGATGGACGAGGCCCATCTGGTGATGTGGTGGGTCCCGGAAGGGCACCGCCCGGATCTGGCGGAGGCTTTGGCTAAGCTGGAACATCTGCGCCAGAACGGAGAGACCGCAGACGCGTTCGGCTGGAATGCCGTTTCGAAGGCGTGACCGGGCGCTGTCCATCAAGCCCTTGATTATATGTGCAATAGGCCCCTAGGGTTCTTCAGATTTTTTTGACGGAGGCCATTCCATGAAACCCATTTCTCTCGCCATCGGCATTTCGCTCGCCCTGACCGGTCTCGCGCAGGCTCAAACCCTTGAAGATCTGATCGCAGGCGAGATGACTTTCTCGCTGGAGGAATATGGCGACCTTGTGCGCACCAATTTCCGCGTCTCGGCCTCCGGGCATTCGAACGGCATCGCCTACACGCTGACCGGCGAGCGGGGATCGTCCATCTTCACCGGCTTTTCCAATGATGGGGAGGATCAGGAATTCAACGATCTGCCCATGCCCCATGACGCGATTCACGTTGGCAGCAACTTTTCCATCACCTTTGATGAACCGGTTCAGGCGCTGATCGTTGCAACGGCCAATGACAACGCCACCGGGGACGGGTTCGACTTTGTCATGACGCCGCTGGAAACCGTCGATATCGAGATGCAGGGCACCTTCATGCGCAGCGAGGACCATCGCGGGACGCTGGCGCTGTTCGTTCTGGTGGAGCCGAGCGACACCTGGGAAAGCCTCTCGGAGGATGCTATTTCCGACGGGATCGACCTGGCGTTCTTTGCCTATCCGGTCTGGCCGCCCGCCTCAGAATAAGTACCTGCGTCACGCCATCTGGCGGAGGGCGCACCAAAACGGGAGGACGAGATGGCAGACACGGAAACCACACCGGCGCGCAAAGGGTGGTTGACGCGAGAGCGCAACGGCATTGCGTCTTTCGCGGATCTGTCCCGTATCCTTCTGGCGGTGATCGCCGGTCTGGTGGCGTTCTGGCAGTTCAACCAGCAATGGCGGATCGAGAATGAACGCGGCGCGCGGGCGGCCTATCGCGAGTTCCTGATCATCTCGATGAACAACCCCGAGCTGTCGCGGCCCGACCTTCTGGACCAGGACGCGACCCCGATCGAGAACGAGCGCTATTTCTGGTATGTCAATCTGATGAGCCAGACCTTCGAAGAGGTCTTCGCCCATGTCCCCGAGGTCGACGCGTGGGTGGCCATCGCGGAAATCCAGATCGCCTTTCACTGCGGGTTCTACCTTGGCGACGACTATGATCCGTCGCTGTACTCCGCGCGGTTCCGGGAGACGGTTGACCGGATCATCGACGAGGACCCCCTCGGGTTCTGCTACTGACCTGTGTCCCATCTGCCCATGAAGCGTTCTGCGGCCCCTTGAAAGCGTTGATGAATCCTATCCGAAAGGGTAGACTGTATCCAAATGGCACCCGAAAACGGGGCGAGTGGGTTCCTCTGTGGAGGCGGCAGTGACAGATCAACGTGCATATGACGGCGGCAGGCCGGTCTTGGTCGGTGTCTACCGGGTATGGGTGGTCGCCGTATTCGTGTCCTTCGCGGCGCTTGGCATCTGGCTGGGATATACCTGGGGTATTGGCGGCTCCATCCTCGGCACGGTGATCGGTGTGATGCTGGCAGGCATGGTCATGATGGTGCTGAACACGCCGGAGAAACTGGAAGCGGCGATTTACACGACGCTCGGGATCGCGTTCGTGGCGCTGATCATCTACCTGATCATCGCCTATTGGGGCGTGCGGATCTGAGCGGGGTGAACCGGCGGGAACGGGCCGATTCAGGCGGATAGCAATCGCCTGATATTGAATGTCAGACCGCAATGCCCCCATTTTGGCGCAGGGTCCGACTACGCCAGCCAAGGATTTTGCAATATGTCTCGATGTTTTCCCCTTCTTGTTATGTGCCTGTTTTTGGCACAGCCGGCGCGCGCTGATGATTGGGATGTGCTGCGCAATGACCCGGTGCTGAGCGAGGGGCTGGTGGCCTTTGCCATCGCACGCCACATCCATAATCGCTGCGACTCGATTTCCGCCCGGCGGTTGCGTGCGCTCGGGTTCATCAACAGCCTTGTCGGGCGGGCGACCGATCTTGGCTTTACCCGCTCGGAGATCGAGGATTTCGTCTTCAACGAAGACGAGCAGCAGCGCGTGCGCGCGATTGCCGATGCCCGACTGGCAGAACGCAACGCATCGCCCGATCAACGCGAAGGGTACTGCACCGTCGGCGAAGAAGAAATCAGTGCGAACAGTCAGATTGGCCGCCTTTTGCGGTAACCTTTTCTTTCCAATTTCATGCTTCAAGCCCATGCCCGCCCCCAAATGGCGGGCATGCGCGCATTGGGCGCGGTCATATACCGTTGTATACCGGGTTATCGGCTTGAAAAATGCCGCCATCACGTTGCAAAAGCGCGTCAATCGCGGCACTAGGGTGGCACGGCAATTTTCCGCGTGAATCCGGGCGGGGCTTGCGGTAGACACGCCGCCAACCGGAGCCAAGCGACGCGCAAGGGTGAAGCATGACCGATCTACGCAAAATCATCATCGACGACAAAGAGATCGAGGTCGATCCCGCGATGACATTGATTCAGGCCTGTGAAGAGGCTGGGGTCGAAGTTCCGCGGTTCTGCTATCACGAGCGTCTGTCGATTGCCGGCAACTGCCGCATGTGCCTGGTGGAGGTCGTTGGCGGCCCGCCGAAACCCGCCGCCTCCTGCGCCATGCAGGTGCGCGACCTGCGCCCCGGCCCCGAAGGCCAGCCGCCGGTCGTCAAGACGAACTCCCCCATGGTCAAGAAGGCCCGTGAAGGGGTGATGGAATTCCTGCTGATCAACCATCCGCTGGACTGTCCGATCTGCGACCAGGGTGGCGAATGCGACCTGCAGGATCAGGCGATGGCCTACGGCGTGGATTTCTCCCGCTACCGCGAACCCAAGCGCGCCTCCGAGGAACTGAACCTCGGTCCGCTCGTCTCGACCGCCATGACCCGCTGCATTTCCTGCACCCGCTGCGTGCGCTTCACGACCGAGGTTGCGGGCATCTGGCAGATGGGCCAGACCGGGCGCGGCGAGGATAGCGAGATCACCAGCTACCTCAATGAGACGCTCGATTCGAACCTGCAGGGCAATATCATCGACCTCTGCCCGGTTGGCGCACTGACCTCCAAGCCCTACGCCTTCACCGCCCGTCCGTGGGAACTGACCAAGACCGAAACCATCGACGTGATGGACGCGCTTGGCTCGAACATCCGCGTTGACACCAAGGGGCGTGAAGTCATGCGCATCCTGCCGCGCAACCATGACGGCGTGAACGAGGAATGGATTTCCGACAAGACCCGCTTCATCTGGGACGGTCTGCGCCGCCAGCGTCTGGACACGCCCTATATCCGTGAAAACGGTCGCTTGCGCAAAGCCAGCTGGCCCGAGGCGCTTTCTGCTGCCGCTAACGCCATGAAGGGCAAGAAGGTCGCGGGCCTCGTGGGCGATCTGGCCCCGGTCGAAGCCGCGTTTGCGCTCAAAGGTCTGATCGAAGGGCAGGGCGGCAATGTGGAATGCCGCACCGATGGCGCGAAGCTGCCTGCCGGCAACCGGGGCGCCTATGTGGGCACCGCGATGGTCGAGGATATCGACAGCGCCAAGACCATCCTGCTGATCGGCACCAACCCGCGCGACGAAGCGCCGGTTCTGAACGCCCGCATCCGCAAGGCGTGGATCAACGG
The DNA here is from genome assembly GCF_030732985.1 of Nioella sp. MMSF_3534. Classification (GTDB taxonomy): domain Bacteria; phylum Pseudomonadota; class Alphaproteobacteria; order Rhodobacterales; family Rhodobacteraceae; genus Nioella. The sequence goes on from NZ_JASHJX010000013.1 coordinate 8,294, forward strand.
CGCGCGCATCGGACTGATCGGCCCCAAGGCCGACCTGACCTATGACTACTACCATTTCGGGTCCGACCGGAAGGCGCTGACCGATCTGGTCGCCAAGGTCGAAGCCAAGCCCGATACGATCGTGATCGTCGGTCAGGGCGCGCTGCGCGAAGCTGATGGCGAAGCGGTTCTGAGCCAGGCATTGGCCTATGTCGAAGGTTGCGGCGCGAAGCTGATGGTGCTGCACACGGCTGCGTCCCGCGTCGGTGCGATGGATGTGGGTGCGGTGACCGAGGGCGGTCTGCCTGCGGCCATCGACGGGGCAGAGGTGATCTACAACCTCGGTGCCGATGAGGTGGATATCGCCGCTGGCCCCTTCGTGATCTACCAGGGCAGCCATGGCGACCGGGGCGCGCATCGCGCCGATGTGATCCTGCCGGGCGCGGCCTACACGGAAGAACAAGGTCTCTTCGTCAACACCGAAGGCCGTCCGCAACTGGCGCTTCGCGCGGGCTTTGCGCCCGGTGAGGCCAAGGAAAACTGGGCGATCCTCAGGGCGCTTTCGGCGGAACTGGGCGCGGCGCTGCCTTACGACTCGCTTGTGCAGCTGCGCAACGCGATCGTCGACGCGGTTCCGCATCTGGCGATGATCGACGAAGTTCCGATGAACGAGATCGCGGCCCTGGAGCTGCGCGCACCTGCCGAGGCCGATTTCGTGCCAGCGGTGAAGGATTTCTACCTGACCAACCCGATTGCCCGCGCATCGGCCGTGATGGCCGAGCTGAGCGCTGCGGCAAAGGCGCGGTCTGAGGCCGCGATCGCGGCGGAGTAAGCGGAGTGCCGGGCGGCGGAACGCTCCGGCCCTTCGTGGGTGGCGGTGCCATGGTTCTGGCGCTGGCGGGCTGTACGCCCGATCCGGCGGCCACGCAGGACCGGCATCCGGCGCTGTTTGAGTATCTGGGGGTCGAAACCCGTCTCCTGGATGAAAATCTGGTGAATTTCCGCGTGGAGATGCGCGGTGCAAGGGGGCGAGAGGACGTGGCGGCCTATGCCGAATGTGCAGCAGCTCAGTACACGCTGATCCGGGGCTACGGATTTGCGCGACATGTCCGCACAAATGTGCAGGAAGAGGCTGGCCTTTGGCACGCAGATGCGGTTTACACCGTGTCACCGGCGCTCCCCCGGGGGGTGCAGACGATAGACGCCGAAGTGGTGGTCGCCGACTGCGCCGAGCAAGGCATACCGACGGTGTGAGGACAGATGGCTGAATTCTTTACAACCACTCCCGGCATCGCGCTGATTATTATCGCGCAGTGTCTTGCGGTGATCGCATTCGTGATGATCTCGCTTCTCTTCCTGGTCTATGGCGACCGGAAGATCTGGGCGGCGGTCCAGATGCGCAAGGGCCCCAACGTGGTGGGGGTCTTCGGGCTACTGCAGTCGGTCGCGGATGCCCTGAAATACGTCATCAAGGAAGTGGTGATCCCGGCGGGCGCTGACAAGCCCGTGTTCATCCTGGCACCGCTGACCAGCTTCGTTCTGGCGATGATTGCCTGGGCGGTGATCCCCTTCAACGATGGCTGGGTTCTGGCGGATCTGAACGTCGCCATTCTCTATGTCTTCGCCGTCTCCTCGCTGGAGGTTTATGGCGTGATCATGGGCGGTTGGGCATCGAACTCCAAATATCCGTTCCTCGGTTCGCTGCGCTCTGCCGCGCAGATGATTTCCTACGAGGTTTCCATCGGCCTGATCATCATCGGTGTGGTGATCACCACAGGCTCGCTCAACTTCTCTGACATCGTGCGCGCGCAGGACGGGTCTTACGGGTTCTTCAGCTGGTACTGGCTGCCGCATTTCCCGATGGTCTTCCTGTTCTTCATCTCGGCCCTGGCCGAAACCAACCGCCCGCCCTTCGACCTGCCAGAGGCGGAATCGGAGCTGGTCGCGGGCTATCAGGTGGAATATTCGGCGACGCCCTTCCTGTTGTTCATGGCCGGGGAATACATCGCCATCTTCCTGATGTGCGCCCTTGTCACGCTGCTTTTCTTCGGCGGCTGGCTGTCCCCGATTCCGGGCCTGCCCGATGGCGTGCTGTGGATGGTCGGCAAGATGGCCTTCTTCTTCTTCATCTTCGCCATGGTGAAGGCGATCACGCCGCGCTACCGCTATGACCAACTGATGCGGATCGGTTGGAAAGTGTTCCTGCCGCTGTCTCTGGGCTGGGTCGTGATCGTGGCCTTCCTGGCAAAATTCGAACTCTTCGGCGGTGCCTATGCCCGCTGGATGATCGGGGGCTGATTGATGACGCAGATCGACTACACCCGCGCCGCGAAATACTTCCTGCTGGCGGATTTCGTCAAAGGCTTCCAACTGGGGCTGAAGTATTTCTTCGCGCCCAAAGCCACGGTGAACTACCCGCATGAGAAAGGCCCGCTCTCGGTCCGCTTCCGGGGTGAACACGCGCTGCGCCGCTACCCCAACGGCGAAGAGCGCTGCATTGCCTGCAAACTGTGCGAGGCGATCTGCCCGGCACAGGCCATCACCATCGACGCCGAACCGCGCGAGGATGGCAGCCGCCGGACCACCCGCTACGACATCGACATGACCAAATGCATCTATTGCGGCTTCTGCCAGGAGGCGTGCCCGGTGGATGCGATTGTCGAAGGCCCTAATTTCGAATTCGCCACCGAAACCCGAGAAGAGCTGTTCTACAACAAGGAAAAGCTGCTGGAGAACGGCGCCCGGTGGGAAGCCGAGATTGCCCGCAACCTTGAGCTGGATGCCCCCTACCGATGACCAAAGCCCCGCAAAACCCCTTCGCGGCGCTGATGGCGCAGACGCAGGACATGGCCAAGGATTGGGTCAAGCAGGTCAATCCTGCGATGGCGCAGTTCACGCCGCAGGGCTTTGAAAAGCTCTGGCCGACCATGCCTGCCGAGATGATGGAGGCGTTCATGGGCAAACAGTTCAACCCCGATGGGCTGGATGCCAAGACCCGCCTGCTGCTGACGCTTCAGGGCCTGACCATCCAGGGCGCCGTGGCGGAACCGCAGATCCGCCTGACCGTGCGCCACGCGCTGGAGGCCGGGGCATCGAAACAGGAAATTGCCGAAACCATCGCGCAGGCCGCCATGTTCGGGGGGGTCCCCGCCATGACCAAGGCGATGGAGCTTGCCCGTCAGGCCATCGACGGAACCGAGGAGTAACCCCATGGGTATCGCCGATTTCACCTTCTACCTCTTCGCCATCACCACCGTGGTGGCCGGCCTCTTCGTGGTGGTCAGCCGCAACCCGGTGCATTCGGTCCTGTGGCTCATCCTGGCCTTCCTCAGTTCTGCCGGGCTCTTCGTCCTGATTGGGGCGGAGTTCGTGGCGATGCTGCTGGTGATCGTCTATGTGGGCGCGGTCGCCGTGCTGTTCCTTTTCGTCGTCATGATGCTGGATGTGGATTTCGCCGAACTGAAGGCGGAGATGGCCAAATACATCCCCATGGCGGGCCTTATCGGCGTGATCATCCTGATCCAGCTGTCCATGGCGTTCGGCCCCTGGGCCACGGCCGAAGGCGTTGACCTTCTGGCGACCCCCAATGCCACGCCCGAAGGGGCCGCGCACAATACCGCTGCTCTGGGGGCCGTGATCTATGACCAATACTTCCTGCTCTTCCAGCTTGCGGGGCTGATCCTGCTGGTGGCCATGATCGGCGCCATCGTGCTGACCCTGCGCCACCGCACCGACGTCAAGCGCCAGAACGTGCTGGCCCAGATGTATCGCGATCCGGCCAAGGCGATGGAACTGAAGGACGTGAAGCCGGGGCAGGGGCTCTGATGGCTTGGTGGGGTTGGGTGGCCATTGCCGTTGCCCTGGCCGCCGCAGTTTACACAACGTCCCGCAAACGGGGCGGAACCGACCGGAACTGAGACCGGTCACAAAGAACTCTGGCCGCACCGGCAAAGGTGCGGGCGCGATTGAATAACCAAGGGGTGACAGGCCCCGGAGGGACGAGATGAGTATCGCACTGGAACATTACCTGACGGTGGCGGCGGCGCTGTTCGTCATCGGGATTTTCGGGATTTTCCTGAACCGCAAGAACGTGATCGTCATCCTGATGTCGATCGAACTGATGCTTCTGGCGGTCAACATCAACCTCGTCGCCTTTTCCGCCTATCTGGGCGATCTGACGGGGCAGATCTTTACTCTCTTCGTGCTGACCGTCGCCGCCGCCGAGGCCGCGATTGGTCTGGCTATCCTCGTCTGCTTCTTCCGCAACCGCGGCACCATCGCCGTGGAAGACGTCAACGTTATTAAGGGCTGAGCCGACATGGAAACCTTCCTCCTCTTCCTCCCGCTCGTTGGCGCGATCATCTGCGGCTTTTCCTGGCGTCTGATCGGGGAAACGGCGGCCTGTTGGGTGGCAACCGGCGCGCTGTTCCTGTCCTGTATCCTCAGCTGGTTTGTCTTCCTTGGCTTCGATGGCGAGACCTATACCCGCGATCTCTTCACCTGGATCGCGTCTGGCACGCTGGACACCAGCTGGTCGGTGCGCATCGACCGTCTGACTGCGATCATGCTGATCGTGATCACCACGGTCTCGGCGCTCGTGCATCTCTACTCCTTCGGCTACATGGCCCATGACGAACATTTCCGCGAGGGCGAGAGCTACCGCCCCCGGTTCTTCGCCTACCTGTCCTTCTTCACCTTCGCGATGCTGTCGCTGGTGACCGCCGACAACCTGCTGCAACTGTTCTTCGGTTGGGAAGGGGTGGGCGTCGCGTCCTACCTGCTGATCGGCTTCTACTTCCGCAAGCCGAGCGCGGGCGCTGCTGCCATGAAGGCCTTCATCGTCAACCGGGTGGGCGACTTCGCCTTCCTGCTTGGCATTTTCGCGATCTACAAGCTGACCGACAGCATCAACTTCTCGGTGATCCTGGCGGAAGGTCCGCACCTGGCGGAGCAGACGATCAGCTTCATGGGGCGTGAGTTGAACGCAGCCAACACCATCGGCATGCTGCTCTTCATCGGGGCCATGGGGAAATCGGCGCAGCTGTTCCTGCACACCTGGCTGCCCGACGCGATGGAAGGCCCGACCCCGGTGTCGGCGCTGATCCACGCCGCGACCATGGTGACGGCGGGTGTCTTCCTGGTCTGCCGTATGTCGCCGATCATGGAATACGCGCCCTATGCGACCAATTTCATCGTGATCATCGGGGCCGCGACAGCCTTCTTCGCGGCGACCGTGGGTTTGGTGCAGAACGACATCAAGCGCGTGATCGCCTATTCGACCTGTTCGCAGCTTGGCTACATGTTCGTGGCCGCCGGTGTGGGCGTTTACTCGGTGGCCATGTTCCACCTCTTCACCCACGCCTTCTTCAAGGCGATGCTGTTCCTTGGTGCAGGCTCGGTCATCCATGCGATGCATCACGAGCAGGACATGCGGAACTATGGCGGTCTGCGCAAGAAGATCCCCTTCACCTTTGCCGCGATGATGATCGGCACGCTGGCCATCACCGGCGTCGGCATCCCGCTGACCGGCTGGATCGGCTTTGCGGGCTTCGCCTCCAAGGATGCGGTGATCGAGAGCGCCTTTGCCTTCGGTGGCGGTCTGGGAACCTACGCCTTCTGGATGCTGGTCGTCGCGGCCTGCTTCACCAGCTTCTATTCCTGGCGCCTCATTTACCTGACCTTCTATGGCAAGCCGCGCGGCGACAAGCATGCGCATGAGCATGCCCATGAAAGCCCCAAGACCATGCTGATCCCGCTGGCAGTGCTGGCGCTTGGCGCGGTCTTCTCTGGCGCGATCTGGTACAACCAGTTCTTCGGCCATACCGATACCGTGGGCCGCTTCTTCGGCGTGCCTTACGCGGTTGAGGGCCACGCGGATGAGGCTGGCCATGGCGAGGAAGCGATGGCGGCGGATGGTCATGGCGAAGCGGCAACCGACGGTCATGGCGAAAACGCAGCCCCTGCCGACAGCCACGCCACCGAGGACAGCCACGCAGCCGCGGATGACGGCCATGGCGAGGCGCATTATGTCTTTACCGGCCACGCGGGCGAAGGGGCCATTCACATGGCACCGGATAACCACGTGCTGAATGACGCGCATAGCGTGCCGAAATGGGTCAAGCTGGCGCCCTTCGTCGCCATGATCATCGGCTTTGTCACCGCGACGCTGTTCTACATCGTGCGTCCGACCCTGCCCGCCCGCACCGCCGAGCTGTTCCAGCCCGCCTATCAGTTCCTGCTGAACAAGTGGTATTTCGACGAGATCTACAACTGGATCTTCGTCATCCCCGCCGCCTGGATCGGGCGGACCCTGTGGAAGCGCGGCGATGGCAACATCATCGACGGCGGCATCAACGGGCTGGCCATGGGGATCATCCCCTTCTTCACGCGGCTCGCGGGCCGGGCGCAGTCCGGTTACCTCTTCCACTATGCCTTCGCGATGGTTCTGGGCATCGCGGTGCTGATCACCATCGCAACCTTGAGCTTCGGGGGCTGAGAGCAGAGACATGCAAGACAATCTTCTCTCCATCGTTACCTTTCTTCCCCTGGTGGCTGCGCTGTTCGCGCTGATCCCGGATGGCAAGTCTGAAGGCGGCAAGAAGAACGCGAAATACTTGGCGCTGGCCGCAACGCTTGCGACCTTCGTGATCTCGCTGTTCATCCTGCTGGAATTCGACGCCTCCAACCCCGGCTTCCAGCTGGTGGAAGAAGGCGAATGGATGCTTGGCCTGACCTACAAGGTCGGCGTCGACGGTATCTCGGTGCTCTTCGTGATGCTGACAACCTTCCTGATGCCGCTGGTCATCTGGTCGTGCTGGGAGGTGGAGCATCGCGTCAAGGAATACATGATCGCGCTCCTGGTTCTGGAAAGCCTGATGATCGGCGTCTTCGTGGCGCTGGATCTGGTCCTTTTCTACCTGTTCTTCGAGGCGGGCCTCATCCCGATGTTCCTGATCATCGGCATCTGGGGTGGTCAGAACCGTATCTATGCCGCGTTCAAGTTCTTCCTCTACACCTTCCTCGGTTCGGTGCTGATGCTGGTTGCGATGATCGCGATGTATGTGGATGTAGGGACCACGGATATTCCGACGCTGCTGACCCACCAGTTCAGTTCTGACACGATCTCGATCATGGGCTGGCATATCGTCGGCGGCTTGCAGACGATCCTGTGGATCGCCTTCTTCGCCAGCTTCGCGGTGAAGATGCCGATGTGGCCGGTCCACACCTGGTTGCCCGACGCGCACGTTCAGGCGCCCACGGCAGGCTCGGTCGTTCTGGCCGCGATCCTTCTGAAGATGGGCGGCTATGGCTTCCTGCGGTTCAGCCTGCCGATGTTCCCCGTTGCCTCTGACCTGATGGCAGAGTTCGTCATGTGGCTTTCCGTCATTGCCATCATCTACACCTCGCTTGTTGCGATGGTGCAGGAGGATATGAAGAAGCTCATCGCCTATTCCTCCGTCGCCCATATGGGCTACGTCACCATGGGCATCTTCGCGGCAAACCAACAAGGCATTGACGGGGCGATCTTCCAGATGATCAGCCACGGCTTCGTGTCCGGCGCGCTCTTCCTTTGTGTCGGCGTCATCTATGACCGGATGCACACACGCGAGATCGACGCCTATGGCGGCCTCGTGAACCGGATGCCCGCCTATGCGCTGGTGTTCATGCTGTTCACCATGGCCAATGTCGGTCTGCCGGGCACGTCGGGCTTCGTGGGTGAATTCCTGACGCTGATGGGGGTCTTCCAGGTCAATACCTGGATCGCGGTCTTCGCCGCGACCGGTGTGATCCTGTCGGCAGCCTATGCGCTGTGGCTCTACCGCCGGGTGGTCTTTGGCGACCTGATCAAGGAAAGCCTCAAATCCATCACCGACATGACCCCGCGTGAACGCATGATCTTCGCGCCGCTCATCGTGATGACCCTGCTTCTGGGCGTCTACCCGAGCCTCGCCCTCGACGTGATCGGCCCCTCGGTCGAGAACCTTGTCCACCATTACGACCTGGCCGTCGGACAACCCATGTCCGACACCGCCGTCGCCGCCAGCCACTGAGGTCCCGAGATGTTTGCGTCCGATATCGCCATTCTCCTGCCCGAGATCGTCCTGTCCGTTTTCGCGATGGCGGGGCTGATCGCAGCGGTCTACACCTCCAAGGACGGGATGGCCCCGGCCCTTGTCTGGCTGACTGCCGCGCTGCTGGCGCTGATGGGCATCTATATCGGCCTGACGGGTGAGGGCAGCCAGGTCGCGTTTGACGGCATGTTCATCAATGACGGCTTTGCGCGCTTCGCCAAGGTGGTGATCCTGCTGTCGGCTGCCGCGATCCTGCTCATTGGCAAGGATTTCATGCAGCGCGACGACCTGCTGCGGTTCGAATATCCGATGCTGATCGTGCTGGCGACGGTCGGCATGATGGTCATGGTGTCCTCGGGCAACCTGATGACGCTTTACATGGGGCTGGAGCTGCAATCCCTGTCGCTCTACGTCGTTGCCGCCATGCGCCGCGACAGCGTGCGGTCCACGGAAGCGGGCCTGAAATACTTTGTCCTCGGGGCGCTGTCCTCGGGCATCCTGCTGTATGGCGCGTCGCTGACCTATGGCTTTGCTGGCACCGCCGATTTCGCGGGCATCGTGGCGGCGGTCGAGGGTGGCGCATCGCTTGGCCTGATCTTCGGTCTGGCCTTCATGGTCGCGGGTCTGGCCTTCAAGGTTTCCGCCGCGCCCTTCCACATGTGGACGCCGGATGTCTACGAAGGCTCGCCCACCCCGGTCACCGCCTTCTTTGCCACCGCGCCCAAGATGGCCGCCATGGGCCTGCTGGCCCGCCTGGCCCATGATGCCTTCGGCAGCGTGGTCAGCGACTGGCAGCAGATCATCGCGCTGCTGGCGGTTCTGTCCATGTTCCTCGGTGCCATTGCCGCAATCGGCCAGACTGACATCAAGCGCCTGATGGCCTATTCCTCGATCTCTCACATGGGCTTTGCCCTGATGGGTCTGGCCGCGGGCACCGAACAGGGTGTCAGCGCCATGCTGATCTACATGGCGATCTATGTGACCATGAATGTCGGCACCTTTGCCTTCATCCTGTCGATGCAGAAGGATGGCCGCCACGTCACCAATATCTCGTCGCTAAACGCCTTCTCGACGAAAGAGCCGATCAAGGCCGCCGCGATCCTGATCCTGATGTTCAGCCTTGCCGGTGTGCCGCCGATGGTGGGCTTCTTCGGCAAATACGCGGTGCTTCTGGCTGCTGTGGATGCGGGCCTGAACCTGGTGGCGATCCTGGGTGTGGTGGCGTCTGTCATCGGTGCCTTCTACTACCTGCGCATCGTCTACTTCATGTATTTCGGTGAGGAACGCGAAGGCATCGACGGCAAGATGAGCCCGCTGGCCTATGCCGGTCTGATGGCCGCCGCCGCGATCATGCTGCTTGGGGTGTTCAACCTCTTCGGTGTGGACAGCCTGGCCGAAGCCGCTGCCGCGACGCTGGTCCGCTAAGACATGACTGGCTGGCCCGAGGGCGTCGGCCGCAGGGTTCTGCAAACGGTCGATAGCACCATGGCCGAGGGCGCGCGCATTGCGCCCTCACTGGCCGGGCCTGAATGGGTGCTGGCGCTGGAGCAGACGGCAGGCCATGGCCGCAGGGGCCGGGCCTGGTCCTCGCCCAAGGGCAATTTCTTCGCCTCACTGGTGTTGCAGCCAAAGGAAGCCCCCGATCAGGTGGCGCTGCGCAGCTTCGTTGCGGCCCTGGCCCTGCGTGATGCCTTTGTCGCGGCGACGGGGCGGGCGGAGGCGTTCAAGCTCAAATGGCCCAATGACGTGCTGCTGAATGGCGGCAAGGTTGCGGGCATCCTGCTGGAAAGCATTGGATCGGGGCAGGGGGTCACGCATCTGATCATCGGGATCGGCGTGAACCTTGTGGCCGCCCCCGGGGCCGATCAGGTGGAAGAGGGCGCGGTTCTGCCCGTCAGCCTGCTGTCCGAAACCGGCATTCGCGTCAGCCCCGAAGAGTTCCTCGACCTGCTGGCCGTCGCCTATGCCCGGTATGAGCAGCAATTCACCACTTATGGTTTTGCCCCCATCCGCACCGCCTGGTTGCAGGAGGCCGCGCGGTTGGGCGAGACCATCACCGCCCGCACCACCGCCGAGACGATGACCGGGCGCTTTGAGACCATCGACGACAGCGGTAACCTGATCCTGACCACGCCCAAAGGGCAGCGGGCTGTACCGGCTGCCGACATCTTCTTCTGACCAAAAGGGGGCAACGCCCATGCTTCTGGCCATCGACACCGGCAACACCAACACCGTTTTTTCCATCTGGGACGGGCGGCAGATGCTGGCCACCTTCCGCACCACGACCGAACATCAGCGCACGGCGGATCAGTATTTCGTCTGGCTGTCGACGCTGATGGCGCACAAGAAACTTGATGTGACGATCACCGATTGCATCATTTCCTCCACCGTGCCGCGCGTGGTGTTCAACCTGCGCGTTCTCTGTGACCGCTATTTCGACTGTCGTCCGCTGGTGGTGGGCAAGCCCGATTGCCTGCTGCCCAACCCGCCCCGCGTCGATGCGGGCACGCAGGTGGGACCCGACAGGCTGGTCAATGCCGCTGCGGCCTTCGACCGGCATGGGGGCGATTTGATCGTCGTCGATTTCGGCACCGCCACCACCTTTGACGTGGTGGCCAGCGACGGGGCCTATGTGGGGGGCGTCATTGCGCCGGGCGTGAACCTGAGCCTGGAGGCCCTGCACCACGCCGCCGCCGCGCTGCCCCATGTGGACGTAACCAAGCCGCAAAACGTCATTGGCACCAATACCGTGGCCTGTATGCAGTCGGGCATCTTCTGGGGCTATGTCGGCCTTGTGCGCGGGATCTGTGACCGGATCTGCACGGAATACGAGAAACCCATGCGGATCATTGGCACCGGCGGGCTTGCGCCATTGTTCTCGCAGGGGGATGTGCTATTTGACCTGATCGAAGACGACCTGACGATCCACGGGCTGACCGTGATCCACAAATACAACAAGGATAACGGGCAGATATGACCTCCTCCCCTCGACTGATCTACCTTCCCCTCGGCGGCGCGGGGGAGATCGGGATGAATTGCTACCTCTATGGCTATGGGCCTCAGGGGGATGAGCGGTTCATCCTCGTCGATGTGGGCGTGAGCTTCCCCGATATGGATGGCACCCCTGGCGTAGACCTGATCCTGCCCGACATCGCCTGGATCGCGGAGCGCGCGGACCGTCTGGACGGCATTTTCATCACCCACGCGCATGAAGACCATGTCGGCGCGCTTGGCCATCTCTACCGCCATTTCCGCAAGGTGCCGGTCTTTGCCCGGCCCTTCACCGCCGCCATCGCCACCCGCAAGATGGAAGAGGCGGGGCAGGATCCGGCCATGGTGCAGGTTGCACCGGTCTGGCCGGAGACGGTGACTGCCGGTCCCTTCACCGTGGGTTTCGCGCCGACCTCGCATTCCATCCCCGAGGCGTCGGCGCTTGTCATCGACAGCCCCGAGGGCCGTGTCGTGCATTCCGGCGACTTCAAGATCGACCCCGATCCGCGCGTGGGGGAGCCGTTTGATCCTGCGATGTGGGAGGCGATCGGCAAGACCGGCATCCGGGCGCTGATCTGCGATTCCACCAATGTGTTCTCGCGCCATGCGGGCCGCAGCGAAAGCGATTTGCCGGAACCGATCACCAAGCTGGTGGCAGAGGCGCGCGGCATGGTCGTGGCGACCACCTTCGCCTCCAACATCGCACGGGTGAAGACGCTGGCCGAGGCGGGCCGCGCTGCCGGCCGCTCCGTGTGCCTGATGGGCCGGGCGATGAAGCGGATGGTAACGGTTGCGGTGGAAACCGGCGTGCTGACCGACTTCCCCTCGACCATCAGCCCCGAAGAAGCCACGCAGGTGCCACGCGAAAACCTGATGCTGATCGTGACCGGCAGCCAGGGCGAACGGCGTGCGGCCTCGGCGGCGCTGTCTCGCGGCAAGTATCTGGGTCATGAGTTGAAAGAGGGCGATACGTTCCTCTTCTCCTCCAAGACCATTCCGGGCAACGAGGTGTCCGTGGGACGCATCCAGAATGCGTTGTCGGAAATCGGTGTCGACATCGTCGATGAACAATCCGGGTTCTACCACGTCTCGGGCCATGCCAATCGCCCCGATCTTGAACGGATGCACGGGCTGTTGAAGCCGCAGATCCTGGTCCCCAATCACGGCGAACACCGCCACCTGCGGGAACACTGCAAGGTGGGGGCGGCGGGCGGCATGACCCCGGTTCTGGCGCCCAATGGCTCCATGGTGGAGCTGTCGGGCAACAAGCCGGGCATCGTCGAACATGTGGACGTGACGCGGGCCTATCTCGATGGCTCCCGCGTGATCGGGGCGCTTGATGGCGTGGTGCGCGACCGGATGAAACTGGCGCTCAATGGTCTTGTGATCGTGGCGCTGATCATCGACGAGGAAGACGAGCCACTGGAAGATTGCTGGGTCGAATTGCGGGGCCTGCCAGAGATGGTGGGCAATCAGAGCCTGTCGGAGATGATCGAGGACCAACTGGCCGAGATGTTCCCGCGCCTGACCCACAAAATGGTCATGCATGACGATAAGCTGCAAGACGAGGTCAAGCGCGTCGTCCGGCAGGTTTGCGTGTCCGAGATTGGCCGCAAGCCAGAGGTCACGACCATCATCTCGCGCCTGATGGCGGGCTGATGGCCCTTCGGGTGGAACACCTTCCCGGCCTGTCCGGGTGGGCCCCCGCCATGCTGCATGAAAACGGAAACAGCTGGCTGAGCCTGCCGGTGGCCAGCGGCCATGCGGAGTTTTCCATCCGCCTGCCGCTGACCGAACCCCACGTCGCTGCCCTGCGTGCCGACCCGGCGCGCGCCTGGATCATCTTTGGCGCGCTACACGCACGGCTGCAATCGCTTGGCCCCCGCGTGGGACAAAGCCTCGCGCCGGACATCGCGGCGGCCATCCTGCCCCGTATTCTCGGGGCCGAGGATCTTGGCCGTCTTTGCACCGATCTGCGCGCGGAGGTGCCGGATTTCGACAATGCCATCGCACAGGCTTCCGACCACAGCTTTCACGCGCCCTGAAGGCGGGAACGCGACCTTCTGCCGGTCGGAAAAGGGTTAGACTGCGGGCTGTCCCCGGCGTTTCCTGACCGAAACGGCTATGGGAGGACGCCATGTGGACTGCAGATGATCTGATCGACCGGGAACGCTATCCGATCCACGAGCATGGCCCGGCCCGAGATGCGGTGCTGGCCAAGGTGCGCGCCGATCTGGCGCAAGACGGCTGCGCGGTCATCAAGGGATTCCTGACGCCGGCAGGCGTTGCGGCCCTGGCGGCGGAGGCCGACAGCGTCGCCGACAAGGGCCACCGCAGCTACAACCGCACCAATGCCTATTTCACCGCCGATGACCCGAGCCTGCCCGAGGATGACCCGCGCCGGCAGTTCTTTGACCGCTCCAACGCCTTCATTCCGGCGGATAATTTTGCCAAGTCCGGTCCGCTGCGCACCATCCATGACAGCGCGGGGTTTGACGATTTCATCCGCGACTGCCTGCAGGAAACCCGGTTCTACCGCTATGCCGACCCGCTGGCCGATGTGATCGTGAACGCGGCGGGCGAGGGCAATGGATTCCCCTGGCATTTCGACACCAACAATTTCACCGTGACGCTGGCCATTCAGAATGCGGAAGGGGGCGGGGCCTTTGAATATGCCCCGATGATCCGCGAGACGGACGAGAATTTCGACGAGGTGTCCCGCGTGCTGAACGGCACGTCAGACCGGGTGACGGTGCTCAACCTCGAACCCGGTGACCTGCAGCTGTTCAAGGGGCGCTATTCCCTGCACCGGGTCGCGCCGCTGAAAGGCCCCCGACCGCGCTATGTCGCCATATTCTCTTACGTGGATCAGCCCGACATGGTGGGCGCGCCGGAACGCACCCGCCAGCTATACGGCCGCACGCTGCCCATCCATCACGAACGGGCAGGCCAGCGAGGGGATACGCTGATCGACTGAAGGGGGCCTCAGGCGGCGTTTTCGCTGTCGCCGTTGTCGCTGGCTTCGGCATAGGTTTCCGCCTCCTGCGGGGCCTCTGCGGGCTCTGCAGCCTCGCCGCGGCGTTCCGCGAAGCTCAGCGCGATGAAGCTTGGCATGTGATCGCCCATGCCGACCACCTGTTTGCCGCCCCTGTCGCTGCGGTCACCGCGACGCCCGCCGCCGGATTTGCCGCGTGGCTCGGACTTGCGCGCTTCCGGCTTGCGGGGTTCGGCCTGAACGGGGGCTTCTTCGGCGCTGGCGTCTTCGGATTTCCGGGACCGCGACCGGCTACGCCGGGCGGGCTTTTCTTCGTCGGGTTTGGCGTCGGCCGCATCCCGCCGGGCGGAGGATGCGCTTGGTTGCCACGGTGCCTCGGCGCGCGGAATCGTCGACTCGGTCAGCGATTCGATGGCGGCCAGCAGTTTGTCATCCGCCGGCACGGCAATCATGATCGCGGTGCCCTTGCGGCCTGCGCGGCCGGTGCGCCCGATACGGTGCACGTAATCCTCGGCATGGCCGGGCACGTCGTAGTTGAACACATGGCTCACGTTCGGAATGTCGAGCCCGCGCGCGGCCACATCCGAGGCCACGAGATACTTGATCGACCCATCCCGGAACCCGTCCAGCGTGCGCATGCGGTGCGACTGGTCGAGATCGCCGTGGATCGGTTCGGCGTTCAGCCCGTGCTTCTTCAGCGACTTGGCGACGATATCCACGTCCACCTTGCGGTTGCAGAAGATGATCGCGTTGGTGCAGCCTTCGCCTTCTTCCTTGATCAGCGCGCGCAGCATTTCGCGTTTCTGCTTGGCGGTCTGGTCGCGGCGGGTAGGTTTGAATTCCACCAGCTTCTGGGTGATCGTGTCCGATGTCGTCGACTGCCGCGCGACTTCGATCTTGGCGGGGTTCGACAGGAAGGTGTTGGTGATCCGCTCGATCTCCGGCGCCATGGTGGCCGAAAAGAACAGCGTTTGCCGCGTAAAGGGGGTCAGGCCGAAAATCCGCTCGATATCGGGGATGAAACCCATGTCGAGCATCCGGTCGGCCTCGTCCACGACCATGATCTTCACGTCGTTCAGGATCAGCTTGCCGCGCTCGAAATGGTCGAGCAGGCGGCCCGGCGTGGCGATGAGAACATCGACGCCTTTGTCGATCAGCGCCTCCTGTTCCTTGAAGCTGACCCCGCCGATCAGCAGCGCCTTGGTCAGTTTCACGTATTTGGCGTAGATGTCGAAGTTCTCTGCCACCTGCGCGGCAAGTTCGCGCGTCGGGCACAGCACCAGGCTGCGCGGCATCCGGGCACGGGCGCGGCCACGGGCCAGCGCGGTGATCATCGGCAGGGTAAAGCTGGCGGTCTTGCCGGTGCCGGTCTGCGCGATGCCAAGGACGTCGCGTCCTTCCAGGGCTGGGGGGATGGCGCCCGCCTGGATCGGGGTGGGCGTTTCGTAGCCGGCTTCTTCAACGGCTTTCAGAACCTTGGGGTTAAGGCTGAGATCGGAAAATTTCGTCATATGCGTCCAGTCTGGCGGGGTCATTTGCCCGCGTCATGTGAGATGGAGCGCATCTGCCACATCGCGCTCCGCGGTTCGGACATCGCGCGTGTCGCGATGCTGCGAATGCACATAAAACAAAACGCGGAAATGGTCAAATCCAAGCCGATTTGCGGGGTTATGGCGTGTCCGGTTGTTGCGAACGGGTCGTCATATAGCGGAACAACGCGGCCGGGGCGTGAATCCCGATGCGGCCATAGGGGCCGAGCAGATGGGCGCTGAACCCTTCGCGCGTGGCACGTTCGATCATACCGGGGCCAAGCGCGATGAAGCCGAGCGCGTCGTTTCGGCAATGCCCGTGCGTGCAGCCGAGCCGGTGATCGAGCCGCCGAAAGGGCAGTTCGCGGCCCGAGTGATACGCCCCGGAGATGCGCAACCGGTGCACCCCGTCGCGCCTGTGGCTGATCACCAATGCCCGGACCGGCGCAGCGTCGTCACCCGTCAGCACCACCACATGACCATAGAGCACATGGTGCGGATGGTCCGAAATCACGACCTGATGGGAGTATGTACCGGTAATCCCCGTGACTGGTGACGCGAACTCGCCGCCCGCAGTTACGCAGGCGGCGAGGCCCACGCAAATCACTAGATACCGGTACATCCGGCCAAGATGCGCATCAAAAGGTAAACAGAAGATTAACAGGGGTTTAGCGGTTACTCTTCACCCCGGTCAGACCATCATTTCCTTCGTCGCCGTCAGCTTCACATCCGGGTAATCCCGGCCCACGCGGTCGATATCCCATTGCAGGCGGGTCAGGAAAACCGGGTCGCCGTCATTGTCTGTGGCCATGTGCTGCTTGTTGGCGGCGGCGAATTTCTCCACCGCCAGACGCTCGCCCTGAACCCACCGGGCCGAGGTGAACTGAGAGGGTTCGAACCGTACCGGCAGGCCGTATTCCAGCTCGATCCGGCTGGCCAGAACCTCGAATTGCAGCGCGCCGACGACGCCCACGATAAAGCCAGAGCCGAAAGTGGGCTTGAAGATCTTGGCCGCGCCTTCCTCGGCAAACTGCATCAGCGCCTTGTCCAGATGCTTGGCCTTCAGCGGGTCGCCCGCACGGCAGGTCTGCAACAGTTCCGGCGCGAAGGAGGGGATGCCGGTGAAGCGCAGGGCCTCGCCCTCGGTCAGCGCATCGCCGATTCGCAATTGCCCGTGGTTCGGGATGCCGATGATGTCGCCCGCCCAGGCCTCCTCCGCCAGTTCACGGTCGCTTGCCAGGAACAGTACCGGGCTGGAAATGGCCATCGGTTTCTTGGAACGCACATGGGTCATCTTCATGCCGCGTTGGAAATGGCCAGAGGCCAGCCGCACGAAGGCCACCCGGTCGCGGTGCTTGGGGTCCATATTGGCCTGCACCTTGAAGACGAAACCGGTGACCTTCTTTTCCTCCGGCGCGACCTCGCGCGGGGTGGCGGTCTGGACCTGCGGTTCGGGGCCGTAGCCTGCGATGCCGTCCATCAGTTCCTTGACGCCGAAGCTGTTAATGGCCGAGCCGAACCAGATCGGCGTCAGGTGCCCTTCGAGGAAGCTCTGCTTGTCGAGCGGCGGCAGCAGCTCGCGCGCCATTTCCACCTCTTCGCGCAGCTTTTCCAGCAGGTCGGCAGGGATATGTTCTTCCAGTGCCGGATCGTCCAGCCCCTCGATCTTGATCGACTCCGCCACCTTGTTGCGGTCGGCGCGGTCCATCAGTTCCAGCCGGTCACGCAGCAGGTCATAGCAGCCGAGGAAATCGCGGCCCATGCCAATCGGCCAGCTTGCGGGGGTCACGTCGATCGCCAGATTTTCCTGGATCTCGTCAATGATATCAAAGACGTCGCGGCTTTCACGGTCCATCTTGTTGCAGAAGGTCAGGATCGGCAGGTCGCGCAACCGGCAGACCTCGAACAGTTTCTGCGTCTGGCTTTCCACGCCCTTGGCCCCGTCGATCACCATGATCGCGGCGTCAACGGCGGTGAGCGTCCGGTAGGTATCCTCGGAAAAGTCGCTATGCCCCGGCGTGTCCACGAGGTTGAAGCGGTATTTGCCGTAATCGAAGGACATGGCCGAGGCCGAAACCGAAATGCCCCGGTCCTTTTCCATCTGCATGAAGTCCGAGCGCGTGCGCCGCGCCTCGCCCTTTGCACGCACCTGTCCGGCCATCTGGATGGCGCCCCCGTAGAGGAGGAATTTTTCCGTCAGCGTCGTCTTGCCCGCGTCGGGATGCGAGATGATCGCAAAGGTCCGGCGGCGGGCGATTTCGGGCGGCAGGTCGGGGCGGTTCGTGGGCGTGTCCAGCATGGCCGCGCGTATAGGCGCAGCCATGCGGATTGGCAAGGAAATCCGGGTCTCGGGCAGAATGCCCTCGGGCGTTGTCCGTCGTTATCACCGGTCCTTGGCAGGTGGTCGAGATGCCGGGGCCATGCCCACCCACAGGCCGCGCCACGCGACGAAGGCATAGTACGACCGGAGCCGCCTAATCCGTCTGTCCGCGACTGGCCCGGGTCAGGCGTTCGGCGGGGTCCCCGGCCTCTGTCAGGGCCTTGTCATCGACCTCGATATCGGCGGCCAGCAGGCGGTCGGCATCGGTCTGTTCAATCTCTACATCGTCGGGCAGGGCGGCGCGGGTCTGGGGGGTGACCAGCAGGCTTTCGACCGCGACACCCTCGGCATAGATGATCTCATGCGCGCCAAAGAGGATCTGGTAGCTTTCGATGAAGCCCCCTTCCTCGCGCCGCACCGTGTCGCCATTGACCAGATGCGCGGCCTTGACCAGCACCTCGGCCCGCCCCGTCCCAAGCTCGTCGCTGCGCTGCCAGATGAACAACCGGTGATGCGGAAAGAGCCGCAGGTCATTGGCGGTGTTGAGCGTGCCTTCGCGGATTCGGATCGGGGCCAGGGCACCGGTGGCCCGCTGCACCTGTTGGCCGATCCAGCGTACTTCCTGCGGTCCGTGATCTCGGGTCAGCAATCGGTCGCCCGCCTGCAACTCCTCCACCGGCACCTGCCGCCCGTTGGCCATCGTCAACCGCGTCCCCGCGATGAAGCTGACGCTGGCGATATCGGCCAGCCGCTGCGCGGCCAATGCGGGTTCTGATGCGACAAGCTCGTATTCCCCGCGCGGGGTCATCGGGGCCAGTGGCAGGAAATGGCGGGCGGTGTCTTCGTCGCCCGTCACGGTCAGGATCAGCAGTTCCACGAAGGTGCCTTCGGGGGCCATCATGCTGTGGCAGACCTCCAGCAGAACCTTGTCGCCCGGTTGCCCGACGCCGGAGCCGTCCGCCACTTCGGTGCCCTCCGGCCCATCCCAGATCGCCAGAGCCCGCGGCTGCGCGTCACGGGACAGGCGGTAGCTGTCGCCGGCCACGACGTCCTGCAGACCACCGATCGGATCGCCCTCATTGGCCCCCCAATGCACGATCAGGTCGCTGGCGGTATAGGTGGGAAAGCTGAACTGGGCGGTACGACGGGACATCACGAATTCCTTTGCGCCTTGGCTAGTCCCGAGCAGGGCGAACCGTCAAGCGGTCAGAAGGTGGCAGGGCCGATATCAGCATGGTAAGGCACTGGTTAACGAAACATGAATGACGGGGAAAAGGATCATGGATCTGGGAATTTCTGGCAAGCGCGCATTGGTCTGCGCCTCGTCCAAGGGGCTTGGGCGTGGCTGTGCCGAGATGCTGGCGGCCAATGGCGTCAACCTGGTGATGAACGCGCGCGGGGCCGAAGCGCTGGAAAAGGCGGCAGAGGATCTTCGCGCTGCCCACGGGGTGGAGGTGATGGCCATCGCCGCTGACATCACCACCGAAGAGGGCCGCGCCAAGGTGCTGGCAGCCGCCGGTGACGTCGATATCCTCGTCAACAACGCGGGCGGTCCGCCGCCGGGCAGCTGGCAGGACTGGGAGCGTGAGGATTTCATCAAGGCGCTCGACGCAAACATGCTGACCCCGATTGCCCTGATGAAGGCGCTGATGCCGGGGATGATGGCGCGCGGATGGGGCAGGGTGGTGAACATCACCTCGCAATCCGTGAAGGCTCCGATCGCGGTTCTGGGCCTGTCGAACTCGGCCCGCGCCGGGCTGACCGGCTATGTTGCGGGGACGTCCCGGCAGGTGGCCGGAAAAGGCGTGATCATCAACAACCTTCTGCCGGGCATCCATGCGACCGACCGGGCCGTTTCGCTCGATACGGCCGCCGCCGCACAGGATGGCATCACGCTGGAAGAGGCCATGGACCGCCGCGCCGCGACGATCCCGGCCGGGCGCTATGGCACGGCAGAGGAGTTCGGGGCGACCTGTGCATTCCTGTGCTCTCAATACGCGGGCTATATGGTCGGTCAGAACATCCTTCTGGACGGCGGTTCGACGAATGCGACGCTGTAGAGGCGTCGAATTCGTCGATTCCGGACAGGGGCTTGCGTGAGACTCCGCCTATAACATCCTGACTCCGAACAAGTTTCTCTCGTCTCAGCGAGACGGGAGGGCTTGTCTTTCCCGAACAGATCAATCTGGTGACACATTGAAGGCGCCCTTGGCTGTCTTCGGTGGATCACCTGTATGTGTGAAATTGACTCAAATTAGTACGCAGCAACGAGCCTTTGCCGAGGATACGGGCAAACAGGCGTGTCCTGGCGGCTAATCTGTCAGAAAATGGATTCCAGATTCACGGACTCAAACTGCGCAATCAAAGCCTGACTCAGCAAAAAGATTCCAGAATCACGATATTCTGTGGTGGAAGAGATGATTTTATGCCTTCTCGCCAGCTCTTGACCTGAGATCAGAATAAATTTTTGATCATAAATGGGATTCTTTGGACGGAATCCCAAGGATAGGACCCTTTCAAAGGCTCTCGCCCGCCTGCAAGCGCCAGTAGGGCTGTCCCGTGCAGAAAGAGAGGGCCGAGTGCTGCTTCGATCCATTGATTTCCTGTGGATAAACCTGTGCATAGTCTGGATTCAGTGCTGGATTCCATAATGATATGCGGGGAAGCTGAAACAATACCTTAATCCAGATCGAGCACGCATTCCCGGACAAGGCGTCAACATGCCCGCCTGACGGGAACTTGAAACATGCGTGCGGGGCTGATAGCTGCGAAATCCGAGACAATTGATCGGAATTGCGCCCGTGCAACAGCCCCCCAGACTGGCCGTTCAGAACCTGTCCTGTGATTTCGCGGGGCGGACGGTCTTGCGGGATGTCTCGCTGCGGGTGGCGCCGGGCGAAGTCATGTGTCTGCTCGGGCCGTCAGGGTGCGGCAAGACAACAACGCTCCGGGTTATTGCCGGGATCGAGCGGCAAAGCTCTGGCAGCGTTTCCGTCGATGGCCGTGTCCTCGCGGATGGCGCTTTGCACCTGCCGCCAGAGGCACGGGGGGTCGGGCTGATCTTTCAGGACTTCGCGCTGTTCCCGCATCTCAGCGTGGCGCAGAATATCGCGTTCGGTCTGACCGGCACCAAAACCGACAAGGCCAAGCGGGTCGAGGAACTGCTCGCCCGCGTCGATCTCAAAGGCTACGGCGACAAGGCCCCGCATATGCTGTCGGGCGGGGAACAGCAGCGCGTGGCCCTCGCCCGCGCCCTCGCCCCGCGCCCTGGCGTGATGCTGATGGATGAGCCCTTCTCGGGGCTCGACAACCGCCTGCGCGACGGCATCCGCGATGAAACGCTGGAGCTGCTGAAGGAAGAGGGCACCGCCGTCGTTCTGGTCACCCATGAACCGGAAGAGGCGATGCGGATGGCCGATCAGATCGCGCTGATGCGTGGCGGGCGGATCGTGCAGCAGGGCGCGCCCTATAATATCTACAACGCCCCGTGTGACCGCGATGCAGCGGCGTTTTTCTCGGACATCAACGTGATCACCGGCACCGTTCAGGGTGCCTTGACCGACACCGCTTTCGGCCAGTTCCTTGCCCCCGGGCATCCCGATGGCACCGAGGTGGAGATCATCTTTCGCCCACAACACGTCAAGATCGACTTCGACCGGGGCGGACGCGGTCCGAACCCAACCCCCCTGGACGGAGCACCTGCGCGCGGCGTGGTCGAACGGGCCCGCTTCATGGGGCATGAAAGCCTTGTGGAATTCCGCATGGATTTCAACAACCAGATCCTCAAGGCAACGGTTCCCGCGGTCTTCCTGCCCAAGCCCGGAATGGCGCTTTGGCTGACGATCCGGCGTGACCGTTGTTTTGTTTTTGCCAAGTGATCCGGGCGATTGCCGCATCTTTCGGCCGTTTTCTGCCTGCATGTGACAGATTGGGGCTTTGATCCGGCCCGCAGAATCCATAGGTATATGCGGTGACACTCACGGAGGCGGGTCATGACCGCCCCGGACAAGGGAGACTGACATGCTCAACAATATTGGCCTGCCGGGCCTTCTGCTGATCGCGGTTGTTGTCCTCGTGCTGTTTGGCCGTGGCAAGATCGCGGGCCTCATGGGCGAAGTGGGCAAAGGCATCACCGCATTCAAGCGCGGCGTCCGCGACGGCACCGAGGAAATCGAGAACGCGGCCAATGAAGATGGCGAAGCGGCCCGCGACGTGACCCCCGAACGCGATCGTGAAAACGCCTGATCCCCGGCTTGGGGTCGGCACAGTCGGGTTGAGGGACTGCCATGTTTGACATCGGCATGTGGGAACTGATGGTCGTGGGCATCGTGGCGTTGATCGTCGTGGGGCCCAAGGACCTGCCCAAGATGTTCAGAACGCTCGGTCAGGTGACCGGGCGCATCCGTGCAATGGCACGCGAGTTCCAGACCACCATGAACGCCGCCGCCAGTGAGACCGGGCTCGACGAGATGGCCAAGGATCTCAAGAAGGCGACCGACATAACCCGCGACCTGCGCAAGGTGACCAGCCCCCGCAAGATGGGGATGGAGGCGGTGAAGAAAGCCGCCGGGTCCGCGCTGGATGACGAGGCAGAGGCTGACCGCCCCCTGACCGAAACCGAGAAGCTGGCGCAACAGCGCCGCCAGGAGGCCGAGGCGCGCGTTGCCGCCGCGCAGGAACGGGCCGCCGCCCGCGCCAGTGCCGCCGCCGAGGCCGCCGAGGACGCAGCCGCCATCGCAGATGATGACCTGCCGCCCCCGGCAGAGACCCGCACCGGAACCGCCGACACATGAAAAAAGACGAGATCGAAGACAGTTCCGCCCCGCTGATCGAGCATCTGGCAGAGCTTCGGACCCGCCTGATCTGGTCGGTGCTGGCCTTCGTGATCGCCATGGTGGCCTGTTTCACCGTGGCAGAACCGATCCTGGAGTTCCTGTTCCAACCGATCCGCACGATCCTGCTGGAGCGGGGGGAAGACCCGCGGCTGATCTTCACCGCCCCGCAGGAAAAATTCTTCACCCTGATCCGGGTATCGGTCGTTGTAGGCTTTGGCCTGGCCTTCCCGGTCATCGCCTACCAGATGTGGCGGTTCGTGGCGCCGGGGCTCTACAAGACGGAAAAGAATGCGTTTCTTCCCTTCCTGATTGCCTCGCCCCTGTTGTTCCTGGCAGGCGCGGCTTTCGCCCATTTCGTGGTGACGCCGCTGGCGATGCGGTTTTTCATCGGGTTTTCCGACGTGATCCCGGCGCTGACCTCGCTGATCACGGGGATGGAATCCGGCGTCGAACCCGGCTCGAACGAAGAGTTGCAGACCATCTTCCTGGGCTCGGTCAAGGAATCGCTCGACCTGGAGCTCAAGTTCATCTTCGCCTTCGGCATCTGTTTCCAACTGCCAGTGCTGCTGACCCTGATGGGCAAGGCCGGGTTGGTCTCGGCCGAAGGGCTTGGAAACGTTCGCAAATATGCTGTGGTGGGCATTCTGGTTCTGGCCGCACTCGTGACGCCGCCCGATGTCATCACGCAGCTCATTCTTTTCGTTGTGGTCTATGGTCTCTACGAGATTTCCATCCAGTTGGTGAAACTGGTGGAGCGCAAGCGCGAGAAGGATCTGCGGGCAGAGGGGCTTTGGGTGGATGATGAGGAGGAGGCCGACAGCTCTGCCGAAACCGAAGCCGAGGATAGCTCGAAATGAGCGATGACGGCGACCTGAAGCGGATCGCCGAGGCGCTGGAACGTCTGCGCCCCGCGCCCGCTGCAGCGCCGGACTGGTCTGCCGCAACCGCCTTTGTCTGGCACGCCGACCCGGATCGGCTGGACCCGGTCGAGACCGTCAATCGCGTGGACCTGTCACTGCTTCTGGGCATCAACCGGGCGCGCGATATCCTGATGGAGAACACCCGCCAGTTCGCAGATGGTCTGCCCGCCAACAATGCCCTTCTCTGGGGCTCTCGGGGGATGGGAAAATCCTCTCTCGTCAAGGCGGTGCACGGCGCGATTGAAGCGGATTTCCCGGATCTGAAACTGGTTGAGGTGCAGCGCGAAGACCTGCCGTCGATCGGGCGCTTGCTGGCCATTCTGCGCAAGGCGCCTGTGCGGATCATTCTCTTCTGCGATGACCTCAGCTTCAGCCATGACGATCAGCACTACAAGTCGCTCAAGGCGGTGCTGGATGGCGGGGTCGAGGGCCGGCCCGACAACGTGATCTTCTATGCCACGTCGAACCGCCGCCACCTGATGCCACGCGACATGATCGAGAATGAACGCTCCAGCGCCATCAACCCGTCAGAGGCGGTGGAGGAAAAGGTGTCTTTGTCGGATCGCTTCGGACTCTGGCTCGGCTTCCACCCCTGCGATCAGGACGCCTATCTGGCGATGATCCGGGGCTATTGCGACGCCTATGGGGTCGAGATCGACGATGGCACATTGCGCGCCGAAGCCATTGAATGGCAGGCCACGCGCGGGGCGCGCTCGGGCCGGGTGGCGTGGCAGTATTTCACCGATCTGGCCGGACGCAGGGGCGTCAGGATCTGATCGCAACCCACTGACCGGAAAAGAAAAGGGCACCCAGTGGGTGCCCGTTTTCGTTACTCGATATAGGGGGTCGGATCGACCGACTCGAAGCCTTGCCGCACCTCGAAATGCAGGAAGGCGGGGTCGCCTTCGCCGACATCCGCAATGGTCTGGCCCCGCGAAACCGTGTCGCCCCGTTCCACGCGGATATTGTCGATATTGGCATAGACCGTCAGCAGGTTGCCGGGGTGGCGCAGCACCAGGATTGGCACCTGATCGGTGTCGCGGGTGATGGCCGCGACTTCACCCGCCGCAGCCGCACGAACCGGCGTTCCGGCAGAGGCAGACAGGTCGATGCCTTCGTTCCGGGCGCTGTAGGGGCGCAGGATCTGGCCGGGCACCGGGCGCTGCATCTGCGGTTCGGAATTGGCCGCCGCCGTTTCCTCGGGCGTCGGGGTGGGCGCATCCAATGCCGGGGCCTCGGGCAGTTCCGCGGTCGAGATCGCCTCCGGCAACGGCTCTGACGCCGATGGCGGCACCGGCGTGGTGGAATTGCCGGGGCTATTGCCGTCCGGGGAGTCCGATGCCTCTTCCAGCACGATCGGGATGATCAGGAACTGACCCTCGCGCACTGTCAGTTCCGGCCCCAGCCCGTTCCAATCCGCAAGCGACCGCACAGACACGCCATAAAGCCGCGAGACGGAATAGGCGGTTTCCCCGCGCGCCACGCGGTGGCGGACGGGTTCGGCCCCGCCCTGAACCTGCAGCACGGGCGCAGAAGGTGCCGCCGGTGCATCCGCATCCGCCCGGTCGATGGCCGCCGAAGCGATGGAGGTGATGTCGGTGGTGCTGGCGGACGCCCCCGGCGGGGTGATCCGGCGGGGCAGGGCCAAGACCTCGCCATCGCGCAGGATGTCGGTCTCGTTGCGTCCATTGAAGCGCGCCAGTTCGCCGGCATCCATGCCGATCCGGTTGGCCACCGTGCTCAGGCTGTCGCCCCGGTTGGCGACGACCACCTGATAGGTGGGGTAGGTGATCAGCCCGAACTGATCCGGTTCCGGACGCGCGGCGGTGGCCGCCTCGCGGACGGGCGCGGCGGCGTTGATGCCGTTGTTTCGGAAATCGAAATCGAAGCCACCCGGCGTGTTGCAGGCCGCCAGAAGCGGCAGGGTCAGGCCCAGGGCGAGCATGGGAAATCTGGTCATCGGCACTGCAACCTCAATTCTATCTGGTTCAAAAGCCCCTTGGAAACGGGGTCTTGCCGCGGCAATTGTCCCGCAGCTTTTGCAGGGTTTTACACGCGAATCGCCTTGGGTTTCCAGCCCCAAGGCCGTTCAGTCCTGCGCCATGCCCTCGATCAGCGGAACGAAGCGCACCGGGCAGAGCTCGTCATAATGCAGACCTTGCGCGGTCTTGGTGACCTTGATCAGGCTTTGCACCGCGTCCGACTGGCCGACGGGCAGCACCATGATGCCGCCCATCTTCAACTGTGCAAGCAGCGGCCCCGGCGGGTCTTCGGCGGCGGCGGTCACGATGATCCGGTCAAAGGGCGCCTGTTCTGGCAGGCCAAAACTGCCATCGCCGGTGATCACGGTGATGTTGTTCAAGCCCATGAAATGAAACAGTTTTTCCGAGTCCCGCGTCAGGCGGCGGTGGCGATCCACCGTGTAGACCCGGCGCGCGAGGTGGCTCAGGATTGCGGCCTGATAACCCGACCCGGTCCCGACCTCCAACACCTTGTCGCGCGGTTCTACTTTCAGCGCCTGCGTCATCATCCCGACAACCGAAGGCTGGCTGATCGTCTGGCCGGAACTGATCGGCAGGGGCATATCGTCATAGGCCCGCGCCTCGAAATGGCCCTTCACGAACAGACCGCGATCGACCTTCTCCATGGCGCCAAGCGTGCGCGAGTCCGTCACCCCCTTCTGGCGAAGGTGGAACAGGAACTGCATCTTCTGCTCGGCATCCCAGGTCATTCGAGCCGCGCCTTCAGATCGGCCAGCACGTTATGGGCCGTCAGGTCGGCGCGCAGCGGCGTGACCGAGATGAAGCCGTCCAGATTGGCCTGTGCGTCGCTGTCGGGCGCGGTCGGGTTGTGCTGGCTGCCACCCGTGATCCACAGGAAGCGGCGTCCATTCGGGGCGCTGTGCGGCTGTGCGGAAAAATGCGTGCCCCGCCGAAAGCCCTGGCGCACCACGCGGCGGCCCTTGACCTGGCTGGCCGGGACGGGCGGGAAATTGACGTTGTAGAAGGTGCGGTAATCTTCCTCATCCCAATGCCCATGATCCAGAAGCGCGCGAATGGTGGCGGCCCCGTGCTGCAGCGCCGCCTCGAACGGGTCATCCAGTTGCAGGTTGTCGGGCCCGAAATACTGCGAGAGCGCGACCGAGGGCACGCCTTGCAACGCGGCCTCCATGGCTGCGCCTATGGTGCCGGAATACAAGACGTTTTCAGCGGCATTGTTGCCCCGGTTGACGCCCGACAGCACCAGGTCGGGGCGGCTGTCCTTCATCACGTCATGGAGCCCCGCCAGAACGCAGTCTGCGGGCGTGCCTTCCGCCGCGTAGCGGTTGGCCCCGAGGCGGGAAATCATCGTGGGGTGCACATAGCTGATGCAATGGCCGACTCCCGATTGTTCGAAGGCGGGCGCGACGGTCCAGACCTCTCCCTCCGGGCCCGCGATTTCGCGCGCGATGGCCTCCATCACCTTGAGGCCGGGGGCGTTGATGCCGTCGTCATTGGTGATGAGAATGCGCATGAAACCGCCTTTGAAAACCTGCCGATACGCCCTGTTAGCCGAGGGGGCAGGTCCGGTAAAGGGGCGCAAAGGGGTTCAGGCTGTCCGGATGCCCCGCAGGGCCTCCCACACCAGCAGGGCCACGCCTGCGCCGGTGGCCGCCACGAAGGCCGTAGAGCCGCCCAGATTGGCAACGATCACGCCGACCAAAGCCCAGATGGCCGCGACCGCATAGGCGGGTTGCGGCATCACGCGTAGCACTGCCACCGCCGTTCCCAGGGCCCCTGCAAGGCCGATCCAACTGCCGACCAGCGGAGTTAGGGCGGTGAAGCCCACGACAGTGGTCGTCAGTGCCACCCAGGACGCCGCCGTCAGCCAGCCAGCCAGTAGGGCCAGCGGGACGTGCATCCACCATGTCTCGGGGGTTTTCAGGCCCGCGCGCAAGGCCAGCAGCGCGCCGCCAAGCATGATCCAGATCGTGACCGTGGCCATGACGGGAGAGACCTGCGCAATCCCGATCCATGCCGCGCCAATGGCTTGGGTGACGAAAAGCGGCCAGCGCGTGGCGTCCCATCCTGCATCCGTATCGCGTTTGACTAACCCATAAAAAGCATTCAGGATCAGGGCGATAAAGATCACACCCCAGATCGAGAACGCATAGCCCGCAGGGGTGAGCGGCAGGTCTTCGACCGGATAGGGGAAAGCCGCCGGGTCGAACCCGCCAAAGCCCGAAGACATGGCAGACCCCGCCGCGAAGGCCAGCGCGCCGCAGACGACTGCAATGGCCTTCATCTGGGGCGTGCCGCCGTCGCTTGGCGCGGGCTCAGACAAGCGAACCGTCCGCTGCCAGCCGGGTCTTGCCGCCCAGATAGGGGTGCAGCGCCTCGGGCAGATCGACCGATCCGTCCGCCTGCTGGCCGTTCTCCAGCACCGCAATGAGGCAGCGGCCCACGGCCACGCCGGACCCGTTCAGCGTGTGAACGAATTCCGGCTTGCCGCCGCCTGTGGGCCGGAACCGGGCATTCATCCGCCGTGCCTGGAAGTCGCCGCAGACGGAACAGGAGCTGATCTCGCGATAGGTGTTCTGGCCGGGCAGCCACACCTCGATATCATGGGTCCGCCGCGCGCCCGCGCCCATATCGCCGGTGCAGAGCACCACGGTACGGTACGGAAGCCCCAGTTTTTCAAGGATTCCCTGCGCGCAGTCGGTCATCCGGTCCAGCTCCGCGCGGGAGTGGTCTGGATGGGTGATGGACACCATCTCCACCTTCTCGAACTGGTGCTGGCGCAGCATGCCGGCGGTGTCGCGCCCTGCGCTGCCGGCTTCCGAGCGGAAGCAGAGCGAATGCGCGGTGTAGCGGCGGGGCAGGTGGCTTTCCTCGACGATGTGACCGGCAACGATATTGGTGAGCGGCACCTCGGAGGTCGGGATCAGCCACCAGCCTTCGCGGGTCTGATAGCTGTCTTCGCCGAATTTCGGCAGCTGGCCGGTGCCATACATGGTTTCCGACAGCACCAGAACGGGCGGGTTCACTTCCGTCAGTCCGTTCTCAACCGTATGAATATCCAGCATAAATTGCGCGAGCGCCCGGTGCAGGCGGGCCACACCGCCCGACAGCATCACGAAGCGCGAGCCGGAAAGCTTGGCCGCCGTCTCGAAATCCATGCCGTCTTGAGTGGCGGCAAGCTCGTAGTGTTCCCTGGGGTCGAACGCGAACTCCCTGGGCGTGCCCCACCGGTGGATTTCCACATTGTCGGCCTCGTCCGATCCGTCCGGCACATCCTCATGGGGGAGGTTCGGCAGCGCCTCCAACAGCTCCTTCAGGGCCACATCCTTGGATTTGGCATCCTCCTCCAGCCGCGCGATTTCGTCTTTCTTTTCAGCGACTAAGGCGCGCAGCCGTTCGAACTCCGCCTCATCGCCGGAGGCCTTGGCCTTCCCCACATCCTTGGAGGCCGCATTGCGCTCGGCCTGCGCGGATTCCGCCGCAGAAATGCAGGCGCGGCGCTCTTCATCAATCGCCAGAATGGCGGGCGATTGCGGCGGCAGGCCACGGCGGGCCATGGCGGTATCAAAAGCGGCGGGGTTGTCTCGGATGGCGCGGATATCGTGCATTCTGGGCCTCTTTCGGCGGGCGTTTCGCAGGTTCTATGCCCGAAACCGGGGCGGGTTTGAACCCTGAAATGAGGGGGGTGCCATGCGTACACCCCCCGTACACCCCCTGTGCACCCCCCGTACAGACAGATCGGCGGTTGGGGCGGGGTGTCCTGCCCCGCGAAAGGGGGGAGGCTCGCCTGCGCGGGGGTGACAGGGGGAGCGGTATCGACGACGCGCGTGGGGGCGATGCTGCCTCTCTTCGGAGCGCTTTATCCCGGCCAAGCCCGGATGACCTCAATCGTCTGCGCAGGCGTCAGCCAAATCGCCTCCGCGTGGGAGCGGTGAGGGGGGACGGTCGCGCCAGTGGCACGGCGCAAGCCCCCCGAACGCGATGGCGCGCGACGCCCCCCCCAAGCGCCATCGACGACGCGCGCGGGGGCGATCCAACCGCTGATCCGAGCGCTTTATCCCGGCCAAGTCTGGGCGACCTCAATCGCCCGCGCAGGCATCAGCCAAATCGCCTCCGCGTGGGGGCGCGTCGGCGATGGCGCGGCGGCTTCGCCTTTATTCCGCGCGGGGTGGGGATTGAGGGGAGGTATAGTGGCCGGTTTGCCCACCATGAGGGGTTGGAGGGTTGTGGGCACAACTGCCCACCCTACGCTAGCTAGACTCGAAAGGTTGATGGCGTGCACCGAGCATTGCGGAACAGAGAAATCACCTTTTCATCCAACTCTAAGTCGTTAAGTGAGTGGATGCACTTGATTCCACTTCCGAGAACCATTCCCCTGTCGTCTCCGGCGAACCGACCTACAATTTCTTCGAAGTACCGCGTTTCAGGAATTCTGTAGTTTGAAGATGTCTTATTAACGCATTGGTACACGGCATGTGCGGCGAAGTCCGCGAACTCAAGCAGAGGCTCTTCTCCCTTTGCTCGTGTCGAAATAGAGAATGGATTTAAGGCAGACAATGCTCGGCTTTCGGGGTAAATTGGATTTTCTTTTACCTTCATCAAATAACGAATCATTGCATCATAGTCGTGATTTCGTCGTTCCAGAATCACTGAGATATTTTCGGCATTGCCTCCAAAGCGAAGCAAATATCCGCACACAATTTCAAGAAGGTACTTTGTGCACTTATTATAGAACTTCTGTGGGTTTGCGTCGATAAACTCCTTATAAACACCAAGTGTGCTCTTGTTGGAGACAACGGAGAAAACTCGTACGTGAAGGTCCGCCATCCTACGGGCAATCAATACCTTTTCCGGATGACCCAAATCTGTCGCATGTTTCCAATTCTTTTTTCCAATCTCAGACTTTACCGCATCAAGCATCTGCTTCGCTGCGATCATTGTTGCAGGCTGCATCACCACCGCGGAAATTACAAAATACGGAGACGCACCGCCCGATTTTTCAGATCGAACTTTTTTGATACCTGCTTCACCGCTTTCATCGACAAAGACCGTGAAAGCCATATTTCACTAACCTCACTCACCCAAACACCTCCACAAACTCCCTCCATTCCCCTGCGCTCATCCCAGACGTCTCCTGCGTCACCGCCTCGCCAGCGAGCCGCCGTTTGATCACCTCGACGCCCTTGCCGCTCAAATTCACGCCGCCCATCCGGTAATCCTCGAACGCGCCATAGGCCGCCGGGACCCAGTCTTTCACCATCTCGGCAATCGCCTCGGCATAGACGCGGATTTCGTATTGCGCATGGGCATCGGCGCGCAGGCGGAGGAAGTGGAAGAGGTTGTGCAGGTCGGTCTTCCAGTACCATTGGGTGTAGACATTGGCGGGCAGGTTCATGCGGGCGAGCTCCCTCGCCAGACCCTGCTGGCCGTCCTGGGACAGCATCGACTGGTAATTGTCATAGGCGCGCGTCGAATCGTCCTTTAGGATGCGCAACACGCGCTCGGCCTCCTCCCCCTGCAGCACGTCCCCGCGCCCCTGGTTGTTCACCACCGATTGCGCGGCGAGCGCGTCGGGGGCGGGGATGTAGAATTCGCGGTCGAGGATCGAATAGCGGGCGGAGTATTCGTTGACATTGGCGGTGCGGTGGCGGATCCACTGGCGCGCGACGAAGACGGGCAGTTTGACATGCAGCTTGATCTCGCACATCTCGAACGGGGTGGAGTGCCAGTGGCGCATGAGATAGCGGATCAAGCCACTGTCATCGCGGGCCTTTTTGGTGCCGGCGCCGTAGCTGACGCGCGCCGCCTGAACGATGGCGGCATCGTCGCCCATATAGTCCACCACCCGCACGAAGCCATGGTCGAGAACCGGCTGCGCGGTATAGAGGTGCTTTTCCATCCCCGGGGCCACCGCGCGCAAAGTGGGTTGCGCATTTTCGCGGGCTGCGGTGATATCGGCCAATTGATCGTCGCTGAGCGGCATCGTTTTTCTTTCTTCTTCGGGGAATCGCACGGTTCCCCATATTTTGCCCCACCGGGGCGCAGGACCGCAAGATAAAGGGGCATTTTGAGCATGGCAGATCGCGGAACCGCCTTTCTGGAACGACGATTGGGGGATTGGGCGCGGGCGCGGCTGCATCCTTACGCGGCGGAATTCATCATGTTCGTGCTGAAACAGGGCTGGGCCGCGATGTTCGGCATCCTGTTCCTGGTGGCCATCATCGGCACCAAGGCGGTGTGGCAGGAGGATTGGGCGCTGGCGCGGTATGATGCGCTGTTCCTGTTTGCGGTGGTGACGCAGGCGGTCTTCGTCTGGCTGCGGCTGGAGGAATGGGAGGAGGTGAAGGTGATCGCGCTTTTCCACCTGACGGGCACGGTGATGGAGATCTTCAAGCTGGCGCAAGGGTCATGGGACTATCCGGAACAGGGGATTTTCGAACTGGGCGGCGTACCGCTTTTCTCCGGCTTCATGTATGCCAGCGTGGGCAGCTACATCGCCCGCGTGATCCGGGTTTTCCACATGGAATTCGCGCCTTACCCGCCCTTCTGGACGACGCTGCTGCTGGCGGGTGCGATCTATGGCAATTTCTTCGCCCACCATTTCCTGCCCGACATCCGGATGGGGCTGTTCCTGGCCACGGTGCTGCTCTTCTGGCGCACCCGCATCTGGTTCTTTCCCGGCACCGACCCGCGCTGGATGCCCCTGCCGGTGGCCGCGGGGCTGGCGGCCGTGTTCATCTGGATCGCCGAGAACATCGGCACCGTCACACGCACCTGGGCCTATGCGGGGCAGGGGCAGTTCGACATGGTATCGCTTGGCAAGCTGGGGTCGTGGTACCTGCTGCTCTATGTCAGCTTCGTGACCGTGACGCTGATCATGCGCGATGAGCTGAAGCCGCATCCGGTGCGCCCCGCCCCACGAGAAATTTATCGCGGTCCCCACGCGACAAGTGACACTGGCCGCGCTACCATTCCCTGAAACGATCAGAGGAACAGTGATGTCCATCCGCTACTACCACACAATGGTTCGGGTCAAAGACCTTGAGAAATCCATAGCATTCTACCAGCTCCTGGGCCTTGAGGAGACACGTCGCTACGACAGCGAGGCAGGCCGCTTCACCAATGTCTTCATGGCCGCCCCGGATCAGCCGGACTATCCGCTGGAACTGACCTATAACTGGGACGGCGACGAAGGCCTGCCGTCGGATAGTCGCCATTTCGGGCATCTGGCCTACCGGGTCTCTGATATCTATGCGCTGTGCCAGCATCTGATGGACAATGGCGTCGTGATCAACCGCCCGCCGCGCGATGGCCATATGGCCTTTGTCCGCTCGCCCGACAATATCTCGGTGGAGCTGCTTCAGGAGGGGGAGGATCTGCCCCCGGCCGAACCCTGGGCCAGCATGGGCAATACCGGGCATTGGTGATCCGCGCCGCCCTCCTGGCGCTGGTCGCGGCGCTGCTTTCGGGCCCGGCTGCCGCGCAGCAGACCTGTCGGCTGGCGCTGTTGCTGGCGCTCGATGTCTCGGCCTCGGTCGATGACGCCGAACATCAGATCCAGCGCAACGGGCTGGCGGCGGCGCTTTTGGCGCCCGAGGTGATGGACCCTCTGCTCAACGGGCCTGGCCCGGTGGCACTGGCGATCTACGAATGGTCCGGGCGCTTCCAGCAGGATGTGATCTCTGACTGGCGGCTGGTGACGTCCCGCGCGCAGGTGCTGGAGATCGTGGAGGAATTACAGACAACCCCGCGCACGACGGGGGAATTTCCAACGGCCATCGGCTATGCGATCGGCTTTGCTGCAACCATGTTCGAACAAGCGCCGCCATGCCTTTTCCAGACCCTGGACGTGGCGGGGGACGGACAGAACAACGATGGCTTCGCCCCGGCGCTGGCCTACCAGCATTTTCCGCTGGATGGCGTCACCGTGAACGGGCTGGCCATAGGCGGGGCCAGTCGACAGATCGAGCAATATTTCGCGGATGAGATCATCCGGGGTCCGGGGGCCTTCGTGGAACATGCGCTCAATCATCAGGAATTCGAAGCCGCCATGCGCCGCAAGCTGGAACGCGAGCTGCGGGTGATGGTGCTCGGCGCGCTCGTTCCCTGATCCTTTCAGCTTGGCAAAAATACCTCGGGGGAGTCGCCGCAGGCGACGGGGGCAGCGCCCCCACCGACAGGGAACGCTCTTGAGAAGAACGTTGGGGCAGGCGGATCGGTGCCGCAGACACCAATCCGCCCCTCCGGCGTCAGGATCGCGGCCCGCAAGGGCCGCGCGGGTCGACATGCGCGAAGCGCATGGCGAAACCTAACTGCGGCGGTCAATCGCGCCCGGAACGGGCGCGCGGGTCGATGCGCCCGAAGGGCGCAGCGAAATCCCTCAGACAGGCAGCAGGGCCGCCCCGACACGACGCCCCTCGGCCAGCAGCACGTTATAGGTGCGGGCAGCAGAGGGTGACCCCATCGGTTCAATGGGAAGGTCCGCGGCCTCCAGCACCCGTCGCAGCTCTGCCGGCATCGGCATCATGTCAGCGCCGGTTCCGATCAGCAGCACATCCAGTGCCCCGGCCAGTGCCACCAGCGCGCCCGCATCCTCCAGCCCGCCCCAGGCGCGCACGCCACCGGGCAGGCACAGGACCGGACCCTCGAAGACCTCTCCGCCGACGCGGAAGAAGCCGGGGCCATAGCCATCCACCGGCCGCGCCTCGCCAAAGCTGATTTCGTTCATGCGCATTGCGGTTTTCCCTATTCCCAGATCGGCAGTCCGGTGACCAGCGCCAGCCCGATCACCCCGTAGGCGGCTCCTCGATACAGAGTCTCGTGGCGGGGATCAAACAATGCCTGCCCCATGAGCGATGTCAGGAAATAGGGCAGGGACAGGATCAGCGCCAATACCATGACGCCAAGCCCCACCGATCCGCGCAGCAGCAGGTTGCCCACCACCACCACGTCGAGCATTGCCAGAAACAGGATCGTGTTGGCGCGCACCGAGGCGACGCCGCTCTGCCCGGCAAGGTAGAACAGGATCACCGCAGGCCCCGTCAGCCCGGTCAGCCCGCCGATGCCGCCTGCCGCCGCGCCGATGCCCAGAAGGCCCGGCACCGCCACCTGGCCGCGATAGCGCCAGCCCGCGATCAGGGCGGTCAGGGTCACCAGCGCCACAGCGGCCACGATCCAGCGCACTGTATCGCGGTCCAGAAGCGTCAGCAGCCACAGTCCAAGCGGCACGGTCACCAGTGCCGCCAGCCCCATCGTGCCCACTTCGCGCCGATCGGCCTGTCCCCAGGCGCGCGGCAGCAACGCGGCGGTGCTGGCCACGCCGGTCAGCGTGATCAGGGCGATGACGATCTGCGGTTCAAGAAAGATGCCCGCCACGGGCACGAAGATCAGCGCCGTCCCGAACCCGGTAAAGCCGCGCACGATTCCGGCGGCAGAGATGGTCAGCAGCAGCCAGACCAGCCCCGGCGTCGCCAGGGCCGTGGCCAGGATATCAGGCATCGATATTGGCGAACTGGGTGCCGCTGGCCCCGCCGCCATCGGTCTTGGACCAGTCGCGCTTGACGCCGAGGCGCAGCAGGATCGCCGAGGCCACGAAGACCGAACTGTAGGTGCCCACCACGATGCCCCAGATCATCGCGAAGACGAAGCCGCGGATCACATCGCCACCCAGTACGAACAGCGCAATGAGCGCGATCAGCGTGGTGAAGGAGGTCATGACCGTCCGGCTGAGCGTATCGTTGATGGACAGGTTCAGCACCTCTTTCAGCGGACGTTTCTTGAACTTGCGCAGGTTTTCCCGCACCCGGTCGAAGACGATCACGGTGTCGTTCAGGGAATAGCCCACGATGGTCAGAAGCGCCGCGATGATGGCCAGGTCGAAGCGGATCTGCAACAGGCAGAAGATGCCGATGGTCAGCGTCACGTCATGGATGAGCGCCGCCACGGCACCAAGCGAGAACTGCCACTCGAAGCGCAACCAGATATAGATCAGCACCGCCGCGATGGCGAGTGTCACCGCGATGATCGCGGTTTGCACCAGTTCGCCGGACACGGTCGGGCCGACGCTTTCGACCGAGGGGAAGGTGATGGTTGGATCGACCTCCTGCAACACCGCTTCGATGGCGGCGATCGTCTCGGCGCTGACCGATTCCTGCCCGTCCTGCGCCTGCACATTGACCAGCGTCACATGTTCATCGGCCGCGAAAGTCGGGTCGAACACCTCGGTGATCGAGATATCGCCCAGGTCCAGCCCCTGAAGCGCCTCGCGATAGGCCGCGACATCCACCTCGGAATGGGCTTCGGTGCGGATCGTGGTGCCGCCCCGGAAGTCGATGCCGAAATTCAGGCCGATGACGAAGAACAGCACGATCGAGGCCATAACGGCCACGCCCGACGCCACCAGCGCGACGCTGCTCAGCCGGAAGAAATCCCAATTGGTTTCGGAGGGTACAAGCTTCAGACGCATCGGATTACACCTCGATCTTCTTGGGGCGGCGGCGTTCGAACCAGAGCAGGATCAACAGCCGGGTGATGTAAATGGCCGTAAAGACCGACGTGATGATCCCAAGCCCGAGCGTGATCGCGAAGCCGCGCACCGGACCCGACCCCATGACATAGAGGATCACCGCCGTGATGAAGGTGGTGATATTGGCGTCATAAATCGCCGAGCGGGCCTTTTCATAGCCAAGCTCGATGGCGCGGGCAGGCCCCTTTGCGGTCTTCAGTTCCTCGCGGATACGCTCGAAGATCAGAACATTGGCGTCCACCGCCATACCGATGGTCAGCACGATCCCGGCAATGCCCGGCAGGGTCAGCGTGGCCCCGATGGCCGAAAGCAGACCGAAGATGAGGCCCACATTGATGATCAGCGCGATATTGGCGAAGACGCCGAACAGCCCGTAGCTTCCGATCATGAAGATCAGCACGGCGACGCCCGCCACCATGGCCGCCACTTCGCCCGCCGCGATGCTGTCGGCGCCCAGTTCCGGGCCGATGGTGCGTTCTTCGAGGAAGGTCATCTCGGCGGGCAGCGCCCCGGCGCGCAGCAGAACCGCCAGTTCGGTCGAGCCTTCGACGGTGAAGTTGCCGCTGATCTGGCCGGACCCTCCGCAGATCGCCTCGCGGATCGTCGGGGCGGACAGCACCTGTTCATCCAGCACGATGGCAAAGGGTGCGCCGACGTTGTTCTGGCTGTAGTCGCAGAAGGTCCGCGCCCCGGCGGTGTTCAGGCGGAAGGTAACGACCGGCTGCCCGTTCTGGTCGAAAGCGGGCTGTGCATCCGTCAGATCCTCGCCCGACAGCACCGGCGATTGTTCCAGCCGGTAGAGCAGGCCCTCATCCTCCACATCCGGCAACACGATCTCGCGCGCACCGGCCTCCACGTCGCTGCCGCTGCCGCGCCCGGTGACCGGGTGGAAGGTCAGTTGCGCGGTGGTGCCGATCAGGCGCTTGAGCTCTTCGGCGCTGCCGATGCCGGGCACCTGGATCAGGATGCGGCGGTCGCCCTGGCGCTGGATCGTGGGTTCGCGGGTGCCGACCTCGTCGACGCGGCGGCGCACGATCTCGATCGACTGGCGCATGGTGCGGTCGTCGGTGGCGGCGCGTTCGGCCTCGGACAGGGTCACGATGATCGTGTCTCCCTCGGCCCGGATGTCCAGCGTCATGGCGCCAACAGCGGTGACGCTGCTGACCGGCTGGGACAGGGCGCGGACAGCGGCAAGCGCGGCGGTCATGCCGTCGGGCTGGGAAATGCGCACATGCAGTTCGTCGGGGGGAGAGTCCTGCCGGCGAATGGTGCCGACCGTGTCCCGCTCGTCGCGCAACGCGTCACGCACCTGCGGCCACAGCCCATCCATCCGCGTGGCATAGACATCCTCGACCTGAACCTCGGCCAGCAGATGCGCGCCGCCCCGCAGGTCGAGACCTAGATTAACCAGCGAGGAGGGCAGGAAGCCGGGCCAGCCCGACAGGTCGTCTGCGACCTCCTCCTCGGTTGCGGTGCCGGCCTCGATGGCGGCTGCGGCGTCGTTATGGCGTTCCACGCGGGGGTAGAACAGGTTGGGCATCGCAAACGCGAGCCCGAGGGCGACGAGGCCCCAGATCAGAACCCGGTTCCAGAGGGGGATATTGAGCATCGTCGCGCCTTCAGGTCAGATTATTCGCTTGCGGGTTCGGTCTTGTTCACGACGCGCACGATGGTGTTGCGCACGACGCGGACCTTGACGTTATCGGCCAACTCGACCTCGACCTCGTCATCATCCTTGACCTTGGAGATCTTGCCGATGAAGCCGCCAGAGGTGATCACCTGGTCACCCCGGCGCAGCGCCGCAACCATCGCCTCATGCGCCTTGCGCTGTTGCTGCTGCGGGCGGATCATGAGGAAATACATGATCACGAAGATCAGAATGAGCGGGATGAACCCGGCGATACCTTCCATGGGGGCGTCCTTCTTGTTCCGTGGCGCGGGGCCTTTTGTTGGTCTCTTGCCCCCGCGAAATCGGCGGCACGTTACTGGCGCAAGGGAAGAAGCGCAAGGCGCGCGGACCGCGTTTACCCCTCCCCAAGGCCGGTTAATGGGGGATATGGTGTGAGTTGGGGGAAA
This sequence comes from Nioella sp. MMSF_3534, assembly GCF_030732985.1. Lineage (GTDB taxonomy): Bacteria > Pseudomonadota > Alphaproteobacteria > Rhodobacterales > Rhodobacteraceae > Nioella. The sequence goes on from NZ_JASHJX010000013.1 coordinate 46,536, forward strand.
CGCAATGCGTGGAAGGAGCTTTCGGTGCGCGACATTTGCGGTCCGATTGTTCAGAGCCGCGCCATTGACGACGCGCGCGGGGGCGCGTCATGCCGGAGGCATGCTTTCAGCATGACGATGGCGCGGCGGCTTCGCCTTGATTCCGCGCCCGGCAGGGGGGGGGGTGTCGTAAGGGAAAACGCCGCGAGCGGTGTCCCCCTCGCGGCGCCTGTCTTTTCCGGATCACCGGATGGTTCAGAGCTTTTGCAGCTCCACCGCCGAGGCGCGGCCGTCGCGGCCTTCGCGCAGCTCGTAGCCGATTTTCTCGTTATCGGCGAGGCCGGTCAGCCCCGATCGTTCCACGGCCGAGATGTGCACGAACACATCCTTGCCGCCGTCGTCAGGCGCGATGAAGCCATAACCTTTGGTGGTATTGAACCATTTTACGGTGCCAGTGGGCATGTCCGTTCTTCCTTCTCAAGTCTTCCTTGGTGCCACCCGCGAGATGCGGCGGCGTGGTGCCGACAGACACCCCCTGTCTGACGTCCTTGAGAGAGCGGGACAGCGAAAACCTGTTGTCACGGCAGAAAAGATGGGGTGATTTCAGAAAAACGCAAGGAATTTCGTGCAGCTGTCTTGGGAATGTCATGGGGCTGCACATGTAGGAGGCTGAAATGGAGCTATATGGGCTGAAGACCTGCGACACCTGCCGGAAGGCGCTGAAATCGCTGGAGACGGCGGGGCGTCCGGCGCGTTTCGTGGATGTGCGGGCGGAGCCTTTGGGGGCGGATCGGTTGGCGGAGTTTCTGGGGGCGTTCGGGGATGCGCTGGTGAACACACGCTCCACCACATGGCGCGGCCTGTCAGAGGAGGAGCGCAAGGGCGCGCCTGCCGATCTGCTAGCGGCCCACCCCGCCTTAATGAAACGCCCCGTGCTCCGGGCGGAGGACGGGACGCTTTACCTTGGTTGGGGCAAGGAGGTTCAGGCGGCGCTGATCTGAGGCGTCGCGCGGGCCCGCAGGGCGGCGTCGACCGAGACCGGCCCCGCGCCGCGGAAGACCATATAGGCCAGCAGGAACACCCAGAAGGCACGCTGATCGAGGATCAGGCTGTCAGAGCCCGCATCGAACCAAGCGCCGATCACGTCCGAGCCGACGCCATGGCCGACGATATCGACATAGCTTTGTACGAGGACAAAACCGATCATCCCAAGCGCGGCCAGCCGGGTGAAGAGCCCAAGCACAATCAGCGCGGGCAGGATGAACTCTGCCCAGGTGCCTGCCAGCACCACCAGCCGCCAGAATGCCCCGAGCTGGCTGGCGTCATAGCCTACCGCCTCTGACATGCGGGGCAGGATCTGCACATAGGCGTTGAAATTGGGCTGGAAGAGGCCGGAGAGGCCCTCACCCAGCTTGGTCAGCCCGGAATTCCAGTAATAGATCATCAGCGTCGCGGCAAAGACGAAACGCGCAAGCGTCGGCATCAGGATCGGCGCGAGCGTGGTTTCCAGCGTGTCGAAGAGGCGGGTGTGCAGGGAAACGAGGGTCCTCATTGGTCGGGTCCTTTCTGGAATGTCAGCGCGCCCGAGGTCAGGAACAGCGTCAGCAGCGGGGCGAGGTCGATCCCCGGTTCGGCCTCAATGCTGCGTTCCAGGGCGAGGGCGATTGTTGTGCGGCCATCGAGCGCCCTTGCGAAGGCCGTGCCGCCTGCGGGCAGAAGATGCGGGATCGGGTCGAACTCTGGCCGGGTGATCATGACGGTTTCGGCCGTGGGCTGCGGTTTAGGCGCGTCGGTCTGCGTGTTGCGCCGCCAGATGCCGTGGATCGGGTAGGGCGAGGTGACGATCTGGGTGGCGGGGGCAAGGACCGGCGTCAGCTCCATCAGCGTGTCCGGGTCCATGCCCGCCGCGTTCAGCGGGTCCGCATCGGCGGCGTGGTAGGAGCGGCGGATCGCCAGTTCCAGACGAGCGATATCGGCGAGGTAAGGATAGGCCGCAAGCGGTTGAAACTCTTCCAGAAACGCTGGCATCGCTGCCCCGTATTGTGACAGGGCGCGGCTGGTTGGGGGATGGGTGCGAGAGAAGATCAGGGCGAGCGTCTTGAAGCTTTTCTCGCCCAGAAGCTTCAGCAGAACCGGAAACCCGGTTTCCAGCGCGTCAGTGAGCGAAGCGGCGAGGTTGTTGCGGTAGACGTTGAAACGTTTGCCCGCCGGGCGGCCCTTTGGGTCCACCATGCCAGACGGTATGGGGGCGGTGGGGTCGAGGATCGCGGCAGTGAAATCGGATTGCAGCATCGGATCACACCAAGGCCGGTTGCAGGATCATGTCGGCGCGGGCGGCTTCGGCCTCCAGCACCGGGAAATCTGGAACGTTGTTGTCCCATTCAATGAGCGTCGGCTTGGCGCCGCCGCGGGCGATGGTGTGGGTATAGAGCGCCCAGACCGGGTCCACCACTTCGCGCCCATGGCTGTCGATCAGTAGGGGCGCGCCGTGCTCGTCTTCATCCTCATCATGACCACCCAGATGGATTTCGCCCACCTGCGCCAGCGGGAAGGCGTCGATATAGGCGACCGGGTCCCAGCTCTGGTTGGTGGCGGACACAAAGACATTGTTCACATCCAGCAGCAGCCCGCAGCCGGTGCGCTTTGCGATTTCCGAAAGAAACGTGACCTCATCCATCGTGGATTCGGCAAAGGCGAGGTAGGTGGAGGGGTTTTCCAGCAGCATCGGACGCCCCAGAACCTCTTGCACCTCGTCGATATGGGCGCAGACGCGGGCCAAAGTGGCCTCGGTATAGGGCAGGGGCAACAGGTCGTTCAGGTAGGTGTCGCCATGGGTGGACCAGGCGAGATGTTCGGAAAAGCTGGCGGGGTTCAGCCAGTCGCAGAGATGCTTGAGGCGGGCGAGGTGATCGGGATCGAGCGGGCCTTCGCCGCCGATGGACAGGCCCACACCGTGAACCGAGATCGGAAAACGGTCTGCCAATGCGCGCAGTTGGGCCAGCGGGCGGCCGCCACCGCCCATGTAGTTTTCGGCATGGATCTCCAGCCAGCTGACCGCGCCGGGTGCGCTGATAAGGGATTGGAAATGCTGGGGCTTGTAGCCGATGCCCGCAAGTTGGGGCAGACGGTTATCCTGCGCGAGGTCATACATGGCGTGTCCCTTGGGTCTTTGGCAGAACCCCCCGGCCCTTTGTGGACCGGGGGGGAAGGTCAGCGCGATCAGCTGTCCATTTCTTCTTCCATCATCGAGACGTCGCGGTACTGGGCCAGAACGTCCTCGGCCAGACCATCGGGAAGATCGCGGGCCAGACCGATGTAACCGTCGGCTTCCAGCGAGGCCTCGGATTCGCCCATGCGGCCGTCGGGCAGCTCGATCTCGGCGCAGGTGCCGGCGGGGACCAGCGTCCAGGCGTTGCCCTGATAGTCGATGGTGGAGGACCCGGCACAGGTGGTGCCGGGGCCAGCGGCGCAGCCGTTTTCACCGGCCAGCGACACGCCGTAACACTTCTCCATCGCCTGCGCGGAGGCAGAGGTGGTGGTGACAGCGCCAAGTGCGGCGGCAACGGCGCCCATCAGGGCCAGCGATTTGATTTGGGTCGACATGGGGTAGCTCCCTAAAACTGATATTTTCCGTGTCCCACCCGTCGAGCGGGTGATGGGGAAGTGGTAAGTCGCCGGGTCGATCACTGGCCAGTCACAGGCCCGTCAAGCACGCGTGCGTGACCCTCTGTCAGGGTGGCGTGAGGCGGGCCTGTTGTGCTGGAAGGTGTGATTATCGAATGAAATCATGTAATTGCGGGGAAGATTCCACCTAGGGGAAGGTGACGGGTTTCTGCCTTCCGCCTCGTCCCGTCGGTGAAATGTTTCAACCGAAAGTGGTGCCTTGGGCTTGGCTGTCTGGCAGATCGTGCCTATCTCGGGCTCCGAACAGGCAAGAAACCAACGGAGAGCCTTCATGCGCAACGCAGCCCTCGTTCTGGGAATCATCGGTGGCATTCTGGGAATGATCGTCGGGTTCTTCGGCTATGGTTACGTGACCTTCATCGACCATTTCGGCGAGGTGCCGGACATTGCCAGACAGGTGGACAACCCCGATCTGATCAAGGCGGCGAGCATCATATCGCCCATACTGGCGCTGGCCGGCGGGGCCATGGCGCGGGCACGGGCGCTGTGGGGCGCCATCTTCCTGCTGCTGTCGGCGGCGGGGATGTATTATGCCTTTGGCTTCGGCGTCTTCACCATGTTCCCGATTGCGCTGTGTGGTCTGGGGGGGCTGCTGGCCATCGCGGCGGGGCGACCGGATGAGGAAGTGAGCCACTTCTGAGGGGTTACAGAACCGCGCGCAGCACCGACAGCGCACCGCGTTTCCATGGCACCCTGTGGGTCACGCCCGCGCCCTTGGCGATCCGGTCACGGTTCGCCAGATACCAGTCGAAGTTGCGCAGCAGCGCGTCGATATTGGAATGGCGCGGCACGAAGCCCAACCTGTCGCGGGCGCGGTCGATGCTGACGAAACTGTCCTTCGACGCGGTCTCGTAGATCCATTTGTAAAGCGGCGACAGATGCACCGCTTCCAGCCCGCGCAGGGTCCAGATGGCGGGGGTGGCGGGAAAGCCGATGATGCGTTTGCCGAAGCCCGCGCGGTCCAACACCGCCTGAAAGCTTTCGCGCATGGTGCCGAACTCTGCCGCCCCGATATTGAACGTGTCGTTGACGGTCCGGGCCTCGCCAAAGGCGCTCAGGCAGATCGCCGCGTTCAGGTCGTCCACATCCAGCAGCTGATAGCGATTCTGGCCCGATCCGAGGACCGGGAAATTATGCCCGGTCGAGGCGAAATCATAGAGCAGCTCAAACGCGCCGAGCCGTTCGGGGCCGACAAAGCTTTTCGGGCGAAGGACCGGCAGCACCAGCCCATCCGCGCGAAACTGTCGGCAAAGCTTTTCCGCGGCCACTTTCGATTCCCCGTAAGGCCCCACGCCCTGCATCGGATCGGCCTCCACCAGCGGGTGGTGATCGGGGATGCCGTAGACGGCGGTTGAGGAGATATGAACAAAGCGGCGGATTCCCTTGCGCAGCGCCGAGGCGAGCAGCATTTGGGTGCCGTCCACATTGGTGGAATGAATTTCCTCTGCGCTGGCCAGCGGCAGGGCCGCCGCGCAATGAATGACGATGTCGATGCCCCCGAAAGCGCGGTCATGAAGCGCGAGGTCGCGGATATCGCCGTGAAGCACGTCGATCCTGTCTGCTTCGGGATAGGCGAAGGGGGCTATGTCCCAACTGCGCAGGGAATGGCCCCGGTCCAGCAGGTATCGGATCAGGTTGATCCCGAGGAAGCCTGCCCCGCCGGTGACGAGGATGGACTTGGGGCTGGCTGAGGAAATGGTTGGCGTTGTCATTCAAGAACTAAAGCCAGATTTCCGGCGTCGGGATATGATTTGGATCAACGAAAAGGCCGGCCCCAAGCGGAACCGGCCTTCTTATCATGTGATCTGCAGCTCAGCGCTGATCAGGCGCGATTGCATCGGCGGCGAGGCTTTCGACGACCTCATCCAGCGACAGGACCGAGGTCCGCTTTTCCCCAAGGCGACGCAGGGTGACGGTGCGGTCCTCCACCTCCTTGCGGCCGATGGCGAGGATCACTGGCACCTTGCCCACGGAATGTTCGCGGACCTTGTAGTTGATCTTCTCATTGCGGATATCGGCCTCGGCCCTTACACCTCGCGCGGTCAGGGCTGACACGACCTCCTGCACATAGTCATCGGCCTCGGACACGATGGAGGCCACGACCACCTGACGCGGGGCCAGCCAGAAGGGCAGTTTGCCTTCCCAGTTCTCGATCAGGATGCCGATGAATCGCTCGAAGGACCCAAGGCAGGCGCGGTGCAGCATGAAGGGCCGGTGCTTGGCCCCGTCCTCACCGGTATAGTTCGCATCCAGCCGCTCGGGCAGGTTCGGATCGACCTGAAACGTGCCGCATTGCCAGACCCGGCCAATGGCGTCGGTCAGGTAGAAGTCGAGCTTCGGCCCGTAAAACGCCCCGTCGCCCGGTTCCAGCGTGTAATCGCGGCCCACGGCCTTGATGGCGTTTTCCAGCGCGCCTTCGACATAGTCCCAGCTTTCATCGCTGCCGACGCGCTTTTCGGGGCGGGTGGCGAAGCGGATTTCAAACTCGGGGAAGCCGAGCTCTTCATAGACATTGGCAAGGAAGTCGATGAAGCGCGCGCATTCCTCCTGAATCTGATCCTCGGTGCAGAAGATATGTGCATCGTCCTGGGTAAAGCCCCGCACCCGCATGATCCCGTGCAGCGCGCCCGAGGGTTCGAACCGCGCGCAGGAGCCGAATTCCGCCAGACGAAGCGGCAGGTCGCGATAGCTTTTCTGACCCTGGTTGAAGACCTGCACATGACAGGGGCAGTTCATCGGCTTCAGCGCATTGATCCGCGTTTCGGCCCGGTTCTTGGCGGAGGCATCGTCATTCTCGCCATCGCGGCTTTCATCCACTTCGACGATGAACATGTGATGCTGGTACTTTTCCCAGTGGCCAGAGGCCTCCCACAGCTTGCGGTCCACAACCTGCGGCGTGTTGATCTCGCGGTAGCCCCCGGCACGCTGCTTGCGGCGCATGTAGTCCTGAAGCGTGGTGTAGATCGTCCAGCCGCCCGGATGCCAGAAGACCTGACCGGGGGCTTCTTCCTGCATGTGGAACAGGTTCATTTCACGGCCAAGCTTGCGGTGGTCGCGCTTGGCGGCCTCCTCCAGCATCGTCAGATGGGCCTTTAGGTCGTTCTTGTTGCGGAAGGCGACGCCATAGATCCGCTGCAACATGGCGCGATTGCTGTCGCCACGCCAATAGGCACCCGCGACGCTCATCAGTTTGAACGCATCCGCCGGAACCTGCCCGGTATGCTGAAGATGCGGACCACGGCAGAGATCCTGCCAATGCCCGTGCCAATACATGCGAAGCGGTTCGTCGCCGGGAATGGCCTCGATCAGCTCCACCTTGTAGGGTTCGTTGTTGGCCTCGTAGAACTTGACCGCGCGGTCGCGCTCCCAGATTTCGGTGGTGACGGGATCGCGGCGGTTGATGATCTCGCGCATCTTGGCTTCGATCTGGCCGAGGTCTTCGGGGGTGAACGGTTCCGCCCGGTCGAAATCGTAATACCAGCCGTTGTCGATCACCGGGCCGATGGTGACCTTTACATCCGGCCAGATCTCCTGCACGGCGCGGGCCATGATATGGGCGCAGTCATGGCGGATCAGCTCCAACGCTTGCGCGTCGTCGGCCATGGTGTGAATGGCGATGGAGGCATTGTCCTCGATCGGCCATTGCAGGTCCCAATGGGCACCGTTCACGGTGGCGGAGATGGCCTTCTTGGCCAGCGAGCTGGAAATGCCGGCGGCCACATCGGCAGGCGTCACGCCAGCCGCGTAGTCACGGGAATTGCCATCGGGGAAAGTCAGGGAAATCTGGGCCATCTGGCACAAGCTCCTCGTCGGTTTGGCGCCCACGGAACGCCCGGTTGCGGGTATATGGTTTCGGGGGGCAGAGGTGACGCCTGGCGCGGCGCGTGTCAAGGGCGGATGCACCGGCCCGGTCTGATCCCCTATCCCCGGCATTAACCTTAACCCCGTCTGTTAACGTTGATGGGGCAGGGGCGGCCCGTGCCTGACGCAATGTCATGCCGTCAATCTTCGCGCATTTCCGGGGGCGAGAAGCATAAAAACTTGTCCCATCTCCCCGCCGCAGGCAAAACCGGTGGGACGATCAGGGAGGACGCCGCCAAATGACCCCACAAACGCTGACCACACGGCAGGGACGCACCATCGCCTTTCATCAGACCGCCGGTTCGGGTCCGGGCGTGGTGTTTCTGGGCGGGCTGAAATCCGACATGCAGGGCAGCAAGGCGGTGCATCTGGAGGCCTGGGCCAAGCGCACGGGCCGCGCTTTCCTGAGGTTCGACTATTCCGGGCATGGCGAAAGCTCTGGCGCCTTCACCGATGGGTGTATCGGCGATTGGGCCGAGGATGCCGAGGCCGCGATCCTGACGCTGACCGAAGGCCCGCAGATCCTCGTTGGCTCGTCCATGGGCGGGTGGCAGGCGCTGCTCTTTGCCCGCAAGCACCCGGAATTGGTGGCAGGGCTTGTAGGTATCGCTGCCGCGCCCGATTTCACCGAGGACGGGATGTGGGACAGTTGGTCTGATGCCCAAAAGGCCGAGATGGACCAGACCGGGCAGGTCGCGCTGCCCTCGGATTATGGTGAACCCTACATCATCACCAAACGCATGATCGAAGACGGTCGGCAACAGCTGGTCCTGCGCAGCCCCCTGACCGTCAATGCCCCCGTGCGGCTGTTGCAAGGCACGGCGGATGCGGATGTGGACATGTCCGTCGCCTTACGCCTTCTGGATCACATGGAAGGCCCTGATATCCGGCTGGAACTGGTGAAGGGGGCCGACCATCGCTTTTCCGACGACTATTGCCTGTCGCGGATCGAAACGGCGATCGAGGATGTGCTGACCCATGTTTAGGTTTCTCAAACGCCTGGTCCTTGTCCTTGTCACCGTGACAGTTGTCGCCGGTGGTCTCTTGATCCTCGGCCCGCGCGAACGCATCGAACGGGGCGCGCTGGTGTCCAACGAGGGACAGGGGATCGCAGAGGTTCTGGCCGCGCGCGAGGCGGCGTTCGACGACATCACACCGGGCGTGGAAGCGCGGGTGATCTGGGCCGGTGAGCCGGGCACCCAAACCCCGCTGTCGATCCTCTATCTGCATGGCTTCTCCGCCACCTCGGAAGAAATCAGGCCAGTGCCCGACAATGTGGCCGAAGCGCTGGGCGCGAACCTGATCTATGCGCGCCTGACCGGGCATGGGCGCGGCGGGGATGCGCTGGCGGCGGCCACGGCCAGCCAGTGGGCCAATGATGCGGCGCTGTTCCTCGATCTGGCGCGGCAGGCGGGGGAACGGGTGTTGATCATGGGCACCTCGACCGGCGCGACGCTGGCCAGCTATGCGATGACCGAGCCCGACATGGCCGCTGATGTGGCGGGCCTCGTGATGGTGTCGCCGAATTTCCGCGTCATGAACCGCTCTGCCGTGATCACCGAACTGGCCTTCGCCCGCCGGATCGTGCCGCTGCTGGCAGGCGAGGAACGGGCCTGGGACGCCCTGAACGAGGGACATGGGCGCTACTGGACCACGCGCTACGGCACCGGGGTGTTGACCAGCCTCGGCACCCTGATGAGAGAAACGAGGGCACGCGACTACAGTGGCGTTTCAGCCCCGGTTCTGGCGGTTTTTTCCGACAATGACCGCGTGGTATCGGCTGCGGCCACGCGCGACTTTCTGGCCGGATGGGGCGGCGCGGTGACCTTGGCCCCGCAAGACCTGCCGGAAACAGGAGCGGACCCGTTTTTTCATGTCATTGCGGGCGATATCCTCAGCCCCGCGATGACCGGGCCGGTGACGGATGTCATTCTTGAATGGGTTCAAGCAACGCTCCCGTGAGCCGCCACCCGCGCTTGGGCATCGCAAAACGGTTGCCCAAAGACGAGGGCTCTGCAACTCTGTCGGAAAGTGATTTCAGAGAGGGGTGTTCCATGGGATTTTTCAAACCGATTGTTGCGGGCCTGACCGCGCTTGCGCTGGCCGGGCCTGCCATGGCGCAGGATTGGGGGCTGCGGTCGAATTTCGAGCAACGATGGTTCTTTGCCGGAACCGGTACTGAGGGCGGGCCGATCAGCTTCAATTGCGCGGGCCACTATCCGGATGCGGACTGGTCCTATGGCGAGGGCGGCGGCCCCTATGACCCCTATATCATCCATGTTTCGATGACCGAAGCGCTTGGCCCCATTGATTGGAGCCAGCCGGACGCCGGACGCCGGTCGGACGTGATCTTTTCCATTGGCGGGCTTGGCTACCAGTTTCCGCAGATCCAGTGGAACGAGATGGTCGGCGATTGGGGTGTGGTGATTTCCATGGGCGATCCGCTGATCACGGCGCTGCTGGCTGGCGGGCCGAGCGAGCTTTGGGCCGGAGATCGGCGAATTGCGCAACTGTCGGGGACCGGTCTTTCGGAAAACCTTGCGCAGGCGATCCGGTTCTGTGACGGCCATTGGGCCGCCATGGGCGTCGGGGTGCCCCAGCATGCCGCCCAGACCGTCATGTCCCTGAGAGGACAGGGCGGGTAAGATCGGTTCGGTGAAATTGTAACGATGGATCCTGTTGTTTTCATTCCGGGTTTCATGTCTGACGCGCGGGCGTTCCGGCATCAGATCGAGGCCCTGTCGTTGGATCGTCCGGTTCAAATCGCCTCGCTTGCCGGGTCCGATTCCGTGCGCGAGATGGCCAGCCTTGCCTTGCAGGGATTGCCGCAGCGCTGTGCGCTGGTCGGCCATTCCCTTGGCGGCATGGTGGCGATGGAACTGGCCCGCCTCGCACCGGACAGGGTCACGCGGCTGGTGCTGATCTCGACCGATGCGTTGTCGGAATTGCCGGGCGTCGCGGCGGCGCGCGATACGATGATTGCGCGGGCGCGGGCGGGTCGGCTTGCGGATGCGATGGCCGAGGCGCTGCCATCGGGGGCTTTGGCACCCGGGGCCGGTCGCGCCGGGGTTCTGGATATTGTCCGGCAGATGGCGGAACGGGCCGGAGTGGATGCCTTTCACGCCCAATCCCGCGCGATGCAGCGCCGCCCGGACCAGCAAGGAACGCTGCGCCGCCTGCCAGTTCCCACGCTCGTCGTCTGCGGAGCGCATGATCGTCTGTTTCCTGCCCGCCGGCACGAGGTGATGGCCGGGCTGCTGCCGCAAGGGCGGCTGGTGGTGTTGGAGGAGGCGGGGCATCTGCCGATGCTGGAGCAGCCCGAGGAGGTCACCGATCTGCTGCATCGGATGCTGAGGGTCTGAGCTCTATTCCGCCCTCGGGGCAAGCACCGGCGCGTTGATCGGGCTGCCATCGGCGTTGAAGAACGGAGTCTGTCTGCCCCTGCGTCCCAGCTTTGCGGCGACGGTACGTTTCACAAAGCGCCAGATGACCCGGCCGCCATTCTGGTGGCGCTGCTTGCCATTGGGGCCCGTGACGAAGCCATGGGCGATGACAGGGCCAAGTGGCGCGGGATCGGACAGGTTGCCCGTCAGGATGCCCGCGAAGGGCAGCGCAGGGGAGCCGAAAGTGTTGATCATCGGCGTATCGCAACATTGCGCCGTCCAGCGAAACAGGCCCTTTGGCGACAGCTGAACCGGGATCAACCGGTCGGCGCCCGTGGCGATCTCGATCCGGTCCGGGGTGGTCTGCCACAGATCGACGCCGCCCGCAGCCGAGTCGCCCAGACCCGAAAGCCGCATCGCGCGGGCGCAGGAATTGCAGTGGCAGACGACATGCGTTCCCTCTTGCGGGCGCACATCGTGCAGGATGCCGGTGACAGTGCCGCAGCGGCAGGCGAAGGGGATATCCGCGCCCGCCGTCATGGGATCATTCGGCGGCCGTGGTGACGGCGCTGACCGGGGTCTTGGGAACATCGCAATTGGCGTCGATGAAGTTCAGCACCAGCGGGCGAATGTTGGTGCGCCAGCTTTTCCCGGCGAAGATGCCGTAATGCCCGGCGTTCGGTTCCAGGTAGTTGGCCTTCTTCTCTTCCGGCAGGCCGGTGCATAGCCGCAGCGCAGCGACACATTGACCGGGGGCCGAGATATCATCCTTGCCGCCCTCGACTGTTTTCACCGCGACGGTGGTGATTTTGCCCAGATCGACCTGCTTGCCCGCGACGGTGAAGCGATTCTGTGCAATCTCCAGCCCTTTGAAGATGCGTTCGACGGTGGACAGGTAGAATTCCGCCGTCATGTCCATCACGGCGAGATATTCGTCGTAGAACCGGTTGTGCTTGTCATGATCCGAGGCTTCGCCCTTGGCGACGGCAAGGATCTGGTTGGAGAACGCCTTGGCGTGCTTTTCCGCGTTCATCGCCATGAAGGAGCTGAGCTGCTGAAGACCGGGATAAACCATCCGGCCCGCGCCCATATACTTGAAGCCGACGCGCTGAACGACATGGCGTTCCAGCGTGCCCATGGTGATGCGGTTGCCGAAATCGGTGACGTCGGTCGCGGCGGCGTCGGGGTCGATCGGGCCGCCGATCAAGGTCAGCGTCCGGGGCTGTGCGTCGGGGTCTTCCTCGGCCAGATAGGCGGTGGCGGCCAGCGCGAGGGGCGCAGGCTGACAGACTGCGATCACATGGGTATCTGGCCCCATTTCGCGCAGGAAATCAACGAGGTAGAGCGTATAATCCTCGATATCGAACTTGCCTTCCGACACCGGAATGTCGCGCGCATTGTGCCAATCGGTGATGTAGACGTCACAATCGGGCAGCAGGCTGACCACGGTCGAGCGGAGCAGCGTCGCGTAGTGGCCCGACATCGGCGCAACCAGCAGAACCTTGCGGCCCGTGGGCGCGCGGCCCTGCACCTTGAACCGGATCAGGTCGCCAAAGGGGCGGGGCATCACGCATTCGATATCGACCAGATGGTCGCGACCATCGGCACCGGGAATGGAATGGATGTTCCAGTCGGGCTTGGCGATCATCCGTTCGAAGCTGCGTTCCATGACCTCGCCCCAGGCGGCGGTCAGCTTGATCATCGGATTCGGGATCAACCCAAGCTGGGGGTAGCCGCACATCGCGCGTGCGGTGGACCCGAGCCACTGGTTGGTCACACGGATCGATTCCATCATGTCGTAGGTAAGAAGATGTTTCATCGCGCTGTGACTCCTGCAAAACTGAGGAACGACCGGTCCAGTCGGACCCGGATCATTTCGTCGCTTTGCCCCCTCACCCTGGCAAGGCTTATATGCACATGCAGCATTGAGAGGGCAAAATCAAGTCATGGCACAGCACGCAGACGGAGGAGACAGCGACATGGGGGACAATCTTGAACGCCTCAATGCGAATCTCGCGAAGATGGAGGAGCTGTCCAAACGGATGGTGGCCGCCCTCGGACAGAAGGACCTGACAACCGACGCGGGCATGTCCGGGCCGGGGCAGGATCTGTATGTGAAAGCGGGGTCGGCGCTGTTCAACGAGATGCTGACAAACCCCACCAAGCTGATGGGCCATCAGGTGGCTTATTGGTCGAAGGCGGTGGAAAATTTCATCGAAACGCAGCAGGCGCTTGCAGCCGGGCAGTTCGAAATGCCCGAAGACGACGATGCCCCGAAGGACAAGCGCTTTGCCAACCCGATGTGGCGCACACATCCCTATTTCCGCTTCGTGCGCAAACAGTACGAGCTGAATTCCGACGCCATCGAGCAATCCATGGCCGAGCTGGAGGGGCTGACCCCGAAGGAAAAGAGCCGGGTGGAGTTCTTTTCCCGCCAGATCATCGACCTCTTCGCGCCGACGAATTACCTCGCCACCAATCCCGACGCGCTGCAGAAGGCCATCGACACGGATGGGCAGAGCCTCGTGGACGGGCTGGAAAACCTTGTCCGCGACATCGAGGCCAACAAGGGTGAGCTGCTGCCGACCCTGTCGGACCCCAATGCCTTCAAGGTGGGTGAAAACATCGGCACCGCGGAAGGCAAGGTCGTGTTCCGCAACCGGATGATGGAGGTGATTCAGTACGCGCCCAAGACCGACACGGTCTATCGCACGCCATTGGTGATTTTCCCGCCCTGGATCAACAAGTTCTACATCATGGACCTCAAGCCCCAGAACTCGCTGATCCGCTGGATCGTCGAGCAGGGCTATACGCTGTTTGTCGTAAGCTGGGTGAACCCAGATGCCAGCTATGCCGAGGTCGGGCTGGAGGATTATATCGAGGAGGGATATCTTCAGGCGGTCGAGGTCGCCAAGGAGATCACCGGCGAGAAACAGGTCAATGCCGTGGGCTATTGCATCGCGGGCACGACCCTGTCGGCGACGCTGGCGCTGATGCAGAAACGCGGCGACAAGTCGATCAAGTCGGCCACCTTCTTTACCACGCTCACCGATTTCAGCGATCAGGGGGAGTTTACCGTCTTCCTGCAGGATGATTTCGTCGACGCGATCGAGCGGCAAGTCACCGAGAAGGGCATCCTCGACAGTTTCTTCATGTCCAAGACCATGAGCTTCCTACGCTCGAACGATCTGGTCTACGGCCCTGCCGTGCGCAGCTACATGATGGGCGAGGCGCCGCCCGCCTTCGACCTGCTCTACTGGAACGGCGACAGCACCAACCTGCCCGGCCGGATGGTCAAACAGTACCTGCGCCAGCTTTGTCAGGGCAATGAGCTGGCCGAGGGAGGCTTCAAGATTCTGGGTGAAACGGTCAGCATCCGCGACATCAAGCTGCCGGTCTGTTCCGTCGGAACCAAGACCGACCATATTGCGCCCTGGAAGAACTGCTATCGCGGCTTTTCGCAGTTCGGCAGCCGCGACAAGACCTTCATCATGTCCGAGTCGGGCCATATCGCCGGCATCATCAACCCACCGTCCAAGAAGAAATACGGCCACTTCCTGAACCCCAAGGTCAAAGGCACCGCGGACGCGTGGCTGGAAGGCGCGGAATTCCATGAGGGCTCGTGGTGGCCGGTTTGGGAAGAGTGGTTGCAACGCCGGTCAGGGGCGCAGGTTCCCGCCCGCGAACCGGGTGAGTCGGGCCATGAAACGCTTGGCGATGCGCCTGGAACCTATGTTCTGGTGACGACAAAGGGCTGATTTCCAAGGGGTTTGCGAATATTTTGCTGCGGTGCAGAAAAAGACTTGATTTGCTGCGCTGCAGCATGCATATTCTTTCGCATACGCAGAATTCAAACCCTACCGTCCCCGAGCGGGACAAACAGGAGACAGACCCATGGCCAAGACCAACGATTTCACCAAATACATCAACGAAGCAATGGCTGCTTTCCCCGTTGACATGACCGCCTATAACGACGCCTTCAAATCTTCCGCCGCAATGGGCGAGAAGTTCTCCAAGGTTGCTCTGGAAGCCGCCGAAAAGTCGACCGAGATCTCGACCCAGTGGACCAAGGACACCCTGGCCAAGCTTGGCGATGTTGCAAAGGTCAAGGACGAGCCGACCGCCTACACCAAGTCGATGACCGATTTCGCATCGGCTCAGGCTGAAATGACCGCCGAAACCCTGGCCGCCTTCGCAGAGGTCGCCAAGAAAGTGCAGATGGAAACCGTCGAGCTGATGATGGCCGCCGGCAAGGAAGCTTCGGAAGAAGCCACCGCAGCCGTCAAGAAAGCCACCGCCGAGGTGACCACCGCTGCCAAGAAAGCTGCTGCCGCCTGAGGCGCCAGACAGCCCTGATTTCGCCCGGATTTCCTCCCACTCCGCGCGAATTCCAGAAGGACGGACCCGTGCCCCGGGCCCGTCCTTTTCTTTTGTGCGGTCAGGTGATTGCTTTTTGTGCACAAAGGACTAGGCTCTGCATGCTGCAATGCAGTGTAAGGGATAAGGGAGTTGGCTATGGCTGACACGAATGCACCGTTGCTGATCAAGCGCTATGCCAGCCGCAGGCTCTACAACACCGAGACGTCGGACTATGTGACGCTGGAAGACATCGCAGGCTTCATTCGCGAAGGCCGCGAGGTGAAGATCGTCGATCTGAAATCGGGCGACGACCTGACCCGGCAATACCTGCTGCAGATCATCGCCGAACACGAAAGCCGCGGTGAAAGCGTGCTGCCCATCGGGGTGCTGACCGATCTGGTGCGCAGCTACACCACGCAGGCGCAAAGCGTCGTGCCGGAGTTTCTGGCCATGTCTTTCGAGATGCTGCGGGACGGACAGTCGAAAATGGTCGAGAACATGACCGCGCTGAACCCGATGGCCAGCATGCCTGGGTTCGAGGCGATGCGCGCGCAGCAAGAGGCCTTCATGAAAGCCATGACCGGCGGCATGTCCGGCCAGTGGTCGGGGCCTGCCGCATCGGAGGACGAGGGCGGCGAAGAGGCCGGGGACGAGCTTTCCGAGATCAAGAAACAACTGGCCGAGCTTCAGTCGAAACTGTCCAAGCTGTGATCCGCGACGAAGAAGGATTTTCCCGAAAATCCTTCAGGCGCGAAAGCCGGAAGATTTTTCTGGAAAAATCTTCTTTTTCAAAACTTTTCGTGAAAAGTTTTCGTCAGGTCCCGTAGGCGCGGGTCTGGGATTTCACGTCTTCGGCTGCAGCCAGAAGAGCCGAGGCGATGAAATCGAGATCATCCGTCTGAAGCCGCGCCGGCAGGCGCACATCGCAGGCCCGCATCAGCATGGCGCGCGTCCGGGGCAGATCGGGCTGGTCGCCGGGAATGAACTGCCAGTTCCAGAAGGCGCGGGCATTGTCGGTGGACAGGCCAAAGACCTGCACCTTGACCCCACGGGCCGCTGCCGCGTCTGCAAAAGCGCGGGCCTCAGAGTCATCGGTGAAACCCACCAGATTGAACTGGATCGAGTCCGGTGCCCGGTCTTCCGGCAGAAGGGCGGGGGGCACCGACAGCCAGGGCGAGCTGTTCAGCAGCCCGGCCACATAATCGTGGTTGCGCCGGCCATCGCGCACCCGGCGGGCGACTTCGGGCAGTTGCGAGCGGATGATGGCAGCCGATAGGTTCGACAGGCGCAGGTTATAGAGTGGCAGTTTGTTCTGCCAGCGGGCAAAGGCGGCAGCAAGATCGCCGGTATTGTCGCCCTCGGGTCCCTTGTGCTTGGCCCAGTTATGCTCATAGGCGCCGGACATGATCACCGCGCGTGCCACCAGATCCGCGTCATCGGTCACCAGGATGCCGCCCTCGCCGGAATTGACCAGCTTGTAGGACTGGAAGCTGAAACAGCCCACGCGCCCGATCGTGCCGATCTTGCGCCCGTGCCATGTGGTGCCGAGCGAATGGGCCGCGTCTTCGACCACCGGGATGCCGCGCGCATCACAGAGCGCCATGATAGCATCCATGTCAGAGGTGTGGCCACGCATATGGCTGATGATGACCGCGCCGATGCTGTCATCAAGCTTGGCAGCGAAGTCCTCCATATCGACGCGGTAATTCTCTCCCACCTCGACCAGAACCGGCTGGCAGTTGGCATGCACCACGGCAGAAGGAACAGCGGCGAAGGTGAAGGCGGGGATCAGCACGCGGGTGCCGGGTTTCAACCCGAGACCCAGAAGCGAGAGGAAGAGCGCGGCAGAGCAGGAGGACACCGCCAGCGCGTATTTCATCCCCATCATGTCCGCGAATTCACGCTCCAGCAGGCTGACCGGCGCATCTTCGGGGGCCGTGTAGCGGAAGAGATCGCCTGTCAGAAGCAACC
Source organism: Nioella sp. MMSF_3534 (assembly GCF_030732985.1). GTDB lineage: Bacteria > Pseudomonadota > Alphaproteobacteria > Rhodobacterales > Rhodobacteraceae > Nioella. Next base: position 63,773 of record NZ_JASHJX010000013.1, read on the forward strand.
GCTCCACCTCGGCGCGGGCGCTTTCCGGGATCGGCTCGGCGTCATAGACATTTGGGGCGAGCGCCATGATTTCACCTTTTCGAAAATCAGTATTTCGAATTTCTTTACATCGGAATCGTAACAGGTCAAAGACAGAACTCGCCGCCTCAGCCGATTTCTGTCCTCTTTGGCCGCGGTTCAGCCCCGGTTCTGCAGGAAATGCGCGGCGATCTGCTGGCCGATCATGCTGCCTTCGGTTGGCAGATGCAGACTGTCCTCGGCCTCGCTTAGCAGGGACTGGGGGACCGCGCCGCCCTTGAGCGCGCGGGCAAAATACCCGGTCACCTCGGTATCGAACTCCGGATGCGGCTGATAGGTCAGACCGGTCTCGCCATAGGCCAGGACCGCGTTTTCGCAAAACGGGGATTGGCCGAGTCGCCGCGCAGAAGGGGGCAGGGCGACAACCTGATCCTGATGCCAGGCATTCAGGGGCACGTCCCGCCCTTCGATCTGGTAGACATGGCGGCCCACACACCAGCCGCCCGTGTGTTTTTCGACCCGACCGCCAAGCGCCTGCGCGATGATCTGGTGCCCGAAACAGATGCCCACAAGCGGCTTGCCGCTGGCTTGAATGGCCCGGATCGTGTTTTCCAGCGGCGCAATCCACGCATGGTCTTCATAGGCCCCGGCGGTGGACCCGGTGATCAGCCAGCCCTCGGCCTCGTCCATGTGATCGGGCAATTCCAGCGCTTCGACATTCCAGCTCCGGTAGCTGAACCCGTGCCCCTCCAGCAACCGCTCAAAGAGCCCCTGATAGGGGCCAAGCGCGGCTTGAGTGGGGGCGTCGAACTCCTCCGCCTGAAGGATGCCGATCCGCATTGGGCCTACCGGATCAGGTTCGGCCTGTAGCGCACGCGGGCGCGGCGCTCGGCGGGCAGGTGGCGGTTGAGGCGGCGGTTGATCAGGCTGAACACCGTGATGACGATCAGCGTCAGGATGATGAAGAAGATGGCCACGATCGGATAGGGCACGAAGGGGTTGAAGGTCCGGTCCGCGAAATAGCTGGCATAGTAGAGTGCATCGCCCTGCTGGCGAAAGGCGGGAAAGCCCGAGAAATAGACCAGCGTCGTGGCGTGGAAAAGGAAGATCGCCTCATTCGTATAGGCGGGCCAGGCAAGGCGCAGCATGGTCGGGTAGACGACCCGGCGGAAGCGCTTGAAGCCCGACATGCCATAGGCATCGGCGGCCTCCAGATCGCCCTTGGGGATCGAGCGCAGTGCGCCATAGAAGATCTCACCGGCATAGGCGGCGGTGTTCAGGAACAGCACGATAAGCGCCCCGAGCCAAGCCTTGGCGAAGGGATCGGTCAGCCAGCTGATATCGAGCGTGCCGATTTCCTCGGGCAGGCGGACCAATGCGAAATAGGCCAGGAAGAACTGGATGAAGAGCGGCGAGCCCCGGAAGACGAAGATGAACCACTCCGCCGGTTTGCGCGCCCATTTGGCTTGGCTGTTCTTGGCCACGGCCAGCGTCACGGCAAAGAAGAACCCGAAGAACAGCGCCAGCACCCCGAAATAGATATTCCAGATCATGCCCGAGCCGATCAGGGTGACCTGCTCGCACAGGCTGATCTCGCCGCGCGGCAACAGGCGTTCGCCAAACCCTAGCGAGCGGAAGGCATAGGCCTGGACGGTTTCCCAACAACTCATGCCGCGGCCTTTCCTTGCGCTTCACCGCCAGCGGTGGCCTGCCCGTGGCTGAGGCGCCGGGTGATGCGGGCAAGCACGACTTCCGACACGCGGGTGAAGCCCAGATAGAAGACCAGCAGCGCCAGGAAATACCACAGCCGCCAGTCGGGATGCGGATAGGCATATTGCGAGGTTCGGCTGCCGCCCAGTTCGCGGGCCCAGTAGACGATATCCTCGACCCCCAGAAGGAACAGCAGCGGTGTGGCCTTGATCAGGATCATCCACAGGTTCGACAGCCCCGGCAGCGCGTAGATCCACATTTGTGGAACAAGGATGCGCCAGAAGGTCTGGCGGCGGGTCATGCCATAGGCCTCGGCGGTTTCCAGCTGCGCGCGGGGCACCGCCCGCATGGCCCCGAACAGGACGTTGGCGGCAAAGGCCCCGAACACGATCGAGAAGGTGAAGACCGCGATGAAGTAGTTATAAACCTCGTGCACCCATTGCGGGGCGGAGCTGAGCGGGATTTTCGCCGCCTGGCAGACCACGAAATTCGCGCCCTGGCGAATGGGCTCGTCCCAGTCGGGGCACTGGATCTGGTGATTGACCCATTCCAGCGCCTGATCGAGCGCGATCACGAAGAAGAGGAAGAAGGCGATGTCCGGCACGCCGCGCACCATCGAGGTGTAGAGCTTGCCCATCCAGCTGATCGGCAGGATATGCGACCGGCTGGCCGCTGCGCCTACGAAGCCGAAGGCCAGCGCCACGGGGGCGGTGATGGCCAGAAGCAGCAGCACTGTAAGGAAGCTCTGATAGAACAGCATATGGACGCCGTTGGTCAGGTAACAGGCGAACCATGGGGCTGTGTCCAGCGTGGAAGGATCGGCGCAGAACTCGAACATCGGACCTCGCAGGTATTGGCGCGCGGCAAGGCGGACCCGCCGCGCGCCGGGGTCGGATTATTCGTAGGTCGGAACGTCGTCGCCGAACCACTCGACCAGCAGCGCGTTCAGCGTGCCGTCTTCCTTCATCGAGGTGATGGCCGCGTTGAACATTTCGCGCAGTTCGCCGTCGGTTTCACGCAGGCCCATGCCCACACCACCGCCAAGCGGCACCGGGTCGCCCACGACCATCAGTTCCGCGTCTTCGTCGGTGATGTCGGTGAGGAAGTCGATATCGGCGAAGACCGCGTCGGCCTCGCCATTGCGCACGGCGGCGACGGTTTCATCGGGGGTCGCGTATTCCAGCAGGGTGGCGCCGGATTCCGCGATATAGCCCGACTGGATGGTGTTGGCCTGCGCCGCGATCACGCCGGTGGCAAGGTCCACATCATCGGACAGCGCCACATAGATCGACGGGGTCGGCGGGATGTAATCCTGGGTAAAGTCGATGACCTCGTCGCGCTCGTCGGTGATCGACATGCCCGCGATGATGGTGTCGTAGTTGCCCGAGGTCAGGTTGGGGATGATCGAATCCCAGTCATTGGTGACCCATTCGCAGGTGAGGCCCGCGCGGGCGCACAGCTCATCGCCCAGAACCCGCTCGAACCCGTCCACTTCGCCGTCATCGTTGATGAAGTTATACGGAGGGTAGGCGCCCTCGGTGCCCATGCGGATGGTGCGGCCATGGCCGTCGGCGAATGCCGCGCCTGCCGTCAGCGCCAGGATGGCGGCGGAAAATGCGAGTTTTTTCATTGTCTTACTCCCAGTTGGTTGTTGGTATTCGTCAGATTGACGTGGTGTGGCTGAGGAATTGCTGAAGGCGTTCCGTCTTGGGGTTGCCGAACAGGTCCTCGGGGTTGCCTTCTTCTTCGATCTTGCCCTGATGCAGGAACACGACATGGTCCGACACATCGCGGGCCAGCCGCATGTCATGGGTCACGAGGATCATGGTGCGCCCCTCGGCGGCGAGATCCTTGATGACCTTCACCACCTCCTGTTCCAGCTCCGGGTCGAGCGCCGACGTCGGTTCGTCGAACAAAAGCGCACGTGGCTGCATGCAGAGCGCACGGGCAATCGCCGCCCGCTGCTGCTGCCCGCCCGACAATTGCGCAGGCCAGGCATCGCATTTGTCGCCGATGCCCACCTTGTCGAGATACATGCGCGCGTCTTTCTCCACCTCGGCCTTGTCGCGGCCAAGTACCGTGACCGGCGCCTCCATCACGTTTTGCAGGATGGTCATATGCGCCCACAGGTTGAACTGCTGGAACACCATGGACAGGTTGGTGCGGATGCGGCGGATCTGGTCGCGGTCTGCCGGGTGGCGGCCATGGCCGGAGCCTTTCCAATGCACCTCCTCGCCCTCGAAGGCGATCACGCCCTCCTGGCTGTCCTCCAGCAGGTTGGCGCAGCGCAGAAGCGTGGACTTACCCGACCCCGATGACCCGATCAGCGACACCACGTCACCCGCGCGGGCCCGCATGTCGACGCCCCTCAGAACGTGCAGATTTCCGAAACTCTTGTGTAGTCCCGTGATTTCGATGACGGGCGGTGCTTGGTCTGTCACTCTATCGTTCCCTGTGGACCTCAGCGATTTCTGCGCAAAAATGGCGTAAATGCAATGCGCATCTGTCGGGTGACCTCGGGTCCACCCGTGGATTTGCCCGTCATTGCGGCAGATCGTCGGGATTTGGCGGCACCGGCAGCGCCATGTAATCGGCAAGCGGAAGGCGGGCGAACCCGGCCAGTCCGAGCGTTTGGCGGTCCGGATCGGGCAGCGCGGAAAGTGCCGTGTTCAGCGCAAGGATCAGCGGCTCCGGGTCGCGGCCCTGGGCGGTGATCAGCGGCAGCGCCGGGGTGGGGGCGGTACGGCCGCGTTCGACTAGCGCCATGAGGTCGGGTTCATAGCGCAGCAGCAGTCGCCAGGTGTGGGCGTCGATGGCAGCCAGATCGGCCCGACCGTCCAGCACCGCGCGGGCAGACATTGCGTGGCCGCCCGACAGGATCGGTCGGGCGGGTGTGAGACCCAGATCAGCCGCATAACGGCAGAGCGCCCCCCACCCGGATTGGCTCAGCCCCTCATTGATCGCGATAGGGCCTTTCAGAAGCGCTGTCATCGGGGTGTCTGACTGCTCGGCCCGTGTGATCAGGACCGAGTTGTAATGTCCCGGCGCACAACCGGGCAGCGCGAAATCCGGTGTGGCGACCAGTTGCACCTTGTCATGGAGCCGCGCCCTTAGGGGCAGCCCGCAGGTCTGCGACAGCAGCAGGTCGGGCGATTGCCACAGGTTCCAGGGGCTTGCAAACTCCCGCGTCAGCGCCTCGGGCGCATCCATGCCAAGGTCGCGAAGCGCATCGCGGGTCAAGGCCCAGAAGCGGTCCGTCTGGTCCCGCATTTCCGGGCGGTCATACATGGGCAGAGAGGCATGCATCAGGTCTATCCAAGGGTCTGGGCGCAGGGGCCGAAGGCAAGATCGTCAATCGCGATGCCACCGGGATCTGTGTTTTCGATTGTCAGCCCGGCGATGGTGGACCGGCTGTCAGCGCTGCGCAAGCCATGGGCCGACATGCCGAGCGGCAGTTGAAACGAGAGCTGGCCCAAACGGGTTCCCTCACGGTCGTAAGCTGTCAGCAAAACCTCACCGCGAGCGGTCGAATAAGCGCCGAGCGGGTCCGGATAATCGCTGTGAACCCGCATTCCAACCTGGCAGATATCCTCGTCAAACAGCACCGCAATGCTGCCCTCGCCCCGTGCCTCTAGGGCGGGAAAGCCTGCCGGGCCAAGGGGATAGACCGCCATCGAGCCGAAGCCGCGATGCGTTGCCACGGATAGCCCCCTGCCTGCGGGGCCGGTGACCAGCGCCAGCGGCCCCGAGGGCCGCCCCCCGAGAAGGTCGAAGCCGTTTTCGGCCCCTATGCGCTGCCCGGCAAAGCCGGTTCCCATGCGTCCCCCTGCAAAGGCAATCCCGTGATCGACGGAATAGCCGGGTTCCGCGCGGGGCGGCAGGATCTCGAAATCGACAATGGCGAGCGCGTCTCTCGCCACGGCGGGAAAGTCGGCGGGTTCGATTCCTTGCGCCGGTGCGGGCATGGCCAGAACCAGGCTGGCCAGCAGCGCCCGCAGCATCGCCTAACCCCGCGCTTCGACCCGCTGACGGGCCAGCGCGCTGTCGCGGTCATTGACGCCTAGAAGGTTGGTGGTCATGCGCATCAACGCATCCTCCTCGTGGTCGCGCACCCCATCGGCAAGCACCACGGCCCAGAGCGCCTCGATCACCGCTTCGCGGTCCTCGTAGGGCACGGCGTCCTTGATCGCGCGGGTGAAGCGGACGGTGTCCGGGGCCTCGTGCTCCAGCCGTTCGGCCTGCGCGCGCAGCTTGGCTGCCTCGACCGGATTCAACCCGTGGTGTTCGGCAAGGATCTTGTCGATGCGGGCCAGTTCCCGTTCATCGTAGTGGCCGTCGCTCTTGGCGATGCGCACCAGCAAAGCGGCAAGCGAGAGCTGAGCGTCCAGCTCTGGCAAGGGGGCGGGTTCCGGGGCCGTCAGGCGTCTTATGAGATCTCCGAACATGTTTCCCAGATAAGCGGATGTCTCGCGACTGCCAAGTCCAAAGGTTCAGTCCGGCGGCGGCATGATGTGGCCGGACATGACCGGAACGGCGCTGCCAGCGACCCGGATGGCGCTGATCTTGCCGCCCGAACACGCGACGGTCAGCCCGATTTCCGAGGGGCGCCCCATCTCTACCCCCTGGTTCAGGGTAAAGGCGGTGCTGCCTTCCGGGTCAAGGTCGCCACCCGCCAGCAGTTGTGCCGCAAAGATGGCCGAGGCCGATCCGGTGGCGGGATCTTCCGGGATGCCATGATCGGGGGAAAACATGCGGGTGCGGAACGTATGGTCGCCCGCAGGGGTGTACAGGAACACCGATTCGTTGGTGTTGCGGGCCAGTTCGGCCCAGGCCGCGCCCGTGGGCTTGGCGGCGGCCAGCGCATGGGGTCCGGCCAGTGGCACGAACAGGAAATCGGGCCCGGCCTTCCAGACCCGTGGCACATGGCTGCCATAGCCGATCTGTCCCGCCGACAGGCCAAGCGCCTTGCCGATCAGTTCGGGGCTTGTGTCGCCACCAAGCGGGGCGGGCAACTGCGGAGCGGTGAATTCCGCCCGGATCAGCCCGTCACGGCTGCAGACGGTCACGGGGACCAGTCCGGCCACTTCCTCCAGCGTGATCAGATCGTCCCAATCCGTGCCCGCGTTGCGCTGCCTGGCCAGATGGATGGCGCAGCCGATGGTGGGGTGACCGGCAAAGGGAATCTCTGCCGTGGGAAAGAAAATGCGCACCTTGGCACTGTGTTCGGGGTCGTCGGGCGTCTGCACGAAAATGGTTTCCGACAGGTTGAATTCCCGCGCCATGGTCTGCATCTGCGCCGTGGTCAGCCCGTCGGCCTGCTCAACGATGGCCAGCGGATTGCCGGTATATGGCCGGTCGGTGAAAACATCGCAGGTGGCGAAGGGCAGGGCAGTCATCGGGCAGGCCTTTCCGTGGGAAGCGTCCAATCAGTTGGCGCTGAAAGCGGCGCGGGATGCAAGCCAAAGAAAACGGGCGGGGCATTGCTGCACCCGCCCGCCGATGTCGCGAGGATGTGGGATCAGAAGTGGAAGGCGACGCCGATCGACAGGGCGGTGCGGTCCAGTTCGGCCCCGGCGGGAACGCCCGTGCCCGACAGGTCCAGAACCGAGTGGCTCAGCTCGATGCGGCCGGACATCGTGTCGGTGAACATATGCTCGACACCCAGACCGAAGACCGCGCCGTCAAGATCGGGCGTGACCGCAGAGGTCGAGATGGCGAGATCGCCGGTCTGATAGCCAACGCGGCCATAGATCATCGTGTTGTCAAAGACATAGCCGGCGCGGGCGCTGATCGTCATCATGTTTTCAAGATCGACGATGGTGGCCCCGCCGGACACGTTGTGACCGCCGGAGGCACCGTAGCTCAGTTCGCCGCCGACAACCCAGTTGCTGTTCAGGGCATGGTTATACCCTACGAACAGCTCATAGCCCACTTCGTTGCTGATCGAGGAGGCCGAGAAGTTCGGGTCGAGCCCGACAGAGCTGATGGCGAGACCGCCATAGAAGCCGTCGAAGCTGGTCGCGTCGGCATGGGCCGAGGAGGCAGCCAGAGCGGCGGCAAGGGCAATGGCGGAGGCAAGGGGGGTAAAGGTTTTGGTCATGATAAAAGTCCTTGGTCGTTTATGGCCTATGGCGGTGATGAGAAGCTGCTGAAATGGCTTTCAAGGATAGGTCGTTGCAGGCCGGGCGACGGTTCAAAGACAGTGACAGAAAAGTTAACCCCCGCGCCGGACATCCGGGCGGGGGCTGAATTGCTTATTTATTTCAGTCGGTTGATCGTCAGACGAGGCGCGAGTTTTCCTTCGCGGCGCGCACGAAATCGCGGAACAGCGGGTGCGGTTCGAAGGGTTTCGACTTCAGCTCCGGGTGGAACTGGACGCCGATGAACCACGGGTGGCCTTCATGTTCGACAATCTCTGGCAGGGCGCCGTCGGGCGACATGCCCGAGAAGATCAGCCCCTTTTCCTCCAGCGCTTCGCGGTACTTGATGTCGACCTCGTAGCGGTGGCGGTGGCGTTCCTCGATCGCGCAGGAGCCATAGACCTTCGACACCAGAGACCCTTCTTTCAGCGTCGCGTCATAGGCGCCGAGCCGCATGGTGCCGCCCTTGTCGTCATCGACCTTGCGTTTCACCGTGTAGTTGCCCTGCACCCATTCCTTGAGGTGATAGACCACGGGCGTAAACCGCTTCTTGCCGGATTCATGGTCGAACTCTTCCGACCCGGCATCGCCCAGATCGGCGAGGTTCCGCGCCGCCTCGATCACCGCCATCTGCATGCCTAGGCAGATGCCCAGGTAGGGCACCTTGTGTTCGCGGGCGAATTGCGCGGCCTTGATCTTGCCCTCGGTGCCCCGCTCGCCGAAGCCGCCGGGCACGAGGATCGCGTCGAAGGCTTCCAGATAGGGCACCGGGTCTTCGCGGTCGAAGATCTCGGCGTCGATCCATTCGGCCTTGACCTTCACCCGGTTGGCCATGCCGCCATGGGTCAGCGCCTCCTTGATGGACTTGTAGGCGTCTTCGAGCTGCACGTATTTGCCGACAATGGCGATACGCACCTCGCCATCGGTGTTGTGGATGCGGTCCGCCACGTCGTGCCAGACGCTCAGATCGGGGCGCGGCGCGGGTGAGATGCCGAACGCATCCAGCACCGCCTGATCCAATCCCTCGCGGTGATAGGCCAGCGGCGCCTCGTAGATCGAGTTGAGGTCATAGGCCGCGACGACCGCCTCTTTGCGGACGTTACAGAACAGCGCGATCTTTTCGCGTTCCTTGTCGGGGATCGGCTGCTCCGACCGGCAGACCAGTACATCGGGCGCGATCCCGATGGATTGCAATTCCTTGACGCTGTGCTGCGTAGGTTTGGTCTTCAGCTCGCCTGAGGCCGCCAGATAGGGCAGCAGGGTCAGATGCATGAAGATGCATTGCCCGCGCGGCTGGTCGTGGCTGAACTGGCGGATCGCCTCGAAAAACGGAAGACCCTCGATATCGCCCACGGTGCCGCCGATTTCGCACAGCATGAAATCGACATCGTCTTGACCGATGGCGAGGAACTCCTTGATCTCGTTGGTGACGTGGGGAACCACCTGAATGGTCTTGCCCAGGTATTCGCCGCGCCGCTCTTTCTCCAGCACGTTGGAATAGATTCGGCCCGAGCTGACGGAATCGGTCTTGCAGGCGGGAACCCCGGTGAAGCGTTCGTAATGGCCGAGGTCCAGATCGGTTTCCGCCCCGTCATCGGTGACGAACACCTCGCCATGTTCAAAGGGCGACATGGTGCCGGGATCGACGTTCAGATAGGGGTCGAGCTTGCGCAGCCGGACCGTGAAGCCACGGGCTTGCAACAGCGACCCCAAAGCCGCGGATGCCAGACCTTTCCCGAGCGAGGACACAACCCCGCCGGTGATGAAGATGTATCGCGCCATGTGGTGCAATCCCCCGTGCCGGACCGGTCAGCCAAAGACTGCAAATCCCGGTCGCTCAATCCCTATTTCACGGGATTTGAGGATAACAGGATTCGCACGGTCAGGGCAAGCCGGCCGCTAGATGGTGTTTGAATAAGGGCCGTAACCCCAAGATTTATTGAGGTCAGTCAGCGCGCGGCGGAACCAGCGGCGCATCGGTTTCAGCGGGCGGAAGCAACGGACCGTCCCCAGGAAGGGCCGGAACCGCGGTATCTTCCGAAGATTCGGCAGGCGCTGCTCCGATGCGGTCGAGCACCGAGCCGCCAGAAGAATTCTGGGCGGCAATGATGGTCAGGGTCAGCGAGGTGGCCAGGAATGCAATCGCGAAGATCCAGGTGATCTTGCCAAGTGCCGTTGCCGCCTGGCGCCCGGTCATCGCACCGCCACCGCCGCCCATGCCGAGACCGCCACCTTCGGACCGTTGCAGCAGGACTACGCCGATCAGACAGATGGCCAGGATCAGGTGGACGACGAGGATGACGTTTTCCATGTGGGCAGCTTCCCGGGCCTTGCATTCTTTGGAGCCTACTTATGGGATGCGTCAGGCCGCCGCAAGAGCCTTCACCATGCAGTTGCAGCACGAATTGCCGGGATTGTGCGCTCGACCGGGCTTTGCCGCGCGGGGCTGCGTCCATTCGGGCCACACTTTCCGGTTTCGCAGGCGCAAGGCCATCGCTATACACGGCCCGGTTTGATCAGGAAGGAACCTCGGACATGGCCAATGTGGTTGTCGTGGGCGCCCAGTGGGGCGACGAAGGCAAGGGCAAGATCGTCGACTGGCTGAGCGAGCGCGCAGACGTCATCGCCCGGTTCCAGGGCGGGCACAATGCCGGCCATACGCTGGTCATCGACGGCAAGGTCTACAAGCTGCATGCGCTGCCCTCCGGCGTGGTGCGCGGCGGCAAGCTCAGTGTCATCGGCAACGGCGTGGTGCTGGACCCGTGGCACCTGATGAACGAGATCGCCACCGTGCGCGATCAGGGGGTGGACATCACGCCCGAAACACTGATGATCGCCGAGAACACGCCGCTGATCTTGCCCATTCATGGCGAGCTTGACCGCGCCCGCGAAGAGGCGGCCAGCAAGGGCACCAAGATCGGCACCACCGGGCGCGGCATCGGCCCCGCCTATGAAGACAAGGTGGGCCGCCGGTCCATCCGTGTCGCCGATCTGGCGGATGAGTCCACCCTGATCGCCCGCGTTGACCGCGCGCTGCAACATCACGACCCGCTGCGCCGTGGGCTGGGGATCGACCCCGTCAACCGCGACGCGCTGATCGCTGCGCTGAAAGAGATCGCGCCGCAGATCCTGCCCTTTGCCGCGCCGGTCTGGAAGGTGCTGAATGAAAAGCGCCGTGCTGGCAAACGGATCCTGTTTGAAGGGGCGCAAGGCGCGTTGCTGGATATCGACTTCGGCACCTATCCGTTCGTGACCTCTTCGAACGTCATCGCCGGACAGGCCGCGACCGGCGTCGGCATCGGCCCCAATGCCATCGATTTCGTGCTTGGCATCGTCAAGGCCTACACCACCCGCGTGGGCGAAGGCCCGTTCCCGACCGAGTTGGAGGATGAGGACGGCCAGCGCCTTGGCGAACGCGGGCATGAGTTCGGCACCACCACGGGCCGCAAGCGCCGCTGCGGCTGGTTCGATGCCTGCCTTGTGCGCCAGACCTGCGCCACGTCAGGCATCAACGGCATCTCACTGACCAAGCTCGACGTTCTGGACGGGTTCGAGACGCTGAAAATCTGCGTGGCCTACGATCTCGACGGCGAACGGCTGGATTACCTGCCCACGGCGGCTGACCAGCAGGCGCGCTGCAAACCGATCTACGAGGAAATGCCCGGCTGGTCGGAATCGACCGAGGGCGCGCGGTCCTGGGCCGATCTGCCTGCCAATGCGATCAAATATGTGCGCCGGGTCGAGGAGCTGATCCAGTGCCCCGTCGCGCTTCTGTCCACCAGCCCGGAGCGGGACGACACGATCCTCGTGACCGACCCGTTTGCCGACTGATGGCGCTGTCCTACAAAGCGCGGCGCCGCTGGTCGCTGATCATCCTGCTGGTGGGGCTGCCGGTCTATATCGGGCTGGCCTGGTTCCTGCTCAGCCTGTTTGACCGGCCCTCGATCCTGCTGGAACTGGGCATCTACATCGCGCTCGGCATCCTGTGGGCGCTGCCCTTCCGTGCCATCTTCAAGGGCGTGGGACAGGCCGACCCCGATGCCGGGCACGACGAGACCCCAGGCGACTAGGCCCGGGCGCGGTTCAGCGTGTATGCTGCCGGATCAGTCGTTCGAATAGGGCGAGCGAGGCGATAGCCGGAACTGACCGCGCCGGATCTTCTCGATCTGGCCGTCATTGAGAACCCTGCCAAAGGCACGGATCGCCTCTTCGCGGGTTACGCTGTCGCCGGGGCGGTCCTGCACCATGCGGATGACTTCCGAGCGGCTGAAGACCTGCTGACCGCGCTGCACGGCCAGAAACCCGCAGGCGGCCGAGGCCACTTCGGTGAGGTCCTCGATGTCCTGTTCCTGCAGGAAGGCGTGAAAGCTCTGGTCCGTGTCGAACAGGTTTTCCTCGGGCTCTGGCATGCGCGTCACGCGGTCATTCGCGGCGAGCGTCAATGGCGCGGCCTGATCCTCGTCCCGGTCCTCCTGCTGCGCATGGGCCAGGGCGGCCCCACCACGGGTCACCCGGCGCGGGCGCACGATGCTGGCCTGCGGGGCGGGGCGGTTGTTGCCCTCGTCGACGCGCTGTTCGGAGACCAGAACCAGCGGCGTCTGGCGCGGCTGTTCGCTGGCCGGGCGGTCGGACCGGCGACGGCCGTTGTTCTGAACCCGGCGCGGGCGCATGACCTGCGCCAGATCTTCACGATACTGGGCGGTGTCGTCACGCGGCTCTTGCGGGCCGGTCAGCTGTTCTTCGGCGGCACGGGCCGCAACGGCGGCTTTCAGGTGTTCGATATTGGCCCGGCGACGGGTGCTTTCATCGGTGGACAGGTGGCTGTCGGTCGCGTCAAACAGGCGGCTGACATTGGCCTCGGCCACATCGCCGCCGCTCATGTGCTGGCGGCGGGCTTCGCGTTCGGCGCGGCGGGCTTCGCGTTCGGCTTCGATCTGCGCCAGTTCGCGCTGCAACTCGGCTTCTGCATCCGGTGCCAGTGTGGCGTCTTCCTCGGCGGGAACGTCCGCCGCAGCCGTTGCCTCGGCTGCGGCCGGGCTGGCGTCAGCGGTTTCGGGCGCATTCTGTGCCTCGGGTGCGCGGCCGCGGATCACCCAGACACGCGGGGCGCGGGCGGGCGCCTGTGCTGACGCGGGTTCAGCCTCGGGGGCGTCCTGTTCGGTGGCGACAGGGTGGGGTTCGGTCACGGCCTCCGGGGCGGTGTCTTCTGCCGCTTCAGCGGCCGGACCATCGGAAAAAGGGTCGCTATCGTCTTCGTCCTCGCTGTATCCGGTTGCGGGGGCGGCCTCTTCGTCCTCTTCCATGGCCACGACGCGACGGATGCGGGCCAGCTTGGCGGCCACGCTGTCGGGGTCGGGGTAGCTGTCCTCGGCGGGTTCGCGTGCCGCCTCGGTCAGGTCTTCAACGACCTCTTGCGCCTGATCCGAGACCTCTTCCGCCATGGTGGTGGCGGTGTCTTCGAGTTCCTCGGCGGCGTCTTCGATCACGTCATCGGCGGCAGCGATGCTGTCCGCCAGTGCGGCAGCGATATCCTCTGCGGCGCCATCCGTGTCGTCTTCGGTCTCGGCGATGGCTTGCGGGGCTTCGGCGGCATCATCTTCCAGATCGTCATCCGCAACCGTCGCCATGGCCTGCATCACGGCGGACAGCGTGTCCTCTCCGGCTTCGCCGGGTGCGGCCGTGTCGGGCAGAGCGTCCTCGGCACTGTACTCCGCAGCGTCCACAGTGGCCTCTTCTTCAGGCTCTTCGCTGGCAGCGGCCTCGGCAGGATCTGCCATGGCAGCGGCAAAGGCGGCACCGGCCATCGCAGCGGCTGCGGCGATGGAATCGCTGCGGGGGGCTTCTGCCTGCGGTTCGGCATCTGCCTCTGCAACCGCTTCAGGCTGGTCGTCCGTGGCGGCGACAGCGTCTGCCTGGGATTCTGCGTCAGCCGATTCCCCGGTCTCCGCTTCGGCGGCGGTGTCTTCCTCGGCCGGGCTGCTGTCCACAACGTCCACTTCCGTCGCATCCTCTGCGGCGGGTTCTTCTACGGGCTCGGCCCGATCATCTTCAGCAGCGTCATCTTCCGCAACCGGCGTGTCCCCGGCGTCAGCGGCCTCTTCGCCCATTGCCTCCGGCTCTGCTTCGGCGTCTGGTGCTTCCATCTCGGGCGCGGCATCAGCATCGGCGTCTTCCGCGTCAGAGATTTCCGCCGCCATTTGCGGAGCCGCAGCCTCCGTCACATCGCCTGCATCCAGCGGTTCCGCGTCATCCGCATCACGATAGGCCGAGGGGCGCAGCAGCAGTCCGCTTTCCATGATCCGCGCATCGACGCGGGCCTGGATGGCGTCCTCGGTGATCCGGTGTAGCGTTTCGGTGTCGGGGGTCGGGGGTTCCGCCCCGAAGAACCTGTCACCGGCGGCGAGATCACGGAAGTATTCCGCAATGGCCTTCATTGCCTCGAACGGATTGTCGAACCCTTCCAAGGTGCAGGAGAACGTCCCGTAGGATACTGTAAGGATCTTGTTTTCGTCGCTCATGGCTCAATCTCTGCTCGTCCGAGTTCGATCCCGGAATTTACCATCTTGAGAAAAGGTGTAACAAACCTATTCCAGCCAAACGGGACGGCATTGGGGCCATTCAGTGATTTCTGACGCGAAAAACGGCGAGAATTTGGAAAGCGCATCTGGGTCCTTCCGATATGACACTTTGGTGACAATATTGGGCGGTGGCGACGTTAACACAGGTGATCTTGCCGATTCCTTGAGAAAAGCGCCAGTGCTGGTGGCGGCTGACGGGGCGGCGGATCGGGCGCTGGAACTGGGATATGTGCCCGATCTGGTGGTTGGCGATTTCGATTCCCTGTCGGCAAAGGCCCGCGCAGAGTTGCCCGCTGACAGGCTGGTCCACGTATCGGAGCAGGAAAGCACCGATTTCGAGAAGGCGCTGGCCCGAATCGATGCGCCCGGCGTTCTGGCGCTCGGGATGACCGGAGGGCGCACGGATCATGAACTGGCCGCCTGGCACACACTGATCCGCTGCCCTGTCCCGCGCTGCATTGTCGTGGCCGAGGAGGATATCGTCTTTCTCTGCCCGCCCGCCTTGCGGCTGGTGCTGCCCGTCGGGACGCGGCTGTCCTTGTTTCCCATGGCGGCGGTCAGCGGCAGCTCGGACGGGCTGCAATGGCCCATTGACGGCATTGCCTTCGCTCCGGGTCGGGCCATCGGCACCTCGAACCGGGTGGTGGCCGAAGAGGTGCGCCTTGAGGTCGATCAGCCTGCGATGCTGGTGATCCTGCCCAAAGAGCACCTTCCCGCGGCGGTTTCGGCGCTGTTCTGAGGGGTTTTTCCCTCGCGCCGCGCGGCCTGCTTGTGTAATAGCCTCGTGACGGAACCAAAACGGGCAAGCCGATGACCGCAGAGCTCTCTCCTATTGATAAAGCCAAGTTCGTGGCCGCCAAGCGGGCGGTGGATTATGTCGAGGACGGCATGCGCGTCGGGCTTGGGACCGGGTCGACCGCCGCATGGATGGTGCGCTGTCTGGGCGAGATGGTGCGCGAAGAGGGCATTCGCGTGACCGGCGTCGCCACCTCGACCCGCACGGCGGACCTGGCGCGGCAGGTGGGCGTGCCGATTTCCACCCTCGATGAGGTCAAGTGGCTGGACCTGACCATTGACGGGGCGGATGAATACGACCCGCATCTGAACCTGATCAAGGGTGGCGGCGGGGCGCTGTTGCAGGAAAAGATTGTCGCCACCGCCTCGGATCAAATGATCGTTATCGCGGATGCAACCAAACAGGTGGAAACGCTTGGCGCCTTCCCGCTGCCGGTCGAGGTCATCCCCTTCGGCTGGCAGACCTCCAAGGCGCTGATCGAGGAGATGCTGGGCAATCTCGACGTGCTGGGAACCACGACCTCGCTGCGGCTGGCCAATGACCAGCCGTTCCGCACGGATGAGGGCAACTTCATCCTCGACCTGCATCTGCGCCATATTCCCAACCCGCAGCAGGTGTCTCTGGTCCTCAACCAGATCCCCGGCGTCGTGGAAAACGGCCTGTTCCTGGATATCTGCGATATCGTGATCATCGGCGCGGGCGATGGCAGCGTCGAAGTGCGCGACATCAACAACGGCACCGTCGAACACGAGCAGATCGACATCATCGACACCGATAACCTGTTCTTGGACGTCTCGGACTGATGCACGGGGGCTTGTGCGCTGATGCGTATGGCCCTTTTGCAGGCAACCCCCTAGCTGCGGCACGTCACAAACAGCGATTGAGGAGCAGGCCATGAGCCAGTTTGACTATGATCTTTTCGTCATCGGCGGCGGCTCGGGCGGTGTGCGCGCGGGCCGGATCGCGGCGGAACATGGCGCGCGGGTCGGTCTGGCAGAGGAATACCGCATGGGCGGTACCTGCGTCATTCGCGGCTGCGTTCCCAAAAAGCTGATGGTCTATGCCTCGGGCTATCCCGGTCAGGTTCATGATGCCGCCGCCTATGGCTGGGATGCAGAGGTGCACGGGTTCAACTGGACCAAGTTCCGCAGCAAGCTGGATGCAGAGCTTGACCGGCTGGAAGCGGCCTATCGCGGCAATCTGGACCGGTCCGGCGTGGTGACGCATAACGCCCGCGCTGTGTTGAAAGACCCCCACACGGTGGAACTGTCTGATGGCCAGACCTTCACCGCTGCACATATTCTTGTCGCTTCCGGCGGCTGGCCCTTCGTGCCGGACTTCCCGGGCTCTGACCTCGTGATGACCTCGAACGAGGTTTTCAAACTCGACAGGCAGCCCGAAAGCATTCTCATTGTCGGGGGCGGCTATATCGCCTGTGAATTTGCCGGCATCTTCAACGGCCTCGGTACAGAAGTGACCCAATTCTATCGCGGCGCGCAGGTGTTGCGTGGCTTTGACGACGAGGCGCGCGGTCATGTGGCCGATGCCATGCAGGCCCGCGGGGTGGAGCTGCATGTAGGCACCGATGTGCTGGAGATGAAAGCCGTGGAGGAGGGTATCTGGGTCAAGGCCTCCAACGGGATGGAGCAGGTCTTCGAAAAGGTTCTCTACGCCACGGGCCGCAAACCCAACAGCACTGGATTGGGACTGGAGGAGATCGGCGTCGAGATGGGCCGCAATGGCGAGATCAAGGTCGATGATTACAGCCAGACCAACATCCCCTCGATCTTCGCAGTGGGCGACGTGACCGACCGGGTGAACCTGACGCCGGTGGCGATCCGCGAAGGTCACGCCTTTGCCGACACGGTCTTCGGCGGCACCCCGCGCAAGGCTGACCATGACCTGATCCCGTCCGCTGTCTTCACGCAGCCCGAATTGGGCACCGTTGGTCTGACCGAGGAACAGGCGCGCGATGCTGGCCCCATCGAGGTCTACTCTGCCGCCTTCCGCCCCATGCAGACGCTCTTTGCCGGGCATGAGGAACGGGTGATGATGAAGCTGATTGTCTGTGCCGATACGCGCAAGGTTCTGGGCGTGCATCTGGTGGGCGATCACGCGGGTGAATTGATCCAGCTGGCGGGCATCGCCGTCAAGATGGGGGCCACGAAAGAGGACTTCGACCGGACCATGGCGGTGCATCCGACCATGGCCGAGGAACTGGTCACGATGAAAACACCTGTGCGCACGGCTTGATTTTCCGGGCCAAGGGGCACAGGTAGCGTATGGAAACGGGTGCGCCTTGCGGGCGCGCTCACGCAATAACAAGGGGTAGAAACCGGCATGGCTGGACATTCTGGCGGACCCTGGGGCGGCGGTGGCGGCTCTGGTGGCGGAGGAAACAGGGGAAATGACGATGACAATCGCGGCGGGCGACGTCCGGGCGAGGGTCAGCAGATCCCCGAAATTGACGAGATCGTCCGCAAGGGCCAGGAACAGCTGCGCGTCCTGATGGGCGGTCGCGGTGGCGGCAGCGGCGGTTCCGGCGGAGGCGAAGGCCCGCAGTTCGGCCGTGGCACCGTGATCATCGGCCTCGTCGCGGCAGCGGCGCTCTGGGCCTATGCCTCGGTCTACACGGTCGCGCCGGAAGAACGCTCGGTCGAGCTGTTCCTGGGCGAACGCTTTGCCGTCCGCGATCCGGGCCTCAACTTTGCACCCTGGCCGCTGGTCACCGCCGAGATCGTCGAAGTCACGACCAACCGGACGGAATCCATCGGCATTGCCCGCTCGGGCGGTGGTGACACCGGCCTCATGCTGACCACCGATGAAAACATCGTGGATATCGACTTCGAAGTGGTCTGGAACATTTCCGACCCCGAAGCCTATCTCTTCAACCTTGCGGAACCGGAGGCCACCGTGCGCGCCGTGTCCGAGGCTGCCATGCGCGAGATCATCGCCGCATCGCAACTGGCCCCGATCCTGAACCGCGACCGTCAGATCATCGCCGACACCGTGCAGGAACTGATCCAGACCACGCTGAACAGCTATGATTCCGGCATCAACGTTGTGCGTCTCAACCTCGACCGCGCCGACCCGCCGGTCGAAGTGATCGACGCCTTCCGCGACGTGCAGGCCGCCGAACAGGAACGCGACCGGCTGGAACGTCAGGCCGACGCCTATGCCAACCAGGTGCTCGCAGGGGCACGCGGTGAAGCCGCGCAGCTTCTCGAAGAGGCCGAAGGCTACCGCGCGCTCGTCGTGAACGAAGCCCAGGGTGAAGCCAGCCGCTTCGCCGCCGTGCTTGAGGAATACCTGCAAGCGCCCGATGTGACCCGGACCCGTCTCTACCTCGAAACCATGGAACGGGTGCTCGGCGGGATGGACACCATCATCCTCGACACCGACGCCGCTGGCGGAATGGGGGGCGTCGTGCCCTACCTGCCGCTCAATGAACTTCGCAGCCGGGGGAACTGAGCCATGCGCAAGGCAACTTTCATCATCCCCGCCATCGTGATCGTCGTGGCGATCCTCATGAGCTCGGTCTTCATTGTCGACGAACGCCAGCGCGCGCTGGTGCTGCGCTTCGGGGACATCCGCACCGAGATCGAGGAGCCGGGGCTGAACTTCCGCATTCCGATCTTCGAACAGGTCGTGTTCTACGATGACCGCATCCTGTCGCTCGACACCGCGCCGATCGAGGTCACGCCCTCGGATGACCGGCGTCTGGTCGTTGACGCCTTCGCCCGCTACCGCATCATCGACACCCGCCAGTTCCGTCTGGCTGTCGGTGTGGGCGGCATCCGCGAGGCCGACCGGCTGCTCGAAGACATCCTGAACCCGCAGATCCGGGCTGTTCTGGGTGCTGATGGGGTCACGTCGAACACCATCCTGTCCTCGGATCGGGCCGAGCTGATGCAGCGCATCACCCTTCAGGCCCGCGCCCTGGCCGCGCCGCTCGGTCTTGATGTGCTGGACGTGCGTCTGAAGCAGACCGCGCTGCCGCTTCAGAACCTCGAAGCCACCTTCGCCCGGATGCGGGCGGAACGCGAACGGGAAGCCACCGACGAACGCGCCCGCGGTGAGGAAGCCGCACAGCGCGTCCGCGCCCAGGCCGACCGGACCGTGGTCGAACTGGTATCGGATGCCAACCGCGAAGCCGAGATCATCCGAGGTGAGGCCGATGCCGAGAGGAACCGGATCTTCGCGGAAGCCTTCGGTCAGGACCCGGATTTCTTCGAATTCTACCGCTCCATGACCGCCTATGAACGGGCCCTGAACGGTGAGAACTCGTCGATTGTCCTGAACCCGGACAGCGCGTTCTTCGACTTCTTCGGGCAGCCCGGTGGCCGTGCCACTGTGGTCGTGCCCGCGCCTGCGGAGTAAACGATGATCCAGACGATCCTCTGGGGGCTCGGACTGGTGCTTGTGATCGAGGGGCTGGCCTATGCGCTGGCCCCTTCGCTCATGAAGGACCTGATGCGGCGCATGCAGCACGAGCCGGAAGAGACCCTGCGGATTGCGGGGTTCGGCGCGCTGGTGATCGGCACCGGGCTGGCGGTGCTGAGCAACCTTCTGGGCGGCTGATCCCGCCAAGGGAAGCTTCGGTTTCGCCGTGGCTTCGCCATGTCGACCCGCGCGGCC
>NZ_JASHJX010000014.1 GCF_030732985.1 Nioella sp. MMSF_3534
GGGGGCGGGGATTGCCGCCTCTTGTCTGTCTGCCGGATTGCGGGTGACCTTGATCGAGCGAAGCGCAAAAGAGGCAAGCGCCGCGCAAGGCCGCGTGGAGGGGCTGGTTGCCGGGGCGCTGAAACGCGGGAAAATTTCGCAATCCCAGTATGAAAGCCAGATGACCGCCTTCGCGGCGGTGGATAATTACGCGGCGGCCTCTGGCGTAGATCTGGCGGTTGAGGCGGTGTTCGAGGACCTGGGCGTCAAGCAGGCGGTGTTTGCGGAATTGGCGAAACATCTGTCGCAGGACGCCATCCTTGCCACCAATACCTCCTATCTCGATCCGCAGGAGATTTTTGCCGACATCCCCAACAAGGCGCGATGCCTCGGCCTGCATTTCTTCTCGCCCGCCCATGTGATGAAGCTGGTCGAGGTGGTGAACACCCCTGAAACCGACCCCGATGTGCTGGCCACCGGGTTCCAACTGGCCAAGCGGCTGCGCAAGATCGCGGTGCTGTCGGGCATCTGTGACGGGTTCATCGGCAACCGGATGCTGTCGGCCTATCGGCGCGAGGCGGAATATCTGTTGGCCGATGGCGCGCTGCCGCATGAGGTGGATGCAGCGATGCGGGGCTTTGGTATGCCGATGGGGCCGTTTGAATTGCAGGACCTGACGGGGCTGCAAATCGCCTGGGCCAACCGCAAGCGGCAGGCAGAAACGCGTGACCCCGCAGAGCGCTATGAGAGCATCGCCGATACGCTGTGCGAGTTGGGCCGCCTTGGGCAGCGCAGCGGCAAGGGCTGGTATACCTATGCCGAGGGCAGTCGTGCACCGCAGCGTGACCCGGAGGTCGAGGCGCTGATCGTGGCCTATTCGGCCGAACGCGGCATCACCCGGCGCAAATACACGGAACAGGAGATCCGCGACCGGCTGCTGGCCGTCTATGCCAATGAAGGCGCGCGGATCGTGGAGGAAGGGACCGCCGAGGATTTCGCGGCGGTCGATATGGTCAAGCTGCATGGCTACGGTTTCCCGCGCTGGCGGGGCGGGCCGATGCAATATGCGGCTGAGGTGGGGTGGGCCGCGATGGCCCGCGTAATGGCCGAGGTGGCGGGGGAAAGCCCCGGCTCCTGGGCCCTGGCCGACCATCTTGCCCGCGCGCTGGAAGGAGAACGGACATGAGCCTGCTGGATATCAAAAGCTTCGCCGCGGACGAGTGGATTGCGCCCGATAGCAGCGCGCGGATGATCGCGAGCGCCGTCACGGGTGAGCCGATGGCGCGGGCCGGATCGGCCCTGCCGGTGCAGGACATGCTGGACTATGCGCGGGGTGTAGGCGGACCGGCCCTGCGGGCCATGACGTTCCACGACCGCGCGCGGATGTTGAAGGCTCTGGCGCTGGAACTGGGCAAGCATAAGCAAGCGCTCTATGACCTCAGCTTCAGCACCGGGGCCACGCAATCGGATCACCTGATCGACATTGATGGCGGCATCGGCACGATGTTCGTCTTCGCCTCCAAGGGGCGGCGGGAAATGCCGGATGGGCATGTGTATCTTGATGGCGAGGTGGAGCAGTTAAGCCGCAATGGCACCTTCCTCGGTCAGCATATTGCGACGCCATTGCAAGGGGTTGCGGTTCACATCAACGCGTTCAACTTCCCCGTTTGGGGGATGCTGGAAAAGCTCGCGCCGACGCTGCTGGCGGGGGTGCCTGCGATTGTCAAACCCGCGACGGCCACCTGTTACGTGACCGAACTGGCAGTGCGGATCATGGTTGAGAGCGGCATCCTACCCGCCGGCGCGTTGCAACTGGTGTCGGGCGGGGTGGGCGATATGCTCGACCGGCTTGGCTGTCAGGATGTGGTGAGCTTCACCGGATCGGCGCAGACCGCTTTGGCTCTGCGGTCGAACCCGGTGATCCTGCGCAATTCGGTGCGCTTCGTGGCGGAGCAGGACAGCCTGAACGCCTCGATCCTTGGGCCGGATGCCGTTGCGGGCACGCCGGAATTTGATCTCTTCGTCAAGGAAGTGACGCGAGAGATGACCACGAAAGCGGGCCAGAAATGCACCGCCATTCGCCGGATCATCGCGCCACAGGCTGCGGTGCCTGCGTTGCTAGAGGCACTGTCGGCCCGGCTTGGCAGCACCACCATCGGCAATCCGCAGGACGAGGGTGTGCGCATGGGCGCGCTGGTCAGTGCGGCGCAGAAGGCCGATGTGCTGGAGAAAGCGGCGCTGATCGGGACAGAGGCGGAGCGGGTATTCGGGGACCCCGATGACTTCGCCATGGCTGGATCGAAAGGCGCCTTCCTGCCGCCGATGCTGTTCCATTGTGCCGATCCCGACGGGGCCGAGCGTGTGCATGACACCGAAGCCTTCGGGCCGGTCAGCACCGTCATGGGCTATCGCGATCTGGGCCATGCGGTGGAGCTGGCGAACCGGGGGCAGGGGTCTCTGGTGGCATCCGTCATCACCCATGATCCCGCCGTCGCCCGCGAGGTGGCGCTCGGGTCGGGAGCCTTCCACGGGCGTCTCTACTTCAACAACCGCGACTCGATGACCGAAAGCACCGGCCATGGCTCGCCGCTGCCGCATATGGTCCATGGCGGGCCGGGGCGCGCGGGGGGCGGCGAGGAAATGGGCGGCATCAGGGGCGTCCTGCATTACATGCAGCGCACGGCCATTCAGGGCAGCCCGGACATCCAGTCGGCCATCGGCGGCACCTGGGTGCCCGGCGCGGCAGAGATCGAAGGCCCGGCGCACCCGTTCACCCGCCGTTTTGGCGATCTGGCGATTGGCGAGACGATCCACACCGATCCCCGCGAGGTGACGCTGGAGGATATCGAGCATTTCGCCCATTTCACCGGCGACACCTTCTATGCCCATATGGATGAGGAGGCCGCAAAGCGGAACCCGTTCTTCCCCGGCCGCGTGGCGCATGGCTATTTGCTGCTGTCCTTCGCGGCGGGGCTGTTCGTGGAACCCAATGAAGGCCCGGTTCTGGCCAATACCGGGCTGGATGGTCTGCGCTTCATGAAGCCGGTGCAGGCAGGCGACGCGATCAAGGTGCGGCTGACGGTGAAGAAGAAGACCCGGCGCAACGATGAATATGGAGAGGTCCGCTGGCACGCGACCCTGACCAATCAGGATGACGAAATGGTCGCGGAATACGAGCTTTTGACCATGGTCGCCTTCTGAGAGTGGCGAGCCGCGCCGCGCCTGCCTATAGTCGCGCCATGGAGACGGAAAGCCAGACATTCCGGGATGCGGCGGCTTTGCTGACCGGGGGCGAAAGCCACCGGGTCTGGTCGCTGATCGTGACCATCTTCGGCGATCTTGCCCGGCGTGACGGAGACCGGATCAGCGGCGCGGCGCTGACGCGGCTTGTTGGCCTGATGGGCGTGAAGCCCGAAGCGATGCGCGTGGCGTTGTTCCGCCTGCGAAAGGATGGCTGGATCGACAGTGTCCGCGAAGGGCGGAGCAGCCTGCATTTCCTGACCCCCATGGGGCGCAGGCAAAGCGCCGAGGCCAGCCCGCGCATCTACGAGGCCGAGCGCGGCTTTCCGGACAGGTGGCATCTTTTGGTGTCCGGCACCGGGGAGCAGACCGGCCGGGGGCAGCTCGACAGTTTCCTGCTGACCGGGGAATACCTGCCGGTGGGATCGCAGGTGGTGATCGGGCAGGGGCCTCTGCCCGAAACTCTCAAGGGCTTGCTGGGTGTGGAAACCGGGCAGGTCTCGGTGCCTGACTGGCTGCGGGAACAGGTTTGCCCGCCGGATCTGATGGCGCAATATGCGGCGTTGGAGCGGGATTTCTCAACGCTGCTGTCCAAACTGGATCGCGCCCCTCCGCTGGCAACGGCAGAGGCCGCGGCGCTGCGTCTGCTTGTCGTTCATAGCTGGCGGCGCCTGCTGTTCCGTCATCCCGACCTGCCGGACTGTTTTTTTCCCTCCGGTTGGCGCGGACCGGACTGCCGGGGACTTTTCCGGTCACTTATGGGCCGGCTGCCCGCCCCCGATCTGGTATCGCTGGAGGCGGCGCTGTGATCTGCGCCACCCGAATCCCGATCGCCGCGAATCAGCCTTGGGCTTTGGCTATTTGATCCGGGACCTGATTCCCGCAGGCTGCACAACCGGTCAGGGTCGAGTGGCTCCGATGTCCAATTTCCGCGTATCTATAGCGCAACCCCTTGCACTGATTGCCTAACAAACCCCTGTATTTTGGTCTTTCGAACTAAATTCCCTGCGGGGGCTGGACGCCTTCGTCTGTGCGCTTAAGGTGGGCAACAGGACATACGTGTCGGTTTTCGACGACCATGCGTCGTTTGGCGTGCCAGAAACCGAGGCGGATGCATAAAGAATGGCCGCCAGAGCCGAAAATAAGAACCAGCGCCCCGGCGCCGGACAACAGGGAAGAAACATGAACGCGAGTTCCGGATCGGAAAACTTCGTGGTCTTCGACCGCGTGCAGAAAAGCTACGATGGCGAAACACTCGTCGTAAAAGACCTCAATCTCAGCGTTGGAAAGGGTGAATTCCTGACCATGCTTGGTCCCTCGGGGTCGGGGAAAACCACCTGTCTGATGATGCTGGCCGGGTTCGAGACGGCGACGCACGGGGAAATCCTGTTGGGCGGTCAGCCGATCAACAACATCCCGCCGCACAAGCGTGGCATCGGCATGGTGTTCCAGAACTACGCCCTGTTCCCGCACATGACGGTGGCCGAAAACCTCGCCTTCCCGCTGCAAGTCCGCAACATGGGCAAATCCGACCAGGAAGCGAAGGTGAAGCGGGCGCTCGACATGGTGCAGATGGGCGATTTCGGCGGTCGCCGTCCGGCCCAGTTGTCCGGTGGTCAGCAGCAGCGGATCGCTCTGGCGCGTGCGCTCGTCTTTGAACCGGAGCTGGTTCTGATGGACGAACCGCTTGGCGCGCTCGACAAGCAACTGCGTGAACACATGCAGTTCGAGATCACCAACCTGGCCCATAACCTCGGCATCACCACGGTCTATGTGACCCACGACCAGACCGAAGCGCTGACCATGTCGGACCGCGTTGCCGTGTTCGACGATGGCCGCATTCAGCAGCTGGCCCCGCCGGACGAGCTGTATGAGGCACCGTCCAACAGCTTCGTGGCGCAGTTCATCGGCGAGAACAACACGCTGATGGGAACCGTCAGCAAGATCGACGGCGACCGCGCAGAGGTGCGGCTGGACGATGGTGAGATCATCGACACCAAGCCCGTGAATGTCAGCAAGGTCGGCGAGCGGACGCTCGTGTCGATCCGCCCCGAGCGGGTGGAATTCAACAAGGAACGGATGACCCCCGGCGCGCACACCATCAAGGCGGAAGTGCTGGAGTTCATCTATATGGGTGACATCTATCGCACCCGGCTGCGTGTGGCCGGCAACGAGGATTTCATCATCAAGACGCGTAACGCCCCCGATCAGCGCCGGCTACAGCCCGGCGAGCAGATCGAGATCGGCTGGCGCGCAGAGGATTGCCGGGCGCTGGACGCCTGAGCAACGGACCCGCCCCTCTGAATGGGGGCGGTGCCTATTCTAATAAAGACGATCAACAGAGGAGAGACTCATGAAACTCAAGACAGCTCTTATGCTGACCTCGGGCGCGGTAATGGCCGCTTCCATGGCGCATGCAGATGCCCATATGGCCAACAGCATGACGCTTGTCAGCTGGGGTGGGCCTACCAGGCCAGCCAGGTGAACGCGTATTCTGCGCCCTACCAGGCGATGCACGAAGGCCTGGAAGTAATCTGGGACGAAAGCTCGGCCGAGGCCGTGGCCCGTCTGCGCGCCATGAACGAAGCCGGCAACATCACCTGGGATCTGGTTGACGTTGTGGCCGCGGACGCCATGCGTCTGTGCGACGAAGGTCTGGCGATGGAAATCGACCATGACGAGGTTCTGGCCCCGGCGCCCGACGGCACCCCGGCCTCCGAAGACTTCGGCGACCTGATCGTGTCCGACTGCTTCATCCCGCAGATCGTGTATTCCACCACCTTCGGCTATCGCACCGACGTGGAAGCATGGGGCGGCAACACCCCCGACGATATCTGTGACGTGTTCGACCTGGAAAACTTCCCCGGTCAGCGCTCGCTGGAACGTCGCCCGATCGGCAACATGGAATGGGCGCTGATGTGCGACGGTGTCGACCAGGCAGACGTCTATGACGTGCTGGAAACCGAGGAAGGCATCGCGCGCGCCTTTGCTGTGCTCGACACCATCGCGGACAGCACCGTCTGGTGGACCGCCGGTGCCGACACCCCGCAGCTTCTGGCTGACGGCGAGGTTGTGCTCGGGTCGACCTATAACGGTCGTCTGTTCAGCCTGATCGAAGAGCAGGACCAGCCCGTCGCCATGATGTGGGACGCGCAGGTGTTCGACCTTGATGGCTGGATCATCCCCGAAGGCCTGCCGGAAGACCGTCTGGCCCGCGTGCTGGACTTCGTCCGCTTCGCAACCGACACGCAGCGTCTGGCGGATCAGGCTCGCTGGATCTCCTACGGTCCGGGCCGCGCATCGTCCGCACCGCTGGTGGGTCAGCACGCTGAACTGGGCATCGACATGGCGCCGCATATGCCGACCGACCCGGCCAACGCGCAGCGGACCTTCCTGTTCAACTACGAATGGTGGGCCGATTACCGCGACGACATGGACGCCCGTTTCCAGGCGTGGCTGTCGCAGTAAGCTGACGTTCGCGGCGGGGTTCGCGCCCCGCCCGATGACCTGAGACACCGGCAAGGCGGACATGCGCCGCCTTGCCAGCTCACCACGAAAGGCGGGGGACAGATGCCCAAGGGGTATATCATCGGACATATCACCGTCACCGATCCTGACGCCTACCCGGAATATATCCGGCGCGATACGCCGATCCTTCAGAACCTGGGCGCCAAGTTCATTGTCCGGGGCGGTCGGTCCGAAGTGCCGGAAGGTGAGACATTCGAGCGCCATGTGGTGATCGAGTTCCCGAGCTTTGAGGCCGCCAAGGCCGCTTACAACGACCCAGAATATCAGGAAGTGGCCGAAATTCGCCGGGCCTCGGCGGATAGCGTCATTATCCTAGTGGAAGGCCACGAATGACCGACAATACGGCAGATACCCCCGCAGGCCCGGTGCTGGCCGCTGACGGGCGCCCCCTGAAAGCGAGCCTCAATCGCGCGCTCAGGGCCCAGAAGATCCGTGCGCTGCTGCTGATCGCGCCGCTGCTTCTGTTCATCCTGATCACCTTCATCCTTCCGATCGCGGACATGCTGTTCCGCTCGGTCGAAAACCAGATCGTACGAGAGACCCTGCCGCGCACCGTCGCCGCGATGGAGGAGTGGGAGAACCACGACGAAGCGCCGGGCGAAGACGTGTATGCGGGGCTGTATATCGACCTGTTCGAGGCCGCCGAGTTCCGCCGCCACACCCGTGTCGGCAGCCGTCTGAACTACGAGATGACGGGCATCTCGTCGCTGTTCCGGCAGGCGGGCCGCGGCGTGGGCCGCTTTGACACCGACATCTATACCGATCAATTCACCGATCTGGATGCGGCATGGGCCGACTACGCCACCTGGACCGGGCTGATGGGCGACAGCGCCATCCGCGCCGCACTGCCCGAGACCGCAGCCGCTTTCGATACATGGGTTCGGATCACCATCGAGGCCAATGAAGATGACCCGGCTGAGGAAAACATCGAGGATTTCGTGTTTTTCTCGCTGTATCGTGACCTGGCTGGCAGCGGCTATTCCGGCAGCAACGCGCTGTTGAGCGCCGCCGCAGACGCCGTGGGCGGGTTCGACAGCATCTCGATCCGCGATCAGTTCGAAGATCTGGACGAAGACTGGCTGAACCCCGAGTTGATGGAGACGATCTGGGTCTATTCCCCCTCCTACACACCGGGCTATTTCCTGACCGCCATCGACATGCAATTGTCGGCGGACGGGATCACTGCGCAGCCGGAGGACCGGCAGATCTATGTGACGCTGTTCGGCCGGACGCTGTTCATGTCGCTGGTCATCATGGGCAGCTGCGTGCTGCTGGGCTACCCGATTGCCTTCCTGCTGGCGAACCTGCCGATGCGGGTGTCGAACATCCTGATGATCCTGGTTCTGCTGCCCTTCTGGACCTCGCTTCTGGTGCGGACCTCGGCCTGGAAGGTGCTGTTGCAACAGCAGGGGGTGATCAATGACATCCTGGTGTGGGTTGGGCTGGTAGCCGATGACGCGCGATTGCAGCTGATCAACAACCAGACCGGTACGATCATCGCGATGACGCATATTCTGCTGCCCTTCATGATCCTGCCGCTCTATTCGGTGATGCAGACCATTCCGCCCTCTTACGTGCGTGCCGCCAAGTCGCTTGGCGCGACGGATTGGACGGCGTTCTGGCGGGTCTATTTCCCGCAATCCATCCCGGGCATCGGGGCAGGCTGTATCCTCGTCTTCATCCTCGCCATCGGCTACTACATCACGCCGGAACTGGTCGGGGGCCGGACGGGTACCTTCATCTCGAACCGGATCGCCTATCATATCTCATCGTCGCTCAACTGGGGTCTGGCCGCTGCGCTTGGCAGTATCCTCCTCGGGGTCGTGCTGATCCTCTACTGGATCTATGACCGCATCGTGGGCATCGACAACGTGAAGCTGGGGTAAAGAACATGAGCAGCCTTCCTCCTTATGCCTCGACCGGCCAGAAAGTCTGGTTCTACAGCTTCCGGGTGATCTGCGGGTTGATCTTCTTCTTCCTGATCGCCCCGATCATCACGATCATCCCGCTGAGCTTCAACGCCGAGGATTTCTTCACCTTCACGCCGGGTATGCTGGCGCTGGATCCCGATGCCTATGGGCTGGATCACTACCGGGATTTCTTCACCAACCCGGATTGGCAGCAACCGCTGTGGAACTCGGTCCGGATCGCGCCCATGGCAACCCTGCTGTCGGTCGCCTTCGGAACCCTGGCCGCCATCGGCCTGTCGCAGTCCCATGTGCCCTTCAAGGGCGCGATCATGGCGATCCTGATTTCGCCGATGATCGTGCCGCTGATCATCTCGGCTGCCGGCATGTATTTCTTCTACAGCCGCATCGGGCTGCAGGGGACCTATCTGGGCGTCGTGCTGGCGCACGCGGCACTTGGCATCCCCTTCGTGATCATCACCGTGACCGCGACGCTTGTGGGCTTTGACAAGTCGCTGACGCGGGCCTCGGCGAGCCTTGGGGCGGATCCGGTGACGACCTTTTTCAAGGTGCAGATGCCACTGATCCTGCCTGGGGTGATTTCCGGCGGCCTCTTTGCCTTCATCACCTCGTTTGATGAAGTTGTGGTGGTGCTGTTTGTCGGTTCCGCCGGGCAAAAGACGCTGCCCTGGCAGATGTTCATCGGTCTCCGCGAACAGATCTCGCCGACGATTCTGGCGGTGGCGACGATCCTTGTGGTGATCTCGATCGCCCTGCTGACGACCGTAGAGCTTTTGCGGCGACGGTCTGAACGGCTGCGGGGGATGAGCCCCGGTTAACGGATCAGGGCGGCCTTCGGGGCCGCCCTTTTCGTTTCGCCGCCTTTGGCGTCGACCCGGGAACGCGCCTCGTCACCCCCGCTTGCGCGGGGACCTCCTTGGCGCGTGCTGCCGCAGTTGCGTGGCGAGGACGGCGCTTGGGTGTCAGGCCCTATCCCCGGTGGTGAGGTTGGGACGCCTCCGGCGGGAGTATTTGGGCAAAGAAGAAGGTCAGTAGGCGGTCACGCCCCCGTCGATGGCAATGGCCTGACCGGTCATGTAGCTGTTGGCCGGATCGAGCAGGGCCATCATTGCGGCGGTGATTTCCTCGGGCGTGCCGAGACGTTTCATCGGGGACGCGTTGGCAAGGAAATCCTGCATCCCGGCCATGTCGCTGTCTGTGACCATCGGCGTGGGACTGTAGAAGGGGCAGATGGCGTTCACGCGGATATTGTTGCGCGCTTCCTCGATGGCGGCGGTTTTCGTGAGGCCCACCACCGCATGTTTGGCGGCGGCATAGGCGGCCAGTTTAGGCGCTGCGCCCAGGCCCGCGACGGAGGCCACGTTGAGGATCGCGCCGCCGGTGTCCCGCATCAGGGGGATCTGGTGCTTGAGGCCGAAAAACGTGCCCTTGGCGTTGACCGCGTGAATAAGGTCGAATTCATCTTCGCGGATCTCGGTCAGCGGCTTCATCGGCCCCGCGAGGCCGGCATTGTTCACGGCGATGTCTAGACGCCCGAACTGTTCGATGGCGAGATCACAAAGCGCCTTCACGCGATCCTCTTTCGTCACGTCACAGCGCATGTAAGTGGCCAGATGCCCCCGCGCGACATGGCGCAGGCCCCATTTGTTGCGGTCCCCCATGACCAGAAGCGCGCCTTCTGCGGCCAATGCCTCGGCCAGCAGTTTGCCGAAGCCGCTTGCGGCCCCGGTGATCAGCGCGACCTTGCCCTCAAAGCGTTTCATATGGTCAGCCCGCCATCGACGACCAGCAGTTCCCCGGTGGTGTAGCTGGCAGCATCCGAGACGAGGTAGAGCACCGCGCCCGCCATCTCGGACGGCTCTGCGGGGCGTTTCATCGGCAGGCGGGCCATGATGTCGTTGTAGTGTTTTTCGCTGTCCAGCAGCGCCCCTGCGAAACGCGTTCGGGTCCAGCCCGGCGCCAGCGCATTCACGCGGATACCATGCGGCGCGCATTCCTTGGCGAAGGCGCGGGTCATGTTCACCACCGCGCCCTTGGTGATCGAATAAGTGCCCTGCATGTCGCCCGGTTCCAGCGCGTTGACCGAAGCCGTGTTGACGATCGCGCCCTTGCCCTGATCGCGCATCATCTTGCCTGCCTCAACGGACATGAAGAAGTAGCCCCGGATATTGACGTCGAGCGTCTTCTCAAAACTGCCGAGATCCGTGTCGAGTATATGCCCGAAATAGGGGTTGGTGGCGGCGTTGTTCACGAGGATGTCGAGCCGTCCATGCGTGGCCCTGATATGGTCGAACACGGTCGCGATCTGATCCATATCGCCGATATGGCAAGCGAAGGCCTCGGCGCTGCCGCCTGCCGCATTGATCGCCTCAGCCACGGCGGCGCACCCGTCGATCTTGCGGCTGGACACGATCACATGGGCGCCGTGATCGGCGAGGATCTTGGCAATTTCCTCGCCAATTCCGCGACTTGCGCCAGTGACGAGGGCGATGCGGCCCGAGAGATCAAAAAGCGGGTGTGGTTGGATGGTCATGTCTGGGCCTCCGTCATTAGGGGGGAGGCTAGTGGTGAGTGGGCGAAACGCAAGGGCTTTTGGCGGCCTTGCGGAAATGACACGACGGCACGGTTGACAGGCCGGGGACAGGGGCGGACCTTACCTGCAACCAGCGAGGAGGAGTGAGCAGGTGGATTTCGAACCGACGCCGAAGATGCGCGAGATGCAGGCGCGCCTGACCGAGTTCATGGAGGCACATATCTATCCGGCGGAACCCGTTTTCGCGCGGCATTTCGAGACCACGGATACACCCTTTCGCACGCCCGATTTCTACGAGGACCTGAAGGAGAAGGCCCGCGCGGCGGGGTTGTGGAACCTTTTCCGTCCAAAGGCCCATGGCGGGGATCTGTCGAACCTGGAATATGCGCCGCTGGCCGAGATCATGGGCCGGGTCTGGTGGGCGCCCGAGCTTTTCAACTGCAATGCGCCCGACACGGGCAATATGGAAACGCTGATGCTTTATGGCAGCGAGGCTCAGAAGGCGCGTTGGCTGGAGCCTTTGCTGGACGGCAAGATCCGGTCTGGCTTTGCGATGACGGAACCGGATGTCGCGTCCTCGGACGCCACGAATATCCGCACCGAAATCCGCCGCGATGGCGATAGCTACGTGGTGAACGGGCGCAAGTGGTATACCACGGGTGGCATGCGCGAAAGCTGCGCGGTGTTTATTGTTATGGGCAAGTCTGCCCCGGACAATCCCGATCGCCACAAGCAGCAAAGCATGATCCTGGTGCCGCGCGACACGCCGGGTGTGAATATCCTGCGCCATGTCACCACTCTAGGCTACGCGGATGCGCCTTTTGGCGAGGCCGAGATCGAGTTTGATAATGTGCGGGTACCAGCGGACAACCTGCTGCTTGGCGAGGGCAGGGGGTTTGAAATTGCTCAAGGCCGGCTTGGGCCGGGGCGCATTCACCACTGCATGCGGCTGGTGGGGGCCGCGCAGAGGGCGCTGGAGCTGATGATGGACCGGGTGGAAGAACGTGAAACCTTCGGGCGGCGGCTCAGCCAGCATCAATCGGTGCGCGAGGACATTGCCAAAAGCTGGTGCGAGATTGAACAGGCGCGCCTGCTGACCCTGAAGGCGGCGGCCAAGATCGACCGGGATGGCGCGAAAGCCGCGAAAGACCTGATTTCCGCGATCAAGATCGTGGCGCCGATGATGGCGCAGACGGTGATTGACCGCTCGATCCAGATCCATGGGGGCAAGGGGCTGACCCAGGATCTGCCGCTGGCGGAATTGTTCAATTATGCCAGACAGATACGCTTTGCAGATGGGCCGGACCAGGTGCATATGATGGCGCTTGGGCGGCAATTGGTCAGGGCGCATCACGAGGGCAACAAGGGGCCGGTCTGATGGAGGAGGCGGAGCTTAAGCGGCTAGGCAGCTACCTGGAGGCACATCTGCCGGGGTTTCGCGGGTTGCGCACGGCGCAGAAATTCTCGGATGGGCAGTCGAACCCGACCTACAAGCTGCGCGCGGAAAGCGGGGCCTATGTGCTGCGCCGCAAACCGCCGGGCGAGTTGCTGAAGTCGGCCCATGCGGTGGATCGGGAGTTTCGGGTGCTGTCGGCACTGGCCGAAACGGATGTGCCCGTGGCCCGCGCCCTGCATCTCTGCACCGATGACAGCGTGCTTGGGGCGATGTTCTACGTGATGGAATTTGTCGAGGGGCGGGTCTTTTGGGACCCGTCGCTGCCGGGGATGGAGCCTGCGGAGCGCGCCGCGATCTATGATCAGATGAATGTGGCGCTGGCGGCGATTCATAGCGTGGATCTGGGGGCCGTGGACCTTGCGGATTTCGGCCGGGCAGGGAGCTATTACGAGCGCCAGTTCGCGACCTGGGTACGCCAGTATCGCGCGACGGAGACCGGCCGCATCCCGGCAATGGAACGGATTATCGACTGGTTAGGCGCCAATATGGTGCCCGATGACGGGCGCGTGTCGCTGGTCCATGGCGACTACCGGCTGGACAATGTGATGTTCGCGCCGGACACGCCCAGGTTGATCGCGGTGATGGATTGGGAGCTGTCTACGCTCGGTCATCCACTGGCCGATCTGGCCTATCAATGCATGTTGTGGCGGATGCCGCCGGGGCCTGTGTTGAGCGGGCTGGAAGGAGTGGATCGCGGGGCGCTCGGGCTGCCCACAGAAGACGAGTACGTCGCGCGATATTGCGAACGGGTAGGGATATCGGGGATCGAAAACTGGGCGTTCTATCTGGTCTTCGGCCTGTTTCGGTTGGCCGCCATCGTGCAGGGCGTGGGCTATCGCGGATTAAAGGGCAATGCGTCTTCGGATCGGGCCTTGCTGGTGGGGGCGCTGGCTGCACCTTTGGCCGAAAAAGCCTGTGAAATTCTTGACGGGCAGGGCTGACACGGCCCCTCTAAGTTGTTGAAATCAGATTCATTATTGGAATCCAGACAGTTGTTGAGCGACTCTCGAGTCATTCATGAAGACTGCCCGCAGGGCCAACTCAAAACCAACCCCCGCCAGATTTGGAACTGACGGGGGCAGATCTTATTTGATCAAACGCCTTAAAGGCGAGCGACCTCATTCTAACTATCTGATTTTTCGTTGAAAGGTGGGAAGCGCGTCATCTCTGCCGCCACTGTCCAATCCATATGGTTGCGCACAAACTCCTGTGCGGCATCGCGGGGCGGTTGATAGTCCCAGCTGACCAGCGCACCGATCTCCATGGCGCGATGAACCGGGCCACGGCGCTTCTGACTGGCCAAAACAGCCTCTCTAAGCGGTTTTTCCTGCCATTTCTCTGAAATGAACGCTTTGAATTCTGCGACTTTCTGCGCATGCGCGGGATCATCTGCCAGATTTTCACGCTCAAAAGGATCTGAGGAAATATCAAACAATTGAGGGGGATCAACCTCACAGTGGATGTATTTCCAAGGACCACGCCGGATCATGAAGATCGGATGGCTTGCACATTCCGCACAATACTCCCCAAGCACCTCTCCTCCATCCGGGTTATCCACAGCCCCCTGAAGCAGTGGCCAGAGCGACCGCCCATCCAGATCCATTGCCGGATCGGGGGAAGCTTGTCCCGTGGAGGCCGCGATATCGAGGAAAGTCGGCAGGATATCCAGCAGGCTGACGGGCTCTGCCACGGTCCGGTTCCCGACACCCGGACCCGCAATTATCATCGGGATTCGAGCGGAATGCTCGAAGAAGCTCATCTTGTACCAGAGCCCTCGCTCGCCAAGCATGTCGCCGTGATCCGAGGTCACGATGACGATCGTGTTCTCCAACTGCCCGGATTCCTCCAGCGCCTTCACGATTTCGCCGACCTTGGAGTCGAAATAGGACGTGTTGGCATAGTAGCCGTGACGCGCATTGCGGATCTCCTGCTGTGTTACCGGCTGCGCATCCGCGCCGATCCCGTGATGCACGCGCAGCGTGTGCGGGTCGTCGGTCAGCCCGGTCTGCGGCATGTCGATCTCGTCGTCGGAATAGAGGTTCCAGAACTCGGGCCGGGGCACATAGGGGTCATGCGGGTGGATGAGGCTGACCACCATGGCAAAGGGCGCAGTCCCGCGCATCGCATATTCAAGAATGCGGCGGCGGGCGAGGAAGGTCGCCTCTTCGTCATACTCGATCTGAAACGTGGTCGCGGCAGGTCCGGCCTGCTGCACGGACTCCATATTGTGATACCACTTGTCGATCCGCTCGTGCGGGTTGGTCCAGTCTGGCGTCCATGCATGATCGGACGGATAGACATCGGTGGTCAGTCGTTCTTCGAACCCGTGCAGCTGATCCGGGCCGACAAAATGCATCTTGCCCGACAGGCAGGTGCGATAGCCCATCATCCTGAGGTAGTGGGCAAAGGTGGGGATTGATGCGGGGAACTCGGCGGCATTGTCATAGGCCCCGATTTTCGAAACCAGCTGGCCGGTCATGAAAGACGCCCGCGACGGCGCGCAGAGCGGTGAGTTGCAATAGGCGGAATCAAAGCGCGTTCCGCGTGCAGCCAAAGCATCCATGTTCGGGGTTTTCACCACCGGATGGCCATAGGTGCCCGTGAACTGCGGGGCAAGCTGATCGGCCATGATCAGCACGATATTCGGGGGCCTTTGCATCTGTCTATCCTCTTTTCGGGGGGGTGGCCGGGCACGGTGCCGATCGGGCACGTACAGTGTCAATGACATGAAAATCCGGGCCAGACGCAAGAAAATTTCTTTCTTTTGCGGAAACGGTGTCGCAAATCGCCAATCACCGGTCGAATTTGGGTTTTCGCCCTCGGAAACCCGTGCAAGAGTGCCCCCATGGACTCGCTGCACTTGATGCCATCATGCCAGAACTCCGGAACTGAGGTTTCGAAAAACTCGAAAACAGGGCAATTGGCTTGCGGATTTGAGGATCATTGTTTCGATTGGGACCCAGGGGGTGCAGCTCAGACCACTTGCCGCGCATATCGAAAGCCGTTTAGCTTAAAACATGGCTTGGACCATGCGACGGAAGGCCGATGGCAGCCCCTGCTCCGGACCATGCGGGCCAACGAAACACAGCTCGAGACTGTGAGAAACTCGAAAGAACTATGACAACAGCGGAGAAAGCAACATGACGAAGACTTCACTTCTTTCGGGCGGTGTAAGCCGCCGTGGCGTGCTGAAAGGCGCGTCTGCCATTGGCGGTGCGGCGCTGATCAGCTCAATGGGGGCCCGCAAAGCTCAGGCACAGCCGACCCGTGGCGGCACGCTGCGCGTCGCTCAGGCCCATGGCTCCACGACCGACTCGATGGATCCGGGGTCGTGGGAAAACGATTTCACCATTCTGCAGGCCCATACCCGCAACAACTACCTGACGGAAATCGCGCCTGACGGGTCGCTGGTTCCTGAACTGGCGGAAAGCTGGGAAGCCTCGGCGGATGCCGCCACCTGGACCTTCACCATCCGGTCCGGCGTTCAGTTCCATTCCGGCCACATCCTGACCGCCGAAGACGTGGTCGCCTCGCTGCGCCACCACATGGGCGAAGATTCCACCTCGGCCGCCGCGCCGATCGTGGCGCCGATCACGGATATGGCTGTCGATGGCATGAACGTCATCTTCACGCTGGCCTCTGGCAATGCCGACTTCCCCTTCGTGCTGGCCGACTATCACCTGCCGATGCTGCCGTCCCGTGACGGTGAAATCGATCCGATGACCATGGATGGCTGTGGTCCCTACAAGATCGAGGAACTGGAATTCGGTGTCGGGGCGACCTATTCGCGCCACGAAGGCTATTGGAAATCGGACGCGGCCTATTTCGATGCGGTCGAACAGATCGTCATCCACGATGCCGCCGCGCGTCAGAACGCGCTGATCTCGGGTGAGGTCGACTATATCGACTCCGCCGACCTCAACACCGTGCACCTGCTGCAGCGTGCGCCGGGCGTGGTGGTTCTGTCGGTCACCGGCAACCAGCATTACGGCCTGCCGATGGATACCCGCGCGGCACCGTTCAGCGACAACAACATCCGCATGGCGCTGAAATATGCCATCGACCGTCAGCAGCTGGTGGATACCATCCTGAACGGCTATGGCGCCGTCGGTAACGACCATCCGATCGGCTCCGGTCAGCTCTACTACAACACCGAGCTGGAACAGAAAGCCTACGACCCCGATCGCGCGCGCTACTACCTGGCGCAGGCGGGCGTGGACAGCCTGGACGTGGATATCCACCTCGCCGATGCGGCCTTCGCGGGCGCGGTCGATGCGGGTGTGCTCTATTCCGAAACCGCAGCAGCGGCCGGGATCAACATCAACGTTGTGCGCGAGCCCAATGACGGCTACTGGTCCAACGTCTGGATGCAGCTGCCCTGGTGCGGTACCTACTGGGGCGGTCGTCCGACCCAGGACCTGATGTTCTCGACCGCCTATGAAACGGGCGCGCCGTGGAACGAAACCTACTGGAGCCATGAGCGCTTCAACGAGCTGCTGCTTGCGGCCCGTGCTGAACTGAACGAAGACCTGCGCCGCGAGATGTATTTCGAGATGCAGCAGATCTGTTCGGACGAGGGCGGCGCGCTGATCCCGATGTTCGCGGCCTATGTCGGTGCGCATAGCGATGCGCTGATGCATGGTGAACAGGTGGCTTCCAACTGGCGCAACGACGGTCACCGGATCGCGGAACGCTGGTGGTTTGCCTGATCTGACACACATCGCCCCGGGCCGTTCTGGCCCGGGGTTTCTATTCTGTGACCTTAGGCGCACTCGGGACGGTGCCGCCTGAAGGGGGACCCATGTCACATATCTGGAGCATGATCGCGAAGCGACTGGCCCTTGGCCTGCTGACGCTGTTCATCGTGTCACTTCTGATCTTCGGGGCGACGGAACTGTTGCCCGGCGATTTCGCCGAAGAGTTCCTCGGGCAGGCCGCGACGCCTGAAACCGTTGCCGCGATCCGGCGCGAGCTGGGGCTCGATCTGCCCATGCACACCCGCTACATCGAATGGCTGACCGGCGTCTTGCAGGGGGATTTCGGCAATTCGCTGTCGAACCGCCGCCCGGTGATCGAGCTGATCAGCACGCGGCTTGGCAACACGCTGTTCCTGGCGCTCTATGCTGCCGCCATCGCTGTACCTCTGTCGCTGATGCTGGGTATCCTTGCGGCGCTGTTCCGCAACAGCTTTTTCGACCGGTTCTCGAACGCCTCGGCGCTGACCTCGATCTCGTTCCCCGAGTTCTTCGTCGCCTATATCCTGATCTTCTGGCTGGCGGGCCGGGGCGGCATGTTCCCCTCGATGGCAAGTTTCCGGGGCGATCCGTCCATGGCGGAGATGCTCTACCGCACCTTCCTTCCGGCGCTGACCCTGACGCTGGTGGTGACCGCCCATATGATGCGCATGACGCGGGCGGCGATCATCAACCTGCTGGCGTCGCCTTATATCGAGATGGCGCGTCTGAAGGGGATGAAGCCGATGCGGGTGATCGTGAAACACGCGCTGCCCAATGCGCTGGCCCCGATCATCAACGTGATCGCGCTGAACCTGGCCTACCTCATCACCGGTGTGGTCGTGGTCGAGGTGGTCTTCGTCTTCCCCGGTCTCGGCCAGTTGATGGTCGACAGCGTGGCGGCGCGGGACATGCCTGTTGTGCAGGCGGTCGCGCTGATCTTTGCCGCGGCCTATGTGCTGCTGAACCTGACGGCGGATGTGTTGGCGACCTTGTCCAACCCGCGCCTCGTGCATCGTCGTTAAGGGGGGCGGATCATGGGTTTTCTGACTGGACTCTTCTGGTTCGTCGCTGTCATCGCGGCCTGTATGGCTGCGGGCTGGCTATTCCGGACCATCGCCATTGCCGTCACTCCGAAAGGCGTCAAGAAAGAGCTGCGCACCGCGCCGCTGACCGCGTCTTTCGGGATGATGGTGATCATCATCTATATCATCGTGGCCGTCTTCGCCCCGCTTATCGCTCCGTTCCCGGAACGGATGGTGGTGGGGCCGGAATACATGCCCTGGGACGAGACGCATCTTCTGGGCACCGACAACCTGGGTCGCGATATGCTGTCTCGCCTGATCTTCGGGGCGCGCAACACGGTGGGCATCGCCTTTGCGACCACCGCGCTGGCCTTCCTCATCGGCTCGATTCTGGGTCTTCTGGCGGCCACGGTTGGTGGCTGGCTGGATCAGGCGCTCAGCCGCATGGTGGACGTGCTCATGGCCATTCCGGCGCTGATCTTCTCGCTGCTGCTGCTGACCATCTTCGGCACGTCGGTGATCACCCTGATCATCGTGATCGCCGTGATCGACTCCACGCGGGTGTTCCGACTGGCGCGCTCGGTGGCGCTGAATATCGTGGTGATGGATTACATCGAGGCCGCGAAACTGCGGGGTGAGGGGTTGTGGCGCCTGATCACGCGAGAGATCCTGCCCAATGCCATGGCACCCTTGGTGGCGGAATTCGGGTTGCGCTTCTGCTTCGTGTTCCTGGCGATCTCGGCGCTCAGCTTCCTTGGCCTTGGCCTGCAACCTCCCATGGCGGACTGGGGGTCCATGGTGAAGGAAAACGCGACCCTGATCGCCTTCGGAGACATCACGCCGCTGCTGCCCGCCGTTGCCATCGCACTGCTGACGGTCAGCGTGAACTTCGTCGTCGACTGGCAGCTGCACCGCGCCAGCGGGTTGAAGGAGTAAGACCATGACCGAGCAAAACAACGGAAAACCGGTCCTCCTGACCATGAAGGGCCTGCGTATCGAGGGCCGGTCCGACGAAACCTGGTCCGAGATCGTGCATGGCATCGACCTGACCCTGCACAAGGGCGAGGTTCTGGGGCTGATCGGCGAATCCGGGGCAGGGAAATCCACGGTCGGTCTGGCCGCCATGGGCTTTACCCGCGACGGCTGTCGGATTTCGGGGGGCGAGATCGTCTTTGACGGCATCGACCTGATGAAAGCCAGCGAGGCGACAAAGCGCAATCTTCGCGGCAAGCGCATCGCCTATGTGGCACAATCCGCGGCGGCCAGCTTCAACCCGGCGCACAAGCTGATGGACCAGTATTGCGAGGCCCCCGTGCAGCACGGCGTCATGGGCCGGAACGAGGCGGAAGGCGATGCGGTGGATCTGTATCGCCGGATGCAACTTCCGGACCCGGACAATATCGGCTTCCGCTACCCGCACCAGGTGTCGGGCGGGCAGTTGCAGCGGGCGATGACAGCTATGGCGATGGCCTGCCGGCCCGACCTGATCATCTTCGATGAACCCACCACCGCGCTCGATGTGACCACGCAGATCGAGGTTCTGGCCGCGATCCGCAACATCGTGGAACAGTTCGACACTGCAGCGATCTACATCACCCATGACCTCGCGGTCGTGGCGCAGATGGCCGACCGCATCAAAGTGCTGCTGAAGGGGGATGAAGTCGAAGAGGCGGATACGCGGTCGATGCTCTCGACCCCGAAAGAGGACTACACCAAGTCGCTTTGGGCCGTGCGCAGCCATGCGCGGGCAGAACAGCCCCCGGTCGCTGCGGACAAGACGCCGGTTGTCTCGGTCAAGAACATCACCGCGGGCTACGGTGCCGTGGATGTGTTGATGAATGTCAATTTCGACATTCATGAACGTCGCACCGTGGCCGTGGTGGGCGAATCCGGGTCCGGTAAATCGACCACCGCGCGGGTCATCACCGGGCTGTTGCCGCCCCGGCAGGGCGAGATCCTGTTCGACGGCAAGGTGCTGCCGCCCGACTATCGCCGCCGCACCCGCGACCAGCTTCGGCAGGCTCAGATGATCTACCAGATGGCGGATACGGCGCTGAACCCAAAGCTGCGCATCCGGGAACTGATCGGACGACCTGCCCAGATGTATCTGGGGCTACAGGGCAAAGCCCTGACGGACCGTATCCGCAATCTGCTCGACCTGATCGAGTTGGAACCCGACGACTATATCGACCGGCTGCCGGCCGAGTTGTCGGGCGGGCAGAAGCAGCGCATCGGCATCGCGCGGGCGCTGGCGGCGGAGCCGAAGTTCATCATCTGCGACGAGGTCACATCGGCGCTCGACCAGCTGGTAGCCGAGGGCATCCTGAAGCTGCTGGACAAGCTGCAAACCGAGTTTGACCTGGCCTACATGTTCATCACCCATGACCTTGCCACGGTGAAGGCCATCGCGGATGAGGTCGTCGTGATGAAAGAGGGCAGGGTGATCGAACAGGGCCCCAAATCCGAGATGTTCCGGCCGCCGCATGATCCTTACACGG
Source organism: Nioella sp. MMSF_3534 (assembly GCF_030732985.1). Classification (GTDB taxonomy): domain Bacteria; phylum Pseudomonadota; class Alphaproteobacteria; order Rhodobacterales; family Rhodobacteraceae; genus Nioella. The sequence continues at coordinate 20,921 of NZ_JASHJX010000014.1, forward strand.
AACTGCTGCTGTCCTCGGTCCCGGAGATGGACCCGGATTGGTTGACCGATCTGCTGCGCGAACGCGAAAGCGGCTAGGTTGAGTGGCGCTTTTTCAGGATTTTCACGGCCTGCCTTTCAGAAGGGCAGGCCGTTTTCGTGCACCGAGATGACGGAAATCTTAACTTTTGGGTGGAAATCCGACGCCTTGTCATATGAAATGAGCGCAGACTCTAAGAACAACAATCCAAGAAAACGACCTCAGGGAGTGACTTCATGAAATCCGTGCTTCTTTCCGGCCTGTCCGTTCTGGCACTGGCAGGCACCGCCGCCGCTGCCGATCTTGGCGATACAGGCACACCGATCCGGCTGGCCATCAATGAATGGACCGGCCAGCACCTGACCACGCATGTTGCGGGCCAGATCCTGGAACAGGCAGGCTATACCGTCGAATATGTCACCGCCGGGTATTACAACATGTACCCCGCCATCGGCGAAGGCGAGATTCATGCCGCGCTGGAGGTCTGGGATTCGAACGTGCCCGACCTCTACTATGACGTTCTGGACGATGGCGGCGTGGTGGAACTTGGCGATCTCGGCCTGACCGCCCGCGAAGGGTTCGCCTATCCCGCCCATGTCGAAGAGATCTGCCCCGGCCTGCCCGCATGGGAGGCGCTGAACGACTGCGCCATGCAGTTCGCCACCGCCGAAACCATCCCGCAGGGCCGCCTGATCGACTATCCGGCCGACTGGGGCACCCCCGGTGCCGAACGTGCCGCCGGTCTGGAACTGCCGTTCCGTGCCGTGCCAGCAGGGTCCGAAGGGGCGCTGATCGCGGAACTGCGCGCCTCGACCGAACGCGGCACGCCGCTGCTGATGGTCTTCTGGCAGCCGCATTGGGCCGTGTCGGCCTATGATGTGCGCTTCGTCGATCTGCCGCCGGGCACCCCGGAATGCTACGAAGATGCCTCGGTCGGTCCGAACCCGAACGCGACCTCTGACTGTGACTTCCTGCCGACCCGTGTATTCAAGATCACCTGGTCGGGCTTTGCGGACCAGTGGCCTGCGGCTGCGGAAATCCTGACCGCCTACCAGATGATGACCGAAGACCAGCAGCCGATGATGGGCATGGTCGACAATGACGGCATGTCGGTCGAGGAGGTCGCGGCGGCCTATATCGCGGACCATGCCGACGCCGTTGCGGCGATGATCGCGGCCGCGACGGAGTAATCGGGGACATGACCGCTTCGGCCCCGACCGGCACCCCGGCAATCGCCGTCGAGGGGCTGTGGCAGGTCTTTGGCAATGACGCCAAAACCCGATTGAAAGACGCGCAGGGGCGGACCGGTTCCGCCCCCGACGCCGCCGAAGCCCTGCGCGATGACGGGTTGATCCCCGCCGTGCAGGACGCCAGTTTCGAGGTGAAGGAAGGCGAGCTTTTCGTGATCATGGGCCTGTCGGGATCCGGCAAATCGACCATGATCAGATGCATCTCGCGCCTGGTGGAGCCAACCGCCGGATCGGTGCGCATTGACGGCGAGGACATCCTCTCGGCCAATGCCAAACGCCTGATCGAGCTGCGGCGCGAGAAATTGGGCATGGTGTTCCAGCATTTCGGCCTGTTTCCGCATATGACGGTCGCCGACAATGTCGCCTTCCCGCTGAAAATGCTAGGGAAATCGAAATCCGAACGGCGCGCGCGTGCGCTGGAAGTGATCGAGATGGTGGGGCTGACGGGCCGCGAAGACGCCTATCCGCGCGAACTGTCCGGCGGGCAGAAACAGCGGGTGGGCATTGCCCGGTCGCTGGCCGCGAACCCCGATATCTGGTTCCTGGACGAGCCCTTTTCGGCGCTCGATCCGCTGATCCGCCGACAGTTGCAGGATGAGTTCCTGAAAATCCAGTCGACGCTGCACAAGACCATCGTCTTCATCACCCACGACATTTCCGAAGCGCTGAAGCTGGCCGACCGGATCGCCATCATGCGCGACGGCAAGATCGTGCAGATCGGCACCCCGGCGCAGATCGTGCTGAACCCGGTCGATGACTATGTGCGCGAGTTTTCCCGCGATGTGGCCAAGGGCAAGCATGCCTGCCTCGATTCCGTGATCGAAACCAGTGATGAGCTGCCCGAGATGCCCGACGATCCGAAACTCAGGATCGACATGACGCTGGACGAAGCGCTGGCAAGCTGCATGTCCTGCTATCAGCATGTTCCGGTCTGGGACCGCGAGGGCAAGATGGTGGGATTTGTTCACCCCTCGGCGCTTGCTGCCGCGCTGCAGGTTGACCCGGCATGAGCGACGTCAGCCTGCCAGCCCCGTCCGTTATGGACCGCCTGACACCCGGCACGAAAGCGGCATTGCTGACCTTGCTCGTTGGCGCCCTGTGCCTCGCACTAGAATCCGCAACCGAGTTTCTGCCGGTCTGGCCAGAGGCCTGGACCCTGCCGGTGACGGAATGGATCGGCGTGTCATTGGAATGGCTCTTTGACATCATCCGCCCCGCGATGCGGCTGATCTCGGCCGCGCTGGAATACCCGATGGTCTGGGTGAACTGGCTGCTGGTCAACACGCCATGGCCGCTGATCATCGGCGCAACCGTGGCGCTTGGATGGTATGCGGGCGGGCTGTCGCTGGCATTGATGTCGGGGGTGGGACTGGGCTTCGTGCTGGCCTCGGGCTACTGGGTCGAGGGGATGAACACGCTGGCGCTGGTCTTCGTCTCGGTGCCGCTGGCGCTGACGCTCGGGTTGCTCATCGGCATCTGGTCCAATGAAAGCGCGCGGGCGCGGCCCTGGATCGAGGCGACGCTCGACCTTATGCAGACGGTGCCGACCTTCGCTTATCTCACGCCGCTGCTGTTGCTATTCGGGTTCGGCCCGGTCGTGGGCCTGATCGCTTCGGCCATCTACGCCGCCCCACCGATGGCGCGCAACACGCTTCTCGGCCTGCAACGGGTCGAGGCAGAGGTGAAGGAGGCCGGGGTCATGTCCGGTGCCACGCGGCTGCAGCAACTTGTGCAAGTGGAAATCCCCGCCGCCGCCACCCAGATCATGATCGGTGTCAATCAGGCGCTGATGGCGGCGCTGTCCATGGTCATCATCGCCGCCGTGATCGGGGGCTTTGACGATATCGGGTGGGAAGTGCTGCTGACCATGCGGCAGGCCAATTTCGGGCAAAGCCTGCTGGCCGGGTTGGTGATTGTGGTCTTCGCCATCATCATCGACCGGATTTCGGCCCGTATGGCGACGTCACGCGAGCGGTTCGATGTGCGGATCTCCTGGGTCATCCTGGCCGTGGCCATCGCCACCTCGGTCCTGGCATGGGCGGCGCTTCCCGCACCGGGAGACATGGCCGTTCTGGCCCCGACAGTCGAGGCCGTGGACGGGGCGCTGACCAGCTTCACCCGCAGCGCGGGCGCGACGCTCGACTCCATCAAGAACAACGCGATGTTCTATGGGCTGCTGCCGCTACGCATCGGTCTGGATGGCGCGGTCCTACCCTTTACCTGGGGGTTCAGCTGGACGGCGAACATGTCCTATGCGCTGTTTGCCGTGGCGGGCGCGCTTGGGATTGCCGTGGCGATGACCGGCCGCATGGCCTTCGGTATGTGTCTGCCGATCATCGCGATCATCGTGGAAACCGGCGTCTCGGACCTGCCATGGCCCTTCGTTCTGGTCGGGCTTGGTGCGGTGGCCTGGGTCGCGGGCGGATGGAAGCTGACGCGGCTGGTGGTCATCCTGATGCTGCTCATCGCCATCTCGGGCCTCTGGCCACGGGCGATGCTCTCGCTCTATCTCTGCGGAGCGGCTGTCATTGCCTGCGCGGTTCTGGGCGGGCTTCTGGGATTGCTGTCTGCCGTCTCGAATCCGGCCTGGGCGGTGATCCGGCCCGTCTGCGACATGCTGCAGACGATCCCGCTCTTCGTCTTCCTGATCCCGGTGCTGATGTTCTTCCAGATCGGCGAGTTCTCGGCCTTCCTCGCCATCATCGCCTATGCCATCGTGCCGATGATCCGCTATACCCGTCACGGGCTGGTCACCACGCCGCCCGAGATGCTGGAATCCGCCGTGTCCTCCGGCGCGACGGAATGGCAGATCATGCGCGAGGTGCGCGCGCCTTATGCGGCGCCGACGATCCTTCTGGGGCTCAACCAGACCATCCTTTACGCCTTCGCCATGCTGGTCATCGCGGCCCTGATCGGCACCACCGGGCTTGGTCAGTCGATCTATATCGCGCTTGGCGCAGGCGACGTTGGCCTCGGCATTTCGGCAGGCGCGGCCATGGCCATCCTTGCGCTGATCGCCGACCGCATAGTACAGGGCTTCGCAGAAGAACGGCGGAGGGCCCTCGGCCTATGAACGACGAGTTCATCCCCAAGGGGGTGGCACATGTGGATTTGCCCCCCGGGCAGAAGACGGAAATGATCAGTTTCCTGTTGCTGCCCAAACTGTCGCTGCTGGCGTTCACCTCGGCGGTCGAACCGCTGCGCATCGCCAACCAGCTGACCGGGCAGAAGCTCTATAGCTGGCAGATGATCACGCAGGACGGCAAGCCGGTCCGCGCCTCGAACGGGGTGGAGATCGGGGCGACCTGTGCTTTGGCGGATGCGAAGATCACCGGGCCGCTCTTTGTCTGTTCGGGGGTGGAACCCGATACCGTGGTCACCGATCAGGTCGCCGGTCTGGTGCGCAAGCACTGGCGGATGGGGCATCAGGTTGGGGGGCTCTGCACCGGGGCCTATGCGCTGGCGCGGGCGGGTATCCTGAAGGGCCGGGACTTCACGCTTCATTGGGAAAACATGCCGCCCTTCCGCGAAAGCTTCCCCGATCTGGAGCCTCTGGACCAGCTTTACGCCATTGACGACCGGATTGTGACCTGCGGCGGCGGGTCGTCCGCGACGGACCTCTTCCTGCGGCTGATCTCGGAACGGTTCGGACCCGTGATGTCGCATTCGGTGCTGAACATGTGCCTGCACCCGGTTCACCGGTCAGAGGAGGAGGCGCAGCAATCCTCGCGCGCGGCCTCTATCGGCACCCGAAACCGCAAGCTGCTGCAAATCCTGCGCTATATGGAAGAGAATATCGAGGAGCTCTTCTCGCTTGATGACCTCGCCGACCGCTTCAAGGTCTCGCGCCGTCAGATCGAGCGGCTGTTCCTGACCCATGTGAAGGCCACGCCCAAACAGTACCTCACCGACCTACGCCTGCGCCGGGGGCGGATGCTGCTGGCGGAAACGGATATGAAAGTGGCTGATATCGCCAGCTCCTGCGGATTTGAATCGACCAACCACTTCTCGCGCCGGTTCCGGGAAAAATACGGGGTGTCGCCGCATAAGTTCCAGTCGGCGGGGCGGGGCTAGTTCTCCGACGATAACGTCGAGCCAAAACAGGACATCGCCCGCGCGGAACGGAACAAAGGCCAGATGCTGTCGAATATCACCCCGACTTCCGCACAACATCCCAAAGCGCCCGTGCCATCACCAGCGGGATGGTCGGTGCGGTGGCGGCACCAACAACCAAATCGTCATCATGCGCATCCGACTTGCGTAAGGAACAGCGCCAGTGGCCATTCGGCTCGGCGGCCTGTCCTGTCAGGTGGATATGCCAGCCGGGCAGGCAGTGGGACAGCAGGTGCATGACCGCCTCTGTCGGGTCGGACAGCACCTCCGGGTGTGCGGGGGTATCGGGGAAGGTGGCAGCGGCGGCGGCGCAAATCTCGGCCAGCAGGTCAGTGTCCAGCATCTCGGCGGCGGCAAGGCGGGCGGTCAGGTCCTGGGTCATCGGGCGCTCCTGTCAACTGTCGTGCCGGTTGTGCCGCACCCTGTGTCAATCGACCATGACCTGCATCAAGGAGCGCGCCCCCGAACCCGCCTAACCTGCCCCCAACGGCCTGACCCGGCCCAGATGGAGGACAGACATGGCACGCTATGTGATCGGATTCGAAGACCTGCGCCGCGCGGATGTGGCGCTTGTGGGTGGCAAGAACAGTTCCCTGGGCGAGATGGTGCAGGAACTGGCAGGGCAGGGGATTGCGGTGCCCGGCGGCTTTGCTACCACGTCTGACGCCTATCGCGCCTTTCTGAAAGCCAACGGGTTGGAGGCGATGATTGCCGACACCGTGGGCCGCTGGCAGGCGGGCAAGATCACTCTGGCTGATGCGGGCAGCGCCATACGGGCCGCCATCGTCGCGGGCGACTGGCCGGAGGACATCCGCGCGGACATCCTGTCCTCTTACGCGGCGCTCAGCGATAAGGCGGGCAAGGCGGATGTTGCTGTGGCCGTGCGCTCGTCAGCCACGGCGGAGGATCTGCCCGATGCCAGCTTTGCGGGCCAGCAGGAGACCTTTCTGAATATCGAGGGCGAGGCCGATCTGCTGACCGCCTGCCGCCGCTGCTTTGCCTCTCTCTTCACCGACCGGGCGATCAGCTATCGCGAGGTGAAGGGGTTTGACCACATGGCCGTGGCGCTGTCCGTGGGCGTGCAGCGCATGGTTCGGGCCGATACCGGCGGGTCGGGCGTCATGTTCTCCATCGACACGGAATCGGGCTTCGACAAGATCGTGCTGATCAACGCGGCCTGGGGGCTAGGGGAAAACGTGGTGCAAGGCGCGGTGGACCCCGATGAATACCAGGTGTTCAAGCCGTTTTTGGGGGATGAGAGCCTGAGTCCCATCGTCGGCAAGCGGCGCGGCGCGAAAGAGATCAAGATGATCCTTGGCGGCAATGGACCAGCGCCGGTGCGCAATGTGCCGACCTCCAAGGCCGAACGCGCGGCCTGGGTGCTGAGCGACGCGGACATCCTGTCGCTTGCCCGCATGGCCGCCACCATCGAACGCCATTACGGATGCGCGATGGACATGGAATGGGCACGCGATGGCGATACGGGCGAGCTCTTCATCGTGCAGGCGCGCCCCGAAACGGTGGAAAGCCAACGCAAGGCGGGCGCGCTGCGCAGCTATTCCTTGTCTGGCGAGGGGGAGGTTCTGTTGCAGGGCCTGAGCGTCGGCAACGCGGTGGCGACGGGGCGCATCTGCCTGATCGAGAGCGTTTCCGATATAGATCGTTTCGTCGATGGCTCGATCCTCGTGACCTCCAACACCGACCCCGATTGGGTGCCTGTGATGAAACGCGCAGCGGCGATCATCACCGATCATGGCGGGCGCACGTCGCATGCGGCCATTGTCAGCCGGGAACTGGGGGTGCCTGCCATCGTTGGCACCGGCAACGCGACCCATGTGCTGCACGACCAGCAGGACGTGACAGTGAACTGCGCGGCAGGCGAAGACGGGTTGATCCACGCCGGGATTGCTGAGGTGACGGTTGAGGAACTGGACCTCTCGGACCTGCCGGAAACGCGCACGAAGATCATGCTGAACATGGCCAACCCCTCTGCCGCGTTCCGCTGGTGGCGGCTGCCCGCTGACGGCGTGGGCCTAGCGCGGATGGAATTCGTGGTGAACAACGCCGTGAAGGTGCATCCCATGGCGCTTATAGAATTTGACAAGGTGGCGGATGCCGCCGAGCGCGCCCAGATCGAGGCGTTAACGGCGGGCTACCCCGCCAAGCCCGACTACTTCGTCGATCAACTGGCACGCGGGCTGAGCCAGATCGCGGCCTTTGCACATCCGCACCCCGTCATAGTGAGGATGAGCGATTTCAAGACCAATGAATATGCGGAGCTTCTGGGTGGCCGTGCGTTTGAGCCGGAGGAAGAAAACCCGATGATCGGTTTCCGGGGCGCGTCGCGCTATACCGACCCGGCCTATAGTCCGGGGTTCGAGCTGGAATGCCGGGCGATCCGGCAATTGCGCGAGGAGATGGGCTTTGACAATGTCGCCATCATGATCCCCTTCTGCCGCACGCCGGAGGAGGCGGACAAGGTGTTGGAGGTCATGGGCCGCGCGGGCCTCGAACGGGGCAAGGCGGGGCTGGAGGTCTTCGTCATGTGCGAAATTCCGGCCAATGTGATCCGGGCCGAGGAATTTTCCGACCGCTTCGATGGCTTCTCCATCGGATCGAACGACCTGACGCAGCTGACCCTGGGCGTGGACCGCGACAGCGACCGGCTGGCCAGTCTCTTTGACGAAAGCGATCCGGCGGTTCTGTGGATGATCCGGACGGTGATCGAAAAGGCCCGCGCGGCGGGGCGCAAGATCGGGCTGTGCGGGCAGGCCCCGTCGAACAACCCGGCCTTTGCGCAGCTGCTGGTGGATGCGGGGATCGACTCGATTTCCGTCACGCCCGACAGCTTTGCCGCCGTCAAGACGCAGGTCGCCAAGGCCGAGGCTATGCAGAAAGGCCCCGATTGAGTAGGCTGCGAGGCGGGAGGCGTCCGGATTTTACCCGGACGTGCATTTATTCAAAACTCGCATTTACGGAGGTCTGATCCGATATGACCCGACTGCCTTACGCCCTCGCCCTGTCGCTGTTGGCCAGCCCCGCCCTGGCCGGTCCACCGATTGAACAGCCCGCCCCCGCACCGGCCCCCACGGGGGCCAGCGGCGCGGCGACGATCTATGACTGCCAGATAGCCGGCCGCACGGAGCGGTTCGTGATCGCGGGTGGCGCGCTGGCCGAGGGGCCGGGCACGCTGAGCGTTCTGACCGAGGATGTCTATGTGGTGACCCGTGACGGCGTCACCTATCTGATCGACCCCACGGGGGTGCAGATTGACCAGGGTGTCGATGCGGGCAAATGGCCCTGCGTGGAAAGCGCATCGGCCCCGGCCCCCGCCGCGCCCGATGCCAGCCAGATGGCCCGGATCGTGGAGCTTGAGGCAGATGTGGCCAATCTGCAGGCCGCGCTCAGTGCCGCCAATGGCGAACGGGATGCGGCCATTGCCGCGCGCGAGGCGGCGCTTGCGGCAAGCGCTGAGGCAGAGGCCAGCAGTGCGGCGGCCTCCACTGCCGCGCAAACCGCGCTGAACGAGGCCGCGGCGCTTCAGACCCGCGCGGAAACGGCGGAAACCGCCGCGACCACGGCGATTGCCGCGCAGGCCGCTGCGGAGGCGCGTGTCGTGGAACTGGAGGCGGCGGCAGCGGCAAGTGCCGTGCAGATGGCAGAGGTCCAGACAAGCCTCGACCAGACCCTGGCGACTCTCGCCACCGCGAACGCACGGGTGGCGGAGCTGGAAGCTGCCGCGACAGCGGATGCGACCGAGATGGCCCAGATGCGGACCCTGCAAGGCCAGATGGCGGAAACCCTGGCGGCGGCAGAGGCACGGGTGGCAGAGCTGGAGCAGGCCCTCGCCGCATCCATGGCCGCGCCCGAAGAGGACATGGAAGAGGACAGCGCTGATGATGCCGAGGACATGACCGACGGATCGGATGAGGCTGCCGAGGATATGACCGACGACACCGGGTCTGACGACATGTCCGAGGATCACGGCGCAATGGAGGATGCGGCGTTTGACGCCGATGCGGCGCTGCTGGCCATTGAGGCGGCGGAGCTCAGCCCGATCTCTCGCGCCGCTCTGACGGCCGCCGTGGAACAGGCGCGCAGTAATCCCGATCTGGTGGCAGAGGTCGTCACCCGGTTGCAAAATGCGCTTGGGGAATGAAGGCAAGCGGGCCGGGGTCATCCCCCGGCCCCTTTCGTGTCAGGCGCGACCGTAACCGCCCCCGCCGGGGGTCTGCATGAGGAAGATGTCACCGATCTGCATCTGGGCCTGATCATTGCCCGCCAGCAGGTCAACCCGACCATCAGCCCGTTCCACCGCGTTGCGGCCACAATTCCCCGGTTCGCCCTCATGGGTTCCATGCGGCGGCACCTGCCGGTGCGAGGACAGGACCGTCACCGTCATCTCCTCCAGAAACCGCAGCCGCCGGGTGATGCCATTGCCCCCCTGCCAGCGGCCCGCGCCGCCTGATCCCTGACGGATCGAGAACTCCTCGACCCGGACGGGGAAACGGTTTTCCAGCACCTCGGGGTCGGTCATGCGGGTGTTGGTCATGTGGCTGTGCACGGCGCTGGCCCCGTCAAATCCTTCCCCCGCGCCGGTCCCGCCACAGATGGTTTCGTAGTTCTGGAACCGGTCATTGCCATAGACGAAGTTGTTCATCGTCCCCTGACTGCCCGCGATCACCCCAAGCGCGCCATAAAGCGCGTCGGCGATGGACTGGCTGACCTCGGTATTGCCCGAGATCACGGCAGCAGGCGGGCGCGGGTTGATCATGCTGCCTTCCGGAACCCGGATTTCGATGGGTTTCAGGCAGCCCTCGTTCATCGGGATGTCGGCCCCCACAAGCGTGCGGAAGACGTAGAGCACCACCGCCCGGCAAATCGACAGCGGTGCGTTGTAGTTCAGCCGGTCTTGCGGGGACGTGCCGGTGAAATCCACCACCGCGCTGCGGCCCGCGTGATCCACGGTGATCGCCACCTCGATCTTCGCGCCGCTATCCATCTTGTAGGTGAACCGGCTGTCCTTCAGCACGTCGAGCACGCGGCGCACGCTTTCCTCCGCGTTGTCCTGCACATGGCCCATATAGGCCTGCACGACGGGCAGTCCGAATTGCCGGGTGATCTTCTGCAACTCCGCCACGCCGGTGGCATTGGCCGCGATCTGCGCGGCGAGGTCGGCCATGTTTTCCTCGATATTGCGGCAGGGGTAGGGGCCGGAGGCCAGAAGGGCGCGCGTCTCGACCTCGCGCAACTGGCCCTGATCGACCAGCAGGACATTGTCGATCAGAACGCCCTCTTCCTCGATATGGGCGCTATCCGGCGGGGCAGAGCCGGGCGTCTTGCCGCCGATATCGGCGTGATGCCCGCGAGAGGCGGTGAGGAAGATGATCTTCTCTCCCGCCTCATCAAAGACAGGCGTGATGACGGTCACATCCGGCAGATGGGTGCCGCCGTTGAAGGGGTTGTTCATCATGAAGACGTCGCCGGGGCGGATTTGGCCCGCGTTCTCCCGCAACACGGTGCGGACGCTTTCGCTCATCGACCCCAGATGCACGGGGACATGCGGGGCGTTGGCCACGAGGTCACCAGCCGCATCGAAGATCGCGCAGGAAAAATCATAGCGTTCCTTGATGTTGACCGAATAGGCGGTGTTGGCCAGCGTCGCGCCCATCTGGTCGGCGATGGACATGAAGAGGTTGTTGAAGACCTCCAGCATCACCGGATCGACGGATGTCCCAATGGCCTCCTGCCGGTCCAGCGCCACCACCCGGCGCAGCACCATCGCGCCACCGGCCAGCCCCTCGGCCTGCCAGCCCGGTTCCACAACATTGGTGCCGGTCGGATCGACGATGATGGCGGGGCCAGTCTGGGTGTCGCCCGCGCGCAGAGTGGCGCGGTCGATCAGCGGAACGTCGCGCCAGCCACCTTCGCAATACATGCGGGCGCTGTCCTGTTGTGCGGGTGGGTCATTGGCGTCCGGCAGGGTCACCGCTTCACCGGTTTCGCCCACGGCCTCGGCGGTCAGTAGGTCGATGATCAGACCGTCATAATCCGGCACGAAGCCGAAGCGCTGCTGATGCGCCGCGTCGAACCCCTCGCGCATATCCTGCACCGGGCCGAACGGCACGGGCAGGGTCTGATGTGAACCGGGCGTGCGGATATGGGCGGTTTCGATCAGGGAGATGCGGTCTGCCGGGATGCCCTGCCGCGCAACCTCGTCCCGCGCATCCGCGCCGATCCGGTCGAGGGCCTGCCGCGCGTCTTTGGCATCTGACAGGGGCCGCGCCAGCTGATGTTCCCGGATCGCCCGGATATCGGCCAGCCCCATGCCAAAGGCCGACAGGACACCCGCGAAGGGGTGAATGTAGATGCTCTCCATCCCCAGCACATCCGCCACCTGGCAGGCATGCTGCCCGCCCGCGCCGCCGAAGCAGTTCATCGTGTAGCGGGTCACGTCATAGCCACGCTGAACGCTGATCTTCTTGATCGCGTTGGCCATGTTTTCGACAGCAATCCGCAGGAAACCCTCGGCCAGTTCTTCAGGGCTTTTCGGGGTCTCGCCGGTTTCCGAGGCGATCTGCGCGGCCATGGCTTGGAACCCCTCGCGGGCGGCCTCCACATCCAGCGGTTCATCGCCACCGGGGCCAAAAACGGAAGGAAAGCGGTCGGGCTGGATCTTGCCAAGCACCACGTTGCAATCGGTCACGGCCAGCGGCCCGCCTCGCCGGTAGGAGGCGGGGCCGGGATTGGCCCCGGCGCTTTCGGGGCCGACCTGCATGCGGCCCTGCGCGAAAGAGAGGATCGAGCCGCCCCCTGCGGCAACCGTATGAATGCTCATCATCGGGGCGCGCATTCGGACGCCAGCCACCTCGGTCTCGAAGGACCGCTCATAGTCACCCGCGTAGTGGCAGACATCGGTTGATGTCCCGCCCATGTCGAAGCCAATCAGCTTGTCGAACCCGGCCTCCTCCGCCGTGCGGACCATGCCGACGACGCCGCCCGCAGGGCCCGACAGGATCGCGTCCTTGCCCTGGAAGAGCCGCGCATCCGTCAACCCGCCGTTGGATTGCATGAACATCAGCGACCGGCAGCCGCCCTCAGCAGCCCCTAGCGCATCGCTGACCTGTTGCACGTAACGTCGCAGAATGGGCGACAGATAGGCGTCAACGACCGTTGTATCGCCGCGCGACACCAGCTTGATCAGCGGGCTGACATCGTGGGAGAGCGAGACCTGTGTGAACCCCGCCGCGCGGGCCATGGCGCCGATCTGGCGTTCATGATCCGGGAAGCGATAGCCATGCATCAGGGCCACGGCAACGGAGCGATAGCCCTCGGCATGGGCATCGCGCAGCGCGGCCTCGACCGAGGCGGTGTCGAGCGGGGTGATCACCTCGCCTGCTGCCGATATGCGTTCACCCACCTCGACGGCTTCTTCGTACAGCAGTTCCGGCAACTCGATCTTCAGATCAAACAGGCGCGGGCGGTTCTGGTAGCCGATGCGCAAGAGATCCTTCATCCCTTCGGTGATCAACAGCAGCGTCCGATCGCCCTTGCGTTCCAGAAGCGCGTTGGTGGCCACGGTGGTGCCCATCTTGACCGCATCAATCGCGCCTTCGGGGATAGCGGTTTCAGCCCCAAGCCCCATCAGCTCGCGAATGCCCTGCACGGCTGCATCCCGGTAGCGCTCGGGGTTCTCGGACAGCAATTTATGCGTGACCAACCCGCCCTCTGGCGTGCGCGCGACGATATCGGTGAAGGTGCCGCCACGGTCGACCCAGAATTGCCACATGAGACAGATCTCCTCTGTTTGCCAGGGTGTGCCCGGCAGCGTTTTTCGTCAGAAAGGGAAGGGGGTTATTGCAGGACGGCCGGCAGCCAGAGCGCGATACCGGGGATCGCAATCAGCGCCGCGACCATGGCCAGCATCGCCAGCACGTAAGGGATCGCGCCCAACATGACCTCGCTCATCTTCCCCGATTTTCGCGCGCCCTGCACCACATAAAGGTTGAGGCCAACGGGCGGGGTGATCAGCGCCATTTCGATAAGCACGATCATCAGGATGCCGAACCAGATCGGGTCATAGCCTTGTGCCACTACCAGGGGCACGATGATCGGGATCGTCACCACCATCAGCGACAGGGTTTCGATGAAGAAGCCAAGCACGATGTAGATGCAGACCACGACTAGGATGGTCATCAGCGGCGACAGGCCGAGCCCGTCGAGGAAGCCCGAGAGTTCCGCCCCAAGACCTGCCGAGGCCAGCGTGAAGTTCAGGAAGGACGCGCCGATGACCACGAGCATGATCATCGAGGTGATCTTGACGGTGCCCATGACCGCCTCTGCCAGCATGCCGATGGTCACGCGGCTGAAGATCGACGCGATCAGCAGTGCCCCGGCCACGCCCACGGCGGCGGCCTCGGTCGGGGTGGCCCAGCCTTTGTAGATCGAGCCGATGATGATGGTGAAGAGCAGCACGATGGGAATGAGTTGCAGCAGCGCCCGCATCATCTCTGGCAAGGGGAAGACCCGGCGCTGGCCGCCCAGATCGGGCCGGATCGCGCAGATGATGGCGGTGATCGCCAGGAACCCGAGCGCCAGCAGGATACCGGGCATCAGCCCCGCAAGGAAAAGCTGCGGGATCGAGGTTTGCGTCAGGAAGCCATAGACAATGAGGTTGATCGACGGCGGGATCATGATGCCAAGCGTGCCGCCTGCGGCAATGGCGCCAGAGAAGAGCTTGGGGTCATATCCCAGTTTCTCTGCTTGCGGCATGGCGACGGTGGCCACGGTCGCGGCGGTGGCAACAGAGGAGCCTGACGTGGCCGAGAACATGGTGGCCGTCGCCACATTCGCATGGACCAGACCGCCCGGCATCCACGACACCCACCGGTCCAGCGCTGCATAGGTGCGGGCCGCAATCCCGCTGCGCACGAGGATTTCGCCAAGCAGCACGAAGAACGGAATGGCAATGAGTGTGGCGTTGTTCGAAGTGGACCAGACAAGGTTGCCAAGCCCGCGCATCAGCGGGAAGGGGCTGAAGAAAACGTCAGTGCCAAAACCCAACAGGAACAGGACGATACCCACGGGGATCGACAGCGACAGCATGGCCAGCAGGCCGATGGAGACATAGGTGATCACAGCACTGCCTCCTCTTCGCCAAACGCCCCGATGGCGGCCTCGGATTGGCTGAATTCTCCTTTGGCGACCAGCAGCAGGGCGGCGAGGAAAGTCAGCCAGGACACGATGGCGAACCAGACCCATCCGGCGAACCACGGCCCCTGAACCAGCCAGAGCGGCGTTTCCAGCGGCGTGTTTGCGCGGGACATGTTGGCTATGGACCGGTCCAGAACAGGCCAGCAGCGGAAGGCGATCAGCGTCACGGTGCCCGCCATGGTCAGCATGGCGAAGAGGTCGAACAGGGACCGACCAAGGGCCCCCACGCGCCCCCGGAGGATGTCGATGCGGACATGGGCCAGTTCCAGCAGGGCATAGCCCATCCCCCAGGACGTCACGATGGCCATGACATATCCGCTGATTTCGTCGGTGCCGCCGAAGGACGCCCCCAATTTGCGCAAGCCCACATCCAGCAGCACGAAAACCGCGCAGAGGAACAGCACAAGGCCGATTGCCATGGCCACCCAACGGTTGAGGCGGCGCAGGAGGGAGAGAATGGACTGGGCCATTTTGGGGGCGCTCCTTCAGCGGTCCGGGGTCAGTTGACGGGAACCGTCACGCCAACGGTTGCGCCGACACTTTCGTTCCAGCGGGTTGCCCATTCACTGCCCGCGCGCTCGGCCCAATCGGGCAGCACTTCGCTGACAAGGATGTCACGGGCACGGTCGAAATCGGCCTCCGAGACCTCGACAAGGATCATGTCGCGCGCCTCGCCCGCCGGGCACTCGCCATTGCCGGTCAGGCAGGCGATGTCGTTGACCAGCGCATCCTGCGCGACGGCCCAAGCCGGGTCTTCGAAACCGGTGGCAATCTCGGCCTCGATCAGCGCCTGAGTGTCGGCATCCATCGCGTTCCAGCGGTCGAGGTTGATCGCGGTCACGACGGAATCCCAGCCACCAAGCGGAATGGGCAGCAGATGGGTGGACACCTCCCACCAGCCGGCGGAATAGCCGGAACCCGCGCCCGTTACGGCACAATCCACGACACCGCGCTGCAACGCGCCGGGCACTTCAGAGAAGGAGACGTTCACGCCTTCCGCGCCAAGCGCCTCAAGAAATTTCGCGGTCATCCGGCCAGAGGCACGGATTTGAAGACCGGCGAGGTCATCGAGGCTGTTAATCTCGGCATTGCAGAACACGACCTGCGGCGGATAGGGGGCGATGGCCAGCACGTGGCTGTTGAAACGGGTGTTGTAGATATCCTCGACCATGGGGCGGGCCGCATCGACCATGGCGCGGGCCTCGTCAGCGGTCATGGCCAGCAGCGGCACGTCCAGACCTTCCAGCTCCGGCGCGTCGGCAACGGCGTAGTCGGCCACGGTCATCGCCACGTCATAGACCCCGTCCCCAAGCAGGCGATAGACGTCGCCCACGCCCAGGTTCATCTGGTTATGGGTGGTCAGGGCCACGTTGATCTCTCCCCCGGATGCAGCGGGAAGGGTTTCGGTCCAAAAGGGCGCTTCGAACTGGTTGTGCAGCGGCAGGCTGGACCAGCTGCCCACGACCGACAGATCCTCGGCCAGGGCCGGGGACGCGGCCAGAACGGCGGCGGTGATGGCGATTGTCTTTTTCATCTCGTCTCTCCTTGTTGGATGTTAGCTTTTTGATTGTGTTTGTGAAATCACCGGGAATTCCGCGTCGTCGGGCACATCGGTGATCAGCATGTGGCCCGGTTTGTGGGTGATGCAGAGCGGCAGCTTCGCGCGGGTGACGGCCACTTGCGGGGTCACGCCACAGGCCCAGAAGGTGGGGATATGGCCCGGCGGCACCGGGACAGGATCGCCCCATTCCGGGCGGGTCACGTCCGCGATGCCGATCTTCGCCGGATCGCCCCAATGGACCGGCGCGCCATGGCCGAGCGGGTAGCGACCGGACACTTCGATGGCCAGCGCCAACTGATCCTCCGGGATCGCGCGCATACTGACCACCATGGCCCCGCCGAACGGCCCGGCGGGCACGGTTTGAACGGAGGAACGGAACATCGGTACGGTGCGGTCATTGTCGATATGCCACATGGCGATGCCCTCGGCCTGCAGCGCCTGTTCAAAGGTGAAGGAACAGCCGAGCGCGAAGCCAACCAGGTCATCGGTCCAGATATCCGAGATATCGGTGGCGGACCCGCTGAGTTGCCCGTTGCGATAGATGTTATAGGCGGGAACATCCGTCCGAAGATCCAGATCATGGCCGAGCGTTGTCAGCATCGGATTGCCGGTGTCGGAGACGCCCACCAGAGGGCAGGGCTTGGGATTGCGCTGGCAGAAGCGCATGAAATCGAGCGCATAGGTCTTCGGCATGATCGCAAGGTTGGCCTGAAGATACCCACCCCCCAGACCAGCCGTATGGGAGGCATAGTCGCCCGCCCGGATCGCGGCCCGAACCTCCGGCAGGGGTTTGTGTTTCAGCAGGCCATGAGTCGTGTTCAAGGTCGGGTCCTCCGGTTGGGAGGAGTATCGAAAGCCAGTCCGATAAGATCAAATTGAATGATTTTTGAAATAGTGATTATAAAATTTTATCACCCTGCAAAGTCCCGCGCCACGTTCTGCGCGATATGGGCGGCGGTTTCGACGATGTGGCTTTTGGGATCGCCAAGGAATGACGCGGAAAAGCGCAAGGGGCTTGGCACCCAACCGGGGTCGAACTCCCTTATGCGACCCGCATTGACCATTGGCGCCCCAAGCGTGCGAGGCAGGGCGGCAACGCCCAGACCGGCCTCGACCAACCGGAAACAGGCCGACAAGGACGAGGAGGGAAAGGTCGAAACCTGCGGTCCGACCCGCGCGGCCAGTTCCGCCTTCAACTCCCGGAAGGGGCGGGTGTTGCGGGCATAGGTGATCACCGGTTTCAGCAGGAACCCGGCGGGACCTTCGGGGGGATCATCGGCCCCCGAAGCACAATACCACGCAAGGTCGAAAACGGGCAGGTCCACGTTGTCGACGGAGTATTCCGAGATCGGGCCAAGCAGGATGGCAAGGTCGATCTCGCGGTTCAGCAGGTCGGCGCGCAGGTTCATCGAGATATCCACGTTGATCTCGATATCGAGCGTCGGATAGCGATGGTGCAGGGCGGCCACGAATTCCGGCAGCCAGCATTGGGCGATGGTTTCAGACACGCCAAGGCGCAAGTGGCCTTCGACGCCCGCCGGGTCCATCACGTCGCGGCCCACCCGTTCGGCCAGTTGCTCCATCTGTTCGGCATATTGCACCAGCAGATCACCGCGCTTGGTCAGGCGAACGCCATTGGCGGTGCGCTCGAACAGTTCGGCCCCGAGCGAGGCTTCGAGGTTCTTGATCCGCGTCGTGACCGCCGGTTGGGTGATGTTCAGAACCTCGGCCGCCTTGCGGATGCCCCCCATGCGCACGACGGCGAGGAAGGTGTGCAGCTGGTCGAGGTTCAGTCGGGCTTTCATCGCGCTTGCCTGCATGGGGCCGGGGGGTGGCCCGACCCTAAGGCCGGGTCCCCCCGCTTGGCAATGCAAGGCGCGCGTCAGTCGTTGTCGGTCAGCCCCGCACCGGCCCCGGCAAGGCGGCTTTCTTCGGTGGCAGGCGCATAGGTGCGATGCGCGAAGCTGTTGAGGGCCGCCACGGTGTCCGCAGAACAGGCGGACCGCAGCCCCTCGGCCACGGTGTCCCCTGCCGGATCGACGCCGAACCGGAGGGTTACGGGCGCAGAGACAGGCGAAGGGATGTCTTTCGTTTGGGTCAGGGTTCCCTCGGGGGACAGGGTGACTGCCGTATCAGCGACCCCGATTCCGACCGTCCGCCCCTGAGCGGTCGCCATCCAGGACAGGAACGGGAGCAGCAGCAGCGGGCTTGCCAGATCGGGCAGGGTGATCGGGTCTGGGCCGGACCCGGCCATGCCGTCGGCCAGCATCGTGCCCGCAAGGATCGGGCAGGCGGTGCCGTCGGGGGCGGTCCAGTCGTCGGCATCGGGGGTAAAGCTGGCCAGGTCCTGACCGTCCACGCGCTTCAGGTGGTCAACCAGTGCCTGAGCACCCGGCAGGCCCCGCGCCTCCAGCCAGCGCACGGCGCGGCCTGCCTCTTCTGCCAGGCCCCAGGAATATCCCGCGCCACGGGCGGCTTTGCGGGACAGGGCTTCGATCTCGTTCAGGGACCAGGTCACTCTGCGGCCTCCTCTGCCGGGGGGAAGGTCCAGTCATCGGCTTCGCCTTCCGCCAGATCACCGGGGAAGGGGGCGTGCTGGAACATGTTGATGCGCACCCAACGGTCCGAGCGCGGATCGAAATGCACGGCCCCGAAAAAGGCCAGCTTGGCGCGCAGCAGATCAATCGGCAGCAGGCCCGCGCCGATGGTGTTGTCGCGGATCTCGGCATAGGGGAAGCGGGCTGCAATCTGCGCTCGGCGGGCGATGTGGCGATGTTCAGGATGATCCATCAGGAAGCGGGCCACGGTCCCGGCATTGCTGGCCAGCAGATCGGCATGCATCCGGGCGGCATCGCGACCGGGGCAAAGCGGCAGTTCGTAGGGTTCCACCGGTTCGGCAAAGCGGTCGCCAAGGCGCGGTTCCAGCTTCTCCTCGGAGGTGTACCACACGTTTTCCTGCGCGGCCTGTGCCGTCCAGTCGATGGTCAGTGCGAAGCCGTATATATCTTCCACGTGAGCGCGGAACTCATCGAGCGGCATGGTGCCGTCAATCCGCGTCGGCGCGGCTTCATCGGCGGCCATATCGTCGGCCAGCCCATCCACCAGATCGCCATGCGGTTCCAGCAGCAGCGAGACAAGCTGCTCCTGTCCTTCTAGGGTCAGATTGGCTTCCCCCCATTCCCACAGCGCGTTCCATGGCTGCGGGCCGGACAGGTCGGTCTCAGCCAGGTGGGTTGCAAGCGCATCCATGTCGCGGCGAAGATCGGCCAGCTTGCGTTGCTGGATCGGGTGTTCCGAATGCCAGTCCTGCGCATTGATCTGGGCGCGACGGGTGAAGCTGCGCACAGCCTCGGCCGTGCCGGGCAGCGCCGAGGGCAACGAGCGGACGCGTGCCAGCGCCTCTTCCCGCGCGGCGATCCAGTTGTTCAGCAGGACCGGATGATTGATCAGATAGGGCGCCATGCCAAGCCCGGTGGAATTGCCAATCCCGAAACGGCGACGGAGCGCGGGGGCCAGCGTAATGGCGGTTTCGGGGCTGCGCACTCGGGCCATGTGTTCCACAAGGTCCATCACGAAGGCGCGGGTCAGAAAGACGCTCAGCATCTCGACCTGGAAGGGTGCGTGGAATTCGGGTCGGTCGGCGGTCTTCTCTCGATCCGCCGCGCCCAGTTTGCCGGAACCATAGACGGCGGTCGTACGCATCAGATAGCCCACATCGGCCACACGGGCCTCATCGGGCTGCTGGCCAGCGGCCAAAGCCTCGACCACATGATCCCAGAGCCGCACAGACCGGTTGGCGCGGCTGACCGAGAGGGAAGTGTCATCGACCCGGCCCGCCTCCTGCAGCGGAATATTGGCGCGCAGGCGTTCAATTTCTGCCCGGTCCGGGATGCCATCGTAGAGCGTAAAGGTCGCGTCCCATTCGGTGGCGATCACCCGGTCGGACCGTTTCTCGGGCGGCAGATCATTGGCGAAGGCGACCAGTGAATAGCTGTGATCGGGGCCATGGGCGGTATAGACGGCGTGACCAACGCCCTTGGCGTCCACCTCGAATTCACGACGCTCGAACCGCCAGTTCTCGGCCTTCAGGCGGCGCAGAAGGACCCGCATGAAGGACAGGCGACACTGGTGGAAGGACCCCATGCGCGCCAGGGTCATCACCGTGTTCGGGTCGCGCGGGGCGATAGTGTCGGTGTCTGTCTGGGTCATATGGGGTCCTCCTTCCCGTGAGTTGTTCTGTGGTGGCGGCCCCAACAGCTCGGGACCGCCGGTGGTTTCGTCAGCTGCGCCCCTTGGCCAGCGTGATCCTGAGCGCGTCCCAGAGCGAGGGCAGCAGCACCAGAGACACCGGCACGGCGGTGACGACGATGAAGCTTTGCAGTTTCCCGATGGTGCCCGAGCCGGTGTAGATCAGGATCAGCGCCATCACCCCCATGGCCACGCCCCAGAAGACGCGGACGGGCAGGGCGGGCTTGTCCTCGTTCGACATGGCAACCGAGATCACATAGGTCATCGAGTCGCCCGTGGTGGCCACGAAGACCGTGGTCAGGATCAGGAACAGCACCGAGACGATGAAGCCCATGGGCAGTTGCTGGGTGATGGCCAGCAGCGCGGCGGGCAGGTTGAAGCCCTCGAATGCGGTCGAGACGGAACCGGGGGTTTCCAGCTCGAACCACAGCCCGGTGCCGCCCACGATGGTGAACCAGAAATTGGTCACGATGGGGGCGACGATGGCCAGCATGATCACGATCGAGCGGATCGACCGGCCCCGGCTGACACGGGCGATGAACATCGCCATCAGCGGCCCGTAGCCCAGGAACCAACCCCAGAAGAACACCGTCCACCAGCCAAGCCAGCCTGCCTCACCAAAGAGCCCCGCATCGCCGCGATGCAGCGCCATCGGGATGAAATCGGTGATGTAGGTGGTGAAGCCGCCAAAGAAGCTGGAAAAGATGAAACCGGTGGGGCCCGCGATCAGCATGAAGGCCAGCAGAACGCCCGCCAGGATCACGTTGAACCGGCTGAGGATCTGGATGCCCTTGGACAGGCCCGACATGGCCGACGCGGTGTAAAGCGCCACAAGGCCAAGGATCACAACCGCCTGGGTGGCAAAGCTGTCGGGAATGCCGAACAGCGCGTTCAGCCCATAGCTGACCTGCAGGCCCAGAAAGCCGATGGGGCCAACGGTGCCCGCCACAACCGCGATGATGCAGGACGCATCGGCAATCAGCCCGATGGGGCCATTGATCGCGCGGTCGCCAAACAGCGGATAGAGCAGCGTGCGCGGGGCCAGCGGCAGGCCCTTTTCATAGTGGTAATGCATCAGCATGACCGTGGTCAGCGCGCCAAGGATGGCCCAGGCCAGGAAACCCCAATGCATGAAGGATTGGGCCATGGCAGGGGCCACATCGGCCGCCGTTCCACCCTCGCCGCCGAAATGGGGCGGGGAATAGAGGAAATGCGCCATCGGCTCGGCTGCGGCCCAGAAGACACCGCCGCCTGCCAGAAGCGTGCACATGATCATCGCGCCCCACTGGAACACGGGGAATTCAGGCGCGGTCAGGCCGCCCATCAGGGCCTTGCCACCGGGAAGGACAACCAGCACGAGGCCGATCACGAACGTGGCGAGCAGAAGGATCTGCCAGTAGAGCCCGAAGAAGCGGGCCGACCAGGCAAAGCCGGTATCGACAAGGCTCGACAGCAGGTCGAGGTCGAAAAGCGCGATCAGGCAGAAGATCGCGATAAAGCCGCCGGTGATGATGAAGAGCGGCTTGTTGATATGCCCCAACCCGCTGCTGGCGGTCTGTGGAGCGGTTGCGTCGGTCATTCTGTCCTCCCTCGCGAATAACCGTGGGTGCCTTGGCTGCACAGAATGCAGCGCGGGCGCAGTCCGGCCATCAGGCCGGGGTGAAGTTTTCCTTGAAGAACCGGTGCCAGTTGCCGCCCATCAGGCCCGCGACCTCCTCGTCGCTGAAGCCCTTGGCGCTGAGGCCCGCTTCGATATTTCCGAAATCGCGGTTGTCGCCGAACCAATCGGGCATGGGCGGGAAACCGGGCGCGGCGGCGCTGCCCTCGCCATAGTCGATTTCCTTGGTCCAGCGGCCCACGCGCATCCATTCCACGATACTGTCGGGCTGATCCTGACAGAGGTCGCTGCCAATGCCGAAGTGTTCGACGCCGAACCGTTCGGCGGCGTCCGCAATCATGGAACAGAAGCTGTCCAGCGTGCAGGCGGACTTGTCCTTGAGGTGATGGGGATAGAGCGAGAAGCCCATCATGCCGCCGTTTTCGGTCACCGCGCGCACCACGTCGTCGCGCTTGTTGCGAAGCGCAGGCTGCCAGCTGTGCAGGTTGGCGTGGGTGATCGTGATGGGCCGGGTGCTGACCTCTGCCGCTTCGATGGTGGACCGGTCGGCGCTGTGGCTCATGTCGATGACCAGGCCCACGCGGTTCATCTCCTTGATGACCTGCTTGCCCATACGGGTCAGCCCCGGATCTTCCGCCTCATAGCAGCCCGTCGCCAGCAGCGACTGGTTGTTGTAGCTCAGCTGCATGAACCGCGCGCCGAGCTTGTGCCAGACTTCGACGAGGCCGATATCGTCCTCGATCGGGCTGGGGTTCTGGAAGCCGAAGAAGATCGCGGTGCGCCCGGTTTCGCGGGCTTTTTCCACATCGCTGGCCCACTGCCCGTGAAAGATCAGATCCGGGAACTGCTCGAACCAGCGGTTCCATTTCTCGACATTCAGAACCGTCTCGCGGAAATTCTCGTGATAGGCGATGGTGACATGAACCGCGTCCACGCCACCTTCGCGCATCTGCCGGAAGATCTTTTCCGACCAGTTTGCATATTGCAGGCAGTCGATCCGATAGGTCATTCCGGTGCCCCCGCAGAGATATAGGCGGTCTTCACCGTGGTGTAGAATTCCGCCGCCGTCCGGCCCTGTTCACGGGGGCCATAGCTGCTGTCGCCGCGCCCGCCGAAGGGCACGTGATAGTCGGTGCCGGCTGTGGGCAGGTTGACGGTGACAACGCCGGTGCGGGCGTTGCGGCGGAAATGGGTGGCGCGCGCTATAGAGCGGGTGACGATGCCGGATGTCAGGCCGAAATTCGTGTCGTTGACGGTGGCCAGCGCCTCGTCATAGCTGCCCACCTTGATGACGGAGGTGAGCGGCGCGAACATCTCCTCTCGGTTTATCGCCATGTCGTTGCGGGTGTTCAGGAACACGCCGGGGGACATGTAATAGCCCTCGGTTTCCATGTTCAGGCGCAGGCCACCACAGGCCAGTTCGGCGCCTTCGGATTTGCCGAGGTCCACATAGGCGAGGTTTTCATCGAGCTGCTGCTGGCTGACCACCGGCCCCATCTGGGTGCCTTCTGCCAGCGCGTGA
This sequence comes from Nioella sp. MMSF_3534, assembly GCF_030732985.1. Taxonomy (GTDB): domain Bacteria; phylum Pseudomonadota; class Alphaproteobacteria; order Rhodobacterales; family Rhodobacteraceae; genus Nioella. Next base: position 44,464 of record NZ_JASHJX010000014.1, read on the forward strand.
CCCACTTTCATCGCCTTCGCGCCAGCGACCAGCTTTTCGACAAAGGCATCATGGATGCCCTCATGCACCACAAGACGTGAGGACGCGGTGCATTTCTGACCGGTGCCGCCGAAGGCGCCCCCAAGGGCCAGCGTCACGGCCAGATCGAGATCAGCGTCATCCATCACGGCGAGCGCGTTCTTCGATCCCATCTCGGCCTGGATCTTGGTGAAGTTCTGCACGGCAGCGGCGGCGATGCCGCGCCCCACGGGGACAGAGCCGGTGAAGGAAATGGCATTGACGCGCGGGCTTTCCACCAGACGCTGGCCCACGTCGCGGCCCGCGCCCATGACGAGATTGAAGAGCCCCTTCGGGATGTCCTGGCGGCTGATGATCTCGGTCAGCGCCACGGCACTGGCGGGTGTCGCGTTGGCGGGCTTCCAGATCACCGCGTTGCCGTAGCACAGCGCGGGTGCGATCTTCCAGGATGCGGTTGCGGTCGGGAAGTTCCAGGGGGAAATCACCGCCACGACGCCCACGGGTTCGCGGCGCACGTCGATTTCGACGCCCGCGCGGACGCTGTCGGCATTCTCACCCAGTTGCCGCAGGCATTCTGCGGCGTAGTAGGTGAAGAACTGACCGGCGCGATAGACCTCGCCCTTGCCCTCGGCCAGCGGCTTGCCTTCTTCGCGGGAGAGAAGCGTGCCCAGTTCCTCGGCCCGCGCCATCAGTTCGTTGCCGATATTCATCAGGACGGCCTGCTTGCGTTCCATGCCGTAAGCGGCCCATTCCGCCTGTGCGCGGGTGGCGGCGTCCAGCGCGTCGTCAAGCTGCGTAGCACTCGCCTGTGTGAACATCCCAACGAGGTCGCTCAGATCCGACGGATTGCGGTTCTCGATCTCGGAAATCCCCGACACCCATTCCCCGGCGATGTAATTCAGCTTTGTCTCGGTCATCTGGCGGTCCTCTTTCTGCGCGCGTGTTAACAGCGGCAGAGGGCCACAGAGAGGAGATTCAGGCAAACGCAAAGAAATTGAATTTGCTTCAGCAATGCTGAACTTAGTGGTCCACGCCCGTGATCCGCGCCAATCGGATCGATTCCACCAGCGCCCGCGCGGCGGGGGTCAGCATCTGCCGGGGTTGGGTGATCAACCAGACCTCTCGCCGTGCCCTGACATTGGCCAGCGGCAGAAAGGCCAGATCGGTGAATTCGGGCAGCACCACCAGCCGGGGCAGCACGGTGATACCCACACCAGCCTTGACCAGCCCCAAAAGCGAGGCGGTATTGCGCACCATCAGCCGGGCACTATCGAGGATGGGCGCAAACCCTTCGTCCCGGATCTGGCTGCACAAGCCATTGGCGATGAAGTCGATCCCCTCCAGATCCGACCATGTCAGCTGGTCCCAGTCTTTCGCCAGAGGATGGTCGCGGCGGCAAATCACGCCGAACCGGTCGGAAAACAGCGGGCGGCAGTCGAACCCCTGAAGCGCGCCGATGCTGGCCAGACCGATATCGGCCCGCTCTGCCTGCAAGTCCTGGTGCACGGCGGCGGAATCCATGTCGGCCATGTCGATGCGCACATTCGGGTGGTCCTGAAGGAAGCGATGCAGGATCGGCGGCAGAACCGATTGCGCCAGCGACGGCGTGACCGACAGCCGGACAAAGCCAAGCTCTGCCCGAGACAACCCCTCGATGGTGGACACCGTGCGGTCGAAGTGGTCCAGCTCTCGCCGCGCCTCGTTGTGGATCAGTTGGCCAAGCGGCGTCAGGCGCGATTTGCGGGCCGTTTCGAACAGGGGGGCGCCGATATGGTCCTCGAATTGCTTGAGCATCATTGACACGGCAGAGGGCGTGCGCCCCAGAACCGCCGCCGCATCGGCAAGCGAGCCTTGGTCCACGACAGCCCGGAAACAGCGCAGCATCTCGATCTTGATGGACATGGGTCGCTCCGAATTTCAATTTTGCTGAATTAGATTCCACAAATTTGAGCCTGTTGCAATCCGGGGTGGGGCGCTATGCCTAACCGCGTTCGAAACGCAACTGGACCTCCCCTCCCATGAACATGATGACCTCCCCCGCCGCTCCCGTGACCAAGCTTGGCGGTTCCTCCCGTTTTTCGGCAATCGCCGTGCATAACGGCCTCGTGCACCTCGCCGGCCAGGTGTCCCAACTGGAAGACGGCGATATCGCCGCGCAGTCCCGCGACGTCTTCGCCAAAGTCGACGCGCTGCTGGCCGAGGCCGGTGCCGCCCGTGAAAACCTGATCTCGGTCCAGATCTGGCTGCGCGAAATGGAAGACTACGCCGGCATGAACGCGGTTTGGGACGAATGGGTGTCCGACATCACCCCGCCCACGCGCGTCTGCGTCGAGGCCCGCATGGCCAAGCCGCATTACCGCATCGAAGTGCTGGCCCTCGCCGCCATCGGGTGAAACACTCCTGCCGCTGATCTCCCCCCCGGTCGGACAGGGTCCGGTCGGGGGTTTTCTGAGGGGCACTTCGCACGCGGGCGAAGAATAGCGAGTGGACCGTTGTCAGACATGACGATCTCGAAGGCAAAGAAGCAGGTGCGCGGACCCGAGCATAAGCGTAGGGGGAAGGATTGCGTCACGTCAGCACCCGGATGCCAAGCGCTCCTGACGTTTGGGGTTCAAACTGCGGCTTCCGGGGAAAGGCTAAATGCCAGCAAGGATGGAAGGTTCAAACGCTCCAGCGATTCCAACCTTGACCTGGTGTAGAAACCGGCCTCGTGCAGCATGTTCACGGTGCCAATGAAATCGCCCCGCAGCATCACGGGAATGTTCACCACGGACCCCAGTCCGAGCGACTCGATGAATTCATGGTCGGGAAAGACATCGGAGAAACCTTCGACCGAGTTGGCGACGAAAACCTCGCGCTGCATGATCACGATGTCTGTCCAACGATTGGGAATGATGGTCTTCAGGCCCGAGACGGGGTAGTTCTTTTGATCGCTGGTATAGATGCGGGCTGCAACGCCGCCTTCGGTGCTGTTCATCCTGAACACGGAACAGGAAAAAAGCCGGTGGCCAACGACGTCCTGGCACAGGCGCTCGAGCTCGGGGAAGAGGCTTGTCCACTGGTCCTTGCGAACGACTTCGCTGAAGCGCTGTAGCGGGGGGAAGTGGTCAAGCATAGGTCTTCAGCTCCCTGTCGAAGCCGGTCAGGCAATCATGGCCTGTCTCGGTCATCAGAATGTCGTCCTCGATCCGCACCCCGATCTCCCCATCTCTGTAGAGACCCGGCTCGATGGTGAAGACCATTCCGGGCTGTAGCGTCTCAAGATTTGAGGAGACAACGGTTGGGGCTTCATGGACCTCACGTCCAAGGCCGTGCCCCGTCTTGTGAAGGATCATGTCGGCATAGGGCGACGCAGCGAGCACCCCCGTCGCAGCCGAATCGACAGCGCCGATGGCATCCCCCGGTCGGGCAGCGGCGCGCCCTGCCTGGTTGGCCGCTAGAACGGTTTCATAGATCTTTGCGTGTTCCTCAGGCGCATGGTCACAGAAGACCGTCCGCGTGATATCGGCATGCATGCTGCCCCAACTGGCGCCAAAGTCGATCAGCAGGGCATCGCCCGGGCCAATGGTGCGCGCACTTGTGTCGCCATGTGGGTTCGCCGCTTCTTCACCGCTCAGCACGATTGGCTCAAAGGCAAATCCCGTCGCCCCATGGGCCAGCATTGCAGCTTTCAGACGCCCCGAGATTTCATGCCCGCTGTGCCCGCAGATTCCGGCCATGAGCGTTTCCTCGAGGGCCGTTTCGCTTATCTGGATCGCCTGGCGGAGCTCTGCGATTTCCGTATCGTCCTTGAGAAGGCGGAGCCTTGCCAATGTCGGATCGGCATCGTGCAAGGCGTCGGCACCAAGAGCGCGGGCAAGCGCACGGTATTCGCTGGCGCGCATGCGCAACCCTTCGATGCCGAGCAGTCCGCCGCGCCCGATTCTGTCCGACAGCGCTGCAAAAGCCGATTCCGGCCGGTCGGAATCGTGCCAGTAGACGGTGATGGCGTCAGGCATGGCGGCAGACCATTTCTGGCGCTCCAGCGACGGCATCATCGCCAATGACTCTCCATCCGCGGTCAACACGTAGAGGGTCGGTCGTTCCATGAGGTGCAGGTTGACCCCGGTCAGGTAGGCGAGATTGGGGCCGGGCACGAAGGCCGCCGCCGCAAGGCCGGCCTCGCGGAGAAGCCGGGCGGCCCTGTCGCGCCTGTCTTTCAGGGTGGTCATGCCCCATCTCCGATATGCAGATCCATGCCATGGCCGAAGCGAGGGCCGAGTCCAGCCTGGATGACGCGGGTCTCAAACAGGATCGAATCGCGCACGGCTGCATCCGCAGCCTCAGGGTCACCTGCTGCCATGGCCTCAACGACGGCGGTCAGTCGGCGCACCGCCTCGTTGCGGTCCGCCCCCACAAGATGCGGGAAGAAGTAAAGCAGCTTCATGCGCACCGACGCATCCTGCGCTTCGAGAAAGTATTTTTCGAGGAAGCGGTTACGGGCCTTGGCAGCGATATGTCGGAACAGTCCTAGCTGCGCGCGAAAGGCGGGCTCCACCGCGCCATCCGCTAGGCTTTCGGCATAGGCGTCCACGAATGGCGCCAGTTCCGATTGGTCGATCTTGCCATGTTGAGCTGCCGCACGCACCAGCCCCCGCGACAGCAGGATGAAGGTGTCGAGAAAAGCCGCCTGGTTGTCGAGTGACAGGGGGGCAACGATGGATGTCCGGTTCTGCAGGAACTGAACGAAGCCCTCGTTGGACAGGAGCAGCAGCGCCTCTCGAATCGGAGTGCGCGAGACTTCGTACTCCTTGGCCAGCGCGACTTCGTCGAGCGCGGAGCCAGGTTCCAGGTGCAGCCATTGGATGGCCTCCCTCAGTTTGTCACGCACGAGGATTGCGCCGCGCTTCTTCCGCTCTGGCGCGGTCTGGGTCGGGGGGGTGTTGGGTTTCTTCGTCATAAAATTATTCTTGCATAAAGTTTGCATAATGTGCAAGGCTGAAGGTGAAGATGACAGAAACTTTCCTTGGGAGGTGAAGATGAACACCCTGAAAACAACGCTTCTGGCCAGCGTGGCCGCGCTCTGCGCAGTCGGGGCCGCTTCGGCTGATGGAACCATCGCTTACTTCGCCTCGGCTTCTCAGAACGGGTTCAGCCAGGCCACATTCGAAGGGATCCAGGCGGCTGCGGCAGGGCGCGGCTATGATGCGGAGATGCTCGATGGTCAGTTCGATGCGGCGCTTCAATACGCGCAGATCGAGGACGCGCTCGCGTCGGGCCGTTTTGTCGGGATGATCATCGCGCCCAACGACTCGGTTGGAATCACCGGGGCGGTGGAGCAGGCGGTTGCCGAGGGTGTTCCGATCGGCACGGTGCTATTCCCCGTCGGCCCGGATCTCAATTCGCTGGAACCGCAGGTCGAGGGCCTGACGGTGACGGCGGCCTCTCCCCCCGTGGCCGGGGCGACCGTTCAGGCCGAAGCGGTGGTCGCGCATTGCGCCGATCTCGATCCCTGCAACGTGGTCATTATCATCGGCGCGAGGATCTTCCCCTTCGACAATCTGCGTCTTGAAACCTTCGAGGCTGTGCTTGGGCAGCATGAGAATATCGAGGTGGTTGCCGTTGGCGAGGGATACTATTCGCCCGATCCGAGCCTTCAGGCAATGACGGATATCCTCCAATCCAACCCGGAGGTTGATGTGGTTCTGTCGAATGCGGACCAGCATCTTGTCGGGGTGGAAATCGCGCTTGAATCGGCGGGGATGGACCTCGCGGAGGTCTACCTGTCCGGCGGCGGCGCTGCCGCGATTGCCATCGAGGCGATTCGAGAGGGCAGGTGGGACGCGACCCTCGCGTATTTCCCGCGCACCATGGGCGCGCTGGCAATGGAGCAGATTGCGAATGCAATCGAAGGCGAGCCTGTGACCCACGCCATCAACATGGACGAGGCAGGCCCGATCGAGGCGATGATCGACCGCGCCGTGCTCGACGCAAACCCCGAATTCGTGGGTGAGTGGGAACAATAAAGTCGTCCGGCATCCGGGGCGTGCAAGTCGGTGCGTCCCGGCGGATTTCAAGACAAAGGGGCCAATCCCGTGACCAAGAAATACCGCGTGTCCGCTGATATCGGCGGCACTTTCACAGATATTGTCTATCAGGATGTGTCGACCGGGCGCTGCGGCGCAACCAAGGTGCTGTCGACCCCGGACAATCCCGCGCTGGCCGTGCTCAAGGGCATTGACGAGGTGCTTGGCGAAGACGGCGAGCTGGCATTCTTCGTCCATGGCACGACCGTCGGTCTGAATGCCCTGCTGACGCGGCGGGGGTCCAAGGTTGCGCTCGTCACCAACGAGAACTTCCGCGACATCTACACGATCCAGGGCAATGACCGGGGCGAGATCTTCTCGATCCAGTGGAACAAGCCCGAGCCGCTGACCGCGCTGGAACACACCTATACCGTTGGCGGTCGCCTGGCTGCGGATGGCGCGGAACTGTCCCCGGTGCGCCTGTCGGATCTGGACGCGCTGGTGACAGCCTGCGCGCGCGAAAACTACGAGGCGATTGCCGTATCGCTTCTGTTTTCCTTTAATAACCCCGCGCACGAACAGGCGGTTGGTGCCTACCTGAAGGAGCGTCTGCCGGATGTGCAGATCGTGCTTTCGCACCAGGTATCGCCCGAGTGGCGGGAATTCGAGCATACCTCGACAACGGTCACGGACGCCTATCTTGCCCCCGTCGTGCGGAAATACATCGCCACGCTGCAACGAGAAATGGGTGACCGCCTGCCCGAGGATGGCACGCTGCACGTGATGGAATCGAACGGTGGCGTGATGACCGCCGCGACGGCATCGGAAACCCCGCTACAGACGCTTCTTTCCGGTCCGGTTGGCGGAGCTATCGGCGGCAAGGCGCTCTCGGCGGCAACCGGGCGGGGCAACCTGATTTGTGTCGATATGGGAGGCACCTCCTTTGACGCTTCGCTTGTGATCGACGGTCTGCCCTCGACCTCGAACGAGGCCAAGCTGGAAGGTCTGCCGATCCAGATGTCGGTGGTCGATATCCACGTGATCGGCGCAGGTGGCGGGTCCATCGCCTGGACCGAGGCGGGCGCGCTGCGTGTCGGGCCGCAATCGGCGGGCTCCAAACCCGGCCCGGTCTGCTATGGCCTTGGCGGAACTGAACCTGTGGTTTCGGATGCGAACCTCGTTCTTGGGCGGCTGGACGGCGCCAACTTTTCTGGCGGTGAAATGACGCTGGACCGCGACGCAGCGGCGGATGCGCTGGCCTTGCTGGGACAGGGCTTCGGCATGAATGCCGAGGACATGGCGCAGGGTGTCATCGACATCGTCAATGCCAAGATGGCAGACGCGATCAGAACAATCACCATCCAGCGCGGTATCGACCCGCGTGACTTCTCGCTGGTGGCCTTCGGCGGGGCGGGGCCCGCGCAGGCGGCGGCGCTGGCCGAAGAGCTGGAAATCGGCGAGGTCATCATCCCCGTCCATCCCGGAGCATTCTCGGCCTGGGGCATGTTGCAGACCGATGTGCGGCACGACTTCAAGGAAACGCTCTACAGCTTCTGGGACCAGATCGAGGTGGCCACCATCGAAGAGGCGTTCGAGCGGCTGGCGGAAAAAGGGCGAAGCTTCCTGTCTGACGAGGGCATCGGCGGCGATCGCATCGGCTTCGAACGCGCGATCGACTTCCGCTATTACGGGCAGGAATACGTGCTGACGATCCCGCTGCCCGACGGCCCCATCGACATGGATGCGGTTCGCGCCGATTTCGATGCGGCCTATGAACGGCAATATGGTCACAGCAGCCCCGAAAACCGGGTGGAAATGGCCAATATCCGTCTGGCAGCGCTCGGTCGGCTGGACCGACCAGACAACGCCCCTCCTGAACGCGCCGAAGCACGTCCGGCACGGGAACGTCCCGTGTGGTTTGCTGGCACCCCCAAACCCACGGCCATCATCGACCGCAATAGTATTGCCGAGGGCGACAGCGTGCACGGCCCGGCCATCATCGAGGAAGTGACCTCAACCACCCTTCTGCCGCCCGGATGGACAGCCCGGCTGATCGACGGCGGCCACATGACCCTCACCAAGGAGGCGATGGCATGACCACCGCAGACCCGATCACCACCGAAGTTGTCCGCAATTTCGTCATCTCCTGCGCCGAGGACATGAATGCCTCGCTCTGGCGGTCTGCCCATTCGGCGATCATCTACGAGGGCAAGGACAGTGCGGTTGCGTTGATGGACGAGAATGGCAACATGCTCGGCCAATCCACCGGCGTGCCGCTGTTCATCGGGGCCATCGACGTCTGCGTGCGTCATGTGAAAGCCTATTATGAAGATGACATCCATGAGGGCGATGTCTTCATCATGAACGACAGCTACATGCAGGGCACCCACCTGCATGACGTGACCGCCATCGGCCCGATTTTCCACGAGGGCGATCTTGTGGGCTTCGGCGCGGCGCGCGCGCACTGGAACGATATCGGCGCGATGGACCCCGGCTCGACCATGTCCTCGACCAATATCTACCAGGAGGGGTTGCGGCTCGGGCCGACCCGGATCGTGTCGCGGGGCAAGCCGGTGCGCGAATGGTATGATCACCTGAAGCTGAACACCCGGCTGGAAGGCGCCACCATCGGCGACCTGGGTGCGCAGATCGCGGCAATCCGCACGGGTGAACGGCGTCTGGGGCAGCTTCTGTCCAAGATCGGCGCCGATACCTATCGCGCCGCCTGCCAGAACATCTTTGAACAGGCGCGGCAGCTGGATCGAGAGGCCATCGCCGCGATCCAGGATGGAACGTGGAGCCGCGAGGGCTATCTCGACAACGACGGGGTCGGGACCGACCCGGTGAAGGTTGCGCTGACCCTGACGGTGAAGGGAGAGGAGCTGATCGTGGACCTGACCGGCACCTCTGGCCCGGTCGCGGGCTCGGTCAACTGCGGCGCAAGCCAGACCGAATCCCTGCTGCGGCTGGCCTACAAGACCATGATCTCACCGGAACGCGCGATCACCGGTGGCTCCTTCGAGACGATGAGCGTGATCCTGCCCGATGAATGCATGTTCAACGCCGGCGAACCTGCGGCCTGCGAATGGTATTTCACCGGGCTTGGACTACTGGCGGATCTCTTTATCTCCTGCCTGTCCGAGGCGATGCCGGAACGGTCCACCGCCGCGCATTACGGCGACTCGATGGTGGTGGGGTTCTTCTCGGTTGACCCCAAGCGGGGCCAGTGGATCTCGATCGAACCGACGGCTGGTGGCTGGGGCGGACGTGCCGACAGCGACGGGGAAAGCGCGCTGATCAACCTCGTGAACGGGGGCTTCCGCAACATCCCTGCCGAAGTAATGGAAACGAAATTCCCCGTGAGGCTGGAAGAATTCGCGATGCGCCCCGACAGTGCCGGACCGGGCCGCAACCGTGGTGGGCTTGGGGTCATCCGACGCTACAGGATGCTGGAGGACTGCTATGGCGCGATCTGGTTCGAACGGTCGCGGACCCCGGCTTGGGGCCTGAATGGCGGTGGCGAGGGCAAAGGCCCCGAGGTCAGCATCACCTTCCCCGATGGTGAGGCGGAAACACCGCTAAAGATGCGCGCGCGCGCCCTGCCTGCCGGAACGGTGGTTGAGACCAAGACCGGCGGTGGCGGCGGCAATGGCAATCCGATGGAGCGCGCTTTCGACAAGGTGGCGCGGGACGTGCGGCGCGGGCTTGTCAGCCGCGAGGCTGCGAAAGCCGACTACGGCGTGGTCATCGCCGATGACGGCACCGTGGACATGGCCGCTTCGGTGGCCCGGTGAACACTGGCGCGCTTCTCTCCCTGCGCGGCGTCGGCGTCCGGTTCGGTGACGTTGACGTGCTCTCCGGGGTGGATCTCGATATCCGCCCCGGAGAGATCCACGGCCTGATCGGAGAAAACGGCGCGGGAAAGTCGACTCTGGGGAAGGTGATCGGTGGATACTACCGCGCGACGAGCGGGGCAATTTCCGTCGATGGCCGTCACCAGGACAGATGGGACACCCCAACCGCGTTGGAAAACGGTGTTGCGATCATGCATCAGGAACTTCAACTGGTGCCGGCGCTTAGTGTGGCACAGAATGTCTATCTTGGACTTGAAGAGAACTGGTTCGGCCTGTTGCGACGGTCCGAGCGGTCGCGTCTGGAGATGCTGATGGAGGACAGCGGGCTGCGGCTTGACCCCGACGCACCTGCTGCGAGCCTGACCATAGCCGAACAGCAGAAGGTCGAGGTTCTGCGCGCTCTGGCACGCGAGGCGCGCGTGATCGTGATGGATGAGCCGACGGCGGCCCTTTCCAAGACCGAAGTGGATCAGTTGCACCGCATCATGCGCAGGCTTCGCTCCGAAGGGCGTTCCGTCGTCTACGTCACCCATTTCCTGAACGACATTCTGGAGGTCACCGACAAGGTGACCGTTCTGCGCAATGGTGAACTGGTCAAAACCGGCGAAACGGCGGATGAGAGCAAGCAGTCGCTCGTTTCGGCGATGCTGGGCGGCGTCAAGTCGGAAACGCTCTATCCTCCAAAGCCCCGCGATTTCGGAGACGTGCTCCTGTCGGTTCGCGATCTGAAATCCCCCAACGGGTCAAATGTCGAGCGGCTCGATATTCGGGCCGGAGAAATCGTCGGTTTCGCAGGTCTGATGGGCGCTGGCCGCACCGAGATCGCCCGCGCCATCACCGGCGCGGATCCGAGCACGGGAACGGTAGAGGTGGCAGGAAAGCCATTGACGGAACGCTCGATCCGCGCCGCGACCGAGGAGGGGCTCGTCATGGTCCCCGAGGATCGACGCGGGCAGGGACTTGTCATGACCTTGCCCGTGCGCGCAAATATCTCGCTGCCGCACCTCGCCCGGTTCTCGCGGGCCGGGATCGTGGACAAGAAGGGAGAATGGGCCCTCGCAGAGCGGTTGATCGACCGATTCAGCGTGCGTCCTGCCATCGTCGACGGAGACGTGTCCAACTATTCCGGCGGCAACCAGCAGAAGGTTCTGATCGGCAAATGGCTGGCGGGGAATCCGAAGGTCTTGATCCTCGACGAGCCTTCTCGTGGGGTGGACGTGGGTGCACGCGAGGCCATCCACGCCGAAATTGCACGGCTTGCCCGGGAAGGCGTCGCGATCCTCGTCATTTCCAGCGAGATCGACGAAGTGCTCGGGCTGGCAACGCGTGTCTTTCTCGTCGATGACGGTCGGCTGGTGGATGAAATCGACCCCGATGAGATCGGCGAGGCCGAGGTTCTGGCCGCGCTCTTCTCACATCAAGGATTCAAGGATAGCGTGGCATGACCAGAGCAAAAATGGCCAAATTCCTGCAGACTTATGCGGTGCTGATACTCATCGTGATCCTGATGGGGGTTCTGAGCTTTGCCTCCGACAGTTTTCTGACAACCCGCAATCTGCTCAACATTCTCAATCAGAATGCGCCTTTGGCGATCATGGCCTCGGCGATGACTCTGGTGATTATCGCTGGTGGCTTCGACCTGTCCGTCGGTGCGATCTTCGCCATCGGGTCGGTGGTCTCGGCATGGCTTGCGGTCAATGTGAACCCCTATCTCGGCCTGCTGCTGGCCCCCTTTGTCGGGCTTGCGCTCGGCTATGCAAACGGGTTGGCCATCACCTTGCTTCGGGTGCATTCATTTCTTGCAACGATTGCTACTGCCTTGATCTTCAAGGGCATTGCCATTGCGCTGTCTGACGGGAGGCTCATCTCAGCCCGGATCGAGGGCTTCACTTGGCTGGGACGAGAACGTTTCTTGGGCGTCTTCAACGCGGTCTGGCTGATGGCGATCTTCGCTTTGGTGCTAAGCTTTGCGCTGACACGCACGACCTTCGGGCGGCAGGTTCTGTCGGTTGGTGGCAACGAGGAGGCTGCGATCCTGTCTGGCATTCGCACCAAGCGTGTGAAGATTGCAACCTTTGCGATCGCAGGTTTCGCCGCGGGTCTGGCCTCGATCATCACCACCTCGCGAGTGGCGCTTGGGCAGGCCTCTGCAGGCGAGGGAATGGAGCTGCAGGCCATTGCCGCTGTGATCCTCGGAGGCACCAGCATCTATGGCGGACAAGGCGCAGTCTGGCGCTCGGTCGCGGGGGTGTTCCTGCTGGCCCTGGTTAGCAATGGCTTCAACATTCTCAGCCTCGACCCGTTCCTGAGGGATCTGACGACCGGGATCATCATCCTTGCGGCCGTCGGGATCTCGGCGATGGGACAACGAAGGTAGGCCACCTTCGCCACGCAACAGCAAGCATTGGCGAATGCGGAATTGCCCCACAGGATTGCTTTGAGTGTGATGAAACCCATCCCTCACTGTGCAAGTTCATTTCGGAGAAACGCGTTCCTAACCCTGATGGTGATGGCGTTTTCGGAAGCCGCTCAGATTTCGGCGAGACAATGTGCGTCTATGAATGGAACGAGGGGCCGCGCAACTTCAGTTGCGTGAGAATCGAGTTTTAGCGCAATATCTGGGTAAAGGCGGTCTGCGAAACCCACTTCATAACTCGCATCCAGCATCTTTCGGCTGCAGATGATCTTTGGGGCTTCAAGCCTTAGTGAGGGATGTTGTGAGGGGAATGAATCACAGACCCAAATTACTAAAGTATTGCAACCATTTATCGGGGTGAGGTGGCAGCCCGTAGGGGAATCGAACCCCTCTTTCCAGGTTGAAAACCTGGCGTCCTAACCGATAGACGAACGGGCCACTCTTGATTGCCAGCGGGCGGTCAAGGCCGCGTCGTGTCTGGCGTGAGGCGGTGTTTATGAAATGCCCGAGAGCCGCGCAAGGGGAAAAAACATGCGTGGCGCAACTTTTTTCCGGTCAGGCGGGGGCGGCGTCTTCCAGCTTCAATTGCAAGCTTTGGCGACCGTTCCAGTGGTTCACTTCGATCCGCCCGGCAAGGTGAAAGGGGCGGCCATTGTGGTTCTCCAGCATGTCGGAAAGCCCCGTCGCGCGGGCGTTGAAGGCGATGGCATCCATCACCACCGGGCCGCCGTCGGAAAAGCTCAGTTTCAGGTGGCCGTCGCCCACGGGCTTGGTGAAGCGGATGGTCTGCGCGGGAAAGGCGAATCGCGGGGCAGAGGCTCCGGCACCATAGGGGCCTGCGGCCTCCAGCATCTCGATCAGCTCGACCGTGGCCCCGCCCGGCATCAAAAGCCCGTCAATGCGCAGATCGGCCGGCCCGGCATCGCCTGCGCCCTGACGGGCCAGCAGGTCGGACAGACGCTCCATGGCTGGTTCCAATTGTGCCCGCGTCAGCGAGAGCCCTGCGGCCATCCGATGCCCGCCGCCCTTGGTGATCAGCCCCTCGGCGGCCAGTTTCTGAATCGACGCACCAAGGTCCACGCCTGCGATGGACCGGCCAGACCCCTTTCCCTCATCACCATCGAAGCCTATGACCACGGCGGGGCGGTTGGTGGCCTCTTTCAGGCGGCTCGCGACGATGCCGACAACGCCGGGGTGCCAGCCATCTTCGGCGGCCCAGACCAGCGGCGCCTCCAGCCCGCGCGCCTCGGCCTGTTCGAGGGCGGCATCACGGACGCGGGTCTCGATCTCTCGCCGGTCGGTGTTGAGGTCATCGAGCAGCTTGGCCAGTTGCATGGCCTCGCCCATTTCAGCGGTTGCCAGCAGTCGCGCACCCAGATCGGCCTGGCCGATCCGTCCGCCCGCATTGATGCGTGGCCCAAGCACATAACCCAGGTGATAGGCGGAGGGCGCGCGATCCAGCCGCCCGACATCGGACAGCGCCACAAGGCCGGGGCGATTGCGGCGCGCCATGACTGTCAGACCTTGCCGCACGAAGGCGCGGTTGACGCCGGTCAGCTGCGCGACATCGGCAACGGTGGCCAGTGCCACGAGGTCGAGCATCGCCATCAGGTCGGGGCCGGTGGTGCCGTCGGCGCGCATCTGGCGGTTGGCCTCGACCAGCATCAGGAAGACAACGGCAGCGGCACAGAGGTGCCCGAGAGATCCGTCCTCGTCCTGCCGGTTGGGGTTAACCACGGCCACGCAATCGGGCAGGTCGGCGCCGCCAAGGTGATGATCCAGCACGATTACATCTGCGCCTTTCGCGGCGGCAATAGGGCCATGTGAGAGCGTTCCGCAATCGACGCAGATGATGAGGTTGTGGTCACGCGCCAGCGCCTCCATCGCCTCTTCATTGGGGCCATAGCCCTCGTCGATCCGGTCGGGGACGTAGAGCGTCGCGCTCCGCCCCATCTGGCGCAGCCAGTCGATCAGCAACGCGGCAGAACTGCCTCCGTCGACGTCGTAATCGGCAAACACGGCGATCCGTTCGCGGGCCTTAACGGCCTGCAGAAACCGCGCGGCGGCGGTTTCCATGTCTTTCAGGGATCGTGGATCGGGCAGCAGGTCCCGCAGGGCAGGGGCCAGAAACCCCTTGGCCGCCTCGGGCGCAACACCCCGCCGGGCCAGCACCCGCGCCACGGGGGGCGGCAGGTCGGCCTGTTGGGCCAGTGCCTCGGCCAGCCGTTCCTCGCCCGCGCTTAGCCCGACCCACCGGCGACCGGTGATCGAGCTTTCAACGTCGAGGAAGGCCTGCGCCATGCCTTAGCGAGAGGGGTTGCGGTAGATCATCTTGCGCACCGACCCGGTCTTGGACCGCATCAGCAGCGTTTCCACGGTCAGCCAGCCCACCTCGCGCTTGATGCCGTTGAGGATGGAGCCGTTGGTGACGCCGGTGGCCGAAAAGATCACGTCCTGCGTCACCATCTCGTCGCGCGAATAGATGCGGTCCAGATCGGTGATGCCGGTCTTGGCGGCGCGGGCGCGTTCGTCGTCGTTACGGAAGACGAGCTGGCCATACATCTGCCCGCCCATGCATTTCAGCGCGGCGGCGGCCAGAACGCCCTCGGGCGCGCCCCCGCGACCCATATACATGTCGATGCCGGTCACGTCGGGTTCGGCGCAATGCATGACGCCCGCAACGTCGCCATCGGTGATCAGGCGGATGGCCGCGCCGGTGCCGCGCACCTCTTCGATCATCTGTTCATGCCGGGGACGTTCGAGGATGCAGACGGTGATGTCAGAGGGCAGGCAGCCCTTGGCATTGGCCAGAGCGGACACGCGGGTGGCCGGGTCCATGTCGAGCGTCACGATGCCTTCGGGATAGCCCGGCCCGATGGCGAGCTTGTCCATATAGGTGTCGGGCGCGTGCAGCATCGAGCCGCGCGGACCCATGGCGATGACGGTCAGCGCATTCGGCATGTCCTTGGCAGTGAGCGTCGTGCCTTCCAGCGGGTCGAGCGCGATGTCCACGGCGGGGCCGTCACCGGTGCCGACCTCTTCACCGATATAAAGCATCGGGGCTTCGTCCCGTTCGCCCTCGCCGATCACCACCATCCCGGCGATGTCCAGCATGTTCAGCTGGTCGCGCATGGCGTTGACCGCCGCCTGATCCGCCGCCTTCTCATCGCCGCGCCCGATGAGCTTGGCAGAGGCGATGGCAGCGGCCTCGGACACGCGGGCGAGGCCGAGGGACAACATGCGGTCATTGAAATCGGTGGGATGAGACATTTGGGACAATCCAGTTTTTCTTGGGCCGTTTGGAAATCATTACCCCGCACCGGGGCTCCGGCACAAGGCGGGGGAGCCCCCCGTGACGTTTACGCTCTGACCGTTTCGAGCCTGTAACGACGGTCAGACATTCTCGATCCGCAGCGCGACGGGCTGGCCGATCACCACATCGGTCTTGGGCAGGGCCTCCAGCGCGTCCTGAAGCGAGGGCGCGGCGACCTTGTGGGTCACGATCAGAACAGGCGCATCGGTGCTGCCATGGCTGCGCTGGCGCATCCGGTCGATGGAGATGCCGCAATCGCCCAGAACGGCCGCGACCTTGGCCAGCGCGCCCGGCTTGTCCTTGAGAGTCAGGCGCAGATAGTAAGGCGCGGCGGTGGCCACGGCGGCGCGGTTGGCCTTGATCAGTGTCGCGGCGGGCTGGCCGAAGGTGGACAGGCGGATGCCACGGGCAATGTCCAGCACGTCGGACATGACGGCACTTGCGGTCGGGCCTTCCCCGGCCCCGGCCCCGCGCATCACGATCTGGCCCACGGAATCGCCATCGAGCACCACCATGTTGGTGCCACCTTCCAACTGGCCGAGGGGGCTGTTTTCGGGCACAAGGCACGGCGTCATACGCTGTTCCAGCCCGCGCCCCGTCATCCGGGCAACGCCAAGCAGCTTGATGCGGAAGCCCAGTTCAGCGGCCTGGTTGATATCCTCGATGGTGACCTGGCCGATCCCTTCCAGCGCCACCCCGTCGAAATCCACCTGGGTGCCGAAGGCGATGGCGGACAGAAGCGCCAGCTTGTGGCCCGCGTCGATGCCGCCCACGTCGAGATTGGGATCGGCCTCCAGATAGCCGAGCTGATTGGCTTCCTCAAAGACCTCATCATAGGACAGGCCCGCCGACTGCATCCGCGTCAGGATATAGTTGCAGGTGCCGTTCATGACGCCCATGACACGGCTGATTTCGTTGCCTGCCAGCCCTTCGGTCAGGGCCTTGATCACCGGGATGCCGCCTGCAACGGCGGCCTCGAAGCGGATCACCCGGCCAGCGGCCTCGGCGGCCTCGGCCATGACCTGCCCGTGATGGGCCAGCATCGCCTTGTTGGCGGTGACCACATCCTTGCCCGCCGCGATGGCGGCCTCGGTCGCGGCCTTGGCCGGACCGTCGGAGCCGCCCATCAATTCCACGAACACATCCACATCGTCGCGGGTGGCCAGAACCACCGGATCGTCTTCCCACGCATAACCCGAGATATCGACGCCGCGATCCTTGTCGCGGGACCGCGCCGACACCGCCGAGATCGTCACCGGTCGGCCAGTGCGCGCGGCCAGAAGATCGGCCTTCTGCTGGACGATCTTCACGACGCCCACGCCCACGGTCCCAAGCCCGGCGATGCCAAGGCGAAGCGGGTCTGTCATGGAAAATCCTCCGGCTGTCTGGTCTTGCAGGTTTTCATGTCTGTTAGCGGCAATGACCGGGCGGCGCAACGTGGGCCGGTGGCTTAATTGATGCTGAGCCTGCGCAGAATCGCGGCACGGCGGCGCAGGTCGGCCGCGCGCCATTGCAATGTGCGGCCTTCGGTATCGGCGGCGCGGGGCGGCAGCGCCTCGGCCCCGGCCAGCAGGGGCCCAAGCGGCACCAGTTCCGGCCAGTCCGCCGCGCGGCTGGTTTCGGTGATCGAGGCATCAAGTTCGGGCGCGCGAATCGAACAGGCGGAAAGCACCAGCAGCAAGGAAAGACAGATCACGGCGCGCATGGCGGCCCCCATGGCAGAAACGAGCCCCCAACTGATAGCGCGGGCAGGCGGGCGACGTCCAGCGGCAAGGCGGTTTTGATGAATTGAACATCTGTTCATATCGGGTGGGCAGCGCTAGGGTGCTGACATGGCACGCAAACAAGGCTCACATGCGGAAACCACCGGTCCCAAGGTCCGCGATGCCGCGCTGAAACTGTTCGCGCGGCATGGCTTTGCCGCCGTCTCCATGCGCCAGATCGCCAAGGAGGTGGGGGTGCAGGCCGGGGCGCTCTATCTCTACACGCCGGACAAGCAGTCGCTTCTGTTCGAACTGATGCGCGATCACATGGACCATCTGCTGAGCCATTGGCAGGTGCCCGACGGCCCGCCGCTGGAACAGCTGGAAGACTTCTGCCGCCACCATATCCGCTATCACCTCGACCGGCCGGAGCTGGTCTTCATCGCCTATATGGAACTGCGCAACCTGGAGCCGGAAAACTTCGCCGTGATCGAAACGCTGCGGCGGCAATATGAGGACCGGCTGCAGGGGATCTTGCAGCGTGGCCAACAAAGCGGTGCCTTTGCTGTCGCGGATAGCAAGCTGGCTACAATGGCGATCATCGCGATGCTGACCGGGGTCAACACCTGGTACCGTGAAGGCGGGCGTCTGGCGCGCGCCGATGTGGAAGGCATCTACTGGGACATGGTCCGCAAATCCGTGGCCGCCTGAAGGTCGGGCGTGGCGCGGCTTGTCCCTGAGCGACACGGAAAGGCCGCGATTTGGCATGCATCCGTCTGTGACGCACGCAGGCTGGTCAATAGCCAACAGGGGGACGAGAATGCTCGATGAAGCCAAAGACAGACACGCGCGGTTCCAGCAGAAACTGGCCGATGCCGGGATCGAGGTGGCGCTGATCACGGATGAAGCCTCGATCGGCTATCTGGCCGGGTTCTGGGGGTATCTGTCGGTGGAATTCGGACGGCCCACGGCGCTGGTGGTTCGGCCAGATGCAGCGCCTGTCGTCGTCACGCCACTGATGGAAAGCGAGATGGTGGGCGCCATGACCTGGGTCGAGGATATCGTGACCTGGGAGGATATGGGCAACACTCACTGGGTGCATGTTCTACCGACGGTGTTGGGGGATGCAAGCCGCGTGGCGGTCGAAAAGGGCACGCTGCCAGCGCCGCTGCGAAACTGGTTCGACGACCAGATGCCGGGGACCGAGCTGACCGATGTCTCGCCCATTCTGGGCGCAATGCGGATGATCAAGTCGCCCGCCGAGATCGAGGTGATGCGCCAGGCAGGCCAGATCGCGGGGGCGATGATGGGGGCGGCGCATGGGGCTCTGGCCGCAGACGTGCCGGAATACGAGGCCGCTTTGGCCGTGATCGACGCGGGCACCCGCAAGGCTGCGGGCTTCCTGACCGACAGGGGGTGGGAGGCCTTCGTCTCGCCGATGATCCAGGGGTTGCAGATCATGCAATCGGGCAGCGACACCTCGATGGTGCACCGCCGCGCCAGCGTGAAGCGGCTTGCCCCCGGCGACCCGGTCTATTTCTGCTTCTGCAACATGGCGCAGTTCAAGCTCTACAAGCTCGGCTTCGACCGGATGTTCTTCATCGAACACGCCAGCGATGACGCGATCCGGGTGCAGCAGGCGGCGATCGACGCGCAGCAGGCGGCGATTGCGGCGATCCGGCCGGGGGTGACGGCGGAAAGCGTGGCGGAGGCCGCGAACGAGGTTTATCGCGCGCGCGGCTACGAGACCGGCTATCGCACCGGGCGCTCCATCGGGATGAGCTATCTGGAAGCGCCGGAGCTGAAGGCGGGCGACCGGACGGTGCTGCAACCGGGGATGACCTTTGCCGTGGATGGCGGGATTTCTCTGGACGGGCAGTGCGGCGGGCGGATCGGGGATTCCGTCGTGGTGACGGAGACGGGCTGCGACTACCTGACGGACTACCCGCGCGAGATCCTCTATTCGGGACAGCTGCCGTGAGGGCGGGCATCTGGCAGAGCGACGGGGCGGGGCTGATGGCGGCGGAGCGGCTGGCGCGGCTGGAGGCGGCGATTGCGGGGCAGGGGCTCGACGTTGTGCTCTGCCCGGAGCTTTTCGCCTGCGGCTATCACATCGGGGACGATATTGCCCGGCTGGCGGAACCGGCGGAGGGGCCTTTCGCGCAGGCTGTGCAGGCGATGGCGGCGCGCACCGGGACGGCGGTGCTCTATGGCTATGCGGAGCGGGACGGCGACAAGGTCTACAATTCCGCGCAACTGGTGGGGCCGGATGGGCCCATTGCCCATCACCGCAAGCTGGTGATCCCGCCGGGGCCGGAAACCGGGCGCTTTGCCGAAGGGCAGGGTTGCGCGGTGTTCGACTTCGGGGGCCTGCGCTGCGCGATCCTCATTTGCTACGACGCGGAATTCCCGGAGGGCCCGCGCGCGGCGGCGCTGGCGGGGGCGGAGGTGCTGTTCGTGCCGACAGCGTTATCGGATCAGTGGGGAAACGTGTCGCGCGAGGTGATGCCGGCACGCGGCTTCGAGAACGGGTTTTGGCTGCTCTATGCCAACCATTCGGGCGCGGAAAACGGGCTGTCCTATTATGGCGGCAGCCGGATCGTGGGGCCGGTGGGGCAGAGCGTGGCTGTGGCCGGGGATGGACCCGAGTTGATCGCGGCACAGCTGGATGCTGCGGCGGTGCGGGCGGCGCGGGCGCGGTTGCCCTATCTGGCGGATCGGGAAGGGTTGTTGGCGCGATTGTCAGGGGCAGGCGCGTAGTTCAACCGGTTTCGCCGACTGCGTCGCCGACCCGGGGAGCGGCCCTCCTCAACCCCCGGCTGACGCCGGAGGCCTCGTCGGTCCGCGTTGCCACGAGGATGTGGCGCGGGAGTCGTGTCTGAGTTGCCGGACGGGTATCTGGTGCGGGTGGGATGCCTCCGGCGGAGGTATTTCCGGCCAAGATGAAACCATGACGTTCAGAGACGTGAGCCGCAAAAGCGGGAGGCTGTCGCGAAGAGACGGGGACAGCACAAAGGGCCACCCCGGATCGGGAGCGGCCCTTTGTCTGATGCGGTAAGCTGCACTCAGAGATCGGGGTAGAGCGGGAAGCGGGCGCAGAGCGCGGCCACTTCGGCCTTCACCTTTTCCTCGACCTCTGCATTGCCCTCTTCGCCATTGGCGGCCAGCCCGTCGACCACTTCGACGATCCAGTCCGCGATCTGGCGGAACTCGGCCTCGCCGAAGCCTCGGGTGGTGCCTGCGGGCGTACCGAGGCGGATGCCCGAGGTGATGGTGGGCTTTTCGGGATCGAAGGGGATGCCGTTCTTGTTGCAGGTGATGTGTGCGCGGCCCAGGGCCTTCTCGGTCGCGTTGCCCTTCACGCCCTTGGGGCGCAGGTCGACCAGCATCACATGGGTGTCGGTGCCGCCGGTGACGATATCGAGCCCGCCCTTCATCAGCTGATCGGCCAGCGCCACGGCATTGGCACGCACCTGTTGCTGGTAGGCCTTGAACTCGGGGCGCAGCGCCTCGCCGAAGGCCACGGCCTTGCCTGCGATCACATGCATGAGCGGGCCGCCCTGGATGCCGGGGAAGATGGCGGAGTTGACTTTCTTGGCGATGGTTTCGTCGTTGGTGACGATCATGCCGCCGCGGGGCCCGCGCAGGGTTTTATGTGTGGTGGTGGTGGCGACATCCGCATGGGGGAAGGGCGAGGGGTGTTCGCCCGCCGCCACGAGGCCCGCGAAATGGGCCATGTCGACCATCAGGTAGGCACCGACGCTGTCGGCGATTTCGCGGAACTTGGCGAAGTCGATCTGGCGCGGGATGGCCGAGCCGCCGGCGATGATCAGCTTGGGCTGGTGTTCGGTGGCAAGGGCCTGCACCTGGTCGTAGTCGATCAGGTTGTCCTGCTGACGCACGCCGTACTGGATGGCGTTGAACCACTTGCCCGACTGGTTGGGCCGTGCGCCGTGGGTCAGGTGCCCGCCGGCATCGAGGCTCATGCCCAGGATCGTGTCGCCGGGCTGCAGCAGCGCCGTGAAGACACCCTGGTTGGCCTGGGAACCGGAATTGGGCTGCACATTGGCATATTCACAGCCGAAAAGCTGCTTGGCGCGGTCGATGGCCAGATCTTCGGCGATGTCCACGAACTGGCAGCCGCCGTAGTAGCGACGACCCGGATAGCCCTCGGCATATTTGTTGGTCATCACCGAGCCCTGCGCTTCCATAACTGCACGGCTGACGATGTTTTCGGAGGCAATCAGCTCGATCTCGTCGCGCTGACGGCCAAGCTCCTTGGTGATGGCACCGAAGATTTCCGGGTCACGGGTGGCGAGGGTTTCGGTGAAGAAACCAGCGTCGCGGTGGGGCGCGGTCATGGCCTGTCTCCCTTACTGAAGGCGATGAGGGTCGTTTGGCTGCATCTATCCAAAGCAGGCGGGGCAAGGAAGCCCGGAAACCGGCGCATTTCGTCTCAGGAACGTCCACTATCGGAAACTTCACGGACGTCGCGGGCGAATCCGGGATTGAGTTTCCAACCGTCACGGGTGAACACTGGCAGAACCCAGACCCGCCGGAGACGCCATGCCCGCCGCCCGTAACATCAGCTTTCTTGCCTCTGACGCCCCGATCGCGCAGGAGGCACAGGCGCGGCTGGCTGCAAGGTATGGTCAGCACGATCCGGGCGAGGCCGACGTGATCGTGGCGCTTGGGGGCGACGGGTTCATGCTGTCGACGCTGCATGGAACGCAGGATCTGGACGCGCCGGTATACGGGATGAACCGGGGCACGGTCGGGTTCCTGATGAATGAATATGCCGAGGACGGGCTGATCGACCGGCTGGAAGCGGCGGAAGAGGCGGTGATCAATCCGCTGCATATGAAGGCTGTGGGGTCCGACGGAACCGTGACGGAGGCACTGGCGATCAACGAGGTCAGCCTGTTGCGCGCCGGGCCCCAGGCGGCGCGGTTGCAGATCTGGGTCGATGGCCGCATGCGGATGGAGGAGCTGGTCTGCGACGGGGCGCTTGTCTGCACGCCGGCGGGATCGACCGCCTACAACTATTCCGCGCATGGTCCGATTTTGCCCATTGGCTCGGACGTGTTGGCGCTGACGGCGATGGCGGCGTTCCGGCCCCGGCGCTGGCGCGGGGCGCTGTTGCCCAAGAACGCAGTCGTTCGGTTCGATGTGCTGGACCATGACAAGAGGCCGGTGATGGCCGATGCCGACAGCCGGTCGGTCGAAAACGTTGTCTCTGTTGAAATCCGGTCCGACCCCGAGATCGGGCATCGCATCCTGTTCGATCCCGGTCACGGTCTGGAAGAACGGCTGATCCGAGAGCAATTCGCGTGACGCGATCCGCGACGTTGGACCGCCTTTTCGCTTGCTGCGGAATATAGTTTAACGTTAAACAAGTTTCCGGGAGGCCCAATTCATGACCGATGACAAACACGACGCATTCCGCCAGGGGGCGCTCGACTACCACGAGTTCCCCAAGCCCGGTAAGCTGGAAATCCGCGCCACCAAGCCGCTGGCCAATGGCCGCGATCTGGCCCGCGCCTACAGCCCCGGCGTGGCAGAGGCCTGTGTCGAGATCAAGCGCGACCCGGCCGAGGCGTCCCGCTATACCGCGCGCGGCAATCTGGTGGCGGTCGTGTCGAACGGAACCGCCGTTCTGGGGCTTGGCAATATCGGTGCGCTGGCCTCCAAGCCGGTGATGGAGGGTAAGGCCGTCCTCTTCAAGAAATTCGCCAATGTGGATTGCTTCGATATCGAGGTGAACGAGCCCGACCCCTACAAGCTGGCCGAAATCGTCTGCGCGTTGGAGCCGACCTTCGGCGCGATCAACCTTGAAGACATCAAGGCCCCCGATTGCTTCATCGTCGAGAAGATCTGCCGCGAGCGTATGGGTATTCCCGTCTTCCACGACGACCAGCACGGCACCGCCATCGTTGTGGGGGCTGCGGCCACCAACGCGCTGCATCTTGCGGGCAAGAAATTCGAGGACATCAAGGTTGTGTCCACTGGTGGCGGGGCGGCGGGGATTGCCTGTCTCAACATGCTGTTGAAACTGGGCGTGAAGCGCGAAAACGTGTGGCTCTGCGATATTCACGGGCTGGTCTATGAGGGCCGAGCAGAGGACATGACCCCGCAGAAGGCGGACTATGCCCAGAAAAGCGCCCTGCGCACGCTGGATGACGTGATTGACGGGGCGGACCTGTTTCTGGGCCTCTCCGGTCCCGGCGTTCTGAAGGCCGCGATGGTGGCCAAGATGGCCAAGCAGCCCATTGTCTTCGCGCTGGCGAACCCGACGCCCGAGATCTTGCCTGATGATGTCCGCAGCGTCGCGCCTGATGCGATCATTGCCACGGGGCGCAGCGATTTTCCAAATCAGGTCAATAACGTACTCTGTTTTCCCTTCATTTTTAGGGGGGCGCTTGATGTGGGAGCGACCGAGATCAACGACGCCATGCAGATCGGCTGCGTCGAGGGCATCGCGGAACTCGCCCGCGCGACCACCAGCGCCGAGGCGGCAGCGGCCTACAAGGGGGAGCAACTGACCTTCGGGGCGGATTACCTGATCCCCAAACCTTTCGACCCGCGCCTGATCGGGGTGGTGGCCAGTTCCGTTGCCAGGGCGGCGATGGACAGTGGCGTTGCGACGCGCCCGCTGGAGGACTTTGACGCCTATCGGGAAAAACTGAACCAGTCGGTCTTTCGCTCTGCCCTGATCATGCGCCCGGTGTTCGAGGCAGCAGGCTCTACAACCCGCAAGCTCGTCTTTGCCGAGGGCGAGGATGAGCGGGTTCTGCGCGCCGCACAGGCCATGCTGGAGGAGATGACCGACACGCCCACTCTGATCGGTCGCCCGGAAGTGGTGCAGATGCGGATCGAGCGCGCGGGTCTGACCATTCGCCCCGACCGCGATTTCGAGCTGATCAACCCCGAAAGCGACCACCGCTATCGCGACTACTGGCAGAGCTACCTCGAAAAGATGCAGCGCCGGGGGGTCACGCCCGATCTGGCCCGCGCCATCATGCGCACCAACACGACCGCGATCGGGGCGGTCGCGGTTCAGCGCGGCGAGGCGGATTCGCTGATCTGCGGCACCTTCGGTCAGTATCTGTGGCACCTGAACTATATCACCCAGCTTCTCAGCGATGGCGGGTTGCATCCGGTCGGGGCGCTCAGCCTGATGATCCTGGAGGACGGGCCGCTCTTCATCGCGGATACCCATGTGCACGCGGTGCCGACGCCACAGCAGATCGCCGAAACCGTGATCGGTGCGGCCCGCCATGTGCGCCGCTTCGGGGTGGAGCCTAAGATCGCGCTCTGTTCAGGCAGCCAGTTCGGCAATCTCGACAGTGACAGCGGCCGGCGGATGCGCGCGGCGCTGGAGATCCTCGACGGCATGGGGCTCGATTTCGTTTATGAGGGCGAGATGCTGGCGGATGCCGCGCTCGACCCCGAGTTGAGAGAGCGGGTCTTCCCCGGCTGCCGACTCGAAGGGTCCGCCAACGCGCTGGTCTTTGCTTCAACCGATGCTGCAGGGGCGTCCCGTAACCTGTTGAAAGTCAAGGCAGGAGGGTTGGAGGTCGGTCCGATTCTGATGGGGATGGGCAACCGTGCCCATATCGTCACACCCTCGATCACCGCGCGGGGGCTGTTGAACATCTCGGCCCTGGCCGGTACGCCGGTCCAGCACTACGGCTGACAAACGCTTTCAATTCAAGTGGTTGCTTGCAGAGGGGCCAATCGCAGATCGCGGTTGGCCCTGTTCTTTTGCCTCGTGTGACTGTGGCGTGTTTGCATGATCGCAACGGCTCCTGCCCATTGGGCAAAATGGGGGGAGATTTCCGGAATCCGATGTGTTAACACTGGTTAATGACGCGTTAACGAAAGTTAAGCGATCGTTAATAATAACGTCGGGCGCCAAAAAACAGTCCGGCAGAGGCAACATAAGGTTTCACGAGGAGAAGCACTCCCATGCCCAGACTCCATTCTGCTCTGGCAGCATCCGCTGCCATGGCCACTCTCGTTGCGGCGCTTCCGGCGGCAGCGGATGGCCCCTCTCCGCAGGTGTCCCCCACCGTCTATGAACCGGCACCGGTTCAGCAGGTTTCCAACGATTTCTGGTCGGGCCTGTTCATCGGCGGTGCGCTTGGCATCGGCATTTCGCAGCACCAGTACAGCGGCAATTTCGATTCCGTCGACCGGCTCGAGTTCTCCCATGATCTGGGCGAACATGGCGGCCTGGCGTCGATCCAGATCGGCTACACCTTCGCCATGTCGGAACGCACCTATGTGGGTGCAACCTTCGACTACACGATCTTCGATGTGAACGCGAATTCCCACATGCAGTATCTCGTGGGTGGCCAGCAGGTGACCATCGACCAGGAAATCACGCCCGAAAGCATGATGACCATCGGTGGCCGCGTCGGTGTTCTGGCCAACGAGAACACCCAGTTCTACGGCATGCTCGGCTGGTCGCGCGCCAGCTTCGGCGAGTCGCATAACTACAACGGCGGCGGCGTCCTGACCGGTCTGGCCAGCACGGCCTCGGGGTCTTACGAGGTGGATGGTGCGACCATCGGGATCGGTATGGAAACCCGCCTTGGCGACCGGACCTCGCTCGGGGTGGAATACCGCTACACCGATCTGGGCGATCAGACGATCTTCAGCTCCAATGTCGGCGGGATCTACTCGACCCAGACCTCGAATGCGGTGCAGCAGGTGCGGGTCGGTTTGAACATGCACTTCTGATCCCGGTCAGTCGCGAGTTCTTGACGGGGCGTCCTTTTGGGCGCCCCGTTGCTTTTGCGGGGCTGCGTCAATGAAACCCTTTGTCTGACGGGGCAAGGGGATGTAGGTCGTGCCGCAGGGGAATGCAGGACATCTTTTGGAGGAGACGACATGGGCTATTCGCATGTCTACGCCGAAGCCAAGGCAGACCCTGACGGGTTTTGGATGAACGCCGCCGAAGCCATCGATTGGGTCACGCCACCCACCAAGGCACTCTTTGACGACAATGCCCCGCTGTATGAATGGTTTTCGGACGGCACGCTGAATGCCTGCTGGAACGCGGTGGATCGCCATGTGGAGGCCGGCCATGGCGAGCGCATCGCCATCATCCACGACAGCCCCATCACCCATTCCAAGCACGAGATCACCTATAGCGAGCTGCGCGACCGGGTCGCCAGCCTTGCCGGTGCGCTGCGCGCCAAGGGGGTGGAAAAGGGCGACCGCGTCATCATCTACATGCCGATGGTGCCAGAAGCGCTGGAGGCGATGCTGGCCTGTTCCCGTCTTGGCGCGATCCATTCGGTCGTCTTCGGGGGCTTTGCCGCCAACGAGTTGGCCGTGCGCATCGACGATTGCCAGCCCAAATGCATCATCGCCGCCTCCTGCGGGTTGGAGCCGGGCCGCGTGGTCCACTACAAGCCGCTGCTCGATGGCGCCATCGACATGGCGGACCACAAGCCGGAATTCTGCGTGATCTTCCAGCGCGAACAAGAGGTTGCGCATCTGGAAGAAGGCCGAGATTTCGATTGGCACGGCTTCCAGTATGGCGTGGAGCCTGCCGAGTGCGTGCCCGTCGAGGGCAATCACCCGCACTATATCCTCTACACTTCCGGCACCACCGGCCAGCCCAAGGGCGTGATCCGACACACCGGCGGGCATATGGTGGCCCTGAACTGGACCATGCGGAACCTCTACGACATGAACCCCGGCGAGGTGTTCTGGGCCGCCTCCGACGTGGGCTGGGTCGTGGGTCACAGCTATATCTGTTACGCGCCGTTGACCTTCGGCTGCACCACCATCGTGTTCGAGGGCAAGCCCGTGGGCACCCCCGACGCGGGCACCTTCTGGCGGGTCATTCAGGATCACAAGGTCAAGTGCCTCTTCACTGCGCCCACTGCGCTGCGCGCCGTCAAGCGGGAAGACCCGCAGGGTGCGTTGATCGGCGACTACGATATCGGCTGCCTGGAATCCCTGTTCCTGGCTGGTGAGCGGGCCGACCCCGACACGATCATCTGGGCGCAGGACAAGCTCGGCGTACCGGTGGTGGATCACTGGTGGCAGACCGAAACCGGCTGGTGCATCGCGGGCAATCCGCTCGGGATCGAGAGGCTTCCGGTCAAGATCGGCTCGCCCTCCGTGCCGATGCCGGGCTACGACGTGCAGATCCTCGACGAGGGCGGGCATCCGGTGAAGGACGGCGAGCTTGGGGCCATCGCGGTGAAACTGCCGCTGCCGCCGGGCACGCTGCCGACGCTGTGGAACGCCGAGGCGCGGTTCCGCAAATCCTATCTCGACCACTTCCCCGGCTACTATGAAACCGGCGATGCGGGTTACAAGGACGAGGACGGATACCTCTACATCATGGCGCGCACCGATGACGTGATCAACGTTGCGGGCCACCGCCTGTCCACCGGCGGCATGGAAGAGGTTCTGGCCAGCCACCCGGATGTGGCGGAATGTGCCGTGATCGGCGTGGCGGATCAGCTGAAGGGGCAGATGCCCATGGGCTTCCTTTGCCTCAATGCCGGGACGCAGAAATCTGCTGAGGACGTGGTTTCGGAATGCGTCAAGCTGGTGCGCGAGAAGATCGGCCCCGTCGCGGCCTTCAAACTGGCCACCGTGGTGCAGCGGTTGCCCAAGACCCGCTCTGGCAAGATCCTTCGCGGCACCATGGTGAATATCGCCGACGGTAAGGATTATAAAATGCCCGCGACCATCGACGATCCGGCCATTCTGGATGAGATCACCGAAGCCCTGAAAGAGCTCGGCTACCCTAAGTAAGCTGACTTCCAAGGGAAAAAACGTCAGGCCGGGTGCGAAATCGCCCGGCCTTTTCGCGTCGTTAACCAAATCTTAACCTAACTGACGGTTGCATGGTCACCGGGGGCGCAACGCTGCTTGGGC
The DNA here is from genome assembly GCF_030732985.1 of Nioella sp. MMSF_3534. Taxonomy (GTDB): domain Bacteria; phylum Pseudomonadota; class Alphaproteobacteria; order Rhodobacterales; family Rhodobacteraceae; genus Nioella. Next base: position 72,681 of record NZ_JASHJX010000014.1, read on the forward strand.
AGGGGATGCGTGATGAACAAGGACGGCGATAGGCCCGGTAGGAACCCGGAACCGAGCGATCTGGAGGCGATGCGCGACGCGCTGCGCCTTTATGGTCATGACATACGCGCGGCGGTTTCCGATATCATCGGCGGGCTGCGGCTGATGGATGTGGACCGGCTACCGCCCGACGCCCAGACCCAGATCGAGCGGGTCCGCGTCGCGGGGGAAACCCTGGCCGAGCTGGTCGATGGCGCGATGATGCTGACCTCGGGCCGTGATGGTCAGGCCGCCGCCGCCAGCTTCGATTTCCGCAATTTCCTGGCCGGGATTGATCTGCGATGGTCGGGCCGGGCGCGTGAACAGGGGCTGACCTTCCGCGTCGAGATCGACCGGCATGTGGCCGAACGGGTGACTGTGGCCCGCATCAAGCTGGATCGCATCCTCGGCAACCTCATCGCCAACGCGCTCAAGTTCACCGATGCCGGGCAGGTGGTGTTGTCGGTCTGGCAGCAGGATGGCGACATGCATTTTCAGGTGCGGGATCAGGGCAGGGGGTTTTCCGATACGGCGCTGGAACGCCTGTTCACAGCGGGCGGGCGGCCAGAAGGGCAGGACCGGCCCGGCAGCGGCCTTGGGCTGCATATCTCCAAGGGTCTGGCGGATGGGCTTGGCGGGACCCTGCGGGTAGAGAACCTGCCCGAAGGCGGTGCGGATGTCACCCTGACCCTGCCGCGGGCCACATGGGAATGCCGCGATCATGCGGCGAATATGCCGGACCTCTCTGACCTGCGCATTCTGGTGGCGGAGGATAATGAGACCAACCAGCTTCTGGTGCGCCAGATGCTCGACGCCATGGATGCGCGGATGATCCTGGCTCGGGATGGGCAGGAAACGCTCGACCTGCTGGCGCGTGAGCCCGTGGATATCGCGCTTATCGACATTGAAATGCCGAAACTGTCGGGCATCGAGGTCATGCAGCGCCTGCGCGCCACGCCCGGTTTCGACACCCCCCTTGTGGCGCTCACCGCCTATGTGATGCGCGAGAACCGGGAGGCGATCTACGCCGCCGGGGCGGACGGGGTCATTGCCAAGCCGATCCGATCCGTCACCGCCTTCGGGCAGGCAATCCGCCGTCATGTGGATCGGCGCGGCCCCGCGGAGGCCCCACCCCCTGTCACAGCCCTCAACGGAACGCTCGACCGCAACCGTTTCGAGGCGATCCTTCAAGCCGCAGGCCCGTCCGGGCGCGGCGAACTGCTCGACCACCTGTTGCAGGATTTGCGCAGCGTTCAGGACAGCCTGCAACACGCCGTTCACATAAACGACACGGCCACCACACGGGCGCAGAGCCATATCCTGATCTCGCTTGCCGGGGCCATTGGCGCGGATCGCTTGCAGAACATGGCCGAGGCGTTGAACGCGGCGGCCCACAAGAACCGTCTGGCGGAGGCGAAATCGCTGGTTCAAAGCTGCGACGAGGCTCTGGCGGCTCTGATCACCCAGGTCGACCGCCGCGCGCGTCGAGAGGACCTTCTGTAGCGGAAGGCTTGCAAGCGCCGGAAGGCGGGACCACAGTGGGGGACACAGTTTCCGGAGGTTACCCCCCATGTCCCTCGTCGATGATGCCGCCCGCGTGCGCGAAAACGCCTATGTTCCCTATTCCCGCTTCAAGGTGGGGGCTGCTATTCGCAGCACGAAAGGAAACCTGTATCTCGGCGTCAATGTCGAAAACGCCGCCTACCCGGAAGGCACCTGTGCCGAGGCGGGCGCGATTGCTGCGATGATCGCGGCGGGCGACAGCCGGATTGCGGAAATTGCCGTCATCGCCGATTGCCCCGCGCCCGTGCCGCCCTGCGGCGGGTGCCGTCAGAAACTGGCGGAATTTGCCGATCCCGCGACACCCGTGACGCTGGCGACGACCGACGGCAAGCGGCTGGAAACCACCGTGGGCGAGTTGCTGCCGGGGGCCTTCGGAATGGGCCATATGGAAGGGGTCTGAACCATGGACGCCCGAGAGATCCTGGCGCGGCTGCGCGTTGGTGACGCGCTGACGCCTGAACATTTTCAATGGTTCGCCAAAGGGTTGGCGGATGGCACTGTCAGCGACTCTCAGGCCGGTGCCTTCGCCATGGCGATCTGCAAAACCCCCATCGGCAGGGACGCGCGGGTCAGTTTGACCCATGCGATGCGCGACACCGGGCAGGTTCTGGCGTGGGATCTCGACGGCCCGATCGTGGACAAGCATTCCACCGGCGGCGTGGGCGATACCGTATCCCTGCCGCTGGCCCCGGCGCTGGCCGCTTGCGGGGCTTATGTGCCGATGCTGTCAGGGCGCGGGCTTGGCCATACCGGCGGCACGCTCGACAAGATGGAGGCGATCCCCGGCTACCGCGCCATCATCGGCAATGACGAGTTGCAAAGGGTCGTGCGAGAGGTGGGCTGCGCCATCGTCGGGGCCTCGGGCGAAATCGCTCCGGCAGATAAGAGGCTCTATGCGGTGCGGGATGTGACCTCGACCGTGGAAAGCATCGACCTGATCACCGCCTCGATCCTGTCGAAGAAGCTTTCCGAAGGGCTCGATGCGCTTGTTCTCGACGTCAAGACCGGGTCGGGGGCCTTCATGGTGGACCCCGCCGATGCGCTGGCGCTGGCGCAATCGCTGGTCGACACGGCGCAGGGGGCGGGCTGCAAATGCGCGGCCCTGCTGACGGATATGAGCCAACCCTTGGCCACCACGGCGGGCAATGCGGTGGAGGTGATGGAGGCGATGGAGATCCTGACCGGATCGGGCGGGTCGCCCCGGATGCGGCAGGTGACCCTGTCGCTTGGCGGCGAATTGCTGGCGCTTTGCGGGTTGGCAACAGATGCGGCAGAGGGGGAAGCGAAGATCAACGATGCCCTCAACTCCGGCGCGGCGGCAGAGATTTTCGGCCGCATGGTGGCCGCACTCGGCGGGCCAAGCGATTTTGTATCCCGCTGGCGCGACCGGTTGCCTGCGGCCCCGGTCATGGTCGAAATCATGCCGAAGGACCCCGGTCATGTCGCCGCCATCGACACCCGCGCCGTGGGCGAGGCGGTGGTGCATTTGGGCGGCGGACGGCTGGTCCAGACCGACAAGGTGGACCCGGCTGTTGGCCTGACCGAGCTGGCCGGGATCGGTGAGCGGGTGGACCAATCCCGTCCTCTGGCCCGCATCCATGCCCGCAGCGAAGAGGACGCCCGCGCCGCCGCCGAAGCACTGCATCGGGCATACCGGCTGTCCGACAGCCCTGAGACCGCGCCGGCCCTCGTGCAGGAAAGGATTGCCTAGATGCCCCGCGCGTTTCTGGTTGTGATGGATTCCGTTGGCTGTGGCGGCGCGCCCGATGCGGACAGGTTCTTCAATGACGGGCATCCCGATACCGGGGCCAATACGCTCGGCCATATCGCGGCGGCCTGCGCGGCGGGCAGGGCAGAGGAGGGGCGCAGCGGGCCGCTTTCCATGCCCAACCTCGCGGCGCTCGGGCTGGGGCATGCGGTCGGGCTGGCATCAGGCGATGACGCGCCGGGGTTGATGATTGAGCCGGAGGGTCTTTGGGGCGCGGCGACCGAGATTAGTCCGGGCAAGGACACGCCGTCCGGCCACTGGGAACTGGCGGGCCTGCCGGTGCCCTGGGACTGGACCTATTTCAGCGACACGGAAAACAGCTTCCCGCCAGAGCTGATCGAAGAGGTCAAGCGCATCGCGGGCACCGACGGCATCCTTGGCAACCGCCATGCCTCCGGCACGCTGATCATCGACGTGGAGGGTGAGCGGCACCAGAAAACCGGCTGGCCCATCTGCTACACCTCCGCCGACAGCGTCTTCCAGATCGCCGCGCATGAGGAGACGTTCGGCCTCGACCGGCTCTACGACCTCTGCGAGAAGCTGGCCCCGACACTCCATGCGATGAAAGTGGGCCGGGTGATTGCGCGGCCTTTCGTGGGTCAGCCCGGTAGCTACACCCGAACGCCCAACCGCCACGACTACGCCATCATGCCGCCCGCGCCGACGCTGTGCGATTGGGTGCAGGGGGCAGGGCGCATGGTGCATGCCGTGGGCAAGATCGGCGACATCTTCTCCATGCGCGGGATCGACGATGTGGTGAAGGGGGCCGATGCCACGCTGATGGGGCATCTGGCGGACCTCGTGGACAGTGCCGAAGACGGCAGCCTGACCTTCGCCAATTTCGTGGAGTTCGACAGCATCTATGGTCATCGCCGCGATGTGTCGGGCTATGCGCGACATCTGGAATGGTTCGACGCGGAAATCGGCCCGATCCTGGCGAAGCTGCGCCCCGATGATCTGATGATCTTCACCGCAGACCATGGCAACGACCCCACCTGGATCGGCACCGACCACACGCGCGAACGGGTGCCGGTGCTTGGCAAGGGGCCGCAAACCGGGCAGATAGGGCTTTGCGCCTTTACCGATGTCGCGGCGTCCATCGCGGCCCATCTGGGGGTGCCATCACAAGGACCGGGCAAGAGTTTCCTATGAAGAGCATTCCCAAGATCGAACTTCACCTGCATCTCGAAGGCGGCGCGCCGCCCGCGTTCATCCGCGGGATCGCCAAGGAAAAGGGCACCGACCTCAGCCGCATCTTTCGCGAGGATGGCAGCTATTCCTACAAGGATTTCTGGCACTTCCTGAAGGTGTACGAGGCCGCAACCAGCGTGCTGACCACGCCAGAGGATTATGCCCGCCTGACCCGCGCCGTGCTGGAGGAAAGCGCCGAAAACGGGGTGGTCTATTCCGAAACCTTCATCAGCCCCGATTTCTGCGGCGGCGGCGATGTTGCCGCCTGGCGCGAATATCTGCACGCGATGGAGGAAACCGCGGCCAAGGCCGAGGTAGAGCTTGGCATCACCTTGCGCGGCATCATCACCTGCATCCGCCATTTCGGACCCGAGAAGGCCAAGCCCATTGCCGAATGCGCGGCCCAGACCAAGGGCAGCTTCATCACCGGCTTCGGTATCGCGGGCGATGAACTGATCGGCAAGCCCAAGGATTACCTCTGGGCCTTCGACTGCGCGCGCGAGGCGGGGCTGCGGCTGACCGCCCATGCGGGCGAATGGGGCGGGGCGGAAAGCGTGCGCGATGCGATCCGCGATCTGAATGTGGAACGCATCGGCCATGGTGTTCAGGCCATCACCGATCTCGCCCTTGTCGATGAGATTGCCGAGGCGGGCATCACATTGGAATGCTGTCCGGGGTCCAATGTCTTCCTGGGTGTCTTCCCTACATGGCGCGAGCATCCCATTGAAACCCTGCGGGAACGGGGGGTGAAGGTGACCGTCTCCACCGACGATCCGCCCTTTTTCCACACCACGATGTCCGCCGAATATGACCGCCTTGCCGACACGTTTGGCTGGGACGAGGAAATCTTTGACGAGATCAACGCCAATGCACTCGCCGCCGCCTTCTGCGATGAAGACACGAAGGACCGTGTGGCCAAGAAACTGAAGAAAGGGACCTGATGCAGCATCTAACCGTCGTCGATCACCCGCTGGTTCAGCACAAGCTGACGCTGATGCGGGAAAAGGACACCTCCACCGCCGTCTTCCGCCAGCTTCTGCGCGAGATCAGCCAGTTCCTGGCCTATGAGGTCACGCGCGAACTGCCGATGACCACCAAGCGCATCGAGACGCCCTTGCAGGAAATGGACGCCCCGGTTCTGGCGGGCCGCAAGCTGGCGCTGATCTCGATCCTGCGGGCGGGTAACGGGCTGCTCGACGGGATGCTCGAGCTGATCCCCTCGGCCCGTGTGGGCTTTGTCGGGCTTTACCGCGATGAGAAAACGCTGGAGCCCGTTCAATACTACTTCAAGGTGCCCGATGAGTTGGGCGAGCGCATGGTGATCGCCGTCGATCCGATGCTGGCCACCGGCAACAGCTCGGTTGCCGCCATTGACCTTCTGAAACAAGCCGGGGCCACGAATATCCGTTTCCTCTGCCTTCTGGCCGCGCCCGAGGGCGTTGCCCGCATGCAAGAGGCGCACCCGGATGTTCCCATCGTGACAGCCGCGCTCGATAGCCATCTGAATGAAAAGGGTTATATCGTTCCGGGCCTAGGGGATGCGGGCGACCGCATGTTCGGCACAAAATAGGCCATCGCCCCCTTTACCTGCGGACAATCCTCTGCCACTGTTTCCGGTACAGCAATGGGGGTTGTCTGGTATGTATCTGTTGCGGGCCGTTTCTGGATTGGCCGTGGCGGCGATTGTCGCCGTTCCTGTATCCGCGCAAAGCATTGCGCAGCTTGGTGGACCGGCGGAAACGCCGCCTTCGGGCTATTCTTCTGACCAATATGTCGACAGCCGGGGCTGCGTGTTCATTCGCGCGGGCTATGGCGGGCAGGAAACCTGGGTGCCCCGCGTGACGCGGGATCGGCAGCCGCTTTGCGGGTATGAGCCGTCTGGCGGCGGATCTGCCCCCGTGGCCGTGGCCGCGGCCCCGGAGCCCCCGGTCGAGGAGCCGACGGTCGAAATCGTCGTGGCCCCCGCAGCACCGTCCACACCCGCTGCACAGCCGCGCCCGGCGACCCCTGCACCGGTTGCCGTTGCGGCCGCGACTCCGGCCCCTGCCGCGCGTCCCACGCCTGCGCCACAGCCCGTCCGCGCGGTCAGCTGTCAGGGCCTGCCTGCGGGCGCCGCGCAATATATGCAGGGTTCCGGCCTGCGCTGTGGCCCTCAGGCCATCCACCCCGCCGATGGCCAGCCGGTCCTGCGCGTGGCCGGTGCCGGATCGCCCTCGCGCCATGTGGATCTTGCGCCGGTCGTCATTCCCGAGGGCTACCGTCAGGCCTGGACCGACGGTCGCCTGAACGCCGCGCGCGGCCTGCCTTATGCCACGACCGAAGGCGATGCCGCCATGGCGCAGCTCTGGTCCGAGACCGTGCCGCGCGAGGCCGTTGACCCCGCTGCCGACGGCGTCGCCGTGAGCCGCGCAACGGCGGTTCCGGCCGCTGCGCCGCTGGTGACCCGCGCCTCTTCCACCCCGAACATCGCGGCGGAGGACAGCACGGCAGAGGCTCCGGCCATCAGGGTGCCCGCCGGTCACCGCTATGTGGAGATCGCCCGCTATTCCGACCGCGCCACAGCCGATGCCGCGCGACTGCGCTTGCAGCAGCAGGGCATGGCCACGATGCTGGGGGGCGTCGCGCAGGACAGCGGCGACTTCAGCACTTTCGTGGTTCTGGCCGGGCCGTTCGATGACGCCGCGATGCTTGGGCAGACCCTGTCTGCTGCACGCGGGCTAGGCTATGGCGGGGCGGTCACGCGCTAGGGGCGGCGGGGTCAGCCGCCGCAGATTTCCTGCAAGGCAATCCAGTTCTGATCCGTCATCAGCGGCGCGCGCAATCGGCCGCGCATCGGATCGCCCTCGATCAGATCGAGAACGGATTCCCCTGTCAGATCAATCGCATAGGCGTATGGCTCGGTCGACACACCTGCCCGTTCGAACCGGGCGAGCACAAGCGGGAGATCCACGCTGACGGGCGGTGTCGTCAGCAGCCGGGCCGCATGGGCGCGCAGGTGGCTGTCGTCAATCTCTCCGGTGGTCAGCAAGCGGCCCGTGGCCATCAGCCCCGATTGCTCCAGCAGGTGCAGCATCGGGTCACGCAAACGGCGGCGGAGGTCTTCGATCAGCAGAAAGCCCGCTAGCACTTCCGGCCCCTCGTAATCCTCGACCAGAGCCCGGTTCACCACGATGATGTTGCCGGGCAGGCTGGCAGTGGTCTGAGCGGTGGAGGGCAGCACGATGATCTGTGGCGCCTGCGGGCCAAAGACGGCCCTGCTCAGATCCCGCATCGACGACACACCGCCGGGGCCGGCGCAAGGGCGGCCCGAGAGGTCGGCCATCTCGGCCAGAATGCTCTGCCCGATATCCGTCCGGCTTGCCGCAGGCAGCATTTCCGCGGTCTGGCGGGTCAGGGCGCCGGGGAGCCAGATGATGCAGATGAGAAGGGTGATGAGGCTGAGAAAAGCGCCGAGCCAGAGGCGCAGGCGGCCGGGATGGGGGCGGCGTTTCTCGATGGCGTTGCGCACCCGTTCGATGGCGTCGATCATGTCTGTATCGGAGATTTCCAGCAGTTCGTCGGCCTCGCCATCGGGGGCGTAAAGCGCCGGAATCTTCCCGGAATTCAACCGCTTGACGGCAGGCAAAGACCAATGGGACAGCGCCGTTTCGGCCATGGTCGAGATCACCAGCGTCGCATCGCCAAGCGAGATCACGACCTCGCGGCGCTGGCTGTCGGGGGTCTCTCGCCAGAGCCCCGTGCTCTCCAGACGCTGATATTCCGTAAGCGCCGTCATGCCCGATCTATCACCTTGTTTTTCTGACAGAATACCGGAAACACCCGCCCGGAACAACGGTTCTGTGCAGCCCGGTGCCCCCCGTACACC
>NZ_JASHJX010000015.1 GCF_030732985.1 Nioella sp. MMSF_3534
CGTACACCCCCTGTGCAGACAGATCACCGCCCCTGCATCGCGCGGGCGACGAAGATTGCGACGGGGAAGGCCAGCAGGACACCCGCCACGACGGCCCCAGTGATCGGCCAGACCCCGACCCACCCCGCCACCAGAAGGATGACGAGGAACACGCCCGCTAGGGTGGCGCTGATGAAGAGGTGGAGGAGGAGGAGGAGATAGGACATGGGGGATGTCCTAACCGGTGGGGCGGCGGGGGGCTTTGATTTGGGTCAGGGTCGGAGAAGACGCCGGTTTCACCCCAACCCTGAACTTCTTTGGCTCCATCTCATATAAAACATAAGGAACGGATCGGTTAGATAGAGGAAATCATCGGACCACTCCAAAACAGGCTCACCCTGAATTTCGTCCTTAGCTATTCCGGACATGTGGCCCAACGCAGACGATACTTCGTGTTTCTGCGGCACATCGGAATCTACAAGAATTTTTCTCAGCTCATCACGAATGTCGTTGTAGTGAATTTTTTCTTTCGGACCAGTGTTGGCGATTGCTCGCAGAACAGCTTGATATATATCCAAGGCTTTCTCATTAGAAATTTGCCTCCGATCGATCCTCTTGGATCGAGATTGTGGACCCTTTGCTAACTTCTCGAAAGTAGGAAAACCGAACTGGCTCGCCACATCCCTGAATATCTCCTCCACTGCGTTACTGGAGGGGTTGAACTCCTTCGGATCGCTGAGGGTCTCCTCTATGTTGTAATGATGACATAGTCGGCTACAAAACCGCTGCATCAACAGAGGGCTACCGTTCGACTCCTCGGCAAACTCCTCTACTGCTGACGAGGAAACCTGCATCCCGAGGTTAGGGAATCCTTTTTGAGGAATTTCTTTGAGCTCAGAAACGAACCATGCCGGAATCTCAACGTGTGCGAAACGACCCTCCATTTCACGTTCGACGCCGATCGCGTCAAACGCTCGATGGGGAACAGCAATGAGAATTGCCACGAGGCCCTCAAATATCTCGGATTTCAGTGAACGGATCACTTCGCGTTGGACATTAGTCGGCATATAATGAAAGTCGTCGACAACAAGCGCGAGATCGTTATCTCGCATGAATTCCAACATTGTCTTTTTGTTATTGTTGTTGAAAGTTTGCGTTACACCTTCACTAGCCTTCGCTTGGGCCGAAACCAGATAGCGTATTCCGATAGAAGCTTGTTCTGATCCAGTTTCCGTCTCGCTCTCCGGGAGCCTAAGGTCTTGGAGAAGAAGACTCCAGAATTCCTCCGAGCTGGCCACTTGCCCGCCATTGACTAACGCTGAGCTATCGCGGCCAAGAACGTGCCTAGTTAGTACTGTCTTACCAGATTTAGTTGGCCCAGTGACACAAATAACTTTGTAGCCATCTCGAATTTCTGTTCTGAGCTTCTTTTCAAGATCCAGGGCTACGCGGTCCACATAAGTGACAGATGGCATTCCGCCCGCGACAAATACATTTTTAGTCTTCAAGTACTCAATCATCCATCTTGAAAGCCGACATAACCGCCAAAAGTGAGTATAGTTGCCCAGCTTTCGACGGTGTGCGCTCATGGAATTCTAAGCGCACAAGTCGCTTTAGTCCAGCACCTCATCCGCCTTCTGCAAATCAGAGTGGATGGCTACTAGCTATCCATCTTCAACGCATTGATAAACGCCGACTGCGGGATCTCCACCTTCCCGAACTGGCGCATCTTCTTCTTGCCTGCTTTCTGCTTGTCCAGCAATTTCCGCTTCCGGGTGGCGTCGCCGCCGTAGCATTTGGCGGTCACGTCCTTGCGCATGGCCGACAGCGTCTCTCGCGCGATCACGCGGCCCCCGATGGCGGCCTGGATCGGGATCTTGAACATGTGGCGGGGGATGAGCTCTTTCAGCTTTTCGCACATGGCGCGGCCGCGCTGTTCGGCCCGGTCGCGGTGGACCATCATCGACAGCGCGTCGACCGGTTCCTCGTTCACCAGCACCGACATCTTGACCAGGTGATCCTGCCGGTAGCCCTCCATCTGGTAGTCGAAGGAGGCATAGCCCTTGGTCACCGATTTCAGCCGGTCGTAGAAGTCGAAGACGACCTCGTTCAGCGGCAGGTCATAGACCACCATCGCGCGGGACCCCGCATAGGTCAGGTCAAGCTGGATGCCGCGCCGGTCCTGGCAGAGCTTCAGCACGTCGCCGAGATAGTCGTCGGGCACAAGGATGGTCGCCTTGATCCGCGGTTCCTCGATATGGTCGACATAGGTCAGGTCGGGCATGTCGGCGGGGTTGTGAAGCTCCTGCACCGTGCCGTCCTTCATGTGGACATGGTAGACCACGGAGGGCGCGGTGGTGATCAGCTCGATATCGTATTCGCGTTCGATGCGGTCGCGGATGACCTCGAGGTGCAACAGGCCGAGGAACCCGCAGCGGAAGCCGAAGCCGAGGGCTGCGGAGGTTTCCATCTCGAAGCTGAAGGAGGCGTCGTTGAGCGCCAGTTTCTCGATCGCGTCGCGCAGGTCCTCGAATTCGGCGGAGTCGACGGGGAAGAGGCCGCAGAAGACCACGGGTTGCGCCGGTTTGAAGCCGGGCAGCGCGGTGTCGGTACCGCCCTTTTCATGGGTGATGGTGTCGCCCACGCGGGTGTCGCGCACCTGCTTGATCGAGGCGGTGAGGAAGCCGATCTCGCCCGGGCCCAGTTCCTTGATGTCCTGCATCTTGGGGCGGAAGACGCCGAGCCGGTCGACGGGGTAGCGCCCGCCGGTTTTCATCATCTTGATGCGGTCGCCCTTGCGGATCACCCCGTCGATGACGCGGATGATGACGACGACGCCGAGATAGGCATCGTAGTAGCTGTCCACCAGCATCGCCTTGAGGGGCGCGTCGCGGTCGCCCTTGGGGGCCGGCAGGCGGGTGACGATGGCCTCCAGCACCTCGGGGATGCCGATGCCGGTCTTGGCGGAGATGAGGACGGCGTCAGAGGCGTCGATGCCGATCACATCCTCGATCTGTTCGGCCACGCGCTCGGGTTCGGCGGCGGGCAGGTCGACCTTGTTGAGGACCGGCACGATCTCGTGATCCGCGTCGATGGCCTGGTAAACATTGGCGAGCGTCTGCGCCTCGACCCCCTGGCTGGCATCGACGACCAGAAGCGAGCCTTCCACGGCCTGCATCGACCGGCTGACCTCATAGGCGAAGTCCACATGGCCGGGGGTGTCGATCAGGTTCAGCACATAGGTCTTGCCGTCCTTGGCCGGATACTCGATGCGCACGGTGTTGGCCTTGATGGTGATCCCGCGCTCGCGCTCGATATCCATGCTGTCGAGCAACTGCGCCTGCATATCGCGTTCGGCCACCGTCCCGGTCAGCTGGATCAGCCGGTCGGCAAGGGTGGATTTGCCGTGGTCGATATGGGCCACGATGGAGAAATTGCGGATGAGATCAAGGTCGGTCATGATGGTGGGATATGAGCGGGATTTGGGGTTTGGTCAATGGGGTCTGTTGGGCAGAGAAATCGCCTGTGACCGGTAGGTGTCAGACAGCTTCACCCTTCTCTCAATGGCAAAGTTTCAAAGACAGTCATCCAATTTTCGCACCGGTTTGGGATCAAGGCGCAACTTGTGTGCGCGGCGGGCCACGACAGGGAATTTGCCATCGCGGCCATGGCCGGCCATGATTGGGCTTTGTGATGAGAGTTCTGGTGGTTTGATATGGACAAGATTTTCGACGCACGGGGTGCCAAGGACTGGGCCAAGTCTCAACCGGTGGAAAAACGCAGCTATGTGGGGGCACGCGCGGCGTTGCGGGCCTTTCCCGCCATTTTCCTCTGCCGGGACGCGGCTTACGCAAACGACCCGGACGCTTTCAACATGAGAGAGGTGATCGCCCTGCCCACGCTCTTCGGGCTGGCCTTGTCATCGGCTGCCGCAGCACGGGACACGCAGGGCGCAGTCAAGACCGGACAAGAGTTGGATATTGTCTCGGCAGCCCTCGAACACTGGTCTGGCGAAGCGGCGAGCGGGTTCGATCCTGCGACAGCCGACGGGGATCGCGCGGCGGAACAGGCCATGACGGCAACCCTTGATGCCGTATCGGGCGTTCTGGAGAGTTTCCGGCGGGCGTCGGGCACGGCCGTCAGCAACTCGGCCCGTGCGATTTCCAAAGCCGTCTCTGTGCTGGCCGAACGGGCGGGGTGTCCACCGGACGAGATAGACGCCCGCGCTGAGGCCGCGTCATCGGTGATCTACGCCGCCGCCACCAACGACGCTAACGACCCCGAACAGGACTGGCCACCGCTTTGGTCCAGCGATCTTCCGGCGCTGCCAGAGCTGCTGGACCTCTGGGAGGTGGGCAAGGCGCATTTCGGGAAAGAGCCGGAAACCTGGGGCTTCTGGGTCGATTGGTATGAAGGCTTGCTGAACGGGCGCCAGCCCTCATGGCCAGTGACGCTTCGCATCGCCACCGGGATCGAAAGCGGCGAATGGGAGCCCGTCGGTGGTGCGGCACTGGCTGCCCGGAGGATTGCCCGGATCACAAGGTAGTCGGTTTCGAGCAAAGCCCCGTCAGCGTCCAAGCGAAGACGCTGCGCTGATCTCCCGATCCACCATCGCGCGCAGCGAAAAGCTGGTGCGGGTGGAGCGGATGCCGGGGACGCTCATCAGGTTGTGTTCGAGGAAGCTGTCGAAACTGCGCAGGTCGCGGGCGGCGATTTTCAGCAGGATGTCGCGGCTGCCGGTCATCAGGTGGCATTCCAGCACCTCGGGGAAGCGGCGGATGGCGCGTTCGAACCCTTCCAGCGCGTCGCGGCTCTGGCGTTCCAGTTCGGCGAAGACGAAGACGGTGATGGGGTAGCCCAGTTTTTCCGGGCTGACGCGGGCGGCATAGCCGGTGATGATGCCCTCGGCCTCCATCCTTGCCATGCGGCGGGCGCAGGGGGTGGGGGAGAGGCCCACACGTTCGGCCAGATCGGTGACCGGCAGGCGGCCATCGCGTTGCAGGGTGGTGACGATCTTGCGGTCGAGGTCGTCCATCCGCGTGAATCCTTCGAATCAGGGGGTGATGACAGAGAATATCACCAATCATCGGGCTCATGGAACGGATATTTGGCGTCAATCCCCCCTGATCTGACGATATCCTCCCCCTCAAAGAGGAGGACACCCCATGCAGATCACCACCCTGCCGACACCCAGCCATGAAGAGGTCTTGCGCGTTTCAGACGAGGCGACCGGGCTTGTGGGCTTTATCGCCATCCACTCCACCCAGTTGGGCCCGGCGGCGGGCGGCTTGCGGATGAAGCCCTATGCCAGCGAAGAGGCGGCGCTGACCGATGCGCTGCGGCTGAGCCATGGGATGACTTTCAAGAATGCTGCTGCTGGTCTGCCCCTGGGCGGCGGCAAGGCGGTGATCATGGGCGATCCGGCTGTGCTGAAATCCGAGGCTTTGCTGGCGGGGTTCGCCGGTGCCATCGCGGCGCTGAAAGGGCGCTACTGGACGGCGGAAGACATGGGGATGAGCCCTGCCGATATGGCGGTGATCGCGCGCGGGACGGAGTTTGTCGCGGGCCTGCCGGACGGGGATTTTGCCAGCGGCGACCCCTCGCCCATCACCGCGCGCGGCATCTTCAACGCGATCCGTTGCGCCGCGCGGCACCGGTTCGGATCGGGCGACCTGACCGGGCGCAAGGTGGCGGTGCAGGGCCTTGGGCATGTGGGCTGGTATCTGGCCGAGATGCTGCATGATGCCGGAGCGTTGCTGATCGTGGCCGATATCGACCCGGCACGCTGCGCCAAAGCGGCGGACGTGTTCAATGCGGCTGTTGCCCCGGTGGACAAGATCCTGCAGGTGGAGGCCGATATCCTCGCCCCCTGCGCCATTGGCGGCATCCTGAACGCTGAAACCATTCCGGCGCTGCGCGTTCAGGCCGTGGCGGGTGGGGCCAATAACCAGCTGGCAACCCCTGCGGATGGCGACACGCTGCACAGGCGCGGCATCCTCTATGCGCCGGATTATGTGGCCAATGCGGGCGGCATCATCAACGTGGCGACCGAGATCCTGCAGATCCGGGACCGGGAAGGCTTTGTCACCGACAAGTTGGCCGAGGCCGAAGCGACGCTTGACGCGATCCTGACTCAGGCCACCACGCGCGGGCTGGCACCGCATAAAGTGGCCGACGATATCGTTCTGAGCCGCATGCAGCAGCGCCCTGCCGCCTGACCTCTGCCATTTTCCGCCCATTTTGCCCCCGTTGCGCGCCGGGAGATTGCGCTGCGGGGGTATTTTCGGCAGATTACCTTGCAAATGGGGGGGGGCAACCCCTTGCATGGGGCAAGCGAGGCAGGGCGATGCGCAAGACATTCTCAGCATTTCTGATCACGTTTATGGTTGTGGGCGCTCCTCTGGAGGCAAGCCCGGTGGAACGCGCCTGTATGACATCGGGCCGCACGGCGGCGAACCCGTCGCTTTGCGCCTGTATCGGCAGCGCCGCGCGCCAGACCCTGAATTTCGGTGAACAGCGCCGCGCCGCGCGTCTGTTTGACGACCCGGACGAAGCGGAAGAATTGCGGATGTCCGACAACCACCGGGACGAGGCATTCTGGGACCGGTACAGGGCCTTCGGGGAAACCGCCGAACAGATGTGCGGCTGAGATCAGGCCAGCTTTGCAGCCCAGGCCAGCGCGGCTCGTTCGATCAAAATTAACGCTCCATCGAAGTCCCGCGTGTAGTACGGGTCGGGCACGTCGGTCGGGGCGTCGTCCAGCATGGAAAGGTAGAGTGACAGCTCTGCCGTGGCATCCGCTGGCCGGATCGCTTGCAGATCCTCCAGATTGCTGCTGTCCATCGCAAGGATCAGGTCGAAGCGGTGGAAATCGTCGGCTGTGACCTGCCGGGCGCGTAGTGTGGACAGGTCATAGCCCCGTGCCCGCGCGGCCGCCTGCATCGGGCCATAGGGCGGCTTGCCCACATGCCAGCCTGCGGTTCCGGCGCTGTCGATATGTGCATCAGGCAATGCCGCGCGCAAGAGTGCTTCACCGGTGGGTGAGCGGCAGATATTGCCCAGACAGACACAGAGGATAGACTTGGCCATGGGGGCTCCTTCGTTGCGCCCCCTTGATGCCACGGAAGGGGGCTGAATGGAACGCATTGTCATCCTGACCGGCGCGGGGATTTCTGCGGAAAGCGGGCTTGGCACCTTTCGCGACAAGGACGGGCTTTGGACGCGCTACGATTTGAACGAGGTCGCCACGCCCGAGGGCTTTGCCCGCAATCCCCGGCTGGTGCATGACTTCTACAATGCCCGCCGCGCCAATGCGCTGGATGCAAGCCCGAATGCCGCCCATGAAGCGCTGGCCCGGCTGGAACGGGAGAGGGCGGGCGAGCTGCTGATCGTCACCCAGAACGTGGATGACCTGCATGAACGCGCGGGCAGCCGCAATGTGCTGCATATGCATGGAGCGCTTGCCGGGGCGCTGTGTGCGGCCTGTGACCATCGCTGGCCCGCGCCACGGGCGATGGACCCCGACGCCCCCTGCCCCGCCTGCGCCGCGCCGCGCACGCGCCCCGATATCGTCTGGTTCGGCGAAATCCCCTATCACATGGACCAGATCGCCGAGGCGTTGTGGCAGGCCGACCTGTTCGTTTCCATCGGCACCTCGGGCGAGGTCTATCCCGCCGCCGGATTCGTGCAGGAGGCGCAGGCCGCCGGGGCCGAGACGCTGGAAATCAACCTGGAGCCATCGCGCGTGCCGGGGCTGTTCGACCGGGTGATCGCGGGGCCAGCCACCGACACAGTGCCGAACTGGGTGGCTGAGATGCTGGCATAGTGACCCGTTCACAAGCCGGTGAGGCGGTTTGATTGCGCACTCAATATAGTGTATAATAAACACGTATTGAGATGCGTAAAGGACTTCCCATGCAACGCCACTCCATCCTCGCTCTTTGCCTGCTATTCGCCGCCCACGGTACGGCGGTCCATGCGCAGGCCGGTCTGGAAAGCTATGACCTGACCCCCTATCGCGTGATCTCGGTACATGGTGACTGGCGCGTTCTGTGTACGCCCGTGGGCACTGGCAGCTGGTCCTATCCGCGCGATTGCGCCGTTGAGGATCGCTATGGGCTGATCGTGTTCGTCAATCCGTTCGGCTACTTCGCCTATACGCGACGCGGGCATGTTCCCGGCGATGGCATGATGCGGGAGGGCGAAGGTTTCGGCGCTGAAGAGGTATTGCTGACCTATGCCGGTCCCGACGCATCGGCCGAGTTCATTTCGGGTGGCGCAGTCTTTCCAGACGGCTCTGCCCATACGGTCAGTCTTGACGGATATGCCGAGGCGCAGGCCGCCGCGATTGCGCTGATGCAATAGGGTTTCAATTGGGACGGCGCGCCGGATGGAACCTGCGGCGCGCCGCCAAGGGCCGCTATGGGAGGGACAGCACCGTCGCGGCCCTATCCCAAGGGCTTAGTCAGAGGCGGCGTTGCCCATGTTGCCGTGGTTCATCTGGCCATGCCCCTGCATCTGCTGGCGCATCGGGTTGCGTTCCAGGTCGATCGGGATGGTCACGGTCATTTCACCGGCCTGTTCGAAGACCAGGGTCACCTCGATCTCATCACCATGTTCGAAGGGCTGGTTGAGGCCGAGGAACATGACATGGTCACCGCCGCGCGCCAGGGCGTGGCTGCCACCGGCGGGAATGGCGAAGCCTTCCTCTACGTGAATCATTCGCATCACGCCATTTGCGTCTTCCTGATGCGTGTGCAGCTCGACCCGCTGCGCCACGTCCGAGCGTGCCGCGATCAGCCGATCATCGGTGTCGGTCTGGTTCATGATCTCCATGAAAGCCGCGCCCGATTGCGACATCATCGCCGAGGCGCGCGCATAGGGGTCGTGGATCATGATACCGTCGGCAAAGGCGGGAAGGGCGAAGGACAGGGCGGCAACGCCCGCGAGAAGGGTGGATTTGAACGACATCGGTCGTCTCCTTGATCTGATTGGAATAGGGGAATTCGGGATCAGATCAGGGATGGGGGGCCACGCCCCTGCCCGCCTTGCACGTTGGTTTCGTGAATAAGCAGCGTGAAGGGCCGCGCATAGAGCCGCGCCATGCGCCATTGCGGCGCGTCCAGCGGTTGCGGTTCCGTCAGGGCCAATGCGCCGATGGTGCAATCGGGGCAGGCATGGGTCACCTCAATCGGCTGCCCATCGGGGCCAAGGGGCACGACCTGCTGGCCTGCGTCGATGCACAGAATCATTGCGCCCGACATCGACATCCCGCCACGGGCCACGGCCATGCTGACCGAGGTCATGGCAAGCACCAGACCAAGCAGCAGCGCGGTTGCGGGATTCAGCAGACGGTTCATGTGGCCTAGATAGGCACGGGTCGCGGCGCTTGCAAAGCGCAAAAAGGACGCGGCCCCCGAACAGATGCCGGGGGCCGCAAAACTGTGCCGAAAGGATCGGGGAAGATCAGGCTTCTGCCTGTGCCTTCGCGATATCTTTCTTGATTTTCAGCGCTTTGGGCGACAGCTCTTCGTCTTTCGCCTTGGCCAGGAACGCATCCAGACCACCACGGTGATCGACGGAGCGCAGGGCCGCTGCCGAAATGCGCAGCTTGAAG
Source organism: Nioella sp. MMSF_3534 (assembly GCF_030732985.1). Lineage (GTDB taxonomy): Bacteria > Pseudomonadota > Alphaproteobacteria > Rhodobacterales > Rhodobacteraceae > Nioella. Next base: position 9,596 of record NZ_JASHJX010000015.1, read on the forward strand.
CTGCGATCAAGCGCCTCGGACCCGAGGGTCACGTCGTTCAGGTTCGGAAGAAACCGACGCTTGGTCTTGTTGTTGGCGTGGCTGACATTGTTGCCAGACATGGGGCCTTTTCCGGTCAATTCGCAGACGCGCGACATGTGCTTATCCTCGGTCTCAGAAACGGACAAGGGCGCTGAGCCGGTCAGCGCCCCTACAAATCTGGCGGGTGGATACGGCGCTGCACGAGCAGTGTCAAGCGATTCATCCCCGCCCGGGATGACTTTCCCTGTTTCCCGTCATAGCCTGCCGCCATGGTGAAGGAAACCGATCTCTACCCGCCAGTGAAGGCCTTTCTAGAAGGACAGGGCTACGACGTGAAATCCGAGGTCGGGGCCGCGGATGTTGTCGGTCTGCGCGCGGGCGAGGATCCGGTGATCGTGGAGCTGAAGACCCGTTTCTCGCTGGCACTCTTCCATCAGGGCGTGGCGCGGCTGGCGCTGGCGGACCTCGTCTATCTGGCGGTGCCGCGCGGGACCGGGCGCGGGTTTCAGAAGGCGTTGAAGGAAAACATGACCCTCTGCCGCCGCCTTGGGCTTGGCCTGCTGACGGTGCGGCTGCGCGATGGCTTCGTCGAGGCGCATTGCGATCCGGGGCCCTACGCGCCGCGCATCTCGAAGCCGAAACGCCAGCGCCTGCTGCGGGAGTTTTCTCGGCGCGTGGGGGACCCCAACACCGGCGGCGCCACACGGGTGGGACTGGTCACCGCCTACCGGCAGGACGCCCTGCGCTGCGCCGCCCATTTGGCCAAGCAAGGCCCGTCACGCGGGCGCGACGTAAAGGATGCCACAGGCGTGGACCGCGCCACGACCCTGATGCGCGACGATCACTACGGCTGGTTCGAGAAGGTCGATAAAGGCGTCTATGCGCTGACCCCGAAGGGGGTTGAGGGGCTGGAGGGGTACGGCGCGCCCGAGCCGCGTCCCCTGTCTGACAGCGAAGAAAGCCCCGGCTGACCCCGGATTTGGGTTTCCCTTTCCCGTCCGGCTGGTGTCATATCGCCGAAACACTCCGCCAAGGTCGCAGGCAATGTCCTTCACGGTTCTACTGGCGGTTCTGGGCGCGGCATTGCTGCATGCGAGCTGGAACGCCATCATCAAGACGGGGCTGTCTAAACAGACCTCGATGTTCCTGCTGTCTGTAGGACATGCCGCCATCGGCTTTTGCGTAGCCCTGACCAAACCGTTCCCGGTGGCAGAAGCCTGGCCCTGGCTGCTGGCCTCGGGGCTCATCCACATGGCCTATCAGCTGTTCCTCGCCTTTGCCTATGAACAGGGGGATCTTAGTCGCGTCTACCCGCTGGCACGCGGGGCCGCCCCGATGATGGTTCTGGTGGTGAGTGTCCTGTTCCTGTCGGACCCGATGGGGGTCATGGATTATGTGGGCGTACTGGTCCTTGGCCTCGGCATCGCCTTCATGGCGCGGGGGGTTTTCACCAACGGGGAATCGCGGCGGCTGCTGCCCTTTGCGTTTGGCTCGGCCATGGCCACGGCGGGCTATACGCTGGCAGACGGGTTGGGCGCGCGTGTGGCAGGCGATCCGCTGCAATATGTGGGCTGGCTGATGATGATGTCGGCGCTCTTCTACACCCCCGCCGCCATCGCGCTGCGTGGGGTCGAAGTGATCCGGGCCAGCGCGCGGGATTGGGTCATGGGAATGATCGCGGCTGCGGCAAGCTTTGCGGCCTACGCCATTGCAGTCTGGGCCATGACGGTGGCGCCGCTGGCGCTTGTCGCGGCGCTGAGGGAAACGTCGATCCTGTTTGCGGTACTGCTTGGCTGGCTGCTGTTCGGGGACAAGATGGACCGGGGCAAGATCATCGCTGCTGTGCTGATCGTCTCAGGCGTTGTTCTGACCCGGCTCTGACCAACGGACGGTCGCGTCGCCCGCCACCATGTCGCCCTTTGCCCGGTCGAAGCGCAGATAGGCAATGGCCCGCCCGCCCGATTGGGTAAAGAGCGTGCCCGCCGGTTTATCGCCCGCCATGATCGGGGTGCCCACGGGGGCGCTGCCGTCTATCTCCACCGTCACCAGCCCCTTGCGCAGGGTGGTCTTGTGTTTCATCCGCGCGGTAACCTCTTGGCCCACATAGCAACCCTTGCGGTGATCGACCCCGTGCAGCCGGTCATAGCCCATCTCCAGAATATAACTGTCCTCGGGGATCAGCTCGATGCCGGTTTCGGGGATGCAATGGGCCACGCGGATGGCGTCCCAGTCGATCTGCGGCGCGCTGCCCTCCATCCCATAGGCCCGCCAGCCGAGGGCCTTGTGGCGTGGGTCGGCAAAGGCGCCTTCCGGCATCTCGCCAAGGCCACGGGCCACCGTCAAGCCGCTGTCGTCGATCGTCACGGCTGCACGCAGCTTGTACATCGAGAGACGCCGGAACAGCCCCGGCGCATGGTCACCGGCCACATCGAGCAGGATATCCTCGCCCCGGTCGAGCAGGAAGAAATCGGCCAGAAACTTGCCTTGGGGAGACAGAAGCGCGGAATAGACGAGTGCACCGGGCTGGGCGTCATTCGTCACCAACCCGTGCAAGAAGTGATGCGCATCCTTGCCTGCAATCCGCAATACGGTGCGATTCTCTGCCTTTTCGCCGGTCATCCACGTTTCCTTTCGCGTCTTCCCCGTCATATAGGACGGCAGACCGTCCTGAACCATGGGCTTTCGCAAGATGCCTGCGCCGCTGTCCATCATCATCCCCACCCTGAACGCAGCACCTTTGCTGGCGGCGACCACTGCGGCGCTGATGGAAGGCGTCGAGATGGGGCTGGTGCGCGAACTGGTGATCTCTGACGGCGGGTCCACGGATGAAACGGCAGAGGCCGCGAGGGAACTGGGCGCAGTCTGGGTCAGCGGCCCGGCCAGCCGGGGCGGGCAACTGGCGCGCGGGGCGCAGGCGGCGTCGGCCCCGTGGCTGCTGTTTCTGCATGCCGACACGCATCTGGCCCCCGGATGGGCCGAGGCAGGTCTGACCCATATGAACCGCAACCCCGAGAAAGCCGCCTGTTTCCGCCTTGCCTTCCGCAGCGAGGCGAGCGCCGCACGGCGCGTGGCGGGATGGGCCAACTGGCGAACGCGGGCGCTTGGCTTGCCTTATGGCGATCAGGGGCTGCTGCTGTCGCGGGCGCAATACGACCGGGTCGGCGGCTACCCGGACCAGCCGCTTATGGAAGATGTGGCGATCGCGCGCGCCCTGAAAGACCGGCTTGTGATGTTGCCGGTGGAGGCGCGGACATCGGCAGCGCGATACGAGGCGGAGGGCTGGGTGAGGCGCGGGGCGCGCAACCTCGGCACCCTGCTGCGCTACCGGATGGGGGCCGATCCGGAGCGGCTTGCACGGCGCTATCACAGCACCGATTGACCCCGCCTGCGAGGGCGGCTACCGCTTTCACATGCCCTCTTGAAAGGTCCCGACATGAGCCTCGCCAACGGTCGTCATTACCTCGCCATTCCCGGCCCCTCGGTCATGCCCGACCGCGTGCTTCAGGCAATGCACCGTCCTGCGCCCAACATCTATACAGGGCAGTTGGTGGACATGACCGCAACCATCGTTGCGGATCTCAAGCAGGTGGCACGGACCCGGCATGAGGTGGCGATTTATATCGCCAACGGCCATGGCGCGTGGGAAGCGGCGCTGTGCAACACCCTCTCACGGGGCGACAGAATCCTGATTCTCGGAACCGGTCGGTTTTGCCAAGGCTGGGGCGAGATGGCGCGCGGATTGGGGATCGAGACCGAGATCATCGATTTCGGCTTCCGCGCGGCGGTGGATCTGGACCGCGTGGCAGAGGCTCTGCGCGCCGATACGGGCCACAAGATCAAAGCGGTTCTGGCGGTTCAGGTCGATACGGCTTCATCGGTGAAAAACGACATTCCCGGCCTGCGGCGCGTGCTGGATGAGACCGGCCATCCGGCGCTGCTGTTTTCCGACAATATCGCCTGCCTGGCAGTGGATGAATTCCACATGGATGACTGGGGAGTCGACGTGATGGTGACGGGCTGCCAGAAAGGGCTGATGGTGCCGCCGGGCATGTCCTTCGTCTTTTTCAACGACAAGGCGGATGCCGCCCGCGAAACGGCTGACTGCGTGACGCCCTATTGGGATTGGCGGCCGCGTGCGAACCCGGCGCTCTACTACCAGCATTTCTGCGGCACCGCGCCGACGCATCACCTGTACGGGCTGCGCGAGGCGCTGGACATGATCCTGCACGAAGAAGGGTTGGAGGCAGTCTGGCGCCGCCACAAGGTGCTGGCAGGGGCTGTCTGGGCTGCGTTCGAGGCATGGGGAACGGGCACCGATATCGAGCTGAATATCGCTGGCCCGGCTGAACGTTCACACGCGGTTACGACGGTTCGCATGGGGGGCGTGGCAGGCACGCGCCTGCGCCACTGGCTGGAGCAGCAGGCGGGGATCACGCTTGGCATTCCGCTTGGCGCACCGGAAGAAGACGCCAATGGCATCTTTCGCATCGGCCATATGGGACACGTGAATGCGCATATGGTTATGGGCGTGCTTGGGTCGCTACAAGCGGGCATGACCGCGTTGCGCATTCCCCACGGACCCGGCGGACTTGATGCAGCAGCCGAGGTCATCGCAAAGGGATAGAAGAATTTTGAACCAAAATTCTTCAGACCTTCCCAAAATTCTTCTGGAAGAATTTTGCTGGCCCGAAAAATCTTCCAGAAGATTTTTCCTAGTCGCTCGCATCTGCCAATGCGGCGGGAAGCACCTTTGCGAAGGCTGCAAGATCCTCGTCGCGCCCGCAACTCACGCGGATGCAGCGATCCTGTGGGGACGTGAACGGCATGCGCACGAAGATTCCTCGCGCCACCAGCCCCTGAAGCACGGACCGGGCAAAATCCCCGTCGCGACCGCAGTCGATGGTCACGAAATTGGTTGCTGACGGCAGCGGCGTCAGCCCGTTGTCCCGTGCAATCTGGCTGATCTGGTCGCGGGAGTCCGCAATCCGCACCACCGTTTCACGCAGGTAATCCTGATCCTCCAACGCCGCCAGCGCGGCGGCCTGTGACACGCGGCTCATGCCGAAATGGTTGCGGATCTTGTTAAAGGCGGTGATCAGCCCGGCCTCGGCAATGGCATAGCCCACGCGCATGCCCGCAAGGCCATAAGCCTTGGAAAAGGTGCGCATGCGTATCACGCGGGTGTCGCTGGCATCAAGCGGCGGGATCGCATCGACAGGGGCGCTGTCGCAATAAGCCTCATCCAGCACAAGAAGGCAGCCTTCGGGCACCGAATTGATCAGATGCTGTACGGTGTCCGCGTCGTGCCAACTGCCCATGGGATTGTCGGGATTGGCGAAATAGATCAGCTTGGCGCGCGTTTCATGCGCCTTGGCGATCAGCGACAGCGGGTCTTCATGGTCGTCGGCATAGGGCACCTTGTGAAGCTCGCCGCCGAACCCGGCCACGTGGTAGTTGAAGGTCGGATAGGCCCCGTCCGAAGTGACCACCGCATCGCCAGGTTTGATCAGCAGCCGCACCAGATAGCCAAGCAGGCCGTCGATCCCTTCACCCACCACGATGTTTTGCATGCCCACACCATGATGGGCCGCAAGCGCTGCGCGCAGATCGTAGGATTCCGGGTCGCCATACATCCACGCCTCATTCGCGGCTTCGGCGATGGCTGCCTTGGCCTTGGGCGAGGGACCGAAAACGCTTTCATTGGCGCCAAGCCGCGCGCGAAAAGCCTCACCGCGGGCCCGTTCCTGGGTTTCGGGGCCCACAAATGGGACGGAGGCGGGGAGGCTCTGGACGAGCGATGTGTAGCGTGGACCGATCATGGCAAGAGAAGAACCCAAAAGCGAAGCGACGCGCAAGGGTTTCCCGCGCGTCGCTGGTTGTAACAGAAGGGCGGGCTGTTAGCCGATCTCTGCCAGACGCGCAAGCGCGTCCTTGATCTTGGCCTCTTCCTCTTCACGCGCGGCAAGGTTGTCGCGGGTTTCCTCGACCACCTCTGCCGGGGCGCTTTGGGCAAATTTCGGGTTGTTCAGCCGTCCGCGCAGCCCGCCCAGTTCCTTGGCGAGCTTGCCAAGCACCTTTTCCAACCGCGCCTTTTCCTCGTCCACGTCGATGATGTCGGCAATCGGCAGGCCAAAGACCGCGCCTTCCACGGCGATGGTGACGGCCCCTTTGGGCAGGGCATCCACGGCCTGAACGCCGACCACACGGGCGAGGCGCAGGATCATCGCTTCGTTGCGGTTCCACGCGGCTTGCCCCTTGGCGTCCAGTTCGGCTTGCAGAAGCGGAACTTTCAGACCCGCAGGCACATGCATCTGCGCGCGGACGGACCGGATGGCTTCAATGAGGCCGATGACCCAGTTCATTTCCCGATCCGCCTCGGCATCGACCAGTTCCTCGCCGTAGGCGGGCCAGTCGGTGTGGACCAGCAGCTTTTCGCGCTCGGCGATCTGGCCCCACAGTTCTTCGGTCACGAAGGGCATGGTGGGGTGCAGCATCACAAGGCACTGGTCGATGACCCAGGCCATGGTGGCACGGGTTTCCGCGATGACGGCCTCGTCGCCCGAGGCGAAGAGGGGCTTCGCGAATTCCAGGTACCAGTCGCAGACCTGACCCCAAACGCTGGCGTAAAGCCCGTTTGCCGCATCGTTGAAGCGATAGGCATCGAGTGCTGCGTCATGGGCGACGCGGGCGCGGGCGATCTCGCCCACGATCCAGCGGTTGACGGTCTGGGTGACGGCAGACGGGTCGAAGCCCGGCACCGGCTTGCACTCGTTCATTTCCGCGAAACGGGCGGCGTTCCAGATCTTGGTGGCGAAGTTGCGATAGCCCGCGATGCGGCTGGTGGACAGTTTCAGGTCGCGGCCCATGGCGGCCATGGAGGCGAGCGTGAAGCGCACCGCATCGGCGCCGTATTCGTCAATCAGTTCCAGCGGGTCCAGCACGTTGCCCAGGGACTTGGACATCTTCTTGCCCTTCTCGTCCCTCACGAGCGCGTGGACATAGACCGTGTGGAACGGCGCCTGATCGACCACGGCCAGCTGCATCATCATCATCCGGGCTACCCAGAAGAAAATGATGTCGAAGCCGGTGATGAGCGTCGAGGTCGGGAAATACTTGGCGTATGCGTCAGTCTCCTCGGGCCAGCCGAGCGTGCCGATGGGCCAGAGACCGGAGGAGAACCAGGTGTCGAGGACGTCCTCATCCCGTGTCAGCGCCTTGCCACCTGACATGACGACAGCCTCGTCCTCAGTCGCGGCGCAGTATTCCTTGCCGTCTTCATCGTACCAAACCGGAATCTGATGCCCCCACCACAATTGCCGCGAGATGCACCAGGGCTCGATGTTCTCCAGCCAGTGGTAATAGGTCTTGGCGTCGCGTTCGGGCAGAATGCGGGTGTAGCCTGCGGTTTCGTCGAATTCGCCCGCTTCTTGCGCGGCCATGCCCTTGCGGACGGCGTCCAAAGCGGGGCCGACGATCTTTTCGGCATCCACAAACCACTGGTCGGTCAGGTAAGGCTCGATCGCCACCTTCGACCGGTCGCCATGAGGCACCATGTGGCGGTCTTCGTCGATTCCGTCGAGCCAGCCATTGTCGCGGGCCTCGGTCACGATGGCATCGCGGGCCTCGTAGCGGTCCATGCCGTCATAGCGTTCGATGGCCGCGCCGATCATCTCCGCCGGGCAGCCCTCCGCGAAATCGTCATTGCCGCGCAGGAACATCGCCGCGCGGGTGGTCATGACGTTGATGGCGCTGAGGCCGGTGCGCTTGCCGACTTCCATGTCGTTGAAATCATGCGCGGGCGTGATTTTCACGGCACCGGTGCCCTTGTCCGGGTCGGCATATTCATCGGCCACGATCGGGATCGACCGGCCACAGATGGGCAGCGTCACGGTCTTGCCGATCAGATGCGCATAGCGCCGGTCCTCGGGGTGCACGGCCACGCCGGTATCCCCCAGCATCGTTTCGGGCCGCGTCGTGGCGACGGTCAGGTAATCGCGGGTTTCCCAGTCGGTCGGGTTGCCTTCCTCGTCGAACTCAATCGGATGTTCGTAGGTCTCACCCCCGTCAAGCTTGTAGCGCAGGCGCCACATCTTGCCGTTCACCTCGACCTGCTCGACCTCCAGATCGGAAATCGCGGTCTCGAAATGCGGGTCCCAGTTCACCAGCCGCTTGCCGCGATAGATGAAGCCCTTGTTGTACATCTCCACGAAGACCTTGATGACGGCATCGTGGAAATTGGCATGGTTGCCACGGTCGGGATCGCCCTCTGCGCCACCCATGGTGAAGGCCTCGCGCGACCAGTCGCAGGAGGCGCCGAGGCGCTTGAGCTGCCCGATGATGGTCCCGCGCGATTTGACCTTCTGCTGCCAGACCCGGTCGAGGAACTTCTCACGCCCCATTTCGCGGCGCGACGGCTCGCCATTGGCGGCCATTTCGCGTTCCGTCACCATCTGCGTGGCGATCCCCGCGTGATCGGTGCCGGGCTGCCACAGCGTGTCGAACCCCCGCATCCGGTGCCAGCGCACAAGGATATCCTGAAGCGTGTTGTTGAAGGCATGGCCCATGTGCAGGCTGCCGGTCACATTGGGCGGCGGGATCATGATGCAGAAGGTCTCGTCCCGGCTGGCATTGGCACCAGCGGCAAAAGCGTTCGTTTCTTCCCATTTCGCGGAGATCCGCGGCTCGGCCTCGGCGGCGTTAAAGGTCTTTTCCATCGCCTGCATGTCCCATGTCTTGCGTCAGGTGGTGACTTATCCGCTTCGCGGGCAAAGGCCAAGGGCACGGGGCAGGGAATTGCGGTGAAATTGCGTGGGCTGGACAGTTGCCACCGGCTTGATACCTATGAAGGCGAGGCAAGTCGGAGCAGGTCATGAAATTCGGAAGCAGCCAGTCGGTGACGAGGGAAGAGGATCAGCGGTTCCTGACCGGGCAAGGGCGCTATGTGGATGACATCGCGCCGGAGGGGGCGCTTCATTGCTATCTGCTGCGCAGCCCGGTGGCCCATGCGGAGCTTACCGAGTTGGATGTGAGCGAGGCGCGCGAGGCGCCCGGTGTGCATCTGGTGGTGACGGCGGCGGACCTGACGGCGGCGGGGTTGGCCAATTCCATCCCCTTTACGGTGATCGACACCGAGGACGGGGGCAAAGCCGCCGCCCCGCGTCGCCCGATCCTGGCGGAAGGCCGGGTACGCTTCGTTGGCGAACCCGTGGTGTTCATCGTGGCTGAGAGCATGGCCGCCGCGCGGGATGCGGCGGAACTGGTGGCGCTCGATTTCGAGGAGCTGGAGCCGAAGCTGGACGTGGCCCTTGGCGGGCCGGAAATCCACCCCGAAGCGCCCGGGAACCTCTGCTACTCATGGGGCGCTGGCGACAAAGAGGCCGCGGACAGGGCGCTGGCGGACGCGGCCCATGTGGTCAAAGTCACGGTCGAAGACAACCGCATCATGTGCGCCAGCATGGAACCCCGCGCCATCTATGCCGAGATGCAGGGCGAGCGGTTGCATGTCTGCGAGAACGGACAGGGCGTTTGGACTAAGAAGGCCGAGATATCCGGGTGGTTGGGGATGGACCCTGAGGACGTTCTGGTCACCACGCCCGATGTGGGCGGGGCCTTCGGCATGAAGACCATGCGTTACCCCGAACATTTCCTTCTGTCCTTCGCGGCGCGGCAGCTGCGCCAGCCGGTGCGCTGGATGGCCGACCGGACGGAATCCATGCTGTCGGACAATGGCGGGCGCGACCTGACCTGCACGGCGGAACTGGGGTTCGATGCGGATCTGAAGCTGACGGGCTATCGGCTGCACACGGTCTCGAATGTGGGGGCCTATGTTTCGGGCTTTGCCCAGATCATCCAGAGCCGCCTGTTTTCCCACGTTTTCCCCGGGGTCTACGACGTGCAGGCGGCCTACATGAACAACAAGGCGGTGTTCACCAACACGACTCAGGTCGACGCCTATCGCGGGGCCGGGCGGCCCGAGGCGATCTATGTGCTGGAACGCGCGATGGACCATGCGGCGCGGGTTCTGGGGGTGGACCCGATGGAGCTGCGCCGCCGGGCGTTCATTGCTCCCGGCCAGATGCCATACAAGACCGCCGCGGGCGAGCTCTACGACTCGGGCGATTTCGCACGGGCGATGGACCGGGCCGCGCGGGAGGCCGACAGCGCAGGATTCGAAGCACGTCGGGCCGCGAGTGCCGCGAAGGGCAAGCTGCGCGGTCAGGGGCTGTGCTATTACATCGAGGCCATTCTGGGCCAGCCGATGGAAACCGCGAAGGTCGCGCTGACCGGGGCCGGGGCCGGGGCCAAGGTCTATGTCGGCACGCAGTCGGCAGGGCAAGGGCATGAAACGGTCTATAAACAGCTGCTGCGCGACAGGTTGGGGCTGACGCTCGACCAGATCGAAATCGTGCAGGGTGACAGCGACCGGATCGCCAAGGGCGGCGGCACTGGCGGGTCGCGGTCGGTCACGGTACAAGGCTCGGCCATCTACGCGACCTCTGACCTGCTGCTGGAGGGACTTCTGCCCTTCGCCGAGGAGGTGATCGGCGCCGAGGGTGCGCGCTTCGATCCCGAAGAGGCCGTGTTCCGCGCGCCGGGGTCGAACACGGTCGTGGGGCTGGTGGAACTGGCCGAACGGGCCGAGGCGGAGGGGCGCGCCGACCTGCTGACCGCTGAAAAGGAAATCCGCAACGCGGGCCGCTCCTTCCCCAATGGCTGCCATATCGCGGAGGTGGAGATCGACCCCGACACCGGTTTGTTAACCATCGAGCGCTACACTGTGACCGACGATCTGGGCAACATGATGAACCCGATGCTGGTCGAGGGGCAGATCCATGGCGGCATTGCGCAGGGGGCCGGGCAGGCGATGAACGAAAGGGTGGTCTTCGATGATAACGGGCAGTTGCTGACGGCAAGCTTCATGGATTACGGCATGCCGCGCGCCGGCGATTTCCCGTTCTTCGACTTCCACTCGGAACCGACCGAGACCGAAACCAACATGCTCGGCATGAAAGGCTGTGGCGAGGCGGGGACCATCGGCGCGATGGCGGCGGTGGCGAATGCGGTTCAGGATGCGCTCTGGCCCGTGGGGGTCAGGGTTGCGGATATGCCGTTCACGCCGCATCGTGTCTGGCAGATGATCGAGGAGGCAAAGGGCGCGATTGGCACCGATCAGGGGTAAATGGTCTTTCTGGCGCGGGTTTCGCAACGAGGAACCGCGCCTGCCGGATGTTCGGCCCGCCTGCACCCATGTGGTGCTGCTCGATGGCACCATGTCCACCCTGCGCCGGGGTCAGGAGACCAATATCGGCCTGACCTACCGGCTGCTGTCGGAACTGCCCGCCTCGGCCAATGTGATGCTGTATTACGAGCCCGGCATTCAGTGGCGCGGGGTCAAACGCTCGGTCGAGGTGCTGGCCGGGGTCGGGATCAACCGCCAGATCAAGCGCGCCTATCTGTTTCTTGCCCGCAACTATCACCCCGGCGACCGCATCTTCCTGATGGGCTATTCGCGCGGGGCCTTTGCGGTCAGGTCACTGGCGGGGCTCATCGACAAACTGGGGTTGCTGCGCCCTGCCCAGATCAGCGAGGAGGCGCTGGAACGGCTCTATGGACTCTACCAGGAGGCTCCGGACAGCCAGCAGGCGCGCGCCTTCCGCGCCGCGCGCTGCCATGACCGGGTGCGGATCGAGATGGTGGGTGTCTATGACACGGTGCGCGCGCTCGGGCTGCGCTGGCCTTTGCTTTGGCGGCTGGCCCCGCAAGCGCATGAGTTTCACAGCCATGAGTTGGGCCCCTCGACCCGCCACGGGCGCCACGCGCTGGCAATGGACGAAACCCGCGATGTCTATGCGCCCGTCATGTGGACCCTGCCCGAGGGGCGCGAGGGCGACGTGATCCAGATGTGGTTTCGCGGCACCCATGGCGATGTGGGCGGCCAGCTTGGCGACTGGCAGGCGGCACGACCGCTGGCGAATATCCCGCTGGCCTGGATGCTGGGAGAGGCGGAACATTGCGGTCTGCCCCTGCCGCCCCATTGGCGCAGCCGTTACCTGACCGATCCGGGTGCGCCCTCGGTCGGGACCATGCGCGGCTGGAGCCGGATCTTCGTGCTGCGCCACAAGCGGCGGATCGGGCAGGACCGGTCCGAGAGGGTGCATCCAAGCGCCCTGCCCGCCGCGCGCCAGGCCGGGTTGCCGGTGATGTCGGACGGGGCGCTGCGGATTGGATAGGGATTTCGCCGCCTTCGGCGTCGATCCGGGAACGGCCGGTCTCAGACCCCCTTCGGGGGCCTTCGCCCGCCCGTGAGGGGGGACGCCCCCCCTTCACCCCCCGTTTGGCAGCGTTGGCGCAGAATTCATGCTTTGCGCGGCTTGGCCCGTAGCGTGGGGTCCGCCTGTGCCGGGTCCTCCGGCCAGGGATGCTTGGGATAGCGGGCGCGCATGTCCTTGCGCACATCGGCATAGCTGCCCGCCCAGAAGCCGGGAAGATCGGTCGTGGTTTGCACCGGGCGACCCGCGGGCGACAGCAACGTCATGCGCAGGGGCTGGCGGTCCTGCCCGATGGTCGGATGGGTCGTGGTGCCGAAGACCTCTTGCAGACGCAGGGCCACTTCAGGCGCATCGCCGGAGTAATCAATCGCAGCCTTGCGGCCCATGGGCGTGATCCAATGCGCAGGGGCGAGCCGGTCAAGCGCCTGCTGTTGATCCCAGTCAAGCAGGGTCTTGAGTGCCTCGGCCGGGTCCAGCCGTTTGAGATCGGCGGCGCTGTGCTGATCGGTCAGGAAGGGGGCAAGCCAGGTTTCCAACCCGTCCAGAAGGGCCGTGTCCGAGACATCGACAAGACCGGAGGCCCGCAGCCTGGCCCGAAGGAGCGTCGCCGATTTTGACCATTTCAGAACATCGAGACCAAGATCCCGGAGGCCGGCAATCAGGGCGGTTGTCATCGCCTCGGGCGGGGCATCCTTCCAGATCCGGTCCTGAAGGATCAACGCGCCGAACCGCTCCTCTTCCCGCGCCACCACCCGCCGGTCCCTGCGCGACCAGTCGCAACGCTGCACCCAGGTGATCCGGTCGGCATAGAGTCCGCGCAACTCGCCCTCGCTGAGCACCACCGCCTGACGGATGCGCGCCTCGCGTGGGTTGCCATCGAGATCGGTGGCCACGATCAGCCGCTGCCCGGCCAGCTCATCCCCTTCCGGCATCACCGCGCCTTTCCCGCCGGACAGGATATAGCGGGGCGCATCGCCCCTGCGGCGCAGCCCGATGCGGTCGGGATAGGCCAGCGCGGCCTGCTCGGCGAGGCTGTGTTGTGGCCCCTTGGCGAAACGGGCGAGGCGTCTGGCCTCTTCCTTGATGCGCGTCACCGTCCCCCGGTCCGCATTCAGCCCGCCGGGATTGTCCAATGCGCGCAAGCGCAACAAGAGGTCCGTGCCCCGGTTGCGCAGCGGATCGCGCTCCGACAGCAGGGCCGCCAGCCGCTCCGTCCCCTTGCCGCCCATGGCCAGCATATGGGCCAGTCTTGGGTGCAGCGGCATGCGCGACAAAGCCTTGCCGTGATCCGTCACAAGGCCTGCGTCGGTCAGCGCGCCAAGACCCCGCAACAGGGCCTGTGCCTCAGCCAGTGCCCCTGACGGAGGAGGCGTCAGAAAGGCAAGGTCTGCCCCATCCCCCGCCCCCCAAAGCGCAAGATCGAGCGCCAGCGACGCAAGGTCGGCGGCCTCGATCTCGGCGGGGGGAAAGGCGGGCAATGCCCCCTCAACGCCCCGCGTCCAGTTGCGATAGCAAACGCCTTCGGCAACCCGCCCCGCGCGGCCCCGGCGCTGATCGGCCTCGGCCCGGCTGACCGCTTCGGTCACCAGCCGCGACATGCCAGAGGAGGGATCGAACCGGGCGCGGCGGGCACGGCCCCCATCCACCACCACGCGAATATCGGGAATGGTCAGCGAGGTTTCGGCAATCGACGTCGCCAGCACCAGCTTGCGCTGCCCTTTCGCCTCGGATCGCAGGGCGGCGCGTTGCGCGGATAGGGGCATGGCGCCGAACAGCTGGTGCATCACCACATTGCCCGGCAGATCCGCCAGCAGCGCGGCGGTGCGTCGGATCTCGCCCTCGCCGGGCAGGAAGGCCAGAATACCGCCATCCGTTTCCCTCAGGGCCTGCTGGATGAGGCCCGCCATGGTTTGCTCGAACCGGTCTTCCCTGCGGGGCGGGGCCTCGCGCCAGCGGGTCTCTACCGGGTAGGCCTTGCCTTCGGAGGTCACAACCGGGGCATCGTCCAGAAGGGCGGCGACCGGTGCGGCGTCCAGCGTGGCGGACATCACCAGCACCAGCAGATCCTCGCGCAGCGCGCCGCGCACTTCCCATGTCAGGGCAAGCCCCAGATCCGCATTGAGGGAGCGTTCGTGAAATTCATCGAAGATCACCGCGCCGATGCCCGGCAGTTCGGGATTGTCCTGCAACATCCGCGTCAGGATGCCCTCGGTCACCACTTCCACCTGCGTGTCAGGCCCCACTTTGCTCTCACCGCGCACCCGATAGCCGATGGTCTGGCCGGGGTGTTCGCCCAGGGTCTCGGCCATCCGTTCGGCAGCGGCCCGCGCGGCAAGGCGGCGGGGTTCCAGCATCAGGATGCGCCTTGGTGCAATCCCGGCGTCCAGCAGCGCCAACGGCACGCGCGTGGTCTTGCCCGCCCCTGGCGGGGCCTGCAGGACAGCACGGCCATGGCCGCGCAGGGCGGCCACAAGCTCGGGCAGGATGGGGTCAATGGGCAGGCGGGTCACGGGGCTCGGGTCCGTCCTTGGGCAATCGGCATGTCGGGCCATAAAGGGCGGCACTGACGGCCCGCGTCAACCGCTGCCGGTTGCTGTCATAACGCCGCGCCGGGTGGACAAGGCGGCATCCGGCGGGGCAAACAGCGTCTGGCGCTTTGCCGATCCGCTGAAAGAAACGATGGCCCGATGACCGACACCCGCCTGCCCGCCGAGCTGCCCGACCGCATCCTAGCCGGGGAACGGCGTGCCTTGGCGCGTGCTGTGACACTGGTGGAGAGCACCCGGCCCGATCACCGGGCCGAGGCGACGGCCTTGCTGGAAACGCTTCAAGGCCATGGGCGGCAGGCGCTGCGGATCGGTCTGTCGGGCACGCCGGGGGTAGGCAAATCCACCTTCACTGAAAGCTTTGGCATGATGCTGGTGGACCAGGGGTTGAAGGTTGCCGTGCTGGCGGTCGATCCCAGTTCAACCCGCTCTGGCGGCTCCATCCTCGGCGACAAGACCCGGATGGAGCAACTCAGCCGCCAGAAGAACGCGTTCATCCGGCCGTCACCGTCGCTGTCTCATCTGGGGGGCGTCTCTCGCCGCACGCGGGAGGCCGTTGCGCTGTGCGAGGCGGCCGGGTTCGACGTGATCATCATCGAAACCGTGGGGGTCGGCCAGTCCGAGACCATGGTGGCCGAGATGTGCGACCTGTTCGTGCTGTTGCTGGCCCCGGCGGGTGGAGACGAGTTGCAGGGCGTCAAGCGCGGGATCATGGAGATTGCCGACCTCATCCTTGTCAACAAGGCCGATGGCGACCTGAAAGCCACCGCCACGCGGACCTGCGCGGACTATGCGGGCGCTCTGCGGCTGTTGCGCAAACGGGCGCGCGACCCGCAGGATTTCCCCAAGGCACTGACGGTCTCGGCGGTCGAAGGCGACGGGCTGGAACGGGCGTGGGACGAGATGCAGGCACTGGCGGCGTGGCGCAAGGGCCATGGCGTCTGGCAGGATCGGCGGGCGGAACAGGCCCGGCACTGGTTCGAGGAAGAGGTGCGATCGGGTCTGCTGGCGCGGCTGACCGGCGATCCCGAGATGCGAACGCGTATGGCGGAGCTTGGGGCAGCCGTGGCACGGGGCAAAACCTCGCCCGACAAGGCAGCGGCGGATATCCTTGCAGGGCTGACAGGCTAGGCCCGGTCAGGCGTCCCCTTCCCACGTCGTGACGAATGGCATCTCAATAACCGGTGCGGGTTCCGGCACCGGCACCCGGACACGGCGCAACCCAAGCCGCGGATGCATCCGCCCGGCCAGCATCCAGGCCGCCAGCAGCGCCCCGCCCGACAGGGCAAATATGGACGACAGCGGCGCCGCCAGCAGCAAGAGCCATGCCGCGCCGGGTGTCAGGATGCCCGACACATCGCGAAAGCTGGAATAGACGGCTGACATCTCGGTCCGTTCCGAGGGTTTTACCGCCATCAGGAAGGGCAAGCCCCCGCAGACATCCAGCAGGATCAGGAAAAACGACACCGAGGCCAGCGCCACCACAGCCGCCACCGGCCAACCTGCCAGCGCAAAGGCCGCGACCGACAACACCCCTGCCCCCAGAAATCCGGTGCGCACGGACTGGCGCACAGACCTTCCCTGCATCCAGCGCAGCATCAGTGGCGTGATGAACAGCAGCCCGTTGGTCATCGACAGCATCACGCCGCCCAGTTGCTCGCTCAGCCCCGCATTCACCGCGTAAATCGGCAGGTAGACCACGTAAACCCACCAACCGCAGGACCGGATAACAGCGAATAGCCAGCCCGCCACCAGCCTCGGCTGAGCCGCGAAGCGGCCCAGATAGGCAATCGGGTTCGTGGCGGGCCGTTTGGCCTTCTGGATCAGCTTGCCATTGCCGAGCCGCAGGTAAAGAAAGGTGGCCATCATCCCCAGGATCGCGACGCCCGAGATCAGGAAGGGCGCCGGACGCCACCAGTCCATCAGGTAGACACCCGCCACCGGCCCCACAGTCCAGCCGGCGGCACTGTAGAACATGCGCAGGGTTTCGCTGCGCCCAAGCTCTACCCGTTCGATGTAGTCCAGCACATAGGCGTTGAAGCAGACAAAAAGCGTGGCGACGGCCACAGTGGTCAGGGCCAGCGTTACGACGATGAGATCCGGTGAAATGGCCCCGATCCCGGCACCGGCGAAGAAGGTCAGCGCCGCACCGGTGTAAAGCCAGCGGCGCGGCACGAAACGGTTCAGCCACGGCACCAGAAAACCCGCGATCATCGACAGCAGTCCGACGATGAAATAGGCCTCTGACAACGATTTGGCGCTGCCCAGGGTCTCCAGCATCGCCAGCGGCATCACCGAGATCAGGATGCCGCGCGCCACCGCTTCACAGCCCGCGAGCGTGGCAAAGCCCTTGACGCCCGGCGCAGGAGCGTGGCGCAGCCATTCGGGTATTCGGCGTTCGTGCATGGGGGCTCAAGGTCTGAAATACCCTTTGACCCTAGGCAGCCAGCCGCCCCTGTCTTGCCCGCACGCGACCATGGCAAGGTCGTTGCCGGGCCTTTGACCTGTCGGTGACACAGCATCGCGGTGGCCTCATCCGCAAGACCGACCAACGTGCCAAATCCATACTGGACAGGGCAATGATCTTGCTGTCGGCGATCTGGGGCATGGGCGCGGCTACGGGTTGCGCATGCAATATTGCGGGGGGTGAACGCCTTCGGTGAACTCGACCCCGCCGCAAGCGGCGCAGCGCCAGCGGGCGCGCCCCCAGGGGGCGGGGCGCGCATCGGGTTCCCAGATGCAATCGCGTGTGGGGTTGTCCGGGGCGGGGGATTCTCCATGACGAGGGCCGCCGCGCGACCGGGCCAATCCGACCAGCAGCGCCCCGATCCTGAGCCACAGGAAAACGGCCAGCACCGTCAGCCCCGCCACCAGAAACGGATGGTCCTGAGGCAGATATTCGCGCAGCCAGGGCGGCAGGATGGCATCGAGATCGGTCATGACCCGGTCAGGATATCTCTGCCCGCCGTGGGGACAAGGGGCGACGAACAACGCGCCTAAGATTGATGGGCGGACCGGTCAGCCCGACTGCCCGTGTTTCACCCCACCATGGGCCTGCGATCGGGGTAGATCACCTCGGACACGCCCTGTTCTTCAAGATCGAGGCTGAACGTATCGAGCCCGACATTGGCCTTGTGCTCCAGCTCTGCCGGATAGAGATAGACGAGCCCCAGGATGGTCACCTTGTCCCCGTTCGGCAGATCAAAGCGCACGGCCTCATCCGGCAGGATCGTCGGGTAGCTGACCATCGCGGCACTCATCCCCGTATCGTCGGAATAGGGCGCGCCTTCCGGGGAGGACAGCGTGTGGCCATCCGCCACGAACGCCCCGGCGCTGTGGGGATAGCGCGCGTAGTGCTTGAGATATCTGATCGGCCACCATGTCGTGGGATCATCATTCCGACGCTGCTGCATGATCTCGACCACCTTGTCGCCCCAGTCCGCATGCAGCCCGATCATCAGCTCAACCCGGCCCCAGATCGCGGGGTCGCCATTGTCCGGCACGGCCATGCGTTCGTTGCTCATGCCCAGGGTCACGAAAACCCAGTGGTCACGGGTGCCTGCGGGGGCAAAGCACAGAATGTCGATCGGAACGACATCCGACACCAGTTCATGAAAGAGGATCGGCTGAACGCCAAACGCCTCGGCCAGCCGGTTCCGGATCACCTCGTGACTTGGCAGGGCAAGGGGCTCAGCCGTATGCGCGGCGGCGGTGTCTTTCGTCCGTGCGGGCTTTTGCGTGCCGCCGAAAATCTTCTTCAGGAATTTCATCGGGATGGAACCATTCTGGGTGCAGAGGGTGCGAGGGTTGATGCTCGTGCCGTCCGCGAGCGAAATTGCTCTCACGAGGTCTGAAAGGATGCGGCCCGTTGGGGCTGCGGTTTGAAATGGCAGTGGTCGGAGGGAAGCGTGAAATGACGCTTGTCTGGGGATGATCAGGCCGACAGGCAGCTTCGTCCGCAACACAGAAAGCCGCAAGGATACGCCCCGCGCCAATCCTGCATTTTCTGACTTCGTTACTCGTCATCACAAAAGATACTCGTGAACCCAATCGGTAGCATGGTCCTGCATTCGCGGGGCGGAGTAAATCCCCCCTGACGCGGGCCCCAAAAAGAAACGGGCCAGCGACGGGGAAGTCACCGGCCCGGTTTCGGAATGTCTAAAGGATCAGAGCTGCCTCTCGACCATCATCTTCTTGATCGACGCAATCGCCTTGGCCGGGTTCAGGCCTTTGGGACAGGTCTTGGCGCAGTTCATGATGGTGTGGCAGCGGTAGAGCTTGAAGGGATCCTCCAGCTCGTCCAGACGCTCGCCCGTGGCTTCATCCCGGCTGTCGATCAGCCAGCGATAGGCATGGAGCAGCGCGGCAGGGCCGAGGTAGCGGTCGCCGTTCCACCAGTAGCTGGGGCAGCTGGTCGAACAGGATGCACACATCACACATTCATAAAGACCGTCGAGCTTCTTGCGGTCCTCGATGGATTGCCGCCACTCTTTCTCGGGCCGCTGCGTCTTGGTTTCCAACCACGGCATGATGCTGGCATGCTGTGCGTAGAAATGCGTCAGGTCCGGGATCAGGTCTTTCACCACCGGCATATGCGGCAGCGGGTAGATCTTCACGTCGCCCTTGATCTCGTCCATGCCGTAGATGCAGGCCAGCGTGTTGATGCCGTCGATATTCATCGCGCAAGACCCGCAGATGCCTTCGCGGCAGGAACGACGGAAGGTCAGGGTCGGGTCGATCTCGTTCTTGATCTTGATCAGCGCGTCCAGAACCATCGGGCCGCAGGTATCCATGTCGACGAAATAGGTGTCGACCTGCGGGTTTTTCCCGTCATCGGGGTTCCAGCGATAGATCTGGAACTTGCGCACATTGGTGGCGCCTTCCGGCTTGGGCCATGTCTTGCCCGTGATGATCTTGGAGTTACGGGGAAGCGTGAATTGAACCATGTCCTCGTCTCCTTAGAAGGTCCGCGCCTTGGGCGCGATTTTCTTGAGCGATATGCCGCCCTCGTCTTCGGTGGTCAGCGGGTCGGTGATGACCGGGCGGTATTCCAGCCCGACGCTGCTGCCCTCGATGCGGGACACCGTGTGGACGCGCCACTTCTTGTCGTCGCGATCCGGGAAATCCTCATGCGCGTGGGCGCCACGGCTTTCCTGACGGGCCTCCGCGCCGACGATGGTGGCGAGCGCGTTCGGCATCAGGTTGGTCAGTTCCAGCGTTTCCATAAGGTCGCTGTTCCAGACCATGCTGCGGTCGGTCACTTTCAGATCGCCCATCTTGCCAGCGATGGCGGTCATTTTCTCGACGCCTTCCGACAATGTCTTGGAGGTGCGGAAGACGGCGGCGTCGGCCTGCATGGTCTTCTGCATTTCCAACCGCAGCTCGGCGGTCGGGGTGTCGCCATTGGCGTAGCGCAGCCCGTCAAAGCGGCCGAGCGCCTTGTCGATGCTGGCCTTGTTCAGAACCGGGTTCGGGGCGTCCGCGTCCACCACCTGACCGGCGCGGATCGCGGCGGCGCGACCGAACACCACGAGGTCGATGAGCGAGTTGGACCCAAGCCGGTTCGCCCCGTGAACGGAAGCACAACCCGCCTCGCCCACGGCCATAAGGCCGGGCACGACAGCGGTCGGGTCTTTCTTGGTCGGGTTCAGCACCTCGCCCCAATAGTTCGTGGGGATGCCGCCCATGTTGTAATGCACCGTCGGGATGACCGGGATCGGTTCCTTGGTGACATCGACACCGGCGAAGATCTTGGCGCTTTCCGAGATGCCGGGCAGGCGTTCGGCCAGTGCCTCGGCAGGCAGGTGGGAAAGGTTCAGGTGGATGTGATCGCCCTCAGCGCCCACGCCACGGCCCTCGCGGATTTCCATGGTCATGGAGCGGGACACGTAATCGCGCGGGGCGAGGTCCTTGTACTGAGGCGCGTAGCGTTCCATGAACCGCTCGCCTTCGCTGTTGGTCAGGTAACCGCCCTCGCCGCGCGCGCCTTCGGTGATCAGGCAGCCGGAGCCATAGATGCCGGTCGGGTGGAACTGCACGAATTCCATATCCTGAAGCGGCAGGCCCGCGCGGGCCACCATGCCGCCGCCGTCACCGGTGCAGGTGTGGGCGGAGGTGGCGGAGAAATAGGCGCGGCCATAGCCGCCGGTTGCCAGCACCACCATCTTGGCGTTGAAGACATGCATGGTGCCGTCGTCGAGCTTCCACGCCACGACGCCCTGACACTGGCCGTCTTCGGACATGATCAGGTCGGTCGCGAAATACTCGATATAGAATTCCGCGTTGTTCTTGAGCGACTGGCCATAAAGCGTGTGCAGGATGGCGTGGCCGGTGCGGTCGGCAGCGGCGCAGGTGCGCTGCACGGCGGGGCCTTCCCCGAATTCGGTCGTGTGGCCGCCGAAGGGGCGCTGGTAGATCTTGCCTTCCTCGGTGCGGCTGAACGGAACGCCGTAATGTTCAAGCTCATACACCGCCTTGGGGGCCTCGCGCGCGAGGTATTCCATCGCGTCGGTGTCACCCAGCCAGTCGGAGCCTTTGACGGTGTCATACATGTGCCACTGCCAGTGGTCGGGGCCCATGTTGGAAAGCGATGCGGCGATGCCGCCCTGTGCCGCCACGGTGTGGCTGCGGGTTGGGAACACCTTGGAAATACAGGCGGTCTTCAGCCCCTGTTCGGCCATGCCGAGCGTCGCGCGCAGGCCGGAGCCCCCGGCACCGACGACAACGACGTCATAGGAATGATGATTGAGTGCGTAGGACTCGGTCATGTGTCTTGATCTCCTGTCCCTGGATTACAGCGCAATCTGGGCGAGCGAAACGAGGCCGAAGGCCATCAGCCCGTAGCTGATGCAAGCCATGACGATGATCGCGATCTTGCGGGACAGGCCCTGCATGTAATCTTCGATCACCATCTGGATCCCAAGGCGGAAGTGGTAGAAGCCGACGATCAGCATCAAGGCGGCCGATACGGCGGGGAAGGGGCGCGACAGGGCGGCCTGCACATCGGCATAGGGTTCGCCAAGCAGCGGGCCGAAGCTGAACAGGAACATCGGGGTGATGATCAGCAGCGCCACGGCGGTGATGGTCGTCTTCCAGAAATGATCGGTGCCCGATTTGGCCGAACCGAGGCCAATCACGCGTTTGCGGTCGGTCATAAGTGCCATGGATCAGCCTCTCAGATCGTGATGATGGTCAGGAAGGTCAGCGCGACGCTGCCGATGATGATGCCCCAGCCCATCTTGTCGCTGTCATCGGGGTCGAGCCCATAGCCCATGTCCCAGACCAGATGGCGGACGCCGGCCAGCGCATGATACCACAGCGCCAGAACGCAGAGCGTCATAAGGACGTCACCGACGAAGCAGGTCATCAGCCCGTCTACGAAGTTGAAATAGGCCTCGCTGGTTGCCGCAGCCATCAGCCACCAGACGACAAGGACTGCCCCGCCGAGAAGTGCGATGCCGGTGATCCGGTTCAGGATCGAGGTCGCGGAGTTGAGCTGCGGACGGTAAATCTGCAAGTGCGGGGACAGCGGACGGTTGCCGCGATTGACGTCAGCCATGGCGAACACCCTTTCAGGTTGTGCTAGGTGATTGCTTGTTCCCCTTATGCATAACGCCTTTTTTCAAGGAGTCACCTATCCGCACGCAGGTTTGCCCCGGTTTTTTGACAGTTTTTTGTGTCTAATCGCCGCAGAGCGGCATTTTGTGATCACGTCCTCAAATAGTGTGATCACAAAAAGGAAAGACCGAAGCCCCCCATCAGCACGGCCAACAGAACCAGAGAGACTCGCCAAGGCGTCTGCACGCCGGTCTTCTCTTCCAGTTGCCGCGTATAGACCGTGATCGGCATACCGATGATCAGGCCGACCAGCACCGGACGCAGCCGGATGATGAAGTTCGAATCCGCCTCGATCATATCCGCGAACAGGTAGATCGACACGCCCGAGGCCAGCAACGCCGCCCCAAGTGCACGACCATGAGACAGCAGGATCGTCTCCAGGATCTCACTCATCTCGCCGCCTGCTTTTTCGACCATATCCCGATGGTATTGCGTCGGCAGACTGCCGAAAAGATAGCGCGCGGCCATGAAGATGGTGCCCAGTGAGGCGAGGTAATAAAGCGCGATAGCCAGCGAATGCATGAAGATCCCTTTCAGACCTGTCCTTTTAGGCAGGTTAACCGAAAGTTAACGTCAGAAATAGGGCATTGTCACGCCGCAAACCGTGCAAAACCCGCGCATTTAAGGGGTTTAGAGGAATTGTCGGGGTTTATCGGGGAATTGTACCTCAGACGGGAACAAGTACCCAATAGTCAAGATCGAGCAGAACATCGGGCAGGTATTTGCCGTCTTCACCCTTCAATTCCCCCGCCTTGCCGCCCTTGGTCGCCACCAGCCGCAAACGTAGCGCACCAACGCCGGGCGCGGCGGTTTCCGCCTTGTCCAGCACCTCGGTCCAGGCCTTCACGGTATCGCCCGCGAAACAGGGGTTGGCATGGGCGCCCGCGTTGATACCGGCAATCAGCTGCGCATTGGCCAGCCCGTTGAAGCTGAGCGCGCGGGCCATGGAGATGACATGCCCGCCATAAATCAGCCGCTGCCCATCCGGGCGGAAGGTGGCGTCGAAATGCACCTTGGCGGTGTTCTGCCACAGGCGCGTGGCGATCATGTGCTCGGCTTCCTCGATGGTGACGCCGTCCACATGGTCGATGATTTCACCGATCTCGTAGTCACCCCACCGATGCGGCTCACCTGCGAGGGTGAAGTCATAGCCGGTGAAATCCAGTCCTTCGGGGATCACAAGGGTGTCGGCCGGCACGACCTTCGCCAGATCGGGGATCACCGTTTCCGGCGCGGGCGCGTCCAGATCGTTCTTGCGCACCATGACCCAACGGACATAGTCCAGCACGACCTCATCGCGCTGATTGAGCCCCTCGGTGCGCACATAGACCACGCCCGACTTGCCGTTGGAGTTCTGCTTGAGCCCGATGACTTCCGAAACAGAGCGCAGCGTATCGCCGGGATAGACCGGCTTGCGAAAGCGGCCCTCGGCATAGCCGAGGTTCGCCACGGCGTTCAGAGAGACATCCGGCACGGTCTTGCCGAAGACCATATGGAAGGCGGCCAGATCGTCGAGCGGCGAGGAAGGCAGCCCACAGGCCCGCGCGAATTCATCCGAGGAATGCAGCGCGTGGCGGGAGGGATAAAGCGCATGATAAAGCGCCCGCTCGCCCCCCGACACGGTGCGCGGCACCGCGTGCTCTATCCGCTGGCCGATAGAATAATCCTCGAAGAAATTGCCGGGGTTGGTCTTGGCCATGTGCCTGTGTCTCTTTCGTTATCGGGACCTAGCCGAAGGGCCAGTATCCCAGCCAATAGTGGATGTAGCCGATCACACCCATCAGGATGACAGAGGCCACGAGGAACATGCCGTCCTTGGCGTAGGTTCCGGTCTGTGTGGGGTGCCAGTTGGGTTCGGCGCGGTTGATGGCGATAACCTCGACGATGGCCCAGATCAGAAGGCCGCCGAACAGGATCACCGAGGCCAAATCCCCGTTCACCAGCAGATGCGCCAGCGCCCAAAGCCCGAAGCCCGTCAACATCGGGTGGCGCATCTGGTTGAGCAGTTTGCCTTTCCGTGGGGCCGGGCTCATCATGAAAATCGCCACTAGAACCAGCAGGTTGTTCACATGCGTGCCCCAGACCGGCGGATACCAGACCTGCCCCACATCCGCGCCGCGAAAGCCGATCACCATCAGCACGATGCTCGCCAGCAGCGCCAGCGCAATCGGGCCCCTGCCCTTGTCGCCCATATCGGCGCGGGCAGCGGGGGCGGCGCGTTTGAACAGATGGGCACCGGCCCATAGGGCGATGCCGAGGATCATGAGGATGAGGTACATGGGCGCGTCTCCTGCGGACTGGCTGTTGTCGCGTCAGCCTGCCTGCATCGCAGCGATGGCCTCCGCCTTGGCCAAGGTGGCCTTGGCGGTGGCGACATGCAAGTTCTCGACGATCTTTCCGTTGACAACGGCAACCCCCTGACCGCTGGCTTCGGCTTCTTCGAAGGCCGCGATCTGGCGGCGGGCAAGGTCTATCTCGGCCTCAGAGGGCGCAAAGGCGGCATTGGCGATATCAACCTGCGCGGGGTGAATAAGCGTCTTGCCATCAAAGCCCATGTCGCGGCCCTGTTCGCATTCGGCGCGCAGCCCCTCGTCATCCTTGAAGGCGTTATAGACGCCATCGACGATCACGATCCCTTCGGCCTTGGCGGCCAGCAGGCTGAGGCTGAGCCCCGCCATCATCGGCAGCCTGTCGGCGCGGAAGCGGGTGTTCATTTCCTTGGCCAAATCATTCGTGCCCATGACGAAGCCCCGCATCTGCGGATGGGCGGCAATTTCGGGCGCGTTGATCATGCCCCTTGGCGTTTCCATCATCGCCCAGATGGGTTTGTCACCGACAAGGGCGGCCAGCGCATCGACCTGCGCCGCGCTTTCCACCTTGGGCAACAGCACCGCGTCGCAATCCATGGTCGCCGCGGCCTTCGCATCGGCCTCACCCCACCCGGTATCGAGCCCGTTGATCCGCACGATCCGCATCCGGTTGCCATAGCCGCCTGCGGCCAGGGCATTGGCCAGCGTGGCGCGGGCATTGGCCTTTTCTTCGACCGCGACCGCGTCCTCCAGATCGAAGATGATCGCGTCCACCGGCAGGGTCTTGGCCTTCTCCAGCGCCCGCTCTTTCGAGCCGGGAATATAGAGAACGGAGCGGAAGGGGCGTGCGGTCTGGGTCATGAAAACCGTCCTTTCGGGCAAGATCGGCGGCACAAAACACAAAGAATGCTGCGAATGCAAGTTGCTTTATGCCGCAACGTAGCGAAATTTTCTTTCGCGGCGCAACGGCGCGGATTAACCGAATCTTCGGATTTCTGCGGCAGGCTTTGACGATCTTTGAATGGGAGCTTCGGGCGGAACCGTCGCTTTCCCTGCATCTCTGCCCCGTTTCCGCAACGAAAGGCAGACAGGATGACCCGCTTCGTTTCTCTCTTTATCGCGCCCTTCGCGCTGCTGGTGCTGCCCGCCTTGGCAGACGCGCAAACCGCCCGGACCATTTGTGCCGAACGCGACCAGATCGTCGGCACTCTGACCGGCTATTTCGGCGAAACCGCCCGCAGTTGGGGCATGGGCCCGGCGGGCCGGATCGTGGAGATCTTCGCCTCGGACGAAACAGGTACGTGGACAATCACCGTCACCGCGCCCGACGGCACCACCTGTCTCGTGGCTTCGGGCAATTCATGGGAAGATCTGGCGCAATCCGCGCGCGGAGAGGCGACCTGACCTCATGAAAATCTCCAACTTCGTGCTGATAGCGGTCTGGATTCTTGTATCCGGCATACATTTGCATACATTTCTTCAGCTGATTGCCTGGGAATTTCCGTCCGGATTCCAGCGCGTTAACAACATCGTATGCGGCAGCGCGGCGATATGGGGCTTTCCGCCGCGCCGTAAGGCCCTTGCGCGACTCCCTTAGTGCGGCTAGGCCACTTGGCAACTTCAACTGAGCTCGGAGACGAATTCTCATGGCCAGACCCAAGATTGCCCTTATCGGCGCAGGCCAGATCGGCGGCACCCTTGCCCATCTCGCAGCAATCAAGGAACTCGGTGACGTTGTTCTGTTCGACATCGCCGACGGCGTGCCGCAGGGCAAGGCCCTCGACATCGCGGAATCCGGCCCCTCGGAAGGGTTCGATGCCGCCATGTCCGGCACCACGGACTATGCCGATATCGCCGGTGCCGATGTCATCATCGTGACCGCAGGCGTGCCCCGCAAACCGGGGATGAGCCGCGACGACCTTCTGGGGATCAACCTCAAGGTCATGAAATCCGTGGGCGAGGGCATCCGCGACAACGCCCCCGACGCCTTCGTGATCTGCATCACCAACCCGCTCGACGCGATGGTCTGGGCCCTGCAACAGTTCTCGGGCCTGCCCGCGAACAAGGTGGTCGGTATGGCCGGGGTCCTCGACTCCGCCCGCTTCCGTCACTTCCTGTCGGTGGAATTCAACGTTTCCATGCGCGATGTGACGGCCTTCGTTCTGGGCGGCCACGGCGACACCATGGTGCCCTCGGTCCGCTACTCCACCGTTGGCGGCATCCCGCTGCCCGACCTGGTGGACATGGGCTGGACCACGCAGGAAAAGCTCGATGCCATCGTGCAGCGCACCCGTGACGGCGGCGCCGAAATCGTTGGCCTGCTGAAAACCGGATCGGCCTATTACGCGCCTGCCACCTCGGCCATCGAAATGGCAGAGGCCTACCTGAAAGACCAAAAGCGCCTGCTGCCCTGCGCGGCCTATTGCGATGGCGAGTTTGGCCTGAACGGCATGTATGTGGGCGTTCCCACCATCATCGGCGCCGGCGGTATCGAGAAGATCGTGGACATCAAACTGTCGAAAGAAGAACAGGCGATGTTCACCAAATCGGTCGATGCGGTCAAAGGTCTGGTCGAGGCCTGCAAGGCGATTGACGAAACCCTCGCCTGATCAGGTTCGATACGTTAAGCAAAGGGCAGCCTTCGGGCTGCCTTTTTCGTTTCGGGATCAGTAGGGGCCAAGCCAGCATGTTCAAACCCGCCACCGGCATGCATTACCACCGCTTCCTGAGGAACCTGCACGAAACCACGCTGCTGGACTGGTATATGGAAATAGGGTGCCGGGATGGATCTTCCTTCGCGCCGGTCCGGTCCAAGACCATCGCGGTTGACCCCTTCTTCCGGGTGGAACGCAACGCGATCGGAGCCAAGCCCGCGCTGCATATCTTCCAGCAAACCAGCGACGACTTCTTTGCCAGCGGCTTTCTGGACGCGCTCGACATTCGGTTGAGCCTGAGCTTTCTGGACGGGATGCACCTGTTCGAGTACCTGCTGCGCGACGTCATCGAGACCGAGAAGCGGTCTCGCCCGGATGGGGTGATCATGATGCATGATTGCTGCCCCTTCGATCACGAGATGACCACGCGCGATCTGGACAATATCCCCGCCGCAGCCTGGACCGGCGATGTGTGGAAACTGCTGCCGATCCTTCAGCGATATCGCCCCGGCCTGAAGATCGACGTGCTGGACTGCAAACCAACGGGCCTTGTGATGCTGTCCAACCTGGACCCGGACAACAGCGCATTGTCGGATGCCTATGATCAGATCCTCGCGGACTGGACGGATGTCACGCTGAAGGACCATGGCGCGGACCGCTTCTACGACAGTTTCGACTATGTCAGCGCCCGTGGTCAGGCACGCGCGGGCTATCCGCTGCTGTCCGCGGTCGGCCTGGATGACAGTGCAGGCTTTACCCCCGTCATGATGTCTTCCTGAGCGATCCCGATTGCTGCCGATCCCAGGAAGTCAGTGATTCGCCGCAGTCAGCGCCTTGAGAACAAGGGACTTCCCATTTGTGATCACACCTTTTCCGACTGTGATCACAAATCCGGCTTTTTTCGGCAAATGCCCGCTGAAACGGCAAAATGGCGTTTCTTTGCACGCATGACTTGTGCTTAGACGGACGGGACCAAGTAGCAACATGGGACAGTTTCATGAACATTCATGAATACCAGGCGAAGGCTCTGCTTCGCAATTACGGCGCCCCGGTCAGCGATGGCCGCGTGGTCCTGAGAGCTGAAGACGCCAAAACCGCAGCCGGTGAACTCGATGGCCCGCTTTGGGTGGTCAAGGCGCAGATCCACGCGGGCGGGCGCGGCAAGGGCAGCTTCAAGGAAGCCGATGCTGGCGAAAAGGGCGGCGTGCGTCTGGCCAAATCGGTGGAAGAAGCGGCAGATGAGGCCAAAAGGATGCTGGGCCGCACCCTTGTGACCCATCAGACCGGCCCCGCCGGCAAGCAGGTCAACCGGATCTATATCGAAGACGGGTCGGGCATCGAGACCGAGATGTATCTGGCCCTTCTGGTCGATCGCCAGACCAGCCGCATTTCCTTCGTCTGCTCGACCGAGGGCGGCATGGATATCGAAGAGGTCGCCGCCGCGACCCCCGAAAAGATCCTGTCCTTCTCCGTCGATCCCGCAACCGGGTATCAGGCCTTTCACGGCCGCCGGATCGCGTTCTCTCTCGGGCTGAAGGGCCCGCAGGTCAAACAGTGCGTGGCGCTGATGGGTCTGCTCTACAAGGCCTTCACCGAGAAGGACATGGAGATGCTGGAGATCAACCCGCTGATCGTGACCGACAAGGGTGATCTGAAGGTGCTGGATGCGAAGGTCGGTTTCGACGGCAACGCCATCTACCGCCACCGCGACATTGCCGAACTGCGCGACGAGACCGAGGAAGACCCCAAGGAACTCGCCGCCTCCAAGTATGACCTGAACTACATCGCGCTCGACGGTGAAATCGGCTGCATGGTGAACGGCGCGGGCCTGGCCATGGCGACGATGGACATCATCAAGCTTTACGGGTCTGAACCCGCCAACTTCCTCGACGTGGGTGGCGGTGCGACCAAGGAAAAGGTGACCGAAGCCTTCAAGATCATCACCTCTGACCCGAACGTCAAAGGCATCCTGGTGAACATCTTCGGCGGCATCATGCGCTGTGACATCATCGCCGAGGGCGTTGTGTCGGCGGTGAAGGAAGTGGGCCTTCAGGTTCCGCTGGTCGTCCGTCTGGAAGGCACCAATGTCGAAAAGGGCAAGGAGATCATCAACACCTCCGGCCTGAACGTGATCGCTGCGGACGACCTGAAGGACGGCGCGCAGAAGATCGTGGCAGCGGTCAAGGGGTGAGCACGGGCAAACCTGTCTGACCGCAGAGAACCGGGTGGGCGCCCGCGCCCATCCAATAGACAACATCGGAGCAGCCTTTCCGTGGCCCGACCCGCAAAGCATATCCTTTCAAGCGCGAACCGGTTCGCCCGCCCGCATCGGATGCGACGTGCAGGAGTGTCGGCATGACCGATCAGCGGCCCATTCCCGGCCCATCGAGGAAGCGGCAGCGCTGTGTCGTGCATATCGGTTTGAACAAGACCGGATCGACGACGATTCAGGCCTGGCTGCAGATCAATCAGGACGCTTTGCGCGATCAGGGTATCTGGCACGACAATTTGGGCCCGCATAGCGGCCCGCACTTGTCCACCGCCGTCGGTTGGACAATCTTTGCACATTCGCAACGCCCCAATTACGTGCCGGGTGGCTGGCAGGCGCAGTCATACCGAATCCGGAGCCGCGCTGACCTGCAAGAACGACTGGACCAATTCCTGACCCGTGTCGAAGCCACCTTTCCGCCGCCCGAAGACGGCACTTATGTGACCTCGTCCGAACATATCGGGGCCGGTCTGAAGAATGTGCCTGAAATGGAGAAGCTGCATAACTGGTTTGCCGCTCGCTTCAATGAGGTGCGCTATGTGGTCTATATCCGCGAGCAGACCGATTGGGTTGCCAGCGCCTATGTGCAGGCGGTCCGGTCTGGCACGACGGAAAGCCTTGATGCCTATATCGAAAACTTCGGGTTCAACGATTACCACGCGCTGATCGAAAAATGGCGCGGCGTCGCGGGGGACGAGAATGTCGATGTGCGGATCTTCGACCGCGCGGCTTTCGCGGGCGGCGACCTGATCGACGATTTCGCCCATGCCCTCGGGGTCGATGCCAGCCGAACCGCGCGGCCGCCGAAGCTGAACGATTCCATGCCGCTCTACCAGCTTCACCTGCTGCTGTGGGGCAGCCGCCTGTTCGGCAAGCTGGTCAACAGGCTGGGGCTTCTGCCCGCCCAGCGCCGCCTCTACAGCCGTAACATGCCCTTCCTTTTCGGCAGCAAACGCCTGCGTCTCAGCCCGGAACAGGCGGCACGGGTGCGGGCGATGAATGCCGGCAGCAACGAAGCGCTTCGCGCGCTTGTCTTTCCCGCAGCGGACAGCCTGTTTCCGGGCGCCTCTGCATCCCAATCACCCCGGTCCGCGCAAGGCGCGGCCGCAGCAATCCCGCAAGTGACAGGACAATAAAATGGCCGTACTCGTAGATGAAAACACCAAGGTGATCTGTCAGGGCTTTACCGGCTCGCAAGGCACCTTCCACTCTGAACAGGCCATTGCCTATGGCACCAAGATGGTCGGCGGCGTGACGCCGGGCAAAGGCGGCATGACCCATCTGGACCTGCCTGTCTTTGACAGCGTTCACGAGGCCAAGCATGTGACCGAGGCCAATGCCTCCGTCATCTACGTGCCGCCGCCCTTCGCAGCGGACTCGATCCTTGAGGCCATCGACGCCGAGATGGAGCTTATTGTCTGCATCACCGAAGGCATCCCGGTTCTGGACATGATGCGCGTCAAGCGGGCGCTGGAAGGGTCCAAGTCGCGGCTCATCGGGCCCAACTGCCCCGGCATCATCACGCCTGACGCCTGCAAGATCGGCATCATGCCCGGCCATATCCACAAGCGTGGGTCCGTCGGCGTCGTGTCCCGTTCCGGCACCCTGACCTATGAAGCCGTGAAGCAGACCACCGATGTGGGCCTTGGCCAATCCACCTGCGTCGGCATCGGCGGCGACCCGATCAAGGGGACCGAGCATATCGACGTGCTGGAATGGTTCCTGGCCGATGACGAAACCGAGTCGATCATCATGATCGGTGAAATCGGTGGTTCGGCGGAAGAAGAAGCCGCACAGTTCCTCGCCGATGAGAAGAAGCGCGGCCGCTGGAAACCGACCGCAGGCTTCATCGCGGGCCGCACCGCGCCTCCGGGCCGACGCATGGGCCATGCCGGTGCCATCGTCGCCGGTGGCAAGGGCGGCGCCGAGGACAAGATCGAAGCGATGCAGTCCGCCGGTATCGTCGTGGCCGAAAGCCCCGCCGGTCTGGGCGAGGCTGTGCTGAAGGCCATCGGATAAACCCTGGATCAGGGCGGGGAGGCATCCCCGCCCTCTCTTTGAATACAAAAGCGAGATGATGACCGGATGCGCCTCATCCCTTGCCTCAAGCCCTCAACCGGCCATCCGAACGGTCCCAACCCGACAGAGGTAACGCCATGACCGACCAAAGCCCTAACGACCTCTTCCAGGCCTCCAGCTTCATGCAGGGCCACAACGCGGAATATCTGGAACAGCTCTACGCCCAGTATGCCAACGATCCCAATGCGGTCGATGCGGCGTGGCAGGAGTTCTTCCGCGCCCTTGGCGATGCCGAACCCGATGTAAAGGCCGAGGCCGCTGGCCCGTCCTGGGCGCGCGCCGACTGGCCGCCTGCGCCCAATGACGACCTGACCGGGGCGCTGACCGGCGAATGGCCCGTACAGGCCGAGGCGAAGGGGGCTGAGAAGAAAATCCGCGAAAAGGCGGCGGAAAAGGGCATCGAAGTGACCGACGAGGTCATCAAACGGGCGGTTCTGGACAGCATCCGCGCGCTGATGATCATCCGGGCCTACCGGATCCGGGGGCATCTGGTGGCCGATCTCGACCCGCTTGGCATGCGCGACGCGACCCCGCACCCGGAACTGGACCCGAAATCCTACGGTTTTACCGAGGGCGACATGGATCGCCCGATCTTCATCGACCAGGTTCTGGGCCTGCAAGTCGCGTCGATGCGGCAGATCATCGACATCGTGAAGCGGACCTACT
Organism: Nioella sp. MMSF_3534; assembly: GCF_030732985.1. Lineage (GTDB taxonomy): Bacteria > Pseudomonadota > Alphaproteobacteria > Rhodobacterales > Rhodobacteraceae > Nioella. The sequence continues at coordinate 42,026 of NZ_JASHJX010000015.1, forward strand.
GTGGCACCTTCGCGCTGCAATACATGCATATCTCGAACCCCGAAGAGGCCGGCTGGCTGAAAGAACGGATCGAGGGCTATGGCAAGGAAATCGCCTTCACCCGCGAAGGCCGCAAGGCGATCCTGAACAAGCTGGTCGAGGCCGAGGGCTTCGAAAAGTTCCTGCATGTGAAATACATGGGCACAAAGCGCTTCGGCCTTGATGGCGGCGAAAGCCTGATCCCCGCGATGGAACAGATCATCAAGCGCGGCGGCCAGTTGGGCCTGAAAGAGATCGTCATCGGCATGCCCCACCGGGGCCGCCTGTCGGTGCTGGCCAACGTGATGGGCAAGCCCTATCGCGCGATTTTCAACGAGTTTCAGGGCGGCAGCTTCAAGCCCGAGGATGTGGATGGCTCCGGCGACGTGAAATACCACCTTGGCGCGTCCAGCGACCGGGAGTTTGACGGCAATTCCGTGCACCTTTCCCTGACCGCCAACCCCTCTCACCTGGAGGCGGTGAACCCGGTGGTTCTGGGCAAGGTTCGCGCCAAGCAGGACCAGAAGAACGATGAGGCCCGCACCTCCGTTCTGCCGGTGCTTCTGCATGGCGACGCGGCCTTTGCCGGTCAGGGTGTGGTGGCCGAGGGCTTTGGCCTCTCCGGCCTCAAGGGTCACAAGACCGGCGGCACCATGCATATCGTGGTGAACAACCAGATCGGCTTTACCACCGCGCCGCATTTCAGCCGCTCCAGCCCCTATCCCACCGACATCGCTCTGATGGTGGAGGCCCCGATCTTCCACGTGAACGGCGACGACCCCGAGGCCGTGGTTCATGCCGCCAAGGTTGCCACCGAGTTCCGCCAGAAATTCGGCAAGGACGTGGTGTTGGATATCTTCTGCTACCGCCGGTTCGGTCACAACGAGGGCGACGAGCCCATGTTCACCAACCCGATCATGTACAAGAAGATCAAGGGCCATAAGACGACCCTGCAACTCTATACCGAACGGCTGGTGAAGGACGGGCTGATCCCCGAGGGTGAGATCGAGGACATGAAGGCCGCCTTCCAGGCCTATCTGAACGAAGAGTTCGAGGCCGGTAAGGAATTCAAGCCCAACAAGGCCGACTGGCTGGACGGGCGCTGGTCGCATCTGGACAAGAAGGGCGAGGAATATCAGCGCGGCGAAACCGCCATCGCACCCGAAACCTTTGCGGAGATCGGCCGCGCGCTGACCACCGCGCCAGAAGGGTTCAACCTGCACAAGACCGTGGGCCGTCTGCTGGACACCAAGAAGCAGATGTTCGAAACCGGCGAGGGCTTCGATTGGGCCACCGCCGAAGCTTTGGCCTATGGCTCACTTCTGACCGAGGGCTACCCGGTGCGCCTTGCCGGGCAGGATGCCACCCGCGGCACGTTCAGCCAGCGCCATTCCGGCCTGATCGACCAGGTCACCGAAGACCGCTACTACCCGCTCAACCACATCCGCGAGGGGCAGGCGCAATACGAGGTCATCGACTCGATGCTCTCGGAATATGCCGTGCTTGGCTTCGAGTATGGTTACAGCCTCGCCGAACCCAATGCGCTGGTGCTGTGGGAAGCCCAGTTCGGTGATTTCGCCAACGGCGCGCAGATCATGTTCGACCAGTTCATCAGCTCGGGCGAACGCAAATGGCTGCGGATGTCGGGCCTTGTCATGCTGCTGCCCCACGGCTTCGAAGGCCAGGGCCCGGAACACAGCTCTGCCCGTCTGGAACGCTTCCTCCAAATGTGCGCCGAGGATAACTGGATCGTCGCCAACTGCACGACTCCGGCCAACTACTTCCACATTCTGCGCCGCCAGATCCACCGCGACTATCGCAAGCCGCTGGTGCTGATGACACCGAAATCGCTTCTGCGTCACAAGCTGGCGATTTCCAAGGCCGAGGAAATGACCACCGGGTCCAGCTTCCACCGGGTTCTGTGGGATGATGCCCAATACGGCAATTCCGATACGCAGCTGGTGGCCGATGACAAGATCAAGCGCGTGGTCATGTGTTCCGGCAAGGTCTATTTCGACCTGCTGGAAGAACGCGACGCGCGTGGCTTGGACGATGTCTACCTGATGCGTCTGGAGCAGTTCTATCCCTTCCCGGCCCTCAGCCTGATGAAGGAACTGGAACGCTTCAAGCAGGCCGAGATGGTCTGGTGTCAGGAAGAGCCCAAGAACCAGGGCGCCTGGAGCTTCGTGGAACCCAATATCGAATGGGTCCTCAGCCGCATCGGCGCCAAACACACGCGGCCATCCTATGCCGGCCGCAACGCCTCTGCCTCGCCCGCCACGGGCCTGGCCAGCCAGCACAAAGCACAGCAAGCCGCGCTCGTGAACGACGCGCTCACCATCGAGGGGAACTGATAGATGTCCGTAGAAGTCCGAGTGCCCACCCTGGGCGAAAGTGTGACCGAGGCAACGGTCGCCACCTGGTTCAAGAAACCCGGCGATGCCGTCGCGGTGGATGAGATGCTGTGCGAGCTGGAAACCGACAAGGTGACCGTCGAGGTGCCCTCGCCTGCCGCTGGCACCCTGGCCGAGATCGTGGCCGCAGAAGGGGAAACCGTCGGTGTTGATGCGCTGCTGGCCACTCTGTCGGCTGGTGAAGGCGCAGCCCCCGCCCCCGCCGCCGAAGCAGCCCCTGCCGCCGCACCCGCATCATCGGGTGGCGAGGCCGTTGACGTCATGGTGCCCACGCTCGGGGAAAGCGTGACCGAGGCCACCGTTTCGACCTGGTTCAAGCAGGTGGGCGACACCGTCGCGCAGGACGAAATGCTGTGCGAGCTGGAAACCGACAAAGTGTCGGTCGAGGTGCCCGCCCCGGCCTCTGGCGTGCTGTCGGAAATCGTCGCGCCGGAAGGAACCACCGTCAATGCCTCCGCCAAGCTGGCCGTGATCGGCGGCGCGTCTGCTGCTGCTGCAGCCCCGGCGGCGGCCCCTGCCCCTGCGGCCTCCGCCAGCACCGACGTCAAGAACGCGCCCTCCGCTGAAAAGCTGATGGCCGAAAAGGGTCTCTCGCCCGATCAGGTGCAGGGCACCGGACGCGACGGGCGCATCATGAAGGAAGACGTGATGAAAGCCGGCTCCGCCCCCGCAGCGGCCCCCACGCCAGCCCCGGCTCCGGCCCCTGCCGCCGCGCCGCGTGCCCCGGTCAGCGCCGATGACGCCGCGCGCGAGGAACGGGTCAAGATGACCCGCCTGCGCCAGACCATCGCCCGCCGCCTGAAGGACGCGCAGAACACCGCCGCGATCCTGACCACCTATAACGAGGTGGACATGACCGAGGTCATGGCGCTGCGCAACCAGTACAAGGACCAGTTCGAGAAGAAGCATGGCGTCCGCCTCGGCTTCATGTCCTTCTTCACCAAGGCCTGCTGCCACGCACTGAAAGAAGTGCCCGAGGTCAACGCCGAGATCGACGGCACAGACATCGTCTATAAGAACTTCGTTCATATGGGCGTCGCCGCAGGCACCCCGCAGGGTCTGGTGGTTCCGGTCATCCGGGATGCCGACCAGATGAGCTTTGCCGCCATCGAGAAAGCCATCGCCGAAAAGGGCAAGCGCGCCCGCGATGGCAAACTGTCCATGGCGGAAATGCAGGGCGGCACCTTCACCATCTCGAACGGCGGCGTCTATGGCTCGCTCATGTCCTCGCCCATCCTGAACCCCCCGCAGTCGGGCATCCTCGGCATGCACAAGATCCAGGACCGCCCCATGGTCATCAATGGCGAGATCAAGATCCGCCCGATGATGTACCTCGCCCTGTCCTACGATCACCGCATCGTCGACGGCAAAGGCGCGGTGACGTTCCTGGTGCGGGTGAAAGAAGCACTGGAGGATCCCCGGCGGTTGCTGATGGATTTGTGATCCAAGTCAGACTCTGAAGCGTAGCTATTTCGTCCGTCCGGGTCTGCCGGGCGGACGTTTTCGATTGAGGTTCCCATGACCCCCGAACTCACCACCCTCGCCCTCGCGGCCCTCTGGCAAGTCGTGCAGATCGCGCTCATGGCGATCCCCGCCAATCTGGAGCTTGGCACCGCCAAGACACTCTCGCCCCGCGACCCGGACCGGCTCGGTACCCCGCTGATGGACCAGGTCAGCCCCCGCACAGGCCGCCTGCACCGGGCGATGACCAACCATTTCGAGGGGCTGATCCTCTTCACCATCGCCGTGGTCGTGGTGACATTGGGCGAGGCCTCCTCCTCCCTCACCGCCGCATGCGCCTGGATCTACCTTGCCGCGCGCATTCTTTATGTGCCTGCCTATGCCTTTGGCTGGGTGCCCTGGCGGTCGCTTCTGTGGGCCGTGGGGCTTGGGGCCACCGTGCTCATGCTGGTGGCGGCCCTGATCTAGGGGATCAGGAAGAATTTTCCGGAAAATTCTTCAGAAAAATCCCGAAAAATCTTCCAGAAGATTTTTCCTGCCCGCCTCCACCTCGACCGCTTTCATTTGCCCTTTCCCCCCGCGCGCGGCATACTCCGCCCAAACGCGCCATCAGAGCGCCGGAACGAGCCGTCACACGAAGGGCCACGCCGATGAGCAGCCGCTTTGGAACCCGAACCGTCCTGTCCTGCATGAAGAACGAGGGGATCTTCCTGCTCGAATGGGTGGCCTATTACCGCCTGCTCGGGGTCGATCATATCGTGGTCATCAGCAATGACTGCGCCGATGGCACCGACATGATGCTGGACCGCTTGCAGGAGCTTGGGCAGGTCAAACACATCCGCAATCGCGGCTACGAGGCTGACAGCCCGCAGATCCACGGGCTGCGCATGGCCAGGGACGAGATCGAGGAAGTGGCCGAGGCCAACTGGCTGCTGCATGTGGACAGCGATGAGTTTCTGAACGTGTTTCATGGGGATCACCGGCTCGATGACCTGATCGACGTGGTGCAGGGCTTCGACGCCTGCGCCATTGCCTGGCGCCCCTTTGGCGATGGCGGCCACAAGACATGGCCCGGCGGCAATGTGCTGGAAAACTTCACCCGCTGCGACAAGAAACCCTTCTGGTCCACCGCCTTCCACAAGGCCCTGTTCCAGCCGAAGAAATTCCAGACCATGACCGTGCATATGCCCAAGCACCCGCTGCGTCCCGATGCGACCCAGTGCAACGCCATGGGTGAGGCCATCGACACCACCGCGCTTTATACCATGGCCCATGAACGCCACCGGGGCATGGACCGCGAAAAGCTGACCTGGGACGGGGCCTGCATCAACCACTACACGATCAAATCCGAGGATCTCTTCCTGCTGAAGAACGATCGCGGCGACGGCGCCGACCGGGGCGGCACCAAGCGTTACCTCAACTCCACCTTCCACCGGCGTTACAACACCAACCGACGCGAAGATACGTCGATCCTGCGCCACCTGCCGGAACTGCAGGACCGGATCGACGCGCTGCGTGCCGACCCCCTGCTGGCGACGCTGGAACAGGCCTCCAACATCTGGTGGGACAACCGTCGTGCCCGCGTCCTGACGCCCGAGCGCATCGCCGAATGGACCTTGCCCGTGGACGAGGAGAAAGCCGCATGACCAGCCGTCACGGCGACAAGGTCGTTCTGTCCTGCATGCGTAACGAGGGCATGTTCCTCTTGGAATGGATCGCCTATTACCGCGTGATCGGCTTCGACAAGGCCGTCATCGTCACCAACAACTGCACCGACGGCACCGACCTGATGCTCGACAGGTTGCAGCAGATGGGCTACGTCCGCCACCTGCGCAACGACTGGCGCGGCGCGGGCCGCCCACAGATGGAATCCTTGCGCATCGCGCGCGAGGATGTCGATGATCTGGTGCTGGCCGAATGGTGCCTGCATGTGGACAGCGACGAGTTTCTGAACGTGACCTGCGGCGAGGGCCATGTGGATGACCTGCTCGACCTCATGCCGCCCACGGAATCTATCGCCATCGCCTGGCGGCTTTTCGGCAATTCCGGGCACGAGACTTGGCCCGGCGGGCTGGTGACGGAGCATTTCACCATGGCCAAGGCGGAACCCGCCTGGAACTCCTGCCTGCACAAGGCGATGTTCAAGGCGCGCAAGTTCTCCGCCGTTTCGATCCACATGCCGAAGCACCCAACCCACCCGAAGGTCCGCAATCACAACACGCGCGGGGTGCAGATCACGTCCGACTCGCTCTTCAAACCGCCCCATGAACGCCATCGCAAGATGGACCGGGCGGAACTGACCTGGGACAATGCCCAGATCAACCACTACGCCATCCGCTCCGACGATACCTTCCTGATGAAAAACGACCGGGGCGCAGCGAATACGCAGGGTCTGGGGAAGTATTTCAAGGATTCGATCTTTTACCAACGCTGCAACCGCAACGAGGTGGAAGATGCCTCGATCCACCGCCTGCTGCCGAAGGTGAAGGAGGAACTGGAGGAACTACGCGAAGACCTGATCCTCTACCATCTGGAACAGGCCGCCCTGCACTGGTTCTATGAACGGCGGGACCGCATTCTGACGCCCGAGAAAATCGCGGAATGGACCGCACCACCGATGGAACCGGGCCAGTTGGACGCAGCAGAATAGCCGTCAGGCCCATTTGTGATCACAAAACTGCACCCCTCGAAAAACAGGCGTAAAAAATCACCCCGATTTTCGGGGCAATTTTCCATTTGCGGTTGACGCAAGGGGATTCGGCCCCGCATACCCCTATGAACCATGCCCGGGACGACGACCAAGGAGATCCAAAATGGCAAGCTATGACGTCATCATCATCGGCGGTGGCCCCGGCGGCTACGTATCCGCCATCCGCTGCGCGCAACTGGGTCTCAAGACCGCCTGTGTCGAGGGCCGCGAGGCGCTCGGTGGCACCTGCCTGAACGTCGGCTGCATCCCCTCCAAGGCGCTGCTGCATGCCAGCCACATGCTGCACGAAGCGGAACACAACTTCACCAAGATGGGTCTGAAAGGCAAAAGCCCTTCCGTCGACTGGCCGCAGATGCTGGCCTACAAGGATGACGTGATCGGCCAGAACACCAAGGGCATCGAGTTCCTGTTCAAGAAGAACAAGGTCGACTGGATCAAGGGGTGGGCCTCGATCCCCGAGGCCGGCAAGGTCAAGGTCGGTGACGAGGTGCACGAGGCGAAGAATATCGTCATCGCCTCGGGGTCAGAGCCCTCCACCCTGCCCGGCGTCGAGGTCGACGAAAAGATCGTCGTCACCTCCACCGGCGCGCTGGCCCTGCCCAAGACGCCCAAGAAGATGGTGGTGATCGGCGCGGGCGTGATCGGTCTGGAACTGGGCTCGGTCTATGCGCGCCTTGGCGCCGAGGTCACCGTGATCGAATTCCTCGACCAGATCACCCCCGGAATGGACGGCAAGGTCGCCAAGACCTTCCAGCGCATCCTCAAGAAACAGGGGCTCAATTTCGTCATGGGTGCGGCCGTGCAGTCGGTCGAGGCGCTCAAGACCAAGGCCAAGGTCAACTACAAGCTGCGCAAGGATGACAGCGACCATCAGGTCGATGCCGACGTGGTGCTGGTCGCCACCGGCCGCCGCCCCTATACCGAGGGTCTGGGCCTCGACAAACTGGGCGTCAGGATGACCGAGCGCGGCCAGATCGCCACCGACGCCCATTGGGCCACCAACATCCCCGGCATCTACGCCATCGGCGACGTGATCGAAGGCCCGATGCTGGCCCACAAGGCCGAGGATGAGGGCATGGCCGTCGCCGAACAGATCGCGGGCAAGCATGGCCACGTGAACTATTCCGTCATTCCCGGCGTGATCTACACCGCCCCCGAAGTGGCCGCCGTCGGTCAGACCGAGGAAGAGGTCAAGGCCTCGGGCCGCGCCTACAAGGTCGGCGAGTTCTCCTTCATGGGCAATGGCCGCGCCAAGGCCGTGTTCCAGGGCGAAGGCTTCGTCAAGATGATCGTCGACAAGGAGACCGACCGCATTCTCGGCTGCCACATCATCGGCCCGGCGGCGGGCGACCTGATCCACGAGATTTGCGTGGCAATGGAATTCGGCGCCTCGGCGCAGGACGTGGCGCTGACCTGCCACGCGCATCCCACCTATTCGGAAGCGGTGCGCGAAGCGGCACTCGCCTGCGGCGATGGCGCAATCCACGCCTGACAAACCCCGGTTGCGCGCCCTCAAACCCTGGCGCGCAACCTATGACCCCGCGCTCGCCGTCACGGCGGGGCAGCGGATCACCCCGGGCCGGATCGACAATGACTATCCCGGCTGGCAATGGGTGGTGAATGGCGATGGCCTCGGCGGGTGGGTGCCTGCCGAGATCGTCGATGGCGACCGGATCGTCTCCCCCTTCGACACGACAGAGCTGACCGTCACACCGGGCGACATGCTCGATCCGCTGGCGCACCGCCTCGGCTGGACGCTCTGCCGAAATCGCAAGGGCCAGACCGGCTGGCTGCCCGACAGCTGCCTCTTCCCCTGACGGATGCCGGTTTCATCTTGGCCCAAATACCTCCGCCGGAGGCGTCCCGACCGGGCAACCGGGTACATCCCTGCCAACCGCACGCAACCTCCCCGATATCCCGTGGCAACGCGGCCCGACGATGGCCCCGAAGGGGCCTGAGGAGGGCCGCCCGCGGATCGACGCGCGATGCGCGGCGAAACCGCTTTTCGTATGCACGCCCGGTGTACGGGGGGTGCACAGGGGGTGTACGCATGGCACCCCCCCTTTTCAGCTCGCCAGCAGACGCAGCCCTTGCGTCACATCGGCCCGCACCGCCAGTCTCAGCCCCGGCTCGTCACCGGCCTTCAGCGCCGCGATGATCAGCTTGTGGTGGCGCGGCGGATCGGTGCGCCTCAACCGCCCGTAAAGCGCCCGCATCGTGGGGCCAAGCTGCAGCCAGACGGTCTCTGCCAGCGCCAGCATCGCCGGGGCCTGTGCGCGCAGGTAGAGCGTCCGGTGAAACTCCAGATTTGCCCGGATATAGGCCACCGGATCGCGATGCGCGACGGCCTCTGCCACAGTGCCGTTGATCACCTCCATCCGGTCGATCAGCGCCGGATGGGCGCGCGGCAGGGCGCGGGCGGACAGCTCCGGCTCCAGCAGCGCCCGGATGGCCGCAAGCTCCTCGATCCGGTCATTGGACAGCTCCGGCGTGGACACCCGCCCCGAGGAGGACAGCGACAGCGCCCCCTCGCTCACCAGCCGCCGCAAAGCCTCGCGCGCCGGGGTCATCGAGACGTCGAATTCCTTTGCAATCCCGCGCAGGGTCAGCGCCTCGCCGGGCAGCATCTGCCCATGCATGATCCGTGTACGCACCGTGCGGTAGATGCGGTCATGGGCGGCCGATGTCGGCGCTTCGGAGGGGCGTTGCGTCAGAAGCATGGGGTCACCCGATCACAAGCCCCCGCTCAGGGCAAGCGGTCAAAGCGCCAGGCCAGCAGCTCTGCCCCGTTCCGGCGCAGCCAGTCCCGGTGCGGCTGATAGCCGGGGCAGAGCCGTTCGCACACGGCCCAGAAGGCGGGCGAATGGTTCATCTCAACCAGATGCGCGACCTCATGGGCGGCCACATAATCCAGCACCTCGGGCGGGGCCATGATCAGTCGCCAGCAATACATGAGATCACCCTTGGAGGAGCAACTGCCCCACCGGCTGCGCGTGTCGCGCAGGGTGATCCGGCCAAAGCTGCGCCCCAACTGGCCTGCGTGATGGGCAGAGCGTTCTGCCAGCCGGTCCCGCGCCATCTGCTTCAGCAGCGCCGCCATGCGCGGCCCCTCCTGCCCCTCGGGCAGTTCCACCCGCCCCTCGATCAGGCGCGCGGAACGACCGGTGCCGGGCACGATCTGCCGCAATTGCCCCTCGATCGGAATCGCCCCCCCGATCACAGGCCGCGCCGGGGCGGGGCTGGCAGTCAGATGCTTGCGGACCCAGCCTTCTCTTGCATCCAGAAAGGCGATCGCCTCGGCCTCAGGCGCATGATGGGGCATCGACAGGGTGACCTGCCCGCTGGATCGCGAAACGCGCAGGGTGAATCGCCGTGCACGGGCCGAGCGCTTCAGCAGCACCTCGACCGGTGGGTCGCCCCCGAGAATGTGGATTTCGTTCCCCATATGCGCGATGCAACCCGGCTTTGTACGATTGGCCCGATGAAAGGCTTTACAGCCCCCCGACATTGTGGCAGGTGACCGCAATTCCTCGATAGCGATGATTGAAGGGGGTGTCATGCCCAAAGAAGAATGGGGCGTCAAACGTGTCTGCCCAACCACCGGCAAACGCTTCTATGACCTGAACAAGACCCCGATCGTCAGCCCGTATACGGGCGAAACGGTCGTGATCGAAACAGGCAAGGCATCGCGCACGCTGGTGGCCGACAAGGCCGACAAGGCGCAAGCCAAGGATACGGATGACGCAGAAGTGCTGGACGATGACGCCGCAGCACTGCTGGACGATGACAGCGATGACATCGATCTGGACGATGACCTGTTGGATGACGACGAGGATGACGACAGCGTCCCCCTCGACGATCTGGCGGATGTCGCGTCGGACGACGACGACAGCTGAACCAGTCTTACAACAGGCATATGAAAGGCGGGCCTCTTCGGAGGCTCGCCTTTTTTCTGACTGGCCCCTTTGGGGGAAGAGAGAGTTGGCCGAATCAATGCTCTTGGCTATCTTTGCGGCATTAAAATCTGCTGGATTAAAACAATGCCATACTCTGTGCGCGCGGCTTTGCTTGGCCTCTGTGTATCTCTCGCTTTGCCGACAATTAGCCTCGGTCAAAGCGCCGACTTCCTTGCCGATCTACTGACTGATAGCACCGATCGTGCGCAACTGAGTGCGTGGATCAATGATGCCCGGCAGGTGCGCGATGATCTCGCGCAGGAAGCGGATCAGCTTGACCAGCTTCGGGACAACCGGGACGGCTTCCTTGTCGATGATGCGATCAGCGGGGTCACCATTCTCTCCGAAAGCGAGGCGGAGCGCAGCTTTACTGCACTGATGCTGCAAGCCATGCTCGGCGAAGGCCATGTGGAGAACTCGGAAGAATTCGTGACAGGATCGGCCGCGTCGCGATTGCTGCGGGAAGCCGCGCGAGGGTTTCTGCAAAGAATGCAGGCGGGAGATTTCGGATCGGGAGAGATAACACTTTCATCTATCCATAGCGCCCTGCTTGACGAATTTCTGGCAATCCTGTCCGCACTCGATTTGGAAAATCGGGAAGTACTGGCAGATGCCGCCCGCATCAGGCGCGAAGAGGTGGCAAGAATCGACGCCATGCTGGCGCGGGCTGAATCGCTTGCCCAAACGCCCGCCGGAACTGGCGACGTTCTGATGCAGGGGGGATACTACGTTATCCAGTTCTCGGGCGGCGGCTATCAGAACCGCAACGGGTGGCAAAGCGCATGGGTCGAGGGCTATTCGAATCGGGTGCTCCAAGTGTCTTCCAGCTTCACGGAAATCACCCCGCGCGGCATATGGGAGTTCCCGGTCGGGTCAAGCGTGGATCAGTTCGAACAGGACCAGCAGCGCGAAGCACGCCAATGGGCCGTTGAAACGGTCTGCAACCGGGGCAATCAGCGCGGCCCCTATGGATATCTGCCTGCCATCTGGGTCTGGGGGCCGGAATACGAGATCGTCGCAGGGCCGTTTTCGGACATTCTGGACGCGTTGGAACTGTCTGGCGGAACCGATGGCGCCGTGAACCTGGAAGAAGGATCAGCCAATCAATGGCACATCCAGACCGAACAGCCAGACGAGGAGTTCTACGACGCTTGCAGGGCGCTCGGCTGGAACCCGCCCTGATTGGTTTCGGCGATCTTTCGCGTTCACCTGACAACTCGCAGCCGGAAGCGTTTTTTCGCTTGAACTCCCCCACGCTCTTTCATAAACCCCGCCTACCGTCGCAACGCAGACGTGCGATGGGGCCTTAGCTCAGCTGGGAGAGCGCTTGCATGGCATGCAAGAGGTCAGGGGTTCGATCCCCCTAGGCTCCACCAAATCCTCCTCCTCCGAAGCGTTGTCGTGTGATCTGAAAGCTGCGTCCTGCCGGACCTTCAGCGCATAGGGGCTATTGTTGCCCAAATCACAACCGTCCTTTCCCCGATGCAATGGACATCAGCATTGCAATCAAAGGGGAATTGTCCAAGAACGGGGCAGCACCGAAACAGATCAAGGATCGGGGTTGCGACGTGCAGGTTGACCAAACACCTCTTCCGGGACTTCTGATCCTGACCCCTCGTCGATTTGGCGATTCCCGCGGGTTTTTCAGCGAGAGCTGGAACAAGCGGCAGATGGCGGACCAGGGGCTCGACTACGATTTCGTGCAGGACAACCATTCGCTGTCAGCGCGGGTCGGCACGGTGCGAGGGCTGCATTTTCAGGCACCGCCCCACGCGCAGGCGAAACTGGTGCGGTGCGGGCGCGGGCGGCTCTTTGATGTCGCGGTCGATATCCGCAAGGGCTCCCCCACCTTCGGGCAGTGGTTCGGTATCGAACTGAGCTTCGAGAACGGCAAGCAGCTGATGATCCCGGCGGGGTTCCTGCACGGGTTCGTGACGCGAGAGCCGGATACCGAGATCATCTACAAATGCACCGATTACTACGCCCCCGACGCAGATGGCGCGGTGCGCTTCGACGATCCGGGTATCGGCATCGACTGGGGTCTGGAGGGTGCAGAAGCGGTTCTGTCGGACAAGGATGCCGCTGCGCCCTTGCTGAAGGATCTGGGCACCCCCTTTGTCTGGGAGGGCGTGTGACATGAAGCTTCTGGTCACCGGCGGGGCCGGGTTCATCGGGTCTGCCGTTGTGCGGCTGGCGGTGGCGCGGGGCCACGAGGTTGTCAATCTCGACGCGCTGACCTATGCCGCCTGCCTCGACAACGTGGCGCAGGTGGCGGACAGCCCGCGTTATACCTTCGAGCATGCCGATATCCGCGACCGGGCCGCGCTGGACCGGGTCTTCGCAGATCACAGGCCCGACGCGATCATGCATCTGGCGGCGGAATCCCATGTGGACCGGTCCATCGACGGGCCCGGAGATTTCATCGAGACCAACATCACCGGCACCTTCAACATGCTGGAAGCGGCGCGGAAATACTGGGGCGCACAGGGCAAGCCCGGCGGGTTTTGCTTTCACCATATCTCTACGGACGAGGTGTTCGGGTCGCTGCCCGCCGACCCCTCGGAACAGTTCACGGAAGACACGCCCTACGACCCGCGCAGCCCCTATTCGGCGTCAAAGGCCGCGTCCGACCATCTGGTGCGCGCCTGGCACGAGACCTATGGGTTGCCCGTGGTGCTGACCAATTGTTCCAACAATTACGGGCCTTATCATTTCCCCGAGAAGCTGATCCCGGTGATCATCCTCAACGCGCTGGCGGGCAAGCCCCTGCCGATCTACGGGGATGGGTCGAATATCCGCGACTGGCTGTATGTCGAGGATCATGCCGACGCGCTGCTGCTGGTGGTGGAGAAAGGCGCGCCTGGCCGGTCCTACAATATCGGTGGCGAGAACGAGCGCAGCAATCTGGATCTGGTGAAAACTCTCTGCGCTATTCTGGATGACTTGCGCCCGAAAGCAGACGGATCTTACGCCGACCAGATCACCTTCGTGACCGACCGTCCCGGACACGATGCACGCTACGCCATTGATCCCACCCGCATCCGCGAGGAACTGGGCTGGCGCCCGTCGGTGACCGTGGAGGAGGGGCTGCGCCGCACCGTCCTGTGGTATCTCGACAATGAACCCTGGTGGCGCGCCTTGCAGGGCCGCGAGGGTGTGGGCGAACGGCTTGGGGTCCGGGCATGACGGTCCTCGTCTTCGGCAAAACCGGTCAGGTCGCGACCGAGTTGCAGCGTCAGGAAAACCTGCGCGCATTGGACCGCGGCAAGGCCGACCTGACCGATCCCGCAGCTTGTGCCGAGGCGATCCTGCGTTACCGGCCCGATGCCGTCATCAACGCCGCCGCCTATACGGCCGTCGATCAGGCCGAAGGTGACGAGGGCACCGCAACGCTGGTCAACGGGGGCGCCCCCGGGGCGATGGCCGGGGCCTGCGCCGACCTAGGCATTCCCTTCGTCCATCTCTCCACCGATTACGTCTTTGACGGCTCTGGCACCGCGCCATGGTCGGTCGACGCCCCCACCGGCCCGCTCGGGGCCTATGGGCGCAGCAAGCTGGCTGGTGAGGCGGCGATACAGGCAGCGGGCGGCACGTCGGTGATCCTGCGCACCTCTTGGGTGGTCTCTGCCCATGGCGGCAACTTCGTCAAGACGATGCTGCGCCTCGGGGCCGAGCGTGACCACCTGACCATTGTCGCGGATCAGGTGGGTGGCCCCACCCCCGCACAGGACATCGCCGCGGCTTGCCTGTCCATCGCCGCGCAATTGCGCACGGACCCCTCCAAAGCCGGCACCTACCACTTTTCCGGCGCGCCGGACGTGTCCTGGGCCGACTTCGCGCGAGAGATCTTCCGTCAGGCGGGCATGACCTGCGAGGTTGTCGATATCCCCACCAGCGCGTTTCCCACCCCGGCAAAGCGGCCTTCGAATTCGCGGATGGACTGTTCCGACACGACCGAGCGTTTCGGCATTTCCCGCCCCGACTGGCGCAGCGCCCTTTCCCAGATCATTCAAGAGATTCAGGATCAGACCCCATGACCAATCGCAAAGGCATTATCCTCGCAGGCGGCTCGGGCACCCGGCTTTATCCGATCACCATCGGCGTGTCGAAACAGCTGCTGCCGATCTACGACAAGCCGATGATCTACTACCCGCTCAGCGTTCTGATGCTGGCTGGCATCCGGGACATCGCGATAATCACGACGCCTGTCGATCAGGACCAGTTCAGGCGCACTCTGGGCGATGGCAGCCAGTGGGGCATAACCCTGACCTATATCGAGCAACCGTCGCCCGACGGGCTGGCACAGGCCTATATTCTCGCCGAGGAGTTTCTGGACGGCGCGGCCTCCGCCATGGTTCTGGGAGACAACATCTTCTTTGGCCATGGCCTGCCCGAGATCATGGCCGAGGCCGACGCCCGGGCAACGGGCGGAACTGTCTTCGGCTATCACGTGTCCGACCCGGAACGCTATGGCGTGGTGTCCTATAACGACGCGGGCGATGTCACGGGGATCGTCGAGAAACCCGAGGTTCCGCCGTCAAAATACGCCGTGACCGGGCTTTACTTCCTCGACGGCACCGCGCCGGAACGGGCCCGGCAGGTCAAACCCTCCGCCCGCAATGAGCTCGAGATCACCACCTTGCTGGAATCCTACCTTGCCGATGGCCTGCTTAATGTAAAACGCATGGGGCGCGGCTATGCATGGCTCGATACCGGCACCCATGGCAGCCTGCTGGATGCGGGCAACTTCGTGCGAACGCTGGAAAAGCGGCAAGGTTTGCAGACCGGCTGCCTTGACGAGATCGCCTATGAGAAGGGATGGATCACCCGCGACGCACTGGCCGAGCGCGCCGAGATGTTCAAAAAGAACAGCTACGGCACCTATCTGGCAACGCTGCTTTAACGAAAACCTTGCACCAGAGGGCGGGGACGTTAGCGTAACGGTCCCGCCCTTTCGCGTTCATATCACGGCCTGCCTATGAAACTGCTGTTCATCCACCAGAACTATCCCGGCCAATATCGCCAGTTGGTGGACTGGCTGGCCGCGCAGGGCGGGCATGAGATCGTGTTCCTGACCCAGAGAAAGGGTGTCGCCTCCTCGCCCGGTATTCGCGTCGTTCAATACGCGCCGCATCATGCCCCCGCCAAGGATGCCTACGGCCTGTCGCGTTACTGGGAACAATGCACAGGGGCGGGATATGGCGCGGCAATGGCCTGCCAGAAGCTGCAGGCCGAGGGGTTCACCCCCGACGTGATCCTTGGCCATGTGGGATGGGGCGAGTTGACCTTTACCAAGATCGTCTGGCCCGATGTGCCGGTGCTTGGCTATTTCGAGTATTACTTCCTGGCCGAGGGCGGATCGGTCGGGTTCGACCCGGAATTTCCATCGAACCCCGCCACGCCCTACATCATGCACGCCCGAAACGCGGTCAACTTCGCCAATCTGCAAACCGTGGATCTGGGTCAGTCGCCGACCCGGTGGCAAAAGCGGACCTACCCGGACAGCTTTCAGGACAAGATATATACCTGCCACGATGGCATCCGCACCGATCGGCTGTTGCCCAATCCCAATGCGGCTGTGCGGCTGGACCGGCTCGGGCGGTCGGTCACGCGCGAGGATGAGATTTTCACCTATATGGCCCGCAACATGGAACCCACGCGCGGCTTTCACAGCTTCATGCGCGCCCTGCCCCATATCCTCGATGCGCGCCCCAATGCGCGCGCGCTGATCATAGGTGGAAGCGAGGTATCCTACGGTAAGGAAAGCCAGCAAGCCGGGGGCTATCGCGCCGAGATGGAGCGCGAGGTGGGCGACCGCGTGGACTGGAGCCGGGTGCATTTCCTGGGCCGCATCCCCTATTCCGACTACCAGACAGTCATGCAGCTGTCGCGCTGCCACATCTACCTGACCGTGCCTTTCGTGCTGTCCTGGTCGCTGTTGGAAACCATGTCGATGGAGGCCACAATCGTCGCGTCAGACGTGCCCCCGGTGCGAGAGGCCATGCAGCATGGAAAAACCGGCCTGCTGGTGGATTTCTTCGAGCCTGAGGCGATTGCCCGGCAGGTGGTCGAGGTGCTGGCCGCGCCGGGCGACTTCGCCCATCTGGGCCGCGCCGCCCGCGCCCATGTGGTCGAGAATTACGATTTCCTGACCCGCTGCCTGCCGGTTCACATCGAGCGGATCAATGGGCTTGCACCGAATGCACAGCCCATTGCCATGCCTTGATCTGGCTTAGTTGGTGACCGCGTTCACAAGGCCGAAGGCGCTGCCAAAGAGGCTGAATACCGTCTGGACCGAGCTGACCGGGCTTTCCGTCGCCAGCACCAGATCACCCGACTGAATGCGGAAGTTCCGGGCCGAGAAAAGCCCGTCCGAGGTCGTCAGGTCCAGAGTGAAGACAACCCGTTCCTGACGCGGGCCACGCTGGCCGGTGCGCAGGGCCGAAGCCGGATATTCGCGCAGGATCAGGATGCCCTCGGGATCGGCGCGGCTGGAGGACACCCCCCCGATGATCGACATCGCATCAAGCGCGGTCACCACATCCTGCGGGAAGGCGTGCTGATCCTGAATGCCTGCCGCGCCGAGCGACAGGAAATAACGGCGGTCTTCCTCGACGATCACGCGGTCGCCACCGACAAGGCGGGTATCCAGATGCGGTTCGGAATAGAGCCGGGCGATGGAGGTGCCATAAAGCTGGCCATGACGCATCAGGCGAATCTGCGGGTTGCGCAGGGCACCGGACACACCGCCACCCTGAGAGATCAGGCTGAGCACGGAATAGGACTGGTCGGGCATCGGGTAGGTTCCCGGCGCGTTGACGCCGCCCACCAGATCGACCGAGCTATGCATACCAGCCGCCATGGCAAGCTGCACCTGGGCGGAGGGCACGATGGCCTCCAGCTCGGACTGAAGGCGCGCGCGCGCCGCCTGCGGGGTCAGGCCGGAAATACGGGTATCGCCAATATAAGGCATGAAAATCGTGCCATTGGCCCCAACACGCATTTCTTCCAGGTTCACCGCCCGCTGGCCCGGAGCGGCCAGAAGCGAGTTGTCATTGCTGTCCCAGATCGTGATGGCAACCACGTCGCCGGGATTGATGATCTGCGTGCGGGCCCCGGCACTTGCGGTGATCCAGTTCAGTTCGGGCTCGCCCACCACCGGCCACTCCGCCAAAGTCGGAAGGAAGTCCCTGGTCACCGGGTACATGGCAAAATCGGCATCGGCATCATTTGCACCGGCCGTGATTTCCTGTTCGATTCCAGCGCCACGCGGCAAGGAGCAAGCCGTCAACAGCAGGCACATTGCAAAAACGCCAACTGTTCGAAGAGAAAGATTCATGCCCGGTCCCACTGCAAATTGCTGGTTTGTATTGATACGCAACTTCTGGGCAAAATACGACCTGCATCCCGGGGGTCAACGGTTTCAGGCAGGAAAGGTGATTTTATGCGCGTTTTGGTACTTGGTGCCACAGGTCGGCTTGGCCGGATGCTGCAATGGGGCTGGCGGCAGGAAACGCGATTTGTGCCCGCCTGGCATGGTCGCAGGGCCGGGCAGTCCAATGATATCAATGCATTCGATATCCTGTCGCAACCAAAGGCTCTGCAGGACTCCGTCTCCGAAAGCGATGTTGTCCTGTGCCTTGCGGGCGTCACCCCGGCCTCAGGCGCGGATGTGGCGCGCAACCGAGAGATCGCGCTGGCCGTCCGGGCTGCATCGGGCGACATCCCCCTGCTCGTCGCCTCCTCCGCCGCGGTCTATGGGCGCGCTGACGGTCTGTGCCGCGAAGACGACCCGGCCCGTCCAATGGCCCCCTACGGCATTGCCAAGCTGGAGATGGAGCAGGCGTTGGCCCGGGCGGGAGGCCCCGTGACCTGCCTCAGAATCGGCAATGTCGCGGGCGCCGATCAGATTCTGGGCCGCCTTCCCACCAAGGACCCGTTCACGCTGGATCGCTTTGCTGATGGCCGCACCCCCTGCCGCAGCTACGTGGGCCCGGCCACGCTGGCGCGGATGCTCGCCGATCTTTGCGTGGCAGCGGGTGCGGGGCGCACTCTGCCGGCCCTGATGAACGTCGCTTGCCCCGGCGGGGTCGAAATGGGGGCGTTGCTGGACGCGGTGCCGCATCGCTGGTCGGCACGAACCGCCCCGGACACCGCCATCCCGAAAGTTGTGCTGGACACGGACACGCTAGGACGGTTTACCGCGCTGGACGAACGGGCCGGGCACGCCGACAGGCTGGTGGCGGAATGGCGCGCGTTCATTGATCAGTGGGAGCAGCGGCGGTGACCTGGCGCAAGCGTATCTTCGACCTTTTCTTTGCAAGCCTGCTGGTCATCATCCTTGGCCCGATCATCCTGTGGCTGATCTGGAAGATATGGCGCGAACAGGGGGGGCCGATCTTCTACGCCGCCGAACGCATGAAAACGCCCGATCAGAGCTTTCGCCTGTGGAAATTCCGCACCATGACCGTGGTCGATGAGGACAGCGGCGTCTCCGGGGCGCACAAGGCCGCCCGCATCACCCCCACTGGCGCCTGGCTGCGCCGCAAGCGGCTGGACGAATTTCCGCAACTTTGGAACATCCTGCGCGGCGACCTGAGCTTCGTCGGCCCCCGCCCGCCCCTGCGCGAGTATGTCGAGCGATTCCCGGAGATTTATGGCGATGTCCTGAAAAGCCGCCCCGGCGTGACCGGGCTGGCCACCATCACCTATCACAAGCATGAGGAACGCCTGCTCGGGCGCTGCACAACCCCGGAGGAAACAGACGACGTCTATTGCCGCCTGTGCATCCCCATGAAGGCCCGGCTTGACCTGATCTATCAGCGCAACCAGAGCACCTGCTACGATTTCGACCTTGTGTTTCAAACCATTGGCAATCTCTTTCGGCGCAAGCCTTGACGTTTTCCGCGATATGCCGGGCTCGTGTGGACAGAGCTATGACCAGCGGTTAAACACACCGCCACTGGCCCGCCGTCCGGGCATGTAAAAAAAATGCCGCTCGGACCGCCGGGGTTTTTCGCGGCAAGTGCAGGGATTGACTGTGTTCAACCGAATCCGTGGATTGTTCGCCCGATACGCTGACCGGCATTTGGTGATCACAGGCAGGGGGGCGGCTCTGCCCGAGGTCGACGGCGCTCGTTTGGGCTATGTCGAAAGCACGGCAATCCACGGAAACCGCATACAGTTCAACGGGTGGACGACGGCGGATCAGATCGTTCTGTCCTGGCACGGGGGGCAGCTTGTTCAGCGGCCGCATCTGAACCGCGCCGATGTGGCGACGGCGCTCGGGGTCGACCCGGAGGTCGGCTTCTCGGTCGGAGCACCGCTATCCCTGGGTCCGTTCGAACTGACGCTTCGGCAAGGGAACGCCGAATACCAATGCCGCCTCAGGGCGCCCTTCGCCGGCAAGCAGGCACTGGCCCGGATGTGGCTAGGTCTGCGGTTTGCCTGGGTGCTGCTACGTGCCAGCCCGTCAATTCTGAAATGGCAGGCCACCAAAGACCCGCTGCACCGGGCGCGGGTCAAGGCCATCCTTGATCTTGATGCCCACCCGGTTGCAGGGCCGATGCACATCAACTTGTTCGATGATGGCCATGCGCCGCCTGCTGGCCTCGGGGAAACCCCCATCACCATCGTGCTGCCGGTGTATAATGCGTTTGACCTGCTGCCGGATGTGCTGGACCGGGTCGAAAGACACACCGATCTGCCATGGCAACTGGCGGTTATCGAAGACAAATCCCCCGACACGCGCGTCCGTCCCTTCCTGCGTGACTGGGCCAGTTCCCGCAGGGACCGCGTTCACCTGATCGAGAATGACGCCAATCTCGGGTTTATCAGAAGCGTCAACAAGGGCCTGGAATACGCGCTTGAGCGGGGCGCCCATGTCGTGCTGCTGAACTCGGACGCGCTGTTGCCCGAGGCCTGGGCAAGCCGACTGATCGCCCCCCTGGTCGGTCAGGAAAATGTCGCAACGGTTACCCCGATGTCCAACGATGCCGAGATTTTCTCGGTTCCGGCCATTTGCACGAAGACCGACCTGAACCCCGGAGAGGCTGATGCGATCGACGCGCTGGCCCGACAGTTTCACCCGCAAGCGGACCTTGAGCAGGCGCCGACAGGGGTCGGGTTCTGCATGGCGATGAACATCGCCTTTTTGCGTCGCCTTCCCACGCTCGATACCGCCTTCGGGCGCGGCTACGGCGAAGAGGTGGACTGGTGCCGGAAAGCCCGCGCCCTGGGGGGGCTGCATCTTGGGCTTGCGGGATTGTTCGTCGAGCACAAGGGCGGCGAAAGCTTCGGCTCGGCTGAAAAGCAGGCCCTTGTCCAGAAAAACAACGAACTCGTCGCCAGCCGCTATCCGACCTATGACCGGGAGGTTCAGGAGTTCATCCAGGCCGATCCCATGATCACCGCGCGGATCGCCTTGGCCATGGCCTTCGTGGCGGTGCGTTCGTCCGATCCGGTTCCCGTCTACCTCGCGCATTCGCTTGGGGGCGGGGCCGAGCACTATCTGCTGAACAGGATTCACAACGAGTTGCAGCAAGGCCAATCCTCTGTTGTCGTCAGGGTTGGCGGGCCTCAGCGCTTTCAGGTCGAGGTTCGGACCCCCGATGGCGAAAGCACCGGAACAACCGATGACTTCGGCTTTCTGGAGCGCCTGCTCGATGTGCTGCCCCAAAGGCGGATCATCTATTCCTGCGGGGTTGGCGACGCTGATCCGATCGAGCTGCCTTCCCTTCTGCGTCGGCTTGTGCGCCGTGCCGACGACCGGCAAGACGCGCTGGAAGTCCTGGTGCATGACTACTTTCCGATCTCGCCCTCCTACTGCCTTCTCGATTCCGACGGCATCTATCGTGGCCCGGTCCTGCCGGATCGCAGTGACCGGGCACATATGGCGCGGCGCCCGGATCGCACCCGAGCCACTTTGGCCGACTGGCAGAAAGAATGGGGCCAGCTGATCGACGCCGCCAATCAGGTCACGGTGTTTTCCGAAAGCAGCCGCAGCCTCGTTCTTGCGACCTATCCCGGCGCAGAGCCGGTGCTGCGCGTCGTTCCGCATAGCTTGGCGCAGCCCGTGCCGCTTATCGAGACGGGCAACGCAGACGTGGAAGTCATCGGCATCCTCGGAAATATCGGCCTTCAGAAAGGGGCCGCCGTCGCGCAGGATCTCGCAAGGATTGCAGAGGCACGGGGCGACTTCCGGCTCGTGCTGATCGGGAACATCGACCCGGCATTCAGCTTGCCCCGGTCGGTTCCGGTACATGGCAACTACCATGTCTCCGAGCTCGATTCCCTTGCCGCGAAATATGGCATAACCCGCTGGCTGATACCGTCGATCTGGCCCGAGACCTTTTCCTACACCACGCATGAATGCATTGCGACGGGGCTGCCGGTCTACGCGTTCGACATCGGCGCCCAAGGGGATGCCGTGCGGAATGCCGCGAATGGGCACGTGATCGAGTTTTCTGCCGAAGGCAATTTGGCGCAAAGCATCTTGAGACAGGCACTCGACAGGGAGTGAACAGGGAGTGACGACAAAATGAGCATGATCTCGGTTCCGATCGCAACGCTGCAAAGCAAGGGCATTGAAGTGTTGCCACGTGGCCCCGATGCGAATCTCAATCTGCCGCGTGACAGCAGGATCGAGGCCCCGTCGAGCCTCAAGTGGACCCAGTACGAGCATTCCATTCACCTTGGCGCATTCTCCTACCAGGTTTCCGGGTATTGTTTTGCAGCCCGCATCGGCCGGTACTGTTCCTTCGGGGAGAACGTGCAGATCGGGCGGCAAAACCACCCGCTTCACTGGGTCTCGACCAGCCCCGCCTTCTATCTGGGCGACCGCCTTTATGGTCTCGGGAATGGGTTTCGGGATGCCGCGGCCTATCACAGCTACAAGTTCAGCTATCAAGGGCCGGCAACCAAGGCAAAGATCACGACGATTGGAAACGATGTCTGGATCGGGCACGGTGCCTATATCGGGGCCGGTGTCACGATCGGCGATGGCGCGATTGTTGCCGCACACGCGGTTGTATCCAAGGACGTGCCCCCTTTCGCGGTCGTTGCCGGCAATCCCGCCACGATCAAGAAATACCGGCTGCCCATGCAGCTTGCGGCACAGATACTGCGATCACGCTGGTGGCGCTTCGCGCCGTGGCAGCTGCAGCATCTCGACCCTTCCAACCCCAAGGCTTTCGCGGCTGCCGTCAATCGGATGACGGATGAGCCGGAGTTTTCGCCCGAGACGTTCATCGCGGAGGATTACAGGCCCTGACACCAGGCGACAACGCGCCGTCCTGTGCCAACGAAACATGAAGCCCCGGGATCATTGTGCGGGTCCGTCGATGGGGTTTGTCTTGGTTCGATCGTCGGGGCGCAGGCTTCTCGCGCCTCAGGAATGAAGCAGATCCCGATGATAGCGACGCAGGAACAGAAGGCCGAAGGCGCTTGTCACCAGGGCAATGGAAAACACATAGCCCGGAGAAACATAGTCCCCCCCATAGTTGACGTAGAAGGCTGCGCGCATCTCTCCGGTGATATGCATGACCGGATTGTACCAGAGGTAAGACCGATACGGTTCGGGGATGTCATCATACATGAAGAAGATCCCCGAGATGAGGAACATCGGCCGCATCAGGATGCTCCAGACCTGCTGCCAGACCCGAAAGCGGGATGTCAGGAAGCAATTCAACACCCCTATTCCGAAGCTGAGCGAGCCGACCATCGCATAAGTCAATGCAACCCTGCCCATCACTGGGGTGGTTCTGGTTTCGAAAAGGAACAGAATGGATGCGATTAGAATGTAGCTAACCAGTAGTTGTGTAAGGGTATTCAGGATGAACCGTCCGATGATCGCGTCCATGAACGTTATCCTTGGATAGGCAAGGAACGCCTTGGAATAGTTCAGCGCCTGGCCGATCTTGCCTGCAAGATCCGTAAACATCATGAACGGAAGCAGACCGGTTGCATAGAAAAGCGCGAAGTTGGTGCCCAATGGGGGCGCCCGAAAGCCCGCCGAGAAGAATGCAACCATCATTCCGATACCCGCAGCCGGTTGAAGCACTGCCCAGATATATCCCCCGGGAGATCGGCCGTAGCTCGTGTTCATCTCTCTCAAGATCAGGGCCCCAATGGTGCGAACCGACGTGAAACGAGGAACCTGTCGAACGGATTTCGACGGTTTGCCGGCGGCCGATTCGATTACGGAAGACATATGAAGCCCGTGGAATGGATGCTGGAAAAAGCTGCTGTCATTGGTTAGCAAGAAGTCATAGTAATCTCCACCTTGCAAGGTCTTCCTGTTCATGGCCAATCCTCAAATGTCTGAGAACGCAAAAGGCGAAAAGCCGGTAACGCCACTGGCCGCCGCGTCTCCTCAGGCCGCGACAAACCCTGCGGCGAAGAAGGAGGCTCCTGGCGAAAATCAGACTGGCCCCAAGCGTGCAGCAACACCGGTTGCAGCAACCGCAAAATGGAGGTCACGGCATTGGGGACTTGTGTTTTCCCTGCTGATCATGGTCATTCTGCCGACGGCAATCTCGGCCTACTACCTGTGGTTCCGTGCTGCTGACCAGTATATTTCCCGTGTCGGCTTTTCGGTGCGCACCGAGGATTCCAGTTCTGCAATCGAGCTTTTGGGCGGTATCACGAACCTGTCCGGGTCAAGCTCTTCCGACACGGATATCCTCTATGAATTCCTGCAAAGTCAGGAGCTTGTCGAAAGAATCGACACGGAACTCGATCTCAGGTCGATCTGGTCGCGCGTGGACCCTGCCGACGATCCGGTATTTGCCTACCACGCGCCCGGCACCATCGAAGACCTGCTGGATCACTGGGAGCGCCAGGTGCGCATCTATTATGCCAGCGGCACCGGCCTGATCGACCTTGAAGTTCTGGCCTTCACACCCCAGGACGCACGGTCGATTGCTCAGCTGATTTTCGAAGAAAGCAGCGCGATGATCAACCAACTCTCGGCCATCGCCCGAGAGGATGCGATCAGCTATGCCCGAGATGAGCTGGATCAGGCAGAGGAGCGCCTCGCCCGCGCACGGATCGCCCTCGCTGAATGGCGCAACGAAAACCAGACGGTTGATCCGACGGCCGACACGGCTGGCCAGATGGGTCTGGTGACAAACCTGCAGGCGCAACTGGCCGAAGCGCTGATCGAGCTTGATATTCTTCGGGACACAACCACGCGGGACGATGACCCGAGGATTACCCAGGCAGAGCGCCGCATCACGGTTATCGAAAACCGCATCGATGCAGAGCGCGCCGTCCTTGGCACAAGTGGGGCGGGGCGCGTGGCCTTTGCCGATCTCGTCGGCGAATACGAGCGCCTGCAGGTCGACCGCGAGTTCGCCGAGCAGGCCTACACCACCGCCCTCGCGGCCTTCGATGGTGCCCGCAACGAGGCTCGACGGCAGAGTCGCTATCTTGCGGCCCATGTGCGCCCGTCCTTGGCGGAAAGCTCCGGCTTTCCGGATCGACCGGTAAAGCTGATCACGATCTCCATCTTTGCCTTTCTGATCTGGACCGTGGTAATTCTCGTGGCATACAGCCTGAGAGACAGACGGTGACGAGACCGAAAAGATGATCGAGTTTCGAAACCTGCGAAAAGAGTTCGTCCTGAACGGGCGGCGCAGGGTTGTGATCGACAACCTGAACATTGCCCTGCCAACCAACAGTTCGGTGGCTCTTCTGGGGCGCAACGGGGCTGGGAAGTCGACACTTCTGCAGCTGATCTCGGGCGCTATGGATCCAACGTCAGGCGAAATCAGGTCCAGCGGCTCGATCTCGTGGCCGGTCGGCTTTGCGGGATCGTTCCACCCGGATCTGACGGGCTTCCAGAACACCAAGTTCATTGCCCGTGTCTACGGGGTCGACACCGAAGAGCTCGCTGCTTTTGTCGAAGAATTCGCCGAACTTGGGCAGCACTACTACCTGCCGTTCAGATCCTATTCTTCGGGCATGCGATCTCGCCTGTCTTTCGGGGTGTCCATGGGAATTCCGTTCGACACCTATCTGGTGGACGAAGTGACCTCGGTGGGTGACATGGCTTTCCGTGAGAAAAGCCAAAGACTGTTCCTGGAGCGCATGGAAACAGCCGGCGCGTTCATGGTGAGCCACAATACAGAGCAGCTGCGCGACATGTGCAACGTCGGTGTGGTTCTGGAAGGGGGGCGCGCCATCTATTACGAAGACCTTGATGAAGCCATCGAACATCACAACCGCAACATGATGGGCTCGTGAAGGAAGGGAAGAATCCGCTGCATTTCTCCTCTACCAGAATTCGCTGGCGCCAATCCGCGTTGGTGTGCCCGGCAAGCATAAGGGAAAAGGCCCGGATCCTCGCCTTTCACGGCGGGGGTGGGGTGGATGGACGACCGGAGATGCTGGTCCCCTTCTGCACGGAGCTTGCAAGGGAGCACCCGGAACTCACCATCATCGCTGCCGAATACCGCACTCTGAACCGGAACAGGGCAACGCTGAAACAGATGCTGGCGGATGCCAGCCATGCGCTGAACTGGAGCCGCCGCAAAGCGCCGCCCGAGTCGAGTCTGTTCGTCATGGGCGCGTCGTTTGGTGGCCTTCTGGCGCTGGATGCGGTGTTTGCTGCGCCCGACCGGGTAAGCGGCCTTATTCTGCTCAATCCGGTGACGGATACTGCGAAGGGCGGCTTCTGCAATCGCGTTGTCCCGCCCGAAGGCCTTCCGGACATATCTCCGATGCAGCGATGGAAAGGCTGGCACCGGATGAACAGCCTGCGCTGCCTGACGGTTCACGGCAGTGACGACAATGTTGTTCCGATCGCCACCTCAAAGGCTTTCTGCGCCTTGTGGCCGCCGGATCGTTGCAGCTTCGTGGGATATCCGAATGTTGGGCATGGGTTCTTCAACCTGCCCGCACACAGCCCGTCTGTTTCCGAACTGATCCACGAGTTCATGGCATCGGACGGTCAGTCTGGCTAGGTCGCCCCCCGGCAGGCCGTCCGATGGTCCGGCCGCGCAGCACGCGCGTCATTGCCCTGATCGCGATACGCCATCAAACGCGCTTACAAAGAAAAGGGCGGCCCAAAGGAGCCGCCCGAATTCTTTTCGTCTGGCGAACGGATTAGCTGCCAGAGGTCGTGGTCGAAGAGGAACCATCGCCGATCAGGACCGCGGTCAGGATCAGGCCGCCACCGGCAGCAAGAAGGCCACCGCTGCCTGCGACGGTGCCAAGACCGGTTGCAGTTGCAGTCGCAGCAGCACTACCACCGGGCAGCCAGCCCAATGCGCGCGCTTCGTCTTCCTGAGCTGCGGTCAGTTCGCACTCAGCTTCTACCAGATCGACATTGCCGCCGAGCTGTTCACACTGGTCCACGGTAAGAGCGCTTGCGGCGGTCACGCAGAATGCGGAAACGGCCGTAGCTGCAAAAATGGTTTTCGAGATTTTCATCGGGTCAGTCTCCAATACACTACTTATCTTCAGCTAACACGATGGCTGTCGTGATTCAATCCGCGCAAGCGCGTCTCGGCTGATTTTTGCGATAGATGCTAGTTTATCACGCGTTCCAGATTGGCATAGCCCAATTCCGGACCAGCCCATTGACGCGATTGCCACAAATCACCGTCGCTTCCTTGCCAATAGGTGTTCACGAAAACCGGTGTGTCACGCCCATCCGCATGACATGTCTCGCTGAACCGGCGGGTGGCGTAGCTGCGACCAAGGATGTCGACCGTTTCGCTGCCTTCGGGAGTGAGCGAGCAATACAGACGAATCGCGTGAAGCTGCCCCTCGCCGTCAAGCGCCCGGAACAGGCGGGAATACTCTGCCGGCTGCCCCTGTGACAGGGCGCGATGCAGCGCTTCGGTCTCCAGGCTGTGCAGATCGGTGCCGAATCCCCGCGTATTCCGCAATAGGCCAGCGGCGGTGCTGACAGTGTTGCCATCGAGGCTGCGCCAGATGGTAACATCGCGGTTCGTGCCGTATTCCAGCAAACCCACGGAAATACCCGCATCCGGCATACGGACAACAAGCACAGGGGCCGTGATGCCCGCCTCGGCCAACGAGGCGCGTGTTGCCGTAAACTGCGAGGGCGCATCGCCCCGGTTGAACAAGCCGCCGCGAATCTGCTCGAACGCGGCCGCATACGGGCTGTTCGCCGCGTCCTGCCCGCATCCCGCAAGTGCCAAGAGCGCCATGAGTGCCAGAACTCGCTTCATCGCCACACCTGCGCCCATTGATCGTCGATATTACCCAGGTGCCCATCCCGGACCCGTTCATAAAGACGGTCTGGCACGCCAAGCCGCGCCCCGCCATCCCTGGTGATCGGCCGGATCGTGGTGCCGACGGACTGGCGGCTCGGCTGCCCGGTGAACCAGGTCACAGGTATCGAGAAGCGGATGCCCTTGTCGAAGCTGCCTTCGCCGAAATCCTCGGTCGACACATCGGTCAGGGTCATGAAGGCACCAACGCGCCAGCCATTGCGGAACTCCCGGTCGATGGACAATGTGGCACCCCAGTCCCCGGCAAGATAGCGCCCGGCATCTATCTGGACATGATAGCCATTGGCCATGTCGTAATAGGCCGACACATGCCCGGTCACGACGCCGTAATCCCTGAAACCCAGCCCCATATCGTAGTCACGCTGTCGGGCATAGTTGATCTCGGCCCCAAGCGCGAGGCGACTGTTGACCGGGCGCCACAGCAGTTCGGCCGACAGGCCGCCATACATCCGCTCCAGATACCCCACGGTCACACGGCCATAGAGATCATTGCCGAGGCTGCGGGCATGAGAAAAGGTCAGCCTTTCCACCGCAATGCCGGTCTGCCGGTCGTAAAGCGGGCTGCTGGTCCGGACCGGCGGCAGATTAGACGGCGAGGTGCGCGCCTGATCGAGATTACCAGCCAGTCTCTGGGTCAGTGCGCCGTCAATTCTCCATCCGGGATGGAACTCGTAGGACGCAGACAGACGCACACCCAGGTTGATGAGAATGGGGTTGTCAGGGTCAAAGTAGCTGGTCCGCGTATAGGGCCTCAGAGACCAGTCAAAGCGGGGGAACACGCCGTCCACGAGGTCTTCCGCCTCGGTCGGCTGCGCAGCCCGCAGGCCTGCAACCGCCTGCAGCGCCTCGGTTGCATTCGGCTCCTGCTCCAGCGCCTCCATATCCGACCGGCGCAATGTCAGGGTGGAGACGGCGAGCCCTTCGTCCAGCAGGGTGATATGGAAGGTTTCGACCGAAGGTGGCAGGATTTCCGCCATCACCCGCGCGGACCGGCCAAGCGCCTGCGCAACGGCGGTGTAACGGGTGTTTTCGATCCGGATCTCTGCCTCATAGGCCCCCAGATCATATGCGATAAGGTCCTGCCCCTCGGCTTCGAGCGCTTCCCGCAACCGTTCCCCGAGCGCAGGGCGCGCACGCGGGTTCTCTACCCAGTCCACGGTCCAAAGGTCAGGGTTTTCAGCCGGATCGGGACGGATGGCCAACGGGCCGGGAACCGGGCGATTGCTGACTGGCGTAACGGGACGGCTTGGATTGAAGCTGAAAGCGAGGTTCACACCGACTTCGGACCCATAGAGATAGTAGGCCCCCAGTCGAAGCGAGCGGTTCACCTGGTACTCAACACCAAAGTTCCACGGTGACCGGCGTTCGAACACGCCCTGTGCGGTTTCGGTCCGGTAGGCGTCCGAGGAATACTCGACGATCACCCCAAGCCGGTCCGTCGGTTGCCATTCGATGCCGCCAAAGAAAGCCGCCTGGCCCCGAAACCACTGATCATAAGAGATTTCGCCGCCGGTATCGCCGGGCACAAAGCTCGGCCGCACATTGCTGAACGGTGCGCCGAAGGAATTGTAGCTGCCCAAACGCCCCCAACCAACACCGCCGGTCACCGTAAGCGTATCCCCGAATGACCGGCTGGCGACAATGTATTCGCCCGCGTAGATCCCGGTGCCCACGAAATCCTGCAACCCGATGGCGACCGAGGGCCACCAGCCGCCCTCCTGCTGCTGCAAAAGCTGGTAGCGCAGGTCGAAACTGCGGTCGAAATAGGTTTCGAACCCGGCAAGGTTCAGCCCCTCAGTCGCAGAGTAGCGGAACGATCCTGACAATCTGGGCGATATCTGAAAGCTCAGCGTATTGCGGGTGATGCCGCCGAAATGCGAGATCGTGGTCGAGAACTCGCCGTCCGGCATGACCTCGGCCGATGGCATGTCGATCAGGCCAGCGGTGCCATAGAAGTTGAGCGTGGGACGCGGGCCTGACACAGGGGTGCCGATGATATCGGCCTGCGCAACAGGGCCGAAGAGACCGCCAAGGATCACCGTGACGGCTGCAATGGCAGGTTTTGCAATACCCCCGAAATCTAGAAATCCGCGCACACCCGTTCTCCTGCTTTGAGGTTCTTAGACCACGCGCGCCGGGGCATGATCAAGCTTGCGCCTCTGCCGCTTCGGACGCTTTTGCCCGAAGCGCGTCTTTCAGGTGACAGACCTTGATCAAGGCTTAATTGCCACCCTGAAGGGTTGCGGCATTCTGTGCGTCGCGGCCCTCGATCCAACGATCGAGCACCGCAAATGCAGCTGCCTTATCGCCGCCGGAAATCGCTTCTCGCAAGCTGCGCAAGGCCGATGCCACCTCGATCTCGGACAAGGCCTGTTCACGGGCAGCAAAGATCTTGGGATGAGCCGTGGTCAGCCGATCCTTGCTAAGCGTCAACTCCTCGCGGAGCTTCTCACCCTGACGCAGCCCGATGAAGGAAATCTCGATATCCCCGTCTGGGTTGTTTTCGTCCCGCACGGTGTATCCGGAACTCTCGATGACCTGTCGGGCAAGCCGTTCAATGGACACCTCTTCGCCCATGTCCAGAACGAATACCTCGCCGCCAGAGGCCATGGCCCCGGCGCGCAGGACCAGATGCACGGCTTCGCGGACCGTCATGAAATAACGGCGAACGTCCTTGTGGGTCACGGTGACCGGCCCGCCGCGGCTGATCTGTTCCTGAAAGATCGGCACGACGGAGCCAGAGGATCCGAGCACATTACCGAACCGGACGATCGAGAAAATCGTCCCAGTGGTGCGAATGGCCAGATCCTGCACCACCAGTTCCGCCAGCCGTTTCGAAGCGCCCATGACGGAGGACGGGCGCACGGCCTTGTCCGACGACACGAGCACGAAACGTTCCACGCCGGCGGATTCGGCCTCTCTTGCGAGGGTTTGGGTCCCAAGAACGTTGTTGGACAACCCCGACAGGGGATTGGCCTCGACCAGGGAAACATGTTTGTAGGCGGCTGCGTGCACGACGATCTGCACATGGTATTCGTCCAGAACCAACCGAACCTGACGTGCGTCCGCTACCGAGCCCAGGACAGAAACCAGCTCCACACCCGATTCCTCGGCCATCGGACGCAGTTCCATGTCGATATTGAACAGGGCATATTCGCTCAACTCATACAGGATGAGCTTCTTGGGACGGCAGGCCAGAACCTGACGTGACAGTTCTGCCCCGATAGAACCGCCTGCGCCGGAGATCAGGACCGTGCGGCCGGAGTAGCTGTTTCCCTCATCCCCGAGCGAGGTGACAACGGGTGCCCGGCCGAGGAACTGGGCGGGCTTTACCGGGGTCAGCTTCTCGACCAGCGGCTCTTCCCCGATCAGCTGCGCGAAGGAGGGGAGTGTCTGCACCTCCAGCCCCATTTTTTGCAGGCGGCGCGCAATCTGTGCCTGCTTGGGTTGGCTGAGAGACGGGATCGCCAGAAGGACGCGGCGAATGCTCTTTTCCTGAACGATCCGCGCGATACTGGCGGGCGTGTAGACCGGCAGGCCGGCAATCAGAACGCCCTGCAAGGCGGTATTGTCATCCACGAAGGCAACCGGGTCGATCCCCTCATGGGTTCTCAGGGCTGTGGCCAACTGGGTGCCCGTTGTGCCTGCCCCGTAGATCAACACCCTGCATCGCGGAATTTCACGCCGGTAGATCGCAACCACGATCTGGTACATGACAACACGACTGACCGCCGAGAACATGAAGAAGCAGATTGCGAAGACGATGCTGTTCCCGATCGGAACATTCAATTGGAAAAGCCACCCCAATCCCGCCAGACTTGCCCCGAGATACGCGGCGAAAACGGCCGTCTTCGCCAGAGCCCGCCCTTCATAGGCATTGAGCTGGATCTGTGGAATGCCCAGGGCGATGGCCACGCCAGCCGCGACAGCCAGCAAATATGGCAGCACGGGAAGAAGCAGCGACAGGGTTTCCAGAGGCGTGCGCGGATCCGCCTGAACCGCAAAGGTGAAAACAAGCGCAAGCGGAACCAGGCCAAGGTCGAGGATCAGAAGGACGTTTCTTTTCTGATTTCGCGTCAGGGATTTGACCAGGCTCAGCATGCAGAACTACCTACGGACTTAATAAACCGCGAAACATTCGCAGGATTGCTTTCAGAATGCCTTTTTTTGGGCATTCGCCCATAAAAAGCCGTTTCAAGTGACAACAGAAACGCACAATGCCACTTTTTCAGCCTCTTTGACTTTAGCGATCCCTGTCATAAGGCACAAGAAGTCTCTCGCCGCCGCGCGGTATGCTGCCGAAGATACCATCATACCCGGGCGAATACGTGTCTGTTTGCTATCTGACACGTCAACGCTGCGAAGCGGCATGTGAGCTATCAGTTTTCAAAGCTGCTGCAAGCCTGTACACAACTGCAAAAACCACGCTTTTCAGTAGATGACGAAGGCCTTTCACATGCCCCAGCCACAGCGCACCGCACTTGTGACGGGGTCTGCCGGTTTCATCGGCTTTCACCTCTCGTCGACGCTTCTGAATGCCGGATGGCGGGTGATCGGTGTGGATGCGATGACCGACTACTACGACGTCGCGCTCAAGGAAAAGCGGCAGGCGATGCTGCTCCGGTCGCGCCGCTTTCGGGCCATCAATGACCGGATCGAACAGCCCGGCCTGCTGGAAACGCTGTTTTCCGACCATCGCCCCGATGCGGTCATCCACCTCGCGGCGCAGGCGGGGGTGCGCTATTCCATCGAGGCACCGGAAAGCTATGTCGAGGCCAACCTGATCGGCACCTTCCGCCTGCTGGAAGCCGCGCGCGCCTATCCGCCCGCGCATCTGCTGCTGGCCTCCACCAGTTCGGTCTACGGGGCGAACCCGGACATGCCCTATGCGGAAACGGACAAGGCCGACACCCAGATGTCTTTCTATGCGGCCACCAAGAAGGCCAATGAGGTCATGGCGCATAGCTATGCACATCTCTACGGCCTGCCCACTACGATGTTCCGCTTCTTCACGGTCTACGGTCCGTGGGGACGGCCCGACATGGCGCTGTTCAAATTCACACGCGCGATTCTGTCGGATGAGCCGATCGACGTCTACAATCACGGAAAGATGCAGCGGGATTTCACCTATGTGGATGATCTCGTTGCCGGAATCGAGAAACTGATCGACGTTGCCCCGGTTCGCCCGACTGATGGCACCGCACCACCGGAGGGCGATAGCCTGTCGCCCGTCGCCCCCTATCGGGTCGTCAATATCGGGAATTCAAACCCGGTCCCATTGATGGAGTTCATTGCGGCAATCGAAGCGGCAACCGGTCGCGCGGCCCGCAAGAACCTGATGGCCATGCAACCCGGCGATGTGCCCGCGACATGGGCGGAGACCACGCTTCTGAAACGCCTGACCGGCCACATCCCATCGACCTCGGTCGCGGATGGCGTGGCAAGGTTCGTCGAGTGGTACCGAGACTACTACGATCTGTGACCGCGTGGGGCCTTCGGGCAGGATCGAAAGAAAAAGCCCGGCGAGAACCGCCGGGCTTTTCGAGTGGCAGGGGCGGCAGGATTCGAACCCGCGGCCTGCGGATTTGGAATCCGCTGCTCTACCAACTGAGCTACACCCCTGTACTGGAGCCACCGGTTAAGGCATCGCACAGGCGGAATCAAGGCCCCTTTGCAGGCGGCTGACCGCTTTCTTTCCCGGCAACGCGGCGTAGCGCAAATAGCGTGGCGGGAGGCCCCAGAAGCTCGAACACGACCGTTGTTCCGATGGTCAGCGTGATGATCGTATCCCCCCAGTCGGGGAAGCTTTCCGCCGCGACCAGCGCCATGCCGATCGCCACGCCAGCCTGCGGCAGAAGGGCGATACCGAACCAGGGGCGTTCCACTGCGCTTTCCCCCCCAAGCCGCGCGCCGATCCAGCCGCCGACGATGCGCGCTGCAATGCGCAGCGTCAGATAGGCGAGCCCGAGACCGCCCATGGTGGCCAGGTGCCCCAGTTCCAGCGACACGCCCGCCAGCAGAAAGAACAGCACCATGAAGGGCCATCGGGCGTTTTCGATCTCGTGGAAGGCCTGCCGATGATGCCGGGCAAAATTGACGATCAGCATGCCCGCCGTCATCCCCGCAAGCAGGTAAGAGACCTCCAGCCAGATCGCCAGCCCTGCGGTCAGAAAGACAAGGCCGAGCGCCTCGGTCTGCAAGGGTTCCCCCGGTTTGATCCGGCCCGTCAGCATCGCCCCCGGCCCCCCGATGACAGCCCCAAGCAGCAGCGCCCCGCCGATTTCGCGCAGCGCGTCCAGCAATACCCCTTCATGGCCGTTGCCATATAGCTCGCCCGCTGCAACAGCCATCAGGCTGAAGGCAAGCAATCCCCAGGCGTCATCCACGGCGACGATGCCGCGCAGCTTGTCGGGGAAAGCGCCGGTCATGCCCGACTGGCGGATCGCGTCCTCGGTCGCGGCGGGCGCGGTGGCGGTGGCAATCGCCCCCAGAAGCAGGGCCAGAACGAGCGGGACGCCAATCAGTGCCAGACCTCCCGCAACGACCAGCAACGTCACCAGCACGATGCTGATTGAAATCACCACGATCTCGGTCCCGTGCGCGGCAAGGTTTCGCCGGGTCAATGCGCTGCCAAGCAGGAACGCGACCATGGTCAGGGCCGACACAGACAGGAATTCGTACCACGCCTCCGCCTCTGAAGGCACGAGATCCAGCCCCGATCTGCCCGCAACCACACCGGCCAGCAGCAGCAACGTCACGCGTGGCAAGCGTGTACGCCGCCCGATCTCATCGGCGGCAAGGCCAACCAGAAACAGGACGCCAAGTGTCAGAAGGGTAAGATCGAGTCTCATGTCCGCAAGCTAGCAGCGGACACGGCCCAAGACATTGCGCGAGATCAGAGTGCCGCCAGATTGCGCCCGAACAAGAGCACATCCAGCCCCCCGAGAATGGCAATGACCTGCCCCCGGATTCGGGAGGGGGAGCGACTGCTGTGCAGAACGGCATGAAGCGATGCAATCTGTCCCGCCGACAGGGACCGTACATCGACCCCCTGCACATAGTTCGGCAGTTCTTGCTCCACAGACAGGATCAGCTGTTCGCTCACGCGCTGTTGCGCATCCGCAGGGGCACCTCCACCGATCAGCGCGAGGGTGAGGGCAAATGCAGTCAGGGTGGAACGGATCATGGTGTCGTACCTTTTGAATGTCCTGGGCCAGCCTATCACGGGCTGACCCAGGGGGCCATGCTTGGGCCGGGCTATGCGGGGAAAGCTGCCGATGCCTCACGCGCCTTGCAGCAGGCGCAGGTTGCCCGCGCACAGGGCCTCCTCGTTCTGCAAGATGCGTTCAATCGGCCAGTCCCACCAGCAAAGCTCCAGCAGGCAGGCGATGATGTCCTCGGAGAACCGCATTCGGATCACCTGTGCGGGATTGCCCGCGACAATGGCATAGGGCGGGATCTCACCCGACACGACCGCGCCGCTGCCGATGATGCAGCCACTGCCGATCCGGGCACCGGGCAGCACCCGCACCCCCTGCCCCAGCCAAACATCATGGCCGATCACCGTGTCGGGACCGGGCCCCGGCATCGAGGGCCGTCCGGCAGCGGGCCCGCCTCCGAAGATCGCGAAGGGGAAGCTGGTGAACCCGTCATAGCGGTGATTGGCCGATGCGGTGATGAACTGCACCCCGTCGGCAATCTGGCAGAACTTGCCGATGATCAGCCGCTCGGGCGAGAAATCATAGAGATAGGGCGCAAGGTGAAATGCCCAATCCGACGGGGGATGGTGGGCGCTGGCATAGCTGTAGGCCCCGATGTCCCATCGGGGGTGGTCGATCACGGGCTTGAGAAAAACTGTCCCCGCGTGAACTTTGCCATCGGGCAAGGGAACCGGGTGCACGGTGTCTGGCGAGGGGTATAGGTCATCCATGGAATGGGCCTTTCTTGTCTGAATGGAAACGGTTCAGATCGCGGCTTTGTCCATGACACCCTCCCTTGGTTGAGACACGGTTATATCTCATCGAGACAAAAAGAGAAGGGCCACCCCGGAGGGCGGCCCTTCCCTGACCTTCATGATCGGTCGGATCAGAGACGCTGAAGCGGAATTCGAATGCCCAGGCTGAACACCTGACGGGTGTTTTCGTATGTCAACGGCACAAGCGGTGCGCCGGCCCCATTGCCGGGCAGAGGCGTGGACCCGCCCGAAGCTTCCCCGAGATCGAAGTATCGCCAGGATGCCTCGACAATGACCGGATGCTGGCCGGGACGCGAGATCTGCCATGCGGCCCCAAGACCGACGGACCACGCGAACTGCGTATCGGTATTGCCTTCAAAACTACGGAACGGACGAGTGGAGGGGCTGCCGGGATTCGCGGCGCGTGTCCATTCACTGACTTCATTGCGTGAAAAACCGATACCTGCGACCAGGAAAGGCTGGAACACCGAGGCGTTTCCACGATGTTCGAACGGTGCGTAATAGACATTCCCCATCACGACCGTGCTGTTGACCGAGCCTCCGGAAATATCCGCGTGATCATTGCAGGGTGTCGCATTGGAAACCGAGACACACGGACCCAAAGCGTCCGTATCTCCGAACCGGCTGAGCGCCAGTTCCCCGCGAAAGCCGTTCTGCCAATCAAAGCCAAGTGCGATTTCCCCGAAACCGCCAGAGTCATCGCCAAGATCAAAGAAGATGGTGGGATCTCCGCCACCGTTCTGCCATCGCCCATCATCGTAGTCGCTTGCGGATGTGCCAAACGACAGCCGACCGTATGGCCCGTATGTTACGCTTGCCGTCTGAGCGCTCGCCACAGACGATGCAATCCCCGTCGCAACAGCGGCCAGAATTGCCAAAACTCGTTTTGTCCCACGTATCATTCTTGTTCTCCGATCCAGGTGCCCGCTCATCAATATAGCGACTCGGTTGGAATATCTTCTCGGAAAATAGTTAACTCGACCAATCAATAAGGGTCAACGCCCGGAGAAGGGAAACCTTCTCCGGGCGTTGGATGCGTTGCAGTAATGTCAACCGTGGCCTTCAGCGATCGCCTGGCGCACTGCCTCTGCCGCTGTGGCCAGATCTGCGACCTGTTGCGGTGACATGTCCATCTCCATGATGACAGACAGCGCGACCACCGTATCTTCCGAAATAGGAATACTCTTGTCCGACGCTGCGCCCAAAGCGACCGCCGCAAGTGTCATCGCATCATTACTGATTCCCAAGGATGCGGGGCTGGCTTCGCCTGTCATGAGCGCTTCGAGTATCGACAGGTTCTGAAGAGGCGAATCGATGAATGAGACGCCGTCCCAGTTGTTTACCAACTGATCAAGCATATCATCCATGGACAGGTTGTAGAACGCGATCATCTCGGGCGTCATGGTGGCAAGCGCTTCGTTATAGGCGCGTTCAAGGACGTGATCAGGCGAGCGGGCGACATTCAGTCGACCAAGTTCCACCTCGGGAATTCCCTCTCCGGCCCATGTCGGGCGGGAGTCCATGCCGCCTTCACCGCCGCCCCCTTGCGCGGAACCACCCTGGCCTTGGCCTTCTCCCCCGTGATCGCCGCTATCGTGGCCGCCATCGTTGTGGCCACCCTGACCGCCTTCGTGGCCACCACCTTCATGACCCCCATCATCGTGGCCATCATCATCATGGCCACCGTCATCATGGCCGCCACCCGATCCTCCGGAACCACCCCCTGCGCCTTCGCCGGGGCCTTCGCCGGGGCCGGAATGCTGATCCGCAAATGCGGGACTACCATTCACCAAGATACCAACAGGCAGAGCGGTCGCGCCAATCACAGCCGCAATGGCCAAGGCCGAGAGGCCCGCGCGCGTTGCAAGATTGCTCAAAGTCTCAAGGGACATCATGTCCTCCAATCTGTCGGGTTTCCGTGATGCGCGGCGCCCCTTGTGCAGACGGCGCCGCGCGGCTGGTATCAACCGTGGCCTGCAAGGACCGCGATTCGGATGGACTCGGCCGCCGTTGCCAACGCCACGGCCTCAGCTTCGGTCATGGGCATCTCGAATATGACAGAGATAGCGTAGGCCGTTTCCGCCGTGATCGGCACGGTCTTGTCAGACGCAACGCCAAGCGTCACAGCCATGATCGTGAACGTGTCATTGGTGATCCCGTAGGCACTGAGGTCGATTCCGCCATCCAGCGCATCACGGAAGATCGCCAGGTTCTGAAGCGGCGAATCGATCAGGGCGATGTCATCCCAGTTCAAGGACAGTTCCGTGATCATGTCTTCCAGCGACAGGTTGTAGAAATCTGCCATATCCGCAATCGTCAGCATCGCCTCGTCGTAGGCGCGATCGAGAACATGATCTGGCGAGCGCGCGACGCTCAGGCGTCCAAGCTCCACCTCCGGAATGCCTTCCGACGCCCAGGGCGGCCGCCCGCCACCCGCGCTGTCCGATGGGCCACCCGCCTGTGGGCCAACTCCGTCGGAGTCCTCACCGGGTCCGCCATGGCCTTGACCCTGGCCCCCTTGATTGCCTTGCCCGCTTTGCGCACCTTGGCCACCCTGGCCCTGACCGCCCGCGTTGCCATTTCCGCCGTTGGACCCTTCACCATCGCCATCCTCGTCGGCCCAAGCAGCATCAAACCCAAACGAGGCCGGAGCAACAATGGCCCCCGTTGCAACGATAGCGCCAAGCGCGAAAGCAGAGACCGTTTTCAGCAGAAACTTGTTAAATGGTGTTGTCATGATCGTTTCCTCCATTTGCCAACAAGATGTGTGGCAAAGAGGATGGAAGCACATCATACGACATCGCAACATTAACACATGTCAACTAAATCGAATTATTCGCGCGGGCCAGTTCCATGCCCGTCACTTCGGAGGAAGAGCCATACGCCCAATCAAAAAGGCCCGCTCGGTTGAGCGGGCCTTTTCGTTAGTCTTGGTGATCCGGTCGCTTAGGCGAGGATCTTGGACACG
>NZ_JASHJX010000016.1 GCF_030732985.1 Nioella sp. MMSF_3534
GCCCCCGACGACGGCCACATGAGACAGTTCGCGCGGAGTGGCACCTGCAATCGCCTTGGGCTTCATCACCTGCCGCTCTGCAAAGAACGCGTGCCGCAGCGCCCGGCTTTCGGCCCCTGCCCGCATGTCCAGATGCCGTGCGCGTTCCTTTGGCTGACCCTCTGCGAAAGGCAGGGCCGCCCATTGCAGGGCCTCCAGGTTCAACAGGGGAGATTGCTGGCCCTTGGCGCGTTTCGCAATCTCGGCTGCCTTGGCCGCGTAATCCGCATCGCTCAGGGCCGCGCAGCTACGCGCACTGACCGCGACGGGGCGCTCTGGCAGATCGGCGGCGAACGCACGGGCGGCGGCCTCGGGATCGTCCACGATCCTGTCGATGCCGCCAAGCGCCAGCATATCCGTTGCAGAGTACATCCGCCCGGTGCAGGCCATCTCAATCGCTGCCTCCATGCCCACCAGACGCGGCGCGCGTTGCGTTCCCCCTGCCCCTGGGATGATCCCCACGTTGACTTCCGGCAGGCCGAACTTGGTCCCCGACGCGGCGAAACGCCAGGCGCAGCCCATGGCGATCTCGAACCCGCCGCCCAGAACGGTGCCATGCAGCAGTGCAAGAAACGGCACCTCCGAGTCCTCGATCATCTGCACCACGTCTGGCAGATGCGGCAGCAACGCGGGGCCGTCAAACTCCGACATGTCACCGCCCGCGATGAAGGTCTTGCCCGCGCATGCCAGCACTGCCAGACGCGCGCCCTGCACCTCTGAAACCGCCCGCTCCAGCCCCGCCCGCACCGCGACGGAGGTCGCGTTCACCGGCGGGCTGTCGATAGTGACCCAGGCAATATCCCCGTCTTTTCTGACAGTTACTGGCAAGTCGGCGGTCATTACGGTGATCCCTCCCTCTCGGTGTTGCGGAATTTATTGACCAACCGTTCGGTTTATGCAAGAGATTCCTGAGCGAGGGAGGAGAGGCCGCAGATGAGCGACACGGTATTGGTGACGGACCACGGGGACTGGCGTGAAATCACGCTCAACCGCCCCGACCGGCTGAACAGTTTCAACGAGGAAATGCACCACGCCCTGCGCACGGCCCTGTCTGATGCGCGTGACGCCGGAGCCCGTGCGATCCTGCTGACCGGCGCGGGCCGAGGCTTCTGCGCCGGGCAGGATCTGGGCGACCGCGACCCCTCGAAGATGGATGGCCCACCGGATCTCGGCCACACCGTCCGCACCTTCTATGCCCCGCTCGTCCGGCTGATCCGTGACATGCGCCTGCCGGTTGTCTGCGCGGTGAACGGCGTCGCGGCAGGCGCGGGCGTCAGCCTTGCGCTGGCCTGCGACATCGTGCTGGCGGCAGACAGCGGCAAATTCATCCAGGCCTTCAGCAAGGTGGGTCTTGTCCCCGACACCGGCGGCAGCTGGCACCTGCCCCGCCTTTTGGGCGAGGCGCGCGCCAAGGCACTGGCCATGACGGCAGAGCCCCTGCCCGCCCGAACCGCCGCCGACTGGGGCCTGATCTGGCGCACCTACCCCGACGATCAGCTGATGGACGAGGCCCGTGCCCTGACCGCCAAGCTCGCCAACGGCCCGACCCTTGGCCTTGGCCTAACGAAACACTGCATTCAGGCCGCCGCCACCAACACGCTCTCCGATCAGCTCGATCTTGAAGCGGACGCCATGAAAACCTGCGGCGAAAGCGCCGATTATGCGGAGGGCGTCAGCGCCTTCCTGTCGAAACGCCAGCCGGAGTTCAAAGGCCGATGACCCCCGAAACCCGCGCCCGGAAATCCGCCGAGGCCATGTGGGCCGACGACAATGCCTCCCCCTGGTTCGGCATGGAACTCGTGGAGGTGACGGAAGGCCGCGCCACATTGGCCCTGACCGTGGAACCCCACCACGCCAATGGCCACGGGATCTGCCATGGCGGCGTGACCTTTTCGCTCGCCGACAGCGCCTTTGCCTTCGCCTGCAACAGCCGCAACCAGAACACGGTCGCCCAGACCAATACCATCACCTATATCGCACCGGGCCGCATCGGCGACCGGCTGACCGCCGTGGCCCGGGAAATCAGCCTGACCGGCCGCAGCGGCATCTACGACGTGACCGTGACCAACCAGGACGGCACCGTGATCGCGGAGTTCCGGGGCAATTCCCGCGCGATCAAGGGCCAGTTGTTCGAGGAGTGAAACCGACATGAAAGACCTCAGCCCCCGCAAGGAAGAGCTCGACCCGATCGAGATCGCCTCGATCGACGAGATCCGCGCGCTGCAACTCGACCGCCTGAAATGGTCCGTCCGCCACGCCTATGACAACGTGCCGATGTACCGCCAGCGCTTTGACGCGGCGGGTGTGCATCCCGATGATCTGAAACAGCTTTCCGATCTGGCGAAGTTCCCCTTCACCTACAAGACAGACCTGCGCGACAATTATCCCTTCGGCCTGTTCGCCGTCCCGCGCGACCAGATTTCCCGCATACACGCCTCCTCCGGCACCACCGGGAAGCCCACCGTCGTGGGCTATACGAAAAACGACATCAGCAATTGGGCAGACCTCGTTGCGCGCTCCATGCGCGCCTCCGGCACCCGCGCGGGTGACATCGTGCATGTGGCCTATGGATATGGCCTCTTTACCGGCGGTCTCGGCGCGCATTACGGGGCCGAACGGCTTGGCGCGACGGTGGTTCCGGTGTCCGGCGGCATGACCGAACGGCAGGTGACGCTGATCAACGATTTCAAGCCGACGACGATCATGGTCACGCCCTCCTACATGCTCAACATCCTCGAACAGTTCCACAAACTGGGCCTCGATCCGCGCGAAAGCAGCCTGGAGGTCGGCATTTTCGGGGCCGAGCCCTGGACCGACGCGATGCGGAAAGAGGTCGAGCAGGCTTTCGACATGCACGCGGTTGATATCTATGGTCTTTCCGAGATCATGGGGCCGGGTGTGGCCAATGAATGCGTGGAAACCAAGGATGGCCCGGTGATCTGGGAGGATCACTTCCTGCCTGAGATCATCGACCCCGAAACCGGCGAAGTGCTGCCCGATGGCGAGCTTGGCGAACTGGTCTTCACGACGCTCACCAAGGAAGGCCTGCCGATGATCCGCTACCGCACGCGCGACCTGACGCGCCTTCTGCCCGGCACGGCCCGCAGCATGCGGCGGATGGAAAAGATCACCGGACGCTCCGACGACATGATGATCCTGCGCGGCGTCAACGTCTTCCCGACCCAGATCGAGGAACAGCTGATGGCCACCGGCGGCCTCGCGCCCCATTTCCAGATCGAGCTCTACACCGCGGGCCGGATGGACGCGATGCGCGTGCATGTAGAGGCGCTGCCCGATGCCACCGATGAGCTGTCGAAAACCGCCGCCTCGCGGATGCTGTCCAAGCGCGTGAAGGATATCGTCGGCATCTCGATCGAGGTGAACGTGGGCGATCCCGGCGCGGTGGCGCGCAGCGAGGGCAAGGCCAAGCGCGTCGTCGACAACCGCGAGAAGGGATAAGGCGTGGCACGGACAATCGCGAAAGACCACGACCAGAAGCGGGACCAGATCTTGCAATCGGCGGCCAAGATCTTCGCCACCGAGGGGTTCGACCGCGCCTCGATGGCGAAGCTGGCCAAGGAATGCGGGATCTCGAAGGCGAATATCTACCACTACTATGACAGCAAGGACGCGATTCTATTCGATATTCTCGACAGTTACCTGTCTGACCTTCGCGACCTGATCCTTGCGACGGATGTAGAGGGCCTCGACCCCGAAGACCGTCTGCGCCGCGTGATCCGGGACGTTCTGCGCGCCTATCAGGGGTCGGATTATGAACACCAGGTGCAGCTCAATGCGCTCTCTGCCCTGCCCGAGGATCAGCAGGACCGCATGCGCGCCTATCAGCGGGACATGGTGCGCTATCTCTCCGACTGCATCCGCGCCGCCGCCCCGCAGGTCTTCGGCGACGACCGCGCCAAGCTGCGCGCGGTTACCATGTCGGTCTTCGGCATGCTGAACTGGTACTATATGTGGAACGGCGGCGCCGGGCCTCAGGCCCGTGACGCCTATGCCACGCTTGTTGCGGACCTGACGCTGAGGGGCCTTCCCGGTATCTGAGGGCTTGCCGAGATCGCGCTCTCGGGGCAGGCTGCGCGGGGTCGGGCCGTTCACACCCGACGCATCCCGATCAGGAGCCACGCCCATGTCCCGCCTGCAGGAAATCGCACGGCAGCCCGGAGCTGCCGCGGTCGCCATCGTGATCGGTGGCGCGATGTGGGGGCTGATCTGGATTCCGATCCGCGCCATCGAACAGGCAGGGCTGCCGGGGGCCTGGGCCGGTTTCTCGCTCTACTTCGCGGCCGTCGCCCTGATGATCCCGGTTCTGCTGTGGCTCAAGGCCCGCCCCCTTGCGCATCTTGCGGTGCTGGTGCCCTGCGGCTTGCTGACCGGCTGCGCCTTCAGCCTCTATTCCACCAGCCTCGTCCTGACGGATGTGATCCGATCCGTCCTGCTGTTCTATCTCTCTCCGATCTGGAGCACGGCCCTCGGCCTTGCCTTCCTGGGGGAAAGGCTGACCCCGGCCAGGATCGGCGCGATTGCACTCGGGATTGGCGGGCTGGTGGTGATGATGGGCGTCGGGGCGATTGGGCGCGGTCCCAATCTGGGGGATATTCTGGCGCTGATCTCGGGGATGAGCTGGGCACTCGGATCCTTCTTCCTCTATCGCGCGGGCACGGTTGCGGTGGCCGAACAGGTCTTCGCCTTCGTCTTCGGCGCATTGGTCGTGACCGGCGCGACACTCCTGATCGGCGGGGGCAGCCTTGGCGGCAGTTTTGCCCTCACCCATGTGATGGGCGCGGCCCCGTGGTTCCTGATCGCGGGCCTTGTTGTCGTTCCCATGCTCTTCCTGACCATCTGGCCAGCGACCGTCCTGACCCCCGCACGGCTCGGGCTTCTGTTGATGAGCGATATCGTCGTCGGCGTGATCTCAGCCGCGCTCTGGTCGGGCGAACCGTTCGGGTGGCGAGAGGGGATTGGCACGATGATGATCGTCGGCGCCGGATTCGTGGAGGTTCTGGGGCACAAATCACAGGATTGACCTGTCCTGCACCCAGATTTTGATCAAATCGCGGATTCAAGCCTTTCAATCACCTTCTGTTTTTAGCAAATCTCCACTATATTGGCTCCATGAACACGCCAAGCCTGAACA
This sequence comes from Nioella sp. MMSF_3534, assembly GCF_030732985.1. Classification (GTDB taxonomy): domain Bacteria; phylum Pseudomonadota; class Alphaproteobacteria; order Rhodobacterales; family Rhodobacteraceae; genus Nioella. The sequence goes on from NZ_JASHJX010000016.1 coordinate 5,192, forward strand.
CGCTCCGCGCCTTTGACGCGGCAGCACGCCACAAAACCCTTGGCGCAGCCGCGCGGGAACTTCAGGTAACGACAGGCGCTGTATCACAACAAATCAATCAATTAGAAGCTACACTTGAAGCAAAGCTTTTCGAACGGCACCGCCGCGGTCTGCGCCTGACAGAGGCCGGCTTGCAGCTACACAGCCCCATCGAACAGGCCATGGGGTTGATTCAACAGGGTATAGATTCACTAAAATCACGATCCATGCGGATTTCCGTCGCCCTCAGCCCCTCTCTGGCCGCAAAATGGCTGATTCCGTCCCTGTCGGAGATCGCGGAAACAAACCCGGAAATCGACCTTCAGATCATCACAGCGCAGGCCCCGGATCAGAGCGATGCAGAGTTCATCCTGCATCTCGGCGCGCCGCCTTCCACCACCGGGCGGAAGGTCGATCTGCTCTGCGAAGCCCCGCTGGTCGCGGTGGCCGGTCCCACGCTCATCGCCCGCGCGCCGGTGATCGCGCGGGAAAGCTTCTTCGCGCAATACATTCTGATCGAGGATGCCAGCCGCCCCTGGGCCAAGTGGCTGTCCGAAAGCGGCACGACCTTCCAATCACATCAGGTCGCGCAGACCGCCCTTGCCCTCGATGCGGCAGAGGCGGGAACCGGCATCGCCCTTGTCCCCGCAATCATGGCAAAAGACGCCCTTGCCGCCGGGCGTCTCGTGAAACTGAAGGAGTTTCCGCCCGAACCGGGCCACGGACTCTACCTGATCCGCCCCGCCAACACACCTGCCAGCGCGGCACGGCGCATCGTCGAGGACTGGATCCGCAGCGCCGTCTAGGCCGCGTTCAGGCCCACGCGGGACAAAGCCGCCCCGGCCTCTGCCTGCCATCGCGAAAACAGCTCACCTCGCGACGCATGGCGCAGCCCCATGGCGCGCAGTTGGTCGAACCGGGCGGGGTCGCCCTGCCCGAAACTCGCCGCCACACGCGGCCACCAATAGGCGACAGAGGCTTGCAGCGCCGCGCCCTGCCCCTCTGACACCAGCCGGTCCAGCCCTTCCTCGGCAAGCTCCGCATGGCGCAGTTCCACAGGGGCCACGGCGCGGAACGCCTCGGCCAGTGGCTGATAGCTGACCATCTGCATATCCGCCAATTGCGCCACCACGGCGCGCCCCATCAGCAGGTTCATCACCACCGCATCGCCCCAGCCATCGAGCGGATAGTTGAAGACGGCCAGCCGCATGTCATGATCGCCGCGCACAGCCCCGATATCGGCGTCCCGCGCCAGACGCGCGGTCCAGGGGTGGTGGTTGGCATAGCGCGCCGTATCGACGCCAAATTCGCCCATCACCCGCAGCACCTTGTCCGCGTGATCGGTCTTTTCCAGCACGATCCGCGCCGCCGCGATCCGTTCCTTGATGCCGGGGCCTGCGTTGATCACATCGGCAAAGCCTGCCGCCCCCGCCAGTTCGCTGTCGACGAAGCTGGCCATCAGCTTCATCAGCTCCGCCCGGTAGCGCGGCGGCACATTGGCGGGGCTGGTCAGCACGCCGCCCTGGGCCAGATACTCCTCGATCTTCATCTCCATGATCCGGCCTCCTTACTGGTCAAAATCCACGACCACGCGGTCGGTGACGGGGAACGATTGGCAGGACAGGACGTAGCCCTTGGCGACCTCGTAATCCTCCAGCGCGTGGTTGGCGACCATCTCGACCTCGCCCTCCAGCACCCGGCAGCGGCAGGTCGAACAGACCCCGGCCTTGCAGGCATAGGGCGCGTCCATGGCGTTTTCCAGCGCCGCGTCCAGCACGCTGATATCCTTGCCCACGGTCAGCGACCGGGTGGAGCCATCGAGCGTCACCGACAGGGCCGCCTGATTGGCGGCACTTCCCGCGTCCTTCGACACGACCCGCCGCGCCAGCCGCCCCGGTTGGGCAGAGGCGAAGAGCTCGAACTTGATCTGCGCATCATCCAGCCCATGCGCCCTCAGCGCCTTGGCGATGCCCAGCATCATCGGTTCCGGCCCGCAGATGAAGGCCGTATCGACGCTGTCGATATCCACCCAACCCGTGCGCACTAGCTGCGCGACCTTCTCCTCGGTCACGAGGCCCGTAAACAGGTCAATCTCCTGCGCGTCGGTTTCCAGCACGTGGATCACGTTGAAGCGCCCCATATAGAGGTTCTTCAGATCCTCCAGCTCCTCGCGGAACATGATCGTGTTCACGCCCTTATTCGCATAGACCAGCGTGAAGCTGGACCTCGGTTCGGTCGCCAGAGCGGTTTTGATGATCGACAGCACCGGGGTAATCCCCGACCCGCCCGCGAAGCCGAGGTAGTGGCGGGCCTGGGACGCATCCAGCGCCGTATGAAAGCCCCCCATGGGCGGCATCGCCTGCAGCGTATCGCCCACCTTCAGCTCTTCATTGGCCCAGGTGGAAAACGCCCCGCCATCGACGCGCTTGATCCCCACTTGCAGGATGCCCTCCTGCCTCCCTGCGCAAATGGAATAGCTGCGGCGCAGTTCCTCTCCGTCGAATTCGTGACGGAAGGTCAGGTATTGCCCCTGAATGAAGTCGAACGCCTCGGCGTCCTCGGGCTTCAGGGTCACGACAACGGCGTCGCGGATCGTCTTGTGGATGTCAGTGACGGTGAGCTCGTGAAAGCGCGCCATGGGGCTCCTCCCTTAGATGCACTTGAAATAGTCGAACGGTTCCAGACAGTCGCGGCAGCGCCACGTAGCCTTGCACGGGGTCGATCCGAACTGGCTGATCCGCTCCAGATTGGTGCTGTGGCATTGCGGGCAGCGGCTTGGGCCGCCTGCGGGTTGCGGCGGCGCGATGCCATAGTCTTCCAGCTTGGCGCGGCCCTTCTCGGTCAGCCAATCGGTGGTCCAGGGCGGCGAGATCTGGCGCTTCAGTTCCAGCTTCTCGATGCCGTGTCCGCGCAGGGCGGTCTCCACGTCCATCTCGATCACGCTGGTCGCGGGACAGCCGGAATAGGTCGGCGTCAGGGCCACGCAGAGCGTATCGCCCTGCCACGCCACATCGCGGATGATGCCCAGATCGACCAGAGAGATCACCGGGATCTCGGGGTCGGGCACGGCATCGAGCCACTCCCAGACCTGATCGACCGTGGGCTTTTCCATCACACTCACCACGCCGCGCCCGGATAGGCGCGCTGCAGCCACTGCATCGAGGTCAGCAGATGCCCCAGATGTTCGGTATGCATCCGGCCATTGCGCCCGCCCTTGTGGACGTAGTCGCCACCCGGAATGGCCAATGTGGCCTCCGCCAGTACCCGCCCGACGATATCGTCGTATTCGGCGCGCAGTTCCGCGGGGTCCGGGGCGATCCCGGCCTCTGCCAGCAACTCATCCGCCTTGTCCTTTTCGAACATCTCCCCACAATAAGGATAGAGATAGTCCAAGGCTGCCTGCATCCGCCTATGACTTTCCTCGGTTCCATCCCCAAGACCGATCACCGTGTCGCCGGAGCGTTCCAGGTGGTAAGTCACCTCCTTGTGGGCCTTCTCGGCGATGGCGGCGATGCGTTCGTCAGCCGACCCTTTCAGCCAATCGGTCATCACGAAGGACCAGGCGTCATAGAGGAACTGCCGCATCAGCGTCTGGCCGAAATCGCCATTGGGCAGTTCCACCATCAGCACATTGCGAAAGTCCCAGGCGTCGCGCAGGAAGGCGAGATTATCCGCCGTCCGGCCCTTGCCCTCGACCTCGCCCGCCAGCCCCAGCCACAGCTGCGTCTGGCCGATCATGTCGAGCGCCGTGTTGGCCAGCGCGATGTCCTCCTCCAGCACCGGGGAATGGCCGCACCATTCCGAGACCCGATGCCCGAGGATCAGCGTATTGTCCCCCATCCGCAGGAGGAATTCGAACAAAGCCTCATCGCGGGTCATCACATATGCCCCACTTCGTCAGGAATGTCGTAGAAGGTCGGGTGGCGATAGATCTTGCTTTCCGACGGCTCAAAGAGCGGGCCTTTTTCCGACGGCGCGCTGGCGGCGATATGTTTGGCCTCCACCACCCAGATCGACACGCCCTCATTGCGGCGCGTATAGACGTCGCGCGCGTTCTTCACCGCCATTTCCGCATCCGGCGCATGAAGCGAGCCGACATGCCGGTGGCTCAGCCCATGCTGGCCGCGAATGAAGATTTCCCACAGGGGCCATTCGTTTTTCATCTCAGATCCTCCTCATTCCGCCGCAACTTTGCGGGCAGCTTTCTTGCGGGCATGGGCAAGCAACCCGTCACGCACCCATTCCCCATCGTCCCATGCCGCGACGCGGTCTTTCATGCGGTCCACGTTGCAGGGGCCGTTCCCTTTGATGACATTGAAGAATTCGGGCCAGTCCGGTTCGCTGAAATCGTAATGCCCGCGCTCTTCATTCCACTTGATATTCGGGTCGGGCAGGTCGAGCTTCAGGTACTCGATCTGCGGGATGGTCTGGTCCACGAACTGCTGGCGCAGCTCGTCGTTGGACTTCACCTTGATCTTCCACGCCATCGACTGTTCCGAATGGGTCGACTCCGCATCCGACGGCCCGAACATCATCAGCGCCGGGAACCACAGGCGGTTCAAAGCATCCTGCGCCTGCCGCTTCTGTTCCGGCGTGCCGAAGGCCATCGCGCGGATCGCGTCATAGCCCTGCCGCGCGTGGAAGCTCTCTTCCTTGCAAATGCGGATCATGGCGCGGCTATAGGGCCCGTAAGACGTGCGTTGCAGCGCCACCTGGTTCACGATCGCCGCGCCATCGACCAGCCAGCCCACGGCGCCGATATCGGCCCAGTTCAGCGTCGGGTAGTTGAAGATCGACGAATACTTCATCTTCCCTTCATGCAGCAGTTCAATAAGCTCATCCCGGCTGACGCCAAGCGTTTCTGCGGCAGAGTAGAGATACAGCCCATGCCCCGCCTCATCCTGCACCTTGGCCAGCAGAATGGCCTTGCGTTCCAGCGTCGGCGCGCGGGTGATCCAGTTGCCCTCCGGCAATTGCCCCACCACCTCGGAATGAGCGTGCTGGCCGATCTGGCGGATCAGCGTCCGGCGGTAATCCTCCGGCATCCAGTCGCGCGGTTCGATCTTGATGTCGTTGTCGATCTTGTCCTGAAAGGCGCGCTCTTCCTCGGACATCTCCTCGCGCGGTTTGATCCCGTTCGAGGCGGTCTTGATCATCTGTGCATACATTTTCCCGTGTCTCCCTTCAGACCCGTTCCAGGATCAGGGCAACGCCCTGTCCCACGCCCACGCACATGGTGCACAGCGCATAGCGCCCGCCCGTGCGGTTGAGTTGATAGGCCGCCGTCAGCACCAGCCGCGTGCCCGACATGCCAAGCGGATGGCCAAGCGCGATGGCGCCCCCGTTGGGGTTCACATGAGCCGCGTCATCCGCGACGCCCAGCTCCCGCAACGTGGCCAGCCCCTGGCTCGCAAAGGCCTCGTTCAGTTCGATCACATCCATCTGTTCGATGCTCAGCCCCGCCTTGGCCAGCACCTTGCGGGTGGCAGGCACCGGGCCGATCCCCATCACGCGGGGTTCCACCCCCGCCGCTGCCATCGCCACGACCCGCGCCATGGGCGTCAGCCCGTTCGCCTTGGCCGCCGCCTCAGATGCCAGCAGCACCGCCGCCGCCCCGTCATTGACGCCCGAGGCATTGCCTGCGGTCACCGTCTTATCCGGGCCATTGACGCCCTTCAGGCCCGACAGTTTCTCGGCCGTCGTGCCGGGGCGCGGATGTTCGTCGGTATCGACCACCACGGGATCGCCCTTGCGCTGCGGGATCGCCACCGGGGTGATCTCATCGGCGAAAACGCCAGCCGCCTGCGCCGCCTCCCACCGGGCCTGAGACCGGGCGGCAAAGGCATCCTGATCGGCACGGTTGATACCATAGTCCTCGGCCACGTTATCGGCAGTCTCAGGCATCGAATCCGTGCCATAAGCCGCCTGCATCCTCTTGTTCACGAAGCGCCAGCCGATGGTGGTGTCATAAACCGCATTGGCTCGCGCAAAGGCGCTGGTGGCTTTCGGCATCACGAAAGGCGCGCGGCTCATGCTTTCCACGCCGCCCGCGATCACCAGGTCATAATCGCCCGCCTTGATCCCCCGCGCGGCCATCCCCACGGCATCCATGCCGCTGGCACAAAGCCGGTTCACCGTGGTCCCCGGCACGCTCACCGGCAGCCCCGCCAGCAGCGCCGCCATGCGCGCCACGTTGCGATTGTCCTCGCCCGCCTGGTTGGCATCGCCATAGATCACATCGTCAATCGCACCCCAGTCCACACCGGGATTGCGCGCCATCAGGGCCGCAATGGGCAGCGACGCAAGGTCATCGGTGCGGATGGAGCTCAGCGCCCCTCCATAACGGCCAATCGGCGTTCGCGTGGCGTCGCAGATGAAAGCGTCCATGTGGCGGAATCCTCCCGAAAGTCTCGCAAATAACTGACCGCATGGTCGGGATATTCCGCACAGCGATTCGTTGCAAGAAAAATGTTACACCAATCGGTGAAATTGTGAATATCTCGTAACGCATCCAGACGAGCCGAGCTAGCGACCACGGCCCTCCAAAAGACCGACCTTCCCCTTCTTCTTGGCCCAAATACTCCCGCCGGAGGCATCCGCCCTCGCCACACATCCGGCCACCTGACCCGACAGGCCGCCCTCCCCACAGATCCGTGGCAACGCGGACCGACGAGGCCTCCCGGCGCATGCCGGGGGGTTGAGAAGGGCCGCTCCCCGGTCGACGCCGGCAGGCGGCGAAATCGCCGTATCATATGCACAAGGGGTGTACGGGGGATGTACGCATGGCACCCCCCTGTTTTTCGCCTATCCGCGGCCGGTTCCGCCCGCCCCGTCCGGCACCCCGAAACCCGCATGCGCCCGCGCAATCCGGGTCAGCAGATCGGCCATCTCCGCTGGTGGCTCTGCCGCCCGGCGGGTCTTCATGTCGACATGGATCAGCAACTGCTCCACCGTCGCCGCCACCTCGCCATTGCAGCGGATCGTGTAGAACAGCTTCAGCTTCTTGCCCTTGGCCTCCAGCACCTGCGTCGTCGCGGTGATCCGGTCGCCGATCATCACCTCGGCCAGATAGCGCACATGGTTTTCCACCGTGAACCAGCTGCCCTGCGTGGCGATATAGTCGGGCGTTGTACCGATCCACAGCAGGAACCGGTCGCTCGCCTCAGACATCGCCTGCACATAGCGGCTTTCGTTCATATGGCCGTTTCCATCCACCCAGTCGGTCGGCACCTGCCGGTCCAGGGTCATCATCGGACCCATCAGGTCCGGCATCGCGGGTTCGATGGTTTTCTCGTGATCTGCCAAGACCTTACCCACGGCAGACCCACGCGCCTTCAGGCTGCGCATCATCCCGATCAGGTTGCCGTCCCGCAGGGATTCCAGCTCGGCAATCGACAGATGCCCCGACTGCGCATCGGACTGGCTGGCGATCATCTCGATCAGTTCATCGGTCAGCTCCGGCACATCCATCAGCTTGGTCCAGGGCCATTCCAGCGCCGGGCCGAACTGGCTTATGAAATGCGCCATCCCGGCAGGCCCACCGGCCACACGATAGGTCTCGAACAGCCCCATCTGCCCCCAGCGCAGGCCAAAGCCCATGCGGATCGCGTCGTCGATCTCCTCGGTCGTAGCGATGCCGTCCTTGATCAGCCACAGCGCCTCGCGCCAGACGGCTTCCAGGAAACGGTCGGCGATATGGGCGGGGATCTCCTGCCGGACCTTCAGCGGGAAAAGCCCCACGGTTTCAAGCAGTTCCTTGGCGCGATCCAGCATCGCGGGATCGGTCTTCTCGGACCCCACCAGCTCAATCAGAGGCAGCAGATAGACCGGGTTGAACGGGTGTGCGACGATGATCTGCTCGGGCCGCGTGGCGCAGTTTTGCAGCTCTGACGGCATGAAACCGGATGTTGACGAGCCGATGATCGCGTCCGGGTCACAGACCGACTGCACCTGCTGGTAAAGCTTTTGCTTCAGCTCCAGCCGCTCCGGCGCGCTTTCCTGGATCCAGACAGCGCTCTCCACAGCCTCGCTGATCGTGCCATGAAAGCTCAGCTTGCCCTCTGCCGGCAGCGCCACATCATAGAGCGCGGGCAACGCCTTGCGCGCGCGTCCCAACATCGCGTTCAGGGTTTCCTCGGCCGTCGGCGACGGGTCGAACACCCGCACCTCCCAGCCCATCAGCAGGAACCGCGCGGCCCATCCGCCGCCAATCACGCCCCCGCCCAGAATTGCCGCTGTCTTGGTCATTTCAATCCCCGTTCGATTCCGTGTGCCCGTCGACGGCCATGGCCTGCCCCGACACCTTGTTGCCCATATCCGACGCCAGGAAGAGCGCCATATTGGCGATGTCCTGTGCGCTCACCCATGTTTTCATCGAGACACATTGCACATAGCTGCGCCGCACCTCGTCTTCGCTGACCCCCCGCGCCCTGGCTTCATTCGCCACAACCCGGTCCATGCGCGGCCCTTCGACCGCCCCAGGGCAGAGCGCGTTCACGCGGATGTTCCAAGGGCCCAGTTCCATCGCCCAGGTCTTGGTCAACCCGATGATCCCCCATTTCGCCGCCGCGTAGGGCGAACGGTAGGGGTGTCCGAAGAGCCCGGAGGTGGAGGAGGTCAGCAACAAAAGCCCCGATTTCTGCGCCTTCATCACCGGCGCAGCACGGCGCGCGACAAGAAAGGCCCCGTCGAGATTGACGGCGAGCGTATCCTTCCACCCCTGGAAATCCATGTCCTCTACCGCAGCAGCGGGCCCGCCGATCCCGGCATTGGCCGCCGCCACGTCGAGCCCGCCGAGCATCTCCAGCGCCTCGTCGAGGAACCCGTCGACCTGGCCCATATCGGTCACGTCCACGACACGGGTCAGGATGCCGGGGTTGGCCGCGGCCATTTCCTTGCTGGCCGCTTCGTCCACGTCGCAGACCGCCACCCGCGCGCCTTGCGCCGCGAAGTTTTCGGCCATCACCCGGCCGATCCCCGCCGCACCCGCCGTGATCAGCACGCGGGCGCCGTCAAGCCCCTGCATCAGGCAGGGTCCCGCTTGGTCAGGCCAAGCTTGTCGCGCACTTCCTGCGGGCCCATGATGCGGCTGCCCATGGATTCCACGATGCCGCGCGCACGCGTCACCAGTTGTTCATTCGTGGCCAGCACGCCCTTTTCGAGCCAGATATTATCCTCCAGCCCCACGCGCACATGACCGCCCGCAAGCACGGAGGCCGCGACATAGTTCATCTGGTTCCGGCCAATCGAGAAGGCCGAGAACGTCCAGTGATCGGGCACGTTGTTGACCATCGCCATGAAGGTGTTGAGGTCATCGGGAGCCCCCCAGGGCACCCCCATGCAAAGCTGCACCAGGGCGGGGTCCTCAAGGATGCCCTCTTCCACCAGCTTCTTGGCAAACCACAGATGGCCGGTATCGAAGGCTTCGATCTCGGGCTTCACACCTGCATCGGTCATCATCTGGCCCATGGCGCGCAGGGTGCCCGGCGTGTTGACCATGATGTAATCGGCCTCGGCAAAGTTCATGGTGCCGCAATCGAGCGTGCAGATTTCCGGGCGACAGTCGAGCACATGGGCGAAGCGTTCCGACGCGCCTGCCATGTCGGTTCCGGCCTCATTGGCGGGCAGCGGCTGTTCGATGCTGCCAAGCACCAGGTCTCCGCCCATCCCGGCGGTGAGGTTCAGCACCACGTCCACATCGGCGTCGCGGATCCGTTCGGTCACTTCGCGGAACAGCGCCCTGTCCCGGTTCGGCACCCCGGTTTCGGGGTCACGCACGTGGCAATGAACAATCGCCGCGCCCGCCTTGGCGGCGGCAATTGCGCTGTTGGCGATCTGCTCGGGGCTGCGCGGCACATGCGGGCTGCGATCCTGGGTGCCGCCCGATCCGGTGATGGCACAGGTGATGAATACGTCGCGCGAAGGGGTAAGGGGCATGCTGGTCTCCGTCCTCTGGTCTGGTGTAGGAAAGCGCATGTTGCGGGCAAGCTCTTTGCGATATACGAAACATCCATGACTATTTCCGCGACACGCAAAAGAAACCCCGGAGAGCCGCCCTTCCGCATCGGCCTGCTGGTGCTGCCCGATTCCAACCTTCTGTCCATGGCTTCGGCGCTGGACCCGTTCCGCGCGGCGAACCGGCGGGCGGGGCGGAAGGTCTATGCCTGGCAAGTGATGTCACCCGAGGGCGGGCTGGTGCGGCTGACCTCCGGGCTGGAGGTGATGACCGATCCGCTGCCGCTTCATGCCGATATGGACCTGATGGTGATGGTGGCGGGCTTCCGGCTCGATGCCCATGCCACCCCGGCGCTCAGGTCCTGGCTGCGGCAGTTGCGGGGGCGCGCTATCCCCTATTGCGGGGTCGATGGCGGGCCTTGGGTGCTGGCGCGGGCGGGCCTGCTGAACGGCCACCGCGCCACGACTCATTGGGAGGATCTGGAGGCCTTCGGCAATGCCTTTCCCGAGGTCGACCCCCTGCCCGACCGCTACGTGATCGACGGCCCGGCCCTGACCACCGGTGGCGCGGCCCCCTGCCTCGACCTGATGCTGCACCTGATCCGGTCCCATCACGGGGCCGAACTGGCCGGGCTGGTCGCCAATGCGCTGCTTTATGACCCCGAGGATCGCCCCAGCCCGCAACGGCTGGTCCCGCAGGCGCGCCTTGCAGCGCTGACCCCACAGGTGGCCCGCGCCGTGGCCATCATGGAGGAGCGGCTGGAAGACCCCCCCGCCATGGCAGAGATCGCGGCAGAGGTCGGCCTGTCGCCCCGGCGGCTGGAGATGCTCTTTCGCAAGCATCTGGAAACCGGCCCCGGTGCCTTCTTCCTGCGCCTGCGACTGAACGAAGCCCGCAGGCTGGCGCTGGATACCGGGCTGAGCGTGCAGGAGATCGCCGTCAGAACCGGCTTCTCCGGCCCATCCACCCTCGCCCGCGCCTTTCGCAAGGCGTTCGGCCAGTCGATCTCGGATCTTCGTGCCGACCGCTGACGCCTAGTACGGCATCGGATGCGCCTTGTGCGCTGCCGTGATCTCGTCCAGCGCCTCCGCAGGCAGCACCATATCCGCTGCGCCCAGAATATGCTCCAGCTGCGCGCTGGTCGTGGCCCCGAAGATGGCCGAGATCGCGAAGGGCCGGGTCTGCTGCCAGGCCAGGGCCATATGCACCGGGTCCAGCCCATGGCGCGCCGCAATCTCCAGATAGGCCGCCGCCGCATCGAAGACCCTTGCCGATTTGCGCCCGCCCATTTCCGGCACCAGCGACATGCGCGACCCGGCGGGCACGGCGCCGTTCTGGTACTTGCCGGTCAGGAACCCGGCGGCCAGCGGCGAGAAGGACAGCAGCGTCACCTCCTCGTTAACCGACATCTCGGCCATATCGGTGTCATACATCCGGGCGAGCAGCGAATATTCGTTCTGCACGGTCTGAACGCGCGGCAACCCTTTGTCCTCGGACACCCGGACCCATTGCGCCGTGCCCCAGGCGGATTCGTTGGACAGGCCAATGTGGCGCATCTTGCCTTCCGCGATCAGCTTGTCGGCCTCCGCCAGCACATCCTCCATATGGGCCAGCGTCTCGGCCTTGTTCTGGCCGCGCGGGTCGTAGGTCCAGTTCTTGCGGAACTGGAACGATCCGCGATTGGGCCAATGGAGCTGGTAGAGATCCACATAGTCGGTCTTGAGCCGTTTCAGCGAACCCTCCAGCGACTCGCGCAGCGCCGCCCCGGTGATCAGCGCCCCCTCACGGGCGACCCCACCTTCGCCGCTGATCTTGGTGGCGAGCAGATAATCCCCCCGCCGCGCCGGGTTGGCTGCGTTCCAGTCGCCCAGAATGGCCTCCGATCCACCGATGGTCTCCTTGCGGACCGGGTTGACCGGGTACATCTCGGCCGTGTCGACAATGTCGATCCCTGCGGCCAGCGCCATATCCATCTGCCGATGCGCATCATCCGCCGGGGTCTGGGTGCCCCATGTCATCGTGCCGAGGCACAGTTCCGAGACCGTCTGCCCGGTCGCGCCGAAGGGAACCTGTCGCATGTTTTCCTGTCCTGTCCGTCATGTTGCTACGTCGCAACCTAGGCGCTGAGACCCCGGACGCAAGGCAGGGATTGAAGAACATTTAGCGAACATGTAGATTGACCCCATGTCCCAGGCCCTGCTGTCCCGTTCCTCTGCCCCCCGATCCGGCCCGCGCCCGCTGCGGCTTCTGGGCCGTTTCGACCTGCCCCGCGCCCGCGCGCATGAGTTTTGCGGGCCTGCCCGACGACGGCTGGCACTGCTGGCCGCGCAGGGCTGCGACGGGCCGGTCCTGTGGCTGCGCCCCGGCTGGCATCCCGACCGGCTGCATATGGACGGGGTGCGCCCGCTGATCGACCCCGCGCGATTGCTGATGGTCGACACAAGCCGCCCCGAGGATCTGCTCTGGGCCCTGGAAGAGGCGCTGCGCCCCGGCATCGTGCCGCTTGTTGTGGGCGATCTGCCAGAGCCGCCGGGCCTGACCCCGGTGCGCCGCCTGCACCTGGCTGCCGAGGCCGGGGCGGTGGCAGGCCGCGCCCCTCTGTGCCTGCTGCTGACCCCCGGCCCGGGCGGGGCTGCGGGGGTGGAAAGCCGCTGGCAGCTGACACCCGACCATGGCCCCGGCCGCAGCCGCTGGCAACTCGCCCGCCTGCGCGCCCGGCAGGCCCCGCCGAAAAGCTGGATGCTGGATGACACTGGCATCATCAACACCCAGCCCGAAAAGGCCCCCGCCGCCTGAACGTGCCTTCATCTTGGCAAAAATACCTCGGGGGAGTCGCCGCAAGGCGACGGGGGCAGAGCCCCCGAAAAACGCTCTTGCAAGAGCGTTCCCGCGATCCGGCACGCGCAGCATTGAGCGAACCCGCCATAAACGACCCCGCTGAGGTCGCCGGGGGGACAGCACCGGGCCACCGGCACCCCCAGTCTGACAAAAAAGCCAGCCCCCTGCCCCATGCGCCTTCTCGTTTCCTTTGCCGCCCTCTTCCTGTCGATCTTCCTTCTGCAGATCTCGTCGGGCGGCGTGGGGCCGCTCGATGTGCTCTCGGGCACCGTCCTGGGCTTCACCAACAGCCAGATCGGCCTTCTGGGCTCCGCCCATTTCCTCGGTTTCTTCATCGGTTGCTGGTGGGCCCCGCGCCTGATGGGGACCATCGGCCATTCCCGCGCCTTCGCGGCCTTCACCGCCGCAGGCGCCATCGGGCTTCTCGCCCATATGCTGGTTCTCGATCCCTATGCCTGGGCGCTCATGCGCGTGGCCTCGGGCCTTTGCGTGGCGGGCTGCTACACGGTGGTCGAGGCCTGGCTGCAATCCAAGGTCACCAACGAGACGCGCGGCCGCGCCATGGGCAGCTACCGGATGGTCGATATGGTGGGCTCGCTCTGCGCGCAGATGATCATCGGCTTCCTGGAGCCTGCCCATTACGTTTCCTACAACCTGCTGGCGCTGCTGTGCTGTGCGACCCTGCTGCCGCTGACCCTGTCCCGCGCGACCGAGCCTGTGACCCCCGACGCCCCCCGCCTGCGTCCGGGCATGGCCTGGGCCAAGTCGCCGCTTGCCGTCGCGGGCGTCATGGTGGCCGCCGTCTCCTCCGCCTCGTTCCGCATGGTGGGTCCGCTCTATGGCACCGAGGTGGGCCTGCGCGCCGACCAGATCGCCTATTTCCTCTCCGCCTTCGTCCTCGGCGGCGCGCTGGCACAACTGCCCGTGGGCTGGCTGGCGGACCGCTATGACCGCAGGTGGGTGCTGATCGGCATGTCCATCGCCGCCCTGCCCGCCTGCGGCTTCACCATCGCCGTCAGCGGCATGGGCACCGCCGCCGTCATGGGGGCGGCCTTTTTCTTCGGGCTGATGACTTTCCCGATCTACTCGATCTCGGCCGCCCATGCCCATGACTGGGCCGAAGATCATGAGCGGGTAGAGCTTTCCGCCGCGCTCATGTTCTTCTACGCGCTTGGCGCCATTGTCGCGCCGCTCCTGACCTCGAACCTGATCTCTCTCTACGGTCCCGGGGCGCTCTTCTCCTTCATCGCCGCCGCGCATCTGGGGCTTGTCGTCTTCGGCCTGGTCCGCATGCGCCGCCGGGCCAGCGCCAGCACCCGCGCGCCCTATGTCTGGGTGCCGCGCACAAGCTTTCAGGTCGGGCGTATCTTCCGCCGAAATCACCGCCCCTGAACCCGACCCGCGCAAGGGTTCTGGTCCTTGCGCCGCGCCTGCGCTAAACGGGGCTGCGCAAGGACGACAAAAGGCACTCCGATGGCACGAATCCTCATCACCTCGGCGATTCCCTATATCAACGGGATCAAGCACCTGGGCAATCTCGTGGGCAGCCAGCTGCCCGCCGATCTCTATGCCCGCTACCAGCGGGGCCGGGGCAATGAAGTCATGTTCCTGTGTGCCACCGACGAACACGGCACCCCCGCCGAACTGGCCGCCGCCAAGGCCGGCAAGCCGGTTGCGGAGTACTGCGCCGAAATGTGGGCTGTGCAGGCCGAGATCGCCAAGGGCTTCCGCCTCAGCTTCGACCATTTCGGACGCTCCTCCAGCAAGCAAAACCACAAGCTGACGCAACATCTGGCAGGCAAGCTTTACGAGGCCGGACTGATCCGCGAGGTCGATGACCAGCAGATGTATTCCAAGGCCGATGGCCGCTTCCTGCCGGATCGCTATGTGGAGGGCACCTGCCCCAATTGCGGCTTCGAAAGTGCCCGTGGCGACCAGTGCGACAACTGCACCAAGCAGCTGGACCCGGTTGACCTGATCAACCCGCGCTCCACGATTTCAGGTTCCACCGATCTGGAGATGCGCCCGACCAAGCACCTGTTCCTGTGCCAGTCCAAGCTGAAGGATCAGCTGGAGGCCTGGATCGACTCCAAAACCGACTGGCCGGTGCTGACCACCTCGATTGCCAAGAAATGGCTGAACGATGGCGACGGGTTGCAGGATCGGGGGATCACCCGCGATCTGGATTGGGGAATTCCCGTGAAGCGCGGCGATGAGGACTGGCCGGGCATGGAGGGCAAGGTCTTCTACGTCTGGTTCGACGCCCCTATCGAGTATATCGCCTGCGCCGCCGAATGGGCCGAGGCCAATGGCAAGACGGAGGCCGACTGGCAACGCTGGTGGCGTACCGACAAGGGCGCGGGTGACGTGCGCTACGTCCAGTTCATGGGCAAGGACAACGTGCCCTTCCACACGCTCAGCTTCCCCGCGACCATGATCGGATCGGGCGAGCCGTGGAAGATGGTCGATTACATCAAGTCCTTCAACTACCTCAACTACGATGGCGGCCAGTTCAGCACCTCGCGCGGGCGCGGTGTCTTCATGGATCAGGCGCTGGAAATCCTGCCCGCCGACTACTGGCGCTGGTGGCTTCTGTCCCACGCCCCCGAAAGCTCGGACAGCGAGTTCACCTGGGAAAACTTCCAGGCCTCGGTGAACAAGGATCTGGCCGACGTGTTGGGCAATTTCGTCAGCCGCGTCACCAAGTTCTGCCGGTCCAAGTTCGGCGAGGTCGTGCCCGAGGGCGGCGATTACGGCGATCAGGAGTTTGCGCTGGTGGCCGAGCTGGAAGAAAAGCTCGAAGCCTACGAGGCACATATGGAGGCGATGGAGGTCCGCAAGGCCGCCGCCGAATTGCGCGCCATCTGGGTCGCGGGCAACGAATACCTGCAGGCCGCCGCGCCCTGGGCCGCCTTCAAGGAAGACCCCGACCGCGCCGCGGCCATCGTGCGCCTGTCGCTCAACCTGATCCGTCTTTATGCGGTCCTGTCGGAGCCCTTCATCCCCGATGCATCGGCCACGATGCTGGCGGCGATGAACGCAGATGGCGCGGGCTGGCCCGATTCCGTGGGTGACGCGCTGGCGGTGCTGGAGGCCGGTCATGGCTTTAGCGTGCCGGATGTGCTCTTTGCCAAGATCAGCGACGAGGACCGCGAAAGCTGGCAGGAAAGATTTGCAGGCACCCGAACCTGACCGGGGGCCGCATGCGGGCGTGATGGAATGGTAGACATATCAGACTTAAAATCTGAAGGGCCCTGTGCCCGTGTGGGTTCGAGTCCCACCGCCCGCACCACAAACTCTTGAAGATCCGATTACAACCGATTGCACGGTCGCTTTTTTCGTCAAACCGCCTGCCTACTGTCCGGCGGTGCGGATCTTTTTCAGGCGTTGGGTGTGCAAGGGCACATATGCCGCGCCCGTCCAATTCCGATCTTCCGTTTTCTCATGAATGCGGCGGGTTTCCTTGGCAGAGCAGGATCAGCACCGTCAGCAGAATAGCAAAGCGACCGGCGGGACCACTGATCCGCCGGTCGCCGTGTTTTTCTTAGCGTCGATTGCTGCCGGATTACCCGAACAGTCTTTTGAACCGGTCTATGCAAAGTCGAAAGCCATCCTCGAAACTGCCATTTCCCGGATGGTAGACGCTTTCAAAGGAAATCACGCCATCATAACCATCAGCGCGCAGGGCCTCTGCCACGGGGAGGAACTGCTCGGCGAGTTGGCCTTCCCCCATCCGGCGCACTTCCAGTGTGGCGCGTGGCGTATCGACTTGGACATCCTTGATATGCACATGCCCCAGATATCCGTCCTTCACGGCGTCGTAGCCATCCGGCCAGGCCGCTTCGTGGCACCAGCAGTTATTCGCCGGATCCCAGAGCACTTTCAGCACGTCCTTTGCACCCAGATCGTCGATCAGCTTACGCCCCGTGTAGTTGGAATTCACCATTGTACCGTTGCCGGTTTCGACAACCAAGGTCACCCCGGCATCGCGCGCGACGTCGCAGGCAGGTGCAATCAGCGGCAGCATCGCGTCCCATGCCCCATGCGCCACGTTCCATTTCTCGGCGCCGTTCAGCCCCCACAGGATTTGCTCTTTCTTCGGTGTCATGATGCGGACCAGCGGGCTGCCGACCACATGCGCCATGTCGATGACGCGCTTCAGCGCGTCCATGTGGCGAGAGTGCAGCTCGTCCCCTGGCCGGTTGTCCTTGGTCATGCCCGCAAAGATGTGACGCGACAGGCAGCTGACCGGTTTGCCACGGTCGCGCAGCAGCCGGTCGATCTCGGCAATCTCGGCGGCGGAATGGTCGCCCACTTCCGTATCGCCCACGAATTGCAGTTCGGCATAGGTCAGCCCGAACTCGTCCATGACATCAACTGCATGGGACAGGTCGCGGCTGATCCCGTCACAAATGACACCCAGTTTCATCGGCTTTCTCCTATTCAGCGGTGCAGTTCCGCGCCGACGATCTCTTCGATCACCCGCGTGCAGGCCCAGTTGTCCCCGTCGGGGTATTTCGACTTTCCGGCGTGAAAGATTTGCATGGCGGTCGAGGCCATCTGCATCGGTACTTCCAGCTCTTCGGCAAGATCCATCGAGATGGTCAGGTCCTTGTGCATGGTGCCGATGCCCGACCCGGTATTGGCAAACTTGCGGTCGATGATGTTTTCCAGCGCCGTGTTGGTGCAGCCGCAGCCCGCGCCAGAGGTTGAGAAGACCCTGAACAGATGCTCGCCCTTCACACCGGCCTTGGCGGCCAGCACCGAGGCTTCGAACGTGGCCGAGAAGATCGAGCCGATAAGCGTTTGCAGGCAGGCTTTCACGGTCTGGCCCATGCCCGGTTCAGTCCCGATATGGTGGATGGTGGCCGAGACCGCCTCCATCGCCGAGCGGACCTGTGCGATGACGGCATCAGGGGCCGAGGCCATCATGGTCAGCGTCCCGCCTTGCGCGCCGGGAAAGCCACCGGATACAGGCGTGTCGATCAGGTGAATGCCGGTGCCGTCCATGGCGTTGCCGATCTCGACGGCTTCGCGAGGCCGGATGGTGGCGGTCAGCAGAATTGTGCCGCCGGGGGCCATATGCGCGGCCAGCCCGTCAGCGCCAAGGATCACGGCCTTGGCCTGATCGCCGTTCATCACCATCACGAAGGCGGCCTCGGCCCCGTCACCGGCCTGCGCCACGCTGGCAGCGGGCCTGCCGCCCATTGCCTCGAAAGCAGCCAGGCGGTCGGGGCTCAGGTCGAACCCGGCAACATCGAACCCCGCCTTGATCAGGTTCTTTGCCAGGCCCGAGCCCATGTCACCCAATCCGATCACACATATGCGTTTCATGCATCTTTCCTTTTCTGCGCGCGCAGGCGCGGTCCATCAGATCGGGGGTTTCAGCACCCGTCTTGCGACGGTGCGCGGCACGTCCAGCAGACACCCCGGTGCCAAATTCCAGTCGCGCCTACGGTCCCATGACAGCATCCGGGATCCACAAGACCAGTTCGGGGAAGACGCAGAGCAGACCCAGAACCACCACATTGGCCATCAGGAAAGGTGCCGCCCCCAGGAAGATCTGGCCAATCGGCAAGCGGCAGATCGCAGCGCAGACGTTAAGGCAATTCCCCACCGGCGGCGTGCAGGCCCCGACGGCGAGGCCCGAGACAAGGACCACACCGAAATGCACACCGGACACGCCAAGGTTCTGGGCAACGGGCAAAAGTACCGGCGTCAGCAGCAGAATGGCGGGGCTGACATCTATGAAGGTGCCCGCCAGCAGGATGAGCACGGCAGAGACCAGCAGGAAAGTGGTCGCGTCCAGTCCCAGACCCTCGACGAAATCGGCCAGCTGATCGGGCACGCGTTCCAGCGCCAGCACCGTGATGAAGACCTGGCTGAAGGCGATGATCATCATGATCTTGGCAGACATGATGATCGCGTTGCGCATCGCGCCGGGCAGATCCTTGATGACGGTGAACCCGACAAGGAAGAACCCGATGATCAACCCGTAGACCGCCGCCGTGCCCGCCGTTTCCGTTGGCGTGACAAAGCCGAAGACGACCGAGCCCACGATCAGTACCGGCATGATCACCACGGCAGCGGATCGGCGCGCCTGGCGCAGGGCTTCTTTCATTGTGAAGGGAACGACCTCTGTCGGGTAATCCCGTGCCTTTGCGATACGCCAGACGATCACCAGTTGCAGTAGACCCACCATGATGCCGGGGATGATGCCGCCCAGAAACAGCCGACCGATCGATTCCTCGGCGGCGATGGCGTAAATGATCATGGGCACCGAGGGCGGGATGATCATGCCCATGGTGGACGAGGCGACCGTGATCCCTGCCGCAAAGCTGCGCGGATATCCGCGACGTTCCATTTCCGGGATCAGGACGGACCCGATCGAGGCCGTATCGGAGGCCGACGAGCCGGAAATGCCACCGAAGATCATCGAGCCCACCACATTCACAAGGCCAAGACCGCCCTTCATCCGCCCCACGAAGAAGGTGGACAGGTCCAGCAGGCGTTGCGTGATGCCGCCGGAATTCATCACCAGCCCCATCAGGATGAAGAACGGCAGCGACACCAGCGGGTAATTGTTGATCCCTGCGAAGAAGCGCTGGATCACGAAGCCAGTTCCGAAAGGCGCTTCGATCATGAAATAGGCCAGGCTCGCCAGGCCAAGCGCATAGGCGATCGGAACCCCGATGACGAGCAGAAGGAGAAGGGCACCGAACAGGATCAGCATATCAATCCTCCGGCATCCACAGACGGTCCGTTTCGATCTCGCCCCCGAGGGCAAGCACGATCTTGACCAGGCTGAACAGCACCCCAAGCCCACAGGCGATCGGTACAACCACGAACACATAGGCCTGCGGCATGCCGAAGGGCTGCCAGATGTTCCGGCCCGGTCCGGCGATCCAATCGAAGGACAGGTAGACAAGCGCCCCGTTCATGAAGGCAACCAATGCAAGGCCGAGGATATAGAAGGCCAGCGTCACCGGGCGTGGCAGCGCCTCGATGAATACCGTGATGGCGATATGTTCCCGCCGGCTGATGGCCACGGCGCCGCCCAGGGCGCTGGTGGTCAGGAAAGCGATCTTGACCAGTTCATCCACGCCATAGATTGCCGCATCGAAGGGACGCATCAGTACCTTCGTCACGACGATCACAAGAAACACCGTGAAGAGAACGATCATCACGTTCTCGATCAGGCGGGCCAACCCGGCCTCAAGCGCAGCGAGCTGTTTCATGCGAGGTGCCTTTCGCTAGAGACGACTGCGCGAGGCCCAAGCGGACCCCGCACAGCCGGAGGGAGAGGAACCCTCAGCCGCAGGACTGCGCTGCTGCGCGGGCTGCTGCGACATCTTCGGCGGTGAAATGACCCGCCTCGATCATCTGCTGGTAGACCGGTTGAACGCGGTCCTGGAACTCGGCCAGCGCTTCGGGCGTCAGCGTGTTGATCTCCATATGCTCTGCCAGATCCTCAATGACCGCCGTTTCCGCCTCTCGGTACAGCTGGTCGGACATGGCCAGCGCCTCGACAGCGACCTCGTCGAAGATCTGCTGAAGATCCTGGGGCAGGCTCTCATACCAGGCCAGATTGACAATCAGCGGATCGGGGCCGGTCATGTGGTTGGTCAGCGACAGATAGTCCTGAACCTCGTGAATATTGAAATCCCAGATGTTCTGTGGCGGGTTGTGCTGGCCGTCGATCACCCCCTGCTGGAAGGCCTGATAAGCCTCGGAGAAAGGCATCGCCACCGGAACCGAGCCAAGCGCGGTGCCGGTCGCGATCATCAGGTCGGATTGCGGTTCACGAATCTGAAGGCCTTCAAGATCAGACACTTGCGTGATGGGCCGCACATTGGTCGTATATGCACGGAAGCCCTGGCTGATGCCGGTGGCCGGAATGTGGTAGCCGTTCGCCTCGGCCCGTGCCTGCACACCGTCGGTGAAGTCGGACGCGACAAGGCACTGCATCTCATCCCAGCCCGATACGAGGAAGGGCAGCTGATAGATGTTGAACGCGCCCGACGCATCCGCGAAGAAACCGCCCCGAGTTCCCTGCAACAGCCCCGACGTCACCTGGTCCATCATCTCGCGTTCATTCCCAAGCGTGCCGCCAAAGAAGCTTTCCACCTCGATTCGACCGCCGGAACGCTCTTCAAGCTGTTCTTCGAAATAGATCATGGATTGCGAGCGGATCGAGCTTTCCGGTTGCTCATTGCCATAGCGGAACGTGAATTCCTGCGCCGCCACAGCGGTACTCAGCAAGGCAAGGCTGGCCGCGCTGGCCAGAAGGTGCTTTGAAATCGTCATTCATTCCTCCCTGGATCATCCTCGCCCCGAGACCGAGACGGGTTGTGGCATCGGTATTCCATTGGCATTTGCCTTCGGGCAAGCAAAACCACATCAACAAGATGAAATTGATGTGGTTTGATGTTTTGACTGAGAGAGAACATGCAATAATGATTGAAGTTGATGGATGATTCTCGCAATGACCCGACTCAGATGATCCGGCGAAAAGCCACGGTCGCCCAGATAGCGAAGCTGGCCGGGGTCGGCACGGCGACGGTGGACCGGGTGCTTCACGGACGTGCCCATGTGGGCGCAGCAACCCGCCAGAGGGTGCTTCAAGCCAAGGAGGCCATCGAGGCTGGCACCACCCCGGTCGAACGCCCCCGCCCTTGGCGGCTGCGCGTCTTCCTGCCCGAAGATGCGGGGCCCTCGACCGAGTTTCTCGGGATGTGCTTTCAGGAATTCGGGGGGCGCGGCAACGCCACTGTGGAATGCGTCTTCACCAAGAAGATGGAACCCGGCATCCTTGCACGAAAGCTATTGGCCACGGCGGGGCAAGGTGTGGATGCGGTGGCCTTTCAGGCGCTCGACGACCCCAGGGTTCACGACGCAGTGCATGAGCTGGACCGTTTGAACATCCCCGCGCTGGCCATCCTGTCGCCGATCGAACACCCCGCGCTTGCCGGCTTCATCGGCCTGAACAACCGCGCGGCGGGACGGACCGGCGGCTATCTGATGGGGCGGCTGACCCGTCGGTCCGGGGCCGTCGTTGTTGTCACCTCTGGCCAACTCTACCGCAGCCATGAAGACCGCGAGATGGGCTTCCGCGTGGCGCTGCGGCAGGATTTCCCCCATGTGCAAGAGGTGCTGACCTGCAACGCCCATGACGATGGTGAGGGCAACTATCAGGCGATCAGCCAAATCCTGTCGGACCGCGACGACATCGTCGGCATCTACAGCGTCGGGGGCGGCAATCTTGGCATCGCGCGGGCGCTAGGAGAGGCCGGGCGCGAAAAGGAGATCGTGTTCATCTGCCACAACCTGACTCCGCGCACCCAGGGGTTTCTGATGGACGGCACAATCGACATCGTGCTTCATGTCAACATGCGGCTGGTGGCGGAAGAGGCGGTCGAGGCAATGTGTGCCTATCTGGAACGCCGCCCCTTCAAGCCGCGTGCGCTGCTAACCGGGGTGATCACGCGTGAAAACATCGTTGGCGCGACCTTCGGCTAGAGGTTCTCGATCGTCAGCAATTCAAAGCGTTCGGGCGCAGGTGGCGGCACCGGCTTCCCGGTGCGGACCGAGCCGGCCATGCTGTCCGTCAGCGTCCGGGCCAGCCCTGCCAGAGACCCGGAGATCACCAGATCGGCAATACCTTCACGCAGGGCAGCCTCGCTTCCCGGACTGCGGGTGTGGCAGATATAGGTGATCTCACCTGCCCGCCCCGAGGCTTTCAGCGCCCGCGCAACGCCCCCGACACCGCCGCCGGAATGGTAGATGCCCGCAAGCTTTCCCGGCCGCGCCAGAAGATCCTGAGCCGCCTCGAAGGCAATGGCTTCGTCATCGAGGTAAATGAGCGTTTCCCTCAACACACGATCCGGAGCGTGACGGGCCATTGCATCGCGAAACCCCCGCTCATTGGCCTGCTGCCCGAGATAGCGGTGCGATCCGACAAGAACGCCGATGTCGCCGCCGGGGCGCGCAAGCCGGGTCATCGCCCACCCTGCGGTGCGCCCGGCGATGTACCCGTCCTGCCCGACATAGCCCGCCAGCCCCTTTGCGCCAAGGGGGCTGAGCAGCGCATAGACGGCCACCCCGCGGGCCGCGCATGTATCGACGGCCTCGGAGATTGCGGGATGGTCGACCGAGACGACGGCAAGGGCATCGACATCGGCCCCGAGACGGGTGATTTCCTCGGCCAACCGCTCTGCCGAAAGGCTGCCGACAAAGGAAAAGACAGGCTCGGCCCGGACATCGCGCCGTGCCAGAGTGGCGATGCGCAATTCCTCGGCCAGCGTCTGATACTCCCATTTCCCCTCTTTCTGCAGCAGAAAGCCGAACCGGCAGGCAGGTGCCATCTCAGCTATGCGCCACTTCAGCATCGCCTTGCCGTGATAGCCCGTCGCCTCGGCAGCCGCCACGACCCGCGCGGCCGTTTCCGGTGCGACCCGCGCCCGAGCATTCAGCACCCGGTCTACCGTGGCCACCCCCACACCGGCCGCGCGTGCAACATCTTCAAGCGTGGTGCGCCGGGATTTGGCCAATGGGGAATTCCTATCATCTGCCGAGACCAGGCCCGTGATGGAAATGATAGAAACTATCATGCCTGCAATTGACCGCATCGGCAAGCTGATGCCTGCTTGGTGCATCAAAGCTTGCAATGAGGCCCCACATGAACGCCCCTGCCACCCTCCGAGACTATAGCCTGACAGGCCCCGCGTCCGGCCCCGGCTTTGCCCATGCGGAATGGTATGCCACTCCGATTCCCCGCACGCGCATGAAAGAGCTGATGAAACGTTCAGACCGCGCGGGGCTGCGTGATTTTGGCCTCTGGGCCGGACTGACCGTTGCCTCCGGCGCGTTGCTGATCTGGGTCTGGGGAACGGTGTGGGCCTGGCCTGTCGCGCTGATATATGGCGTGCTCTACGCCTCGGGTGCTGAAAGCCGCTGGCATGAATACGGACACGGCACGCCCATGCGCACCCGCTGGATGAACGACGCGATCTATCAACTGGCCTCGTTCATGTCGCTCAAGAACCCGGTGCTCTGGCGCTGGAGCCACGCCCGCCATCACACCGATACCGTGATCGTCGGGCGTGACCCCGAAATCGCCTTCCCCCGACCGCCAAGCCTGCTGGCCTGGGTTCTGAACCTTCTGCATGTGGTGGCGACCAGCAAGGAGATATGGAAAGCCCTGCGGCTGAGCCTTGGCCTGTTGACCGCGGACCAGAAGGATTTCCTGCCAGAGAGTGAACGACCCAAGGCCTTCCGCGCGGCCCGGGCCCATGTCGGTATTCTGGTCTCTGCCGGGATCGCAGCCATGCTGATCAGCTCATGGTTGCCGCTGGTTCTGATAGGGGGGCCGACCTTCTACGGGTCATGGCTGCATCATGTCATGGCCACAACGCAGCACGCCGGTCTTGCCGAGGATGTGCCAGATCACCGGCTGAATTCCCGCACGGTTCTGCTGAACCCGGTGTTCCGCTTCATCTATTCCAACATGAACTACCATGTGGAACACCATATGTATCCGATGGTGCCCTTCTATTATCTGCCCGCGCTTCATGAGGATATCCGCGAAGATTGTCCTCGGGCTTACCCTTCTCTTCTGGCGGCATATCGCGAAATCGTACCGGCCGTGATCCGCCAACAGACCGACTTCAACCACTATGTCCGCCGACCCCTTCCCGCCGGAGCCGGTCCGACCCCCGCCTATCAGCGCCCGCTGATTGCAGCAGAGTAAGGAGGAGCCCCATGCCCAACTGGATCCGCGTTTGCGCAGCCGATGAGATCGAGGCAGAAGACCTCATCCGCTTTGACCATGACGGCCGCACGTTTGCTGTCTACCGCAGTCCCGATGACAACTATTTCTGCACCGACGGGCTCTGCACCCATGAGCAGGTGCATCTGGCGGACGACTTGGTGATGGACTACGTCATCGAATGCCCCAAGCATAACGGTCAGTTCGACTACCGCACCGGCGAGGCGATGCGCGCTCCGGTTTGCGTGAACCTGGGCACCTATCCTGTAAAACTCGAAGGCGGGGAGGTCTTCATCAACATCCAAGGGGCCGAGCAGGTCTGACCATACCTGCCTACGGTCGGGCTGGCGCCGATGCCGTCAGTACCTGTCGGGCCTCTGGGCCATCGAGATACTGCTCTGATGGGCTTGCCATCCAAATGTGGATGCGGCTGGCCGCATAAGCGCGCTTCGGACGCTGAAGAACGGTCTATTCGGGCGTGGATCCTGACGGGGCATAGCCGCCTGCCCGTCTGCGCACCTGGCCCCGGATCGACGCCATCTCCCGGCGGCTGTCCTCTCGCCCGCATTCCGCGAAGACGCGACTTGCCTCATGCTCCGCTTCTGCAAGGACGTCCTCCACCGACATCTCGGCAGGGACACGATCCTTCATCAGCACCTTGCCATTGACGATCACACTGTTCACGTCGCCTGCACTGGCAAAATGGGTGATGCGGTTCAGGGGCATGACCGGCGGCCAGAGATGCGCGGCGCGTCCGTCGATCAGAACGATATCGGCCCGTTTGCCGACCTCCAGCGATCCGATTTCGGACTCCAGCCCCAAGGCCCGTGCCGCATCCACGGTGCACATTTCCAGCACCTTGCCTTCTGGCAACACAGTTGGATCACGGAAATGACGGCGGTGGTACTGCATCGCTTGAGCCATATGGCGGAACATGTCGAACCCCCGATCCGGTGCACCGGCGTCGGACCCAAGACAAACGGTGACCCCGGCCTCGATCAATTCGGGAACCGGGCAACGACCCAGGATCGACATGATCGCCGAAGGATTGTGAACGATGCTGGCCCCGGTGTCGGACAGCGCAGCGAAATCCGCAGGCGACAGGTCAACACTGTGGCTGAGCGCGGCGCGCGGCGACAGCAGGCCAAGCTTGGCGGCCAATGCGATCGTGTCAGTCCGGTGCCCGTCCTGCGTGAACAGCACGCCAGTGCGGTCCTGCATCTCGCGCATGGCCCGCGACATGGCGCGAATGTCATCCCCGTGTGTCTCCATATGGTCGGGAGCGTAGACCGGCAGGATCAGCGCCACGCCCGTGCGCTTGTCGAACACGTCGTCATGGCGCGCGATCAACTCCGCGCTTACCGCCATCTGGTCCTCGAACCTCACTGGTCGCCGGTCAGGCCCGAAATGGCGCGGGAAGGGCAAGCGCCCCGGTCCCACTGCCATGATGGTACGCAGGCCCGAGGCGCGGGTCGCGGCGCAATGGGCATCGCCCGCTTCGGGCGTATCGGTGCGTAGCACATCCGGCCCGCCACCCAGAAGCGACACGGCGGTGGTGACGCCCGCCATCAGCCTTTCCAACAGGGCCAGCTGCGCCTCGGCCCGCCAGAAAGCAGGCGTCGCGGCGCCCGAATAGATCTCTTCGCAGATGCGGAACCAAAGCTCTCCGTCACCGTCGCCAGCAGCCCGTACCAGCCCGTGCCCGGCATGGGAATGCGCGTCGATCAGGCCGGGAAGGGCGATCAAACCCGGGCGGTCGATGACGGCTTTCGCGGGCGGCGGCTGTCCAGTGCCGATCCCGGCGATGCGCGTGCCACTAACGGCAATCCAGCCATCGTCCAGAACACGATGGCCCTGATCGACTGTGACGATGGTGGCACATCGGATCAACAGGTCATGCAGTTCGGTCATGACAGAAGATCGCTCAGATCGTCGCTTTGTGACGCATCCTGTTCCAGATCGAGCGTCCCCTCGAGATGCTCGAGGTGATGCGTCATCAACTCGGTCGCGCGGTCGCTGTGGCCTTGCGTGATCGCGGCGACGATCTCGGCATGTTCGTCAGGCCCGCAATCGGGGCCGGTGCGCACCTGGTACATCGCGATGATGAGAGAGGTGCGTGACACCAGATCGCGAAGCACGTCCCATAGGTAAGGAGAGCCTGCAAGCTCTCCGAGCAATAGATGGAAGCCGCCGGAAAGCCGGATCGCCGTCCGCGTGTCGCCTTCGGCATGGGCCTCGCGTTCCCGTGCGACATGCCGCTCCAGCTTGGCTACGATCTCTGGCGTCGCGGTCGCGCAGAGCCGTCGGGCGAGCTGCGCCTCAATCGCCCGCCGCGCAAAGAAGATATCGCGGGCTTCCTCGACAGAAGGTTGCGAGACGAATGCCCCGCGATGCGGCACGATGGTCACAAGCCCGTCATGCTCCAGAGCGGCAAGCGCCTGCCGCACCCGCGCCCGACTCACAGAGAAGATCTCGGCCAGCTTCTCCTCTTTCAGCCGTGTTCCGGGGCGCATCTTGCGATCTGCAATGGCGCGCCAGATCCGGTTGTAGACTTCCGCCTGCGGAGTATTGGTTTGGGCATCTTCCTGGGGCATCGGCCATATCCTGATGAAATTACAGAAGTTTCTTTTTTGCACATTATTATGGCAACACAACTGCACACACAAGTTTTAATAATTGTTGACAATCTTGATATCAAGTGTAGGCAATAAGACGTGGCTTTGTACGCTGGTCCGTCAAGGGCCTAATTCAACCAACGGGAGAAAGAACAATGTTCCGCAATCTTCTTATGACTGCCGCTGCGGTAGGCTGCCTTGCAGCCGGGGCCAGCGCCGAAACCCTGCGATACGCGACGGCGCGCGATATCTACGGGCTTGACCCGCATGCCGTGACCGACAGTTTCACCAACATCTTCACGCATCACATCTACGAACCGCTGGTCCGCTACGATGCCGATCTCAACATCGAACCCGCGCTGGCCACATCCTGGGAGGTGATCGAGCCAAACCGCGTGCGCTTTACCCTGCGCGAAGGTGTGACGTTTCACGGCGGGCAGACCTTCGACGCGGCAGATGTTCAGGTGTCTCTGATGCGCGCAGTGGACCCACGCTCGCCATTGCGCGGAAACCTGCCCGGTCTGACGGCGGTCGAGATCGTCGATGACATGACAGTTGATCTGGTGCTGGAAGGGCCAACCCCGCTTCTGAACAACTACCTGACCAATATCTTCATCCTCGATAGCGGCTGGCTGGAAGAGCACGGCGCCACCGCACCGATCGACGCCAGCCAGGGCGAAGAGGGCTACACCACCAACAACGCCAACGGCACCGGTCCGTTCATGCTGGAAAGCCGTCGTCCCGACGCGCTGAACGTGATGGTCGCCTATGACGGCTGGTGGGATAGCCCGGAACACAACCTGACCCGGATCGAGCATTCTCCGATCGGCTCGGACGCGACCCGCGTCGCGGCGCTTCTGTCCGGGGAAATTGACCTGATCGAACCGGCACCGCTGCAGGATGCCCCCCGGATCGACAATGCCCCCGGCGTGCACATGATGCAGAATCCGGGCCTTCGCACCATCATGATGGGCATCAACATGGGTGAGAGCCTTGTCGACGGCAATGTCGAGGGCAACCCGTTCCAGGACCTTCGGGTACGTGAAGCACTCTATCACGCGGTGAACATGGAGCTGATCCGGGACCGGATCATGCGCGGCAATTCGCGCGTGACCGGGTCGCTGATCGCACCACAGGTAACCGGCTACGCCGAAGAGATGGACGAACGCCTACCCTACGACCCGGACCGCGCCCGCGCGTTGCTGGCCGAAGCGGGCTACCCTGACGGGTTCGCCTTCAACCTGAACTGTCCCAATGACCGTTACATCAACGACGCCGCGATCTGCCAGGCCATGGCCGCGATGATGGCGCAGGCCGGGTTCGAACCGCGCCTCGTAACTGAGCCGCGCCAGATCCACTTCCAGCGGGTCGACAACCACGAGGTCGACGTCTTCATGCTTGGTTGGGCGACACTGCCAATGCTGGACGGGTTCTCGGTTCTGTCCGCGATGCTGGCCACGCCCGGCGGCGAATACGGCACCTTCACGCCGGCTGGCTATTCCAACTCGCGTATCGACGAACTGACCCAGTCCATCGCGGTAGAGGTCGACCCGGAACACCGGCTGGAGATGATGCACGAAGCCCTCATGGCCGCCCGTGACGACGTGGTCTGGATGCCGCTGCACCAGCAGCCGCTGTCCTGGGCCGTGCGCGACACGGTCGAGATCCCGCAGCCCGCCGATGGTCTCGTGCGCCTGTGGTACGCTCGGGTCACCGACTGAACCCGCCACAGGGCCGGGCAGAACATGCCCGGCCCCGACGACCCGACACCCCCAATGGAAGGACCCCGCCATGCTGGGATTTCTGATCCGCCGCATCATCCAGTCTATTTTCGTGATGCTCGCCGTTGCGCTGATCGCCTTCATGATGTTCCGCTTCATGGGCGATCCGGTGAATTCGATGGTGTCCGAGAACGCCACCACCGAGGAACGCGACGAGGTCCGCGAACGCCTTGGGCTGGACCAGCCGATCTGGGTTCAGTACGGGCGCTACGTGGCCCGCGCCGCGCAAGGCGATTTCGGCCTGTCCTGGCGCAATGCCCGCCCGGTATCGACCCTGCTGGCCGAGCGGTTCCCGGCGACTGCGGAACTGGTTCTGGTGGCAGCCGGGCTGTCGCTGCTGATCGGAATTCCCCTAGGGATCTTTACCGCGCTCAGGCCGCACAGTTTCTTGGCGCAATCCCTGCAATTCCTGTCGCTGATCGGGATCTCGCTGCCCACCTTCGTTACAGGCATCCTTCTGATCCTCGTTTTCTCGGTGTGGCTCGGCTGGCTGCCCTCCTTCGGCCGCGGCGAGGTGGTCGATATCGGCTGGTGGTCGACGGGGTTCCTGACGCTTTCAGGTCTCAAGGCGCTGATATTGCCCTCGGTCATGCTGTGCCTGTTCCAGCTGACACTGATCATGCGGCTTGTCCGGTCGGAGATGATGGAAGTACTGCGCACCGACTACATCAAGTTCGCCCGCGCCCGCGGATTGACCAACCGCTCGATCCATTTCCGCCACGCGCTGAAAAACACGCTGATCCCGGTCATCACCATCTTCGGGTTGCAGCTTGGCGGTCTGATCGCCTTCGCCATCATCACCGAGACGGTGTTCCAGTGGCCGGGCATGGGCGCATTGTTCATCCAGGCAGTCAGCTTTGGCGACGTGCCGGTGATGGCCTCCTACCTTGTGCTGGTCAGCCTGATCTTCGTGATCATCAACACCAGCGTCGATCTTCTCTACGCCGTGCTGGATCCGCGTCTGCGGGTCGATGGCGCGCGCGCGTCGCACTGAGCCGGAGGGTCCCATGGCTGACACAACCTTGTCCCGTGCGCTCGACAGCGATCTGTTCTGGAGCTTCCGAAACTCCTGGACGGCGCGGCTGTCCAGCCTCGTTCTGATCTCTCTCTTCCTCGCGGCGGCGCTTGCCCCGGTTCTGGCAACGCAAGACCCCTACGATATCTCGCAGCTCTTCCTTCTGGACAGCGAACTGCCGCCCATGTGGGCGGAGGGCGGCGACCCGCGCTATATCCTCGGCACCGACCAGCAGGCGCGCGACCTTTATTCCTCGATCCTCTACGGCCTGCGCCTGTCCCTGATCGTGGGCTTCGCCAGCGTCGCGCTGGCTGCTGCCCTTGGCGTTTCCCTGGGCCTTCTGGGTGGGTTCCTGGGTGGCGTCGTCGATGCTACGATCATGCGCGTGGCCGATGTGCTGCTCAGCTTTCCGGCGATCCTCGTGGCGCTTCTGGTAAATGGCATCGCGCGCGGCATTCTTCCCCCCGAGCAACATGCCGACGCCGCGATCTGGGTGCTGATCCTGGCGATCGGGCTGACCAACTGGGTGCAATACGCCCGCACTGTGCGCGGCTCCACCATGGTGGAACGGAACAAGGAATACGTGCAGGCCGCCCGCATCAACGGCGTGTCGGGCATTGGGATCATGATTCACCACATCCTGCCCAATGTGCTCGGGCCGGTTCTGGTCATTGCCACGATCAATCTCGGCATGGCCGTGCTGACCGAGGCGACCTTGTCCTTCCTCGGGGTCGGCATGCCCGCGACGCAGCCCTCGCTTGGCACGCTGATCCGCATCGGCAACGAATACCTGTTCTCCGGCCTTTGGTGGGTCGTGATCTTTCCTTCCGTCGTGCTCGTCGTGCTGGTGCTTGCCGTCAACCTTCTGGGCGACTGGCTGCGCGATGCCCTGAACCCCAAGCTGAGGTAACGACAATGACCCTTCTATCCGTCGAGAACCTGACCGTCGCCTTCCCCGGCCGTCGTGGCACTGTGAACGCCATCGAGGATGTATCGCTGTCCATCGAGCCGGGTGAAATCCTCGGCATGGTGGGCGAGAGCGGCGCGGGGAAGTCCATGACCGGGGCCGCCATCATCGGGCTTATCGAGCCGCCCGGCCATATCGCCAAGGGCCGGATCGTGCTGGAGGGCGAACGGATCGACACCAAGTCGCCCGAGCAGATGCGCCGCATCCGTGGCCGTCGGATCGGTGCGATCTTTCAGGATCCGCTGACCAGCCTCAACCCGGTGCTGACCGTGGGCGACCAATTGATCGAAACGATCCAGACCCATCTGAAACTGCCCCGCGCCGAGGCGCGCGAGCGCGCCATCGACTGGCTGCGAAGGGTGGGCATCCCGGCGCCCGAGGCGCGGATCGACACCTATCCGCACCAGTACTCCGGCGGCATGCGGCAGCGCGTGGTCATTGCGTTGGCGCTCTGTGCCGAACCCCGCCTCGTGATCGCCGATGAACCGACCACCGCGCTTGACGTCAGCGTGCAGGCCCAGATCATCGCCCTGCTGCGCCGGTTGGCGCGTGAAACCGGTGTGGCCGTGGTGCTCGTGACGCATGACATGGGCGTCATAGCGGAAACCGCGGACCGCGTGGCCGTGATGTATGCAGGCCGCATTGTCGAGGTCGGGGCTGTGGCAGACGTGCTGAATGCCCCAAACCACCCCTATACCGAGGGGCTGATGGCCTCGATCCCCCGCATCGGACCGCGCCCCGAAATCCTGCCCCAAATCGAGGGCGCGATGCCCCGCCCCCATGCGCGCCCGCCGGGCTGCGCTTTTGCGCCGCGCTGTCCGAACCGGATGGACGTCTGTTCCGAACAACGGCCCGAGCTTGAAGGCAGCGCCGCAGCCGCCGTTGCCTGCCACCTGAAAGCGGAGGTTCCAGCATGACCAGTCCCCTTCTGACCGTCTCGAACCTGAAGAAGACCTTCGATCTGTCGCCGCCATTCCTCAACCGGCTTCTGTCCGGTGGCAATCGGCAATATGTGCATGCCGTAGACGGTGTGGATTTTTCCATCGAGCCCGGCACCACCCTGTCATTGGTCGGAGAATCGGGCTGCGGGAAATCTACGGTGGCCAAGCTTCTGATGGGGTTGACCCAGCCAACGGCAGGCAGCATCCGGTTCGACGGGCAGGAACTGGCAGGCTGCGGACCGGGTCAGCCCGCAGCGACACGACGCCGGATGCAGATGATCTTTCAGGATCCCTTCGCCAGCCTCAACCCGCGCTGGCGCGTGGCCCGCGTGATCGGGGAACCGATGAAAAGCTTCGGTCTTGAGCCTGATCCCGTGGCCCGCCGCAAGGAAGTCGACCGCCTGCTGGAATTCGTGGGTCTGTCTGCCGAGGATGGCGAGAAGTTTCCGCATGAATTCTCGGGCGGCCAGCGACAGCGCATTTCCATCGCACGGGCGATCTCTACCAATCCCGAATTTCTGGTCTGTGACGAGCCGACCTCTGCGCTGGACGTCTCCGTACAAGCGCAGATCCTCAACCTGATGCGCGAACTGCAACGCGAGTTGGGGCTGACCTACCTGTTCATTAGCCACGACCTTGCCGTGGTGAACTACATCTCGGACCAGATCGGCGTGATGTATCTGGGCCGCCTGGTAGAGCTTGCCCCCGCAGATCGGATCTTTCGCGCACCACAGCATCCCTACACGCGACTGTTGCTTGAAACGGTTCCGGATATCACCATGGCCCACAGGGATATCGAACGCCCGGCAGGCGAAGTGCCAAACCCGATCACGCCGCCCGCGGGCTGCCATTTCAACCCTCGTTGCCCGCACGCCACCGAGCGCTGCCGGACACAAACCCCGTCCTTCCGCTCCGATGGGGGCGCGCAAGTGCGCTGCCATGCCGTAGAAGAAGGGCGGCTGCCCGCCCATGAGGCAAGGGCACAGACCAGAAAGGCCGGATGATGGAATACGATTTCACGACCCTGCCACCGCAGGACCGCTATCGCCTGTTGACGAATTTCGTCGGACCGCGCCCGATCGCGCTGGTCACGACGCGGTCAGAGGGCGGGCATCTCAATGGCGCACCGATGAGCTTCTTCAACGTGTTCTCGCAAGATCCACCCATCGTGATCCTTGGCATCCAGACCCGCGCCGATGGCACGGAGAAAGACACGTTGCGCAACATCCGCCGCACCGGGGAATTCTGCGTCAACATGGTGGATATGGAGTTGGCCGAAGGCATGGTCCTTTGCGGGGTGAACTTTGCACCCGATGTGGATGAGCCCTCTTTCGCGGGAATGGACACGGCGCCCTGCCGTCAGGTCGACACGCGGTTCATCGCCCGCACGCCCTGCGCGATGGAATGCCGCGTCGAACGGATCATAGACTTCCCGCGCCGCGCCATCGTCTTGGGCGAAGTGGTGGATATGACCGTGCGGGACGATTGTCTCGATGCACAGGGTCGCTACGTCGATCCGAGCGTCTACCAACCGATCGCGCGGCTCCATGCTGACAACTACATCGTGGCCGACCGCCAGTTCGAGCTGAAGAAACCAGATGCGGCGACCGCATGGGAATCCGGTGTGGCGATGCCTCTCAAGGAAAGGGCGGAATAATGCGCATCCACGTGGTCAATCCAAATGCGACCTCGGCCATGACGGCCCAGATCGGCATCGCAGCCCACAAGGTGGCCCGACCGGGCACCGTGATCGAGCTTGTAACCGGCAGCGGCACACCGGTTTCGATCGAAGGCTACACCGACGAGGCGCTTGTCGTACCCGGTCTGCTGGCCGCGATCCGGTCCGCCGAGCAACACGGTGCCGAGGCCCATGTCATCGCCTGTTTCGACGATCCCGGTATCGACGCCGCGCGCGAGGTCGCGCGCGCGCCGGTGATCGGGATCTGCCAGGCTGCGATGCATGCCGCGACCACATTGTCGACGCGGTTTTCCGTGGTGACGACCCTGCCCCGATCGGTCCCGATCATCGAGGATCTGGCCGATCGCTATGGCATGGGGCGCCGTTGCCGACGGGTACGTGCCATTGACATGCCAGTGCTGGCCATCGAGGCCGATCCGGACTGCTCATACGAACTGATCGCCTCCGAGATCCTTGCCGCGCGTGACGAGGATGGGGCCGAAGCGGTGGTGTTGGGATGCGCGGGCATGGCAGAGCTCTGCGAGCGGCTGACCGCTGAAACCGGCATTCTGGTCATTGACGGGGTGACCGCCGCCATCACCATGGCCGAAGCCCTCGTCGCGACCGGCTATCGAACATCGAAAATCGGGGCCTACGCGTTGCCACGCCCCAAGCCCGGCGGCCTGATCGGAGAAGCGGCATGACCGCGCTGCTGATCCGCGACATCCGCCCCATGGGCGGCGCTCCGGCCGATATTCTGATTGAAGGCGGCCGCATCGCCCGCATCGCACCGGCGATCAATGCGCCCGGCGTGGCGGTCGAGGATGGTGGTGGCGCCATTGCCGTGCCCGGCCTTGTCGAGGCGCATACCCATCTCGACAAGACGCTGATGGGCATGGGGTGGTATGCAAACGCCGTTGGGGCCGACCTTGGTGCGATGATCGACAACGAACGGGCCGAACGCCGCCGCCTGAACCACGACCCGCACCGTCAGTCCATGCGTCACGCGCTGGCGCTGGCTGGCAACGGGACGACCCATATCCGTAGCCATGTGGACGTGGATACCGAGGCCGGGCTTGCCGCGATCGAGGGTGTTCTGCAAACGCGAGAGGCGTTGCGTGGCATCGTGGAGATCGAGATCGTCGCCTTCCCGCAATCGGGCCTTATGATCCGCCCCGGAACCGCTGACCTGCTGGACCGGGCCATGTCGCTTGGGGCCGACCTTGTGGGAGGGCTCGACCCTTGCGGCATAGACCGCGACCCGAAGGGGCATCTCGATACGATCTTTGACATCGCGGAAAGGCACGGACGCGGGATCGACATCCACCTGCACGAAGCGGGCGAGCTTGGCGCATTCTCGATGGAGCTGATCCTCGACCGCACCCGCGCGCTCGGGATGAAGGGCCAGGTGGCGATCAGCCATGCCTTCTGCCTTGGAATGCCCGACTGGCCCCGGACCGAGGCGCTGCTTGCCGCGCTGGCCGAACAGGACGTGGCAGTCCTGACAACCGGTGCCCCCTCGCGAGAGGTGCCCTCCGTGAGGCGCGTTCTGGACGCGGGCCTGCGCATGGGCGCGGGCTGCGACGGCGTGCTGGATACATGGAATCCGTGGAACCGGCCCGACATGCTGGATCGCGCCCGGATCTTGGCGCAGAAGAACAATTTCCGATCGGATGCCGATGTCGCGCTGGCGTTGCATGTCTGTTCCACCGGTGGTGCTGAGGTGATGGGCGTGGCGGATCACCGGCTGGAAGAAGGCCGCCCCGCCGACCTCGCGCTGCTGCCCGGAACCACGCTGGCCGAGGCCGTTGCCACCGGTGGCCCCGTCTTTTTGACACTGAAGGGCGGTCAGGTCACCGGACGGAACGGTCACCCCGTGATGGAGGCTCCATGACGCTCGACACCCTGACACTTGGCCAAAGGCCGAAGGGGCGCACCGCGTTGTCAGCGCGGTGGATCCTGGCCTATCGCGACGGCGGTCATCACCTGCTGGAAGATGGCGAGATCGTGATCGACAAGGATCGCGTGATCCATGTGGGTCAAGCCTTCGAGGGCGAGGTCGCGCATCGTATCGACCTTGGCGAGGTGCTGATCTCACCGGGCCTGATCGACCTGGATGCGCTGTCCGATCTCGATACCACGGTGCTTGGCGTCGATTGCGGCCCGGCTTGGGCAAAGGGACGAGTCTGGCCGCAAAGCTATGTCGAGCGTGGCCCCTACGAGATGTACAAGCCCGAGGAACTCGCCTTCCAGAAGCGCTTCGCCTTCGCGCAACTGCTGTGCAACGGGATCACCTCGGCGCTTCCGATTGCCTCGCTCTTCTACCGGGAATGGGGGGAGACCGTGGCCGAATTCGAGGCCGCCGCCGACGCGGCGGGTGAGCTTGGCCTGCGGGTCTGGCTTGGCCCGGCCTACCGCTCCGGCGGCATGGTCTGCACTGCGCCGGGCATGCTGGAGCCGCGGTTTGACGAGGCGCGCGGACTGTCAGGGCTGGACGATGCCCTTGCCTTCATCGACGCCAGGCAAGGACAACATGAGGGGCTGGTTCAGGGAATGCTGGCACCTGATCGGGTGGAAACCTGCACGGAGGCCCTGCTGATCCGCACCATGGACGCCGCCCGCGACCACGATGTGCCGGTGCGCCTGCACATGGCACAAGGCCAGATGGAACGCGACACGGTCATGGCGCTGCATGGCACGACCGCCCCCGCATGGCTCGCCGGTTTCGGGGCGCTGTCGGATCGGCTGATTGCCCCGCACGCGACCTGGGCCACCGAGGCCGACCTGCGGCTCTATGCCGAACACGGTGTCACGGTCGCGCATTGCCCGCTGGTCTTTGCCCGCTCCGGCGCGATGCTGCGCAGCTTTGGCAAACTTCGCCGGATGGGAATCCGCATCGGCATGGGCACCGATACCGCCCCGCCCGACATGGTGCTGAACATGGCCGTGGGCGTGATGATGGCGCGCATGGCAGGCGACAGCATCGACGAAGCCGCACCGCAGCACCTGTTCGACGCAGCAACCCTTGCAGGGGCCGAGGCCCTGCGCCGCCCCGACCTTGGCCGGATCGCACCGGGAGCCAAGGCGGATATCGCCATATTCGACATGTCCGATCCGCTGATTGCCCCGCGCATCGACCCGGTGCGCACGCTGGTTCTTGGCGCCACCGGTCGCGTCACGCGGGCTGTCTTTGTCGATGGCCGGCTGTCGATGCGGGATGGTGAAGTCACAGGGATGGACATGGCCGCAGCGCGTCGCAGAGCCCAGGCTCAGTTCGATGGCCTTCGGGCGAAGTACCCCGAACGCACGCTCGGCCATCCACCGGAAGACGAGATCTTCCCGCCCTCCTATCCGGGGTTCTGACATCAGCGGGCCTCGGGCCGCGCAAGGCCCAATTCGCATCAGATAAGGATCGGCCATGTTGGCTGTCCGGCGTCAGCTTTTATGCGACGGCGACGGGGCAGCACCCGAAAGCCCGCCTCGATCACCAATGAAGTCTGATTGAGCCGGTTTCCTGCATGACACGCAGTTCTTTGCTGGCGGGCAACCGAGGCAGGCGCGCATGTGACCACCTCGGGGCCAGGTCCAACGCGGGTTGCCGTAGCGCCGATCAGCGGTCGGGGCTGAAGGGCTGCTTGTAGACATACATGGTGAACTCGAAAGGAAAGCCGCCCGGGCGCGTTACATAGTCATGCCTCAGAACCGGATGACCCCCCAATTCACGCTTGCAGAAGGAGAAGACCTCCATCGGGTCCACATACCACAGATCGGGGTCCTGAAAATCGACCCAGGTCGACATCGCATTGAAGGCAATCCCCTTTTCCGCCGCGGCATACATCTTGCGCAGGGTGCTGGTCATGAAGCCCCAGTTGTCGGTCATGGTATTGTTGAAGACCCCCGACAACACCGCGTAGTCGTGCCCGCCCGGCAGGTCATCAGAGCCCGCATCCATGAGCGTGACCGTGGCCCGGTCGTCATCGGCCAGCGATCTGTTGGCCAGTCGCACGAAATCTGCCACGACATCGACACCGGTGTAGCGGCTGTTCCGTCCACCGGCGCGCAGGTAATGGGCGAAATGCGCCAACCCGCAGCCCACGTCCAGCACCGATGTCATGTCCCGATCAATTTGCAGCAGGATCTCGAAACGCGCCTGTTGACTGGCTTCGTCCGCATACTGCACCGCCTGTGCGCCTTCCCCCTTTTCCTTCAGGAGAGTCTCATAGTTGGCAATGATCTTATTCACGTCCTGATAGGGCATCGGGCCTGCTTTTTCTGCTTGGGTATGGCGGTTGCGCGCGATCCCGAGGGGCGCCCGCGGACGGTATCACGCACAATCCGGGACGAAAACAGGATTTCTGGACGCGCGGACAAGCTCAGGGCCTTGGATCGTCGTCGCCGGGCTGATCCAACGCCTCAATTCCGAGCGGTGTGCCAATGCCCTTGATGATCATCCGGCGCGTCTCGTCCGGCCCTGTCCAGGCCAGCGCGTCGATGATCGACATATGGGACTGGAACGCGTGCCTTGCCTGAGCGTATTGGGGATGCGCAAAGCTCATGAACCGAAGACGGACACCCTGTTCCGAAAAGGGATTGCTGTCGCGCAAGTATCCGGCGGACCCGACGGGCGAGAGGTAAATCCCTGCCTTCAGTCTTTCGCAGATCTGAAAAAGCCGTTCCGACCGTTCGAAGTCCGGCAGATTCATCTGGCTGGTCTGGTGAAACGCCGCCTCAATGCCGATTTCCGAGCAGATGTCGCGAATGAACCCGATATTCACCGCCGACAGCCCATGCGACGACCGGGCCAGCCCGGTTTCCAGCAGGCGTTCCACCAAAGGCCAATGCGGCGCTTTTCCCAGACACCCCTTGATCCGCGCCACCAGCTTGCGTTCGAAATCGGGTTGCCCGAACCGGGCCTCGTTGATCAGCGGAAAGGAGGGCTTGCGCGCCACGGGCAGCGACAGCAGCACCGGCCCGTTCGGCCCGGAAATCCGGTTGCGGTTCTGCCAGCTCTGCTTGGTGAATTGCACATCGTCCAGAAACACGAAATCATCGGCCTGGGCAATCAATGAGAAATAGCCGAGCCACGGCAGGAAGGTGGGCTGCATGATGGCGCAAACCCGCTGATCCCCGATCATCTGGGCAGGTGTGTCGGTCATGTCTCGACATCGTCATAGGTGATTGGGTGGCCCTTCGGCACGTCCCTGATCAGCCGCCGACCCTGCACCGCCCCCTTGTCATTGGGCGGAATGCCGGCCCCCGGCCGGACGAACCGGAAATCCGCTTCTGTCACGATCTCACCCGCGCGCAGATCCCGAAGGCTGAAGGCCGACCGCCGGCCAACCGCCTTGCTGACCTGTTCGGAACTGGAGGTGCCCTTCTTCCCGGTCCCCCGTGCGATGGCGGCCTCGGTGACACCGGCGGCGATGTCAGCCAGCACATCCGGCGTGGCAGAGAACCTGTGGTCGGGGCCGGTGCGGGTCGGATCGTTGGTGATGTGCTTCTCGATCGCCACGGCCCCCATGGCCGCCGCCAGAACCGCGGCGCGCGATCCGACCGTGTGGTCCGAGAACCCGACCATCCGCCCGAACCGCGCCCGCAGCGCATCCATCGCGGTCAGGTTGATCTCTTCAAAGGGGGTCGGATAGGCCGATACGCAGTGCAGCAGGATCACGTCGCCCGCATTGGCCCGCGCCAGCACGTTCAGGGCATGGTCGACCTCGGCCAGTTCCGCCATGCCGGTCGACATGATCACCGGCTTTCCGGTGCCCGCGATCTCGATCAACAGGTCATCGAAGGTCATCTCGAAGGACGCGATCTTGTAGAGCGCGCAGCCAAGGTCTTCGGTGAACGGCAGGTCCATCGGGTCGTAGACAGAGGTAAAGGGCAGCATTCCCCGGGCGCGCGCCCTTTCGAACAGCGGCGCATGAAATTCCATCGGCATCGCGGCGGACTGGTACAGCTCGTATAAGTTTGTATGGCCCCAGACCTTGTCAACGGCAAGCGAGGGGTGATTGCTGTTCACCGTCAGGCTGTCGGCGCTGTAGGTCTGCAACTTGAACGCATCCCACCCGGCATCTGCGGCAAGATCCACAAGGGCAAGCGCCTGATCCAGATCGCCATCGTGATTGGCACTGAGTTCCGCGATCAGGAATGACTTCTCGGTCTCCCCGATCTTCTTGCCGTCTACTGTGAGTGTCATCTCGGTCCTTTCTGGCACATTGCCATGATCGCCTCCGCCACGCGGGCCGCTCCGTTCCCGTCTACCGCGTCGGCGGCCTCCGAGACCAGCCCCAGATCCGGTTCGTGCGAGGTGACAAGCGTGGCAAGGCGGTCGAAGAAGGCGGCTTTCCCGCCGGGGTCGGCGGTGAAATGAATCTCAGCAAGGCCGCTGTCCCGAAACGCTTCGAAATAGGCGCGGTATTCGTCGTGATCCCACAGATAGAGCGCCCGGCGACCGAGGCAGGCCGCCTCGTAGCGGACAAGGCCGGGCCGACCCACGACAAGGCGTGCGCGCAGGTATAGGGGAATGAGCGAGCTCAGGCCGCGATGCAGCGTGATCTGCGGGCAGGTCGTGGTCAGTGCCTCAAGCTCCGCGACCAGATCGGGTGCGAACTGGGGGCCTATGACCACGTCCACCGGATACACGCCTCGCGCACAGGCGTGCGCAAGTCCAAGCGACAGCCCGGTCGGATCGGCACCGCCGCAGGTCACGAGGATTGCCCCCTCGCCCGTCACCGCCGCAGCCTTGGCCCTTGCATGGCGGTAGGCCTCTGGCAGGATCGCGTAGGCGCTTCCGGCAAGCCAGCGCGTGTCCGGCAGCGGCGGGCGCAACCTGTCGGCGGCATGATAGGGCGTGACCAGCAGATCCGGCAGGCAGCCCGGATCGGACGCGGTGAAGTGGTCGGGCGGCATGCTGTCGATCACCACGACGCGGTGACCTGCGGCTTTCAGTGTCGCCACATCCGCCGCCGTGGCCAGGGCGTTGCCATGGTGCAGCGTATCCAGCACGACAACCGCCCCCTCGGGCAGCGCAGCGATCCAGCCGGCATCGTCAAGGCGGCCATGCGCGGGAAGGCCAAGCTCCTCCATGACGTCCGGCCGTTCGGGCGACGAGACAAGCACTTCGCCCTGTAGCGCCTGCGCGAGGGCGGCACAGCGTTGCAGGTGGCCTATGCCTATGCCCGCGCCACCGGATGCGCGCAGCACGATCGCGGGGGTCATCGCGGCCATCAGGCTGCATCCTCTGTCAACAGCCGCTCCTCGATCATCGCGCAGACCCGGCTTACGTTCCGATCCACGTCACCGTAGTGATCCAGCATCCGGCGCATTGGGTCCGTCATGCCACCTTCGACAAAGGCCTCAAGCGATGCCTGGTCGGAAATCACCGGCAGGGACATCAGTTGGCGACAGTTTTCAGCCGCCATCAACGCCGCCGGTCGCCCCAGATAAAGCCCATCCAGAACCGCCGTCGACGGGGTGGAGACGATACAGTCCACGAGGTTCAGCACATCGACGATGTTCATGCCCTTAAGCGGACCGGAATGCTGGAACGAGAAGACCACGTTCGGGCAGTCTTGGCCGAGCTGCCTGTCATGCTGGCTGTAGTTCGAGCGGACCTTGCCGCGATGCGGCCGGACAATCACCGCGACATCCGGGTTTCGCTGGCAATATGCACGGATCATGCCATAGGCCTGCTCGATCTGGTTGGCGTCATGGGCGCCGCCCCGGAACGTGTGACAGATCAGGACGCGCCTGCGGAACCCGGCCAGCCGCTGCGCAAGCGCCTCGGGGGGGCGTCGCAGCTCGAAAACCGGTTTCTTGGTAAAGCCGGAAATGCGGATGCGCGGCGCCACGTCCGGTGCCAGAATGCCATCATGGCAGGAAGGATCTTCCCACAGGAAGACCGGATCGGAATGAAAC
The DNA here is from genome assembly GCF_030732985.1 of Nioella sp. MMSF_3534. Classification (GTDB taxonomy): domain Bacteria; phylum Pseudomonadota; class Alphaproteobacteria; order Rhodobacterales; family Rhodobacteraceae; genus Nioella. The sequence goes on from NZ_JASHJX010000016.1 coordinate 46,687, forward strand.
TCCGTTGCGCTGCCATCGTCCGAATAGGTCAGGTGCTGCTGGATGACGCCATGCTGCATGTAGATCGTCGGAATGCCCGCGTCCTTTATGTAGCGCCCGCGCGCGCCGAAAACCGACTCGTCATGGCAGGGGTCACCGATCACGAGCAGCCGGTCGACCCCGCGCAGCAGGCGACGATAGTAGACACCCGCCTTCATCAGCTTGTTGGGCCGCACCCGATACGCCATGCCCGATCCGCGCAACAGCTTGCGCACGCGCGCTTCGCGCCGCCACAGGCCGGAGGTCACGAACAGATCCAGCTCGACCCGCCCCCCATCCCTGAGGCCGGAGAGGATCGGATAGAGGTTCTCAACGTCCGGCACACCATTCAGAAAGGCCCCCAGGATGGGGCGGCGGGCTGTCATGCCTCGACCTCTTCCAGCACTTTCGCCAACAACTCCGCAAAGGCCCAGTCCTCGGGGGTGTCGATGTCCTGCACCCGGTGACGCGGCAGGACAACCGGGATCGTCGGGGACCGCAAGGCCCGGCGGTCCGACAGCCATGCCTCTGCCGTTCCCCAGACGAACTGCGCGGCATCATGATAGGCCTCGCGCAAGTCCTGACTGCGCAGAAACAGATTGTCCTGGTTCATCATGGTCAGCTGGCCATCCGTCTCGACCAGCGCGCGTTCCACGGGGGCCGGGAAACTGGCCACGGAAATCGCGTAATCGGCATCCGAGGCGGCCAGACGGTCCAGCCCGTCGCGCAGGTCCGCCGCCCTCAGGAACGGGGCGGTGGCGTAGATCAGGCAAACCATGTCGGGAGGGGTGATCGACAGCGACAATCGCCGGATCGCATCTTGAACGACCTCGGTCAGACCGGCGTGGTCATTGGCCAGATCGGCCTGCCGCAGAAACGGCACCTCGGCCCCCGACGCGCGGGCGACCTCGGCAATCTCGGCATCATCGGTGGTGACGACCACCCGGTCGAACAGGCCCGAGGACAGCGCCTCGCGGATGGCCCAGGAAATCATCGGCTGGCCGCGGAATGGCCGGATATTCTTGCGCGGAATCCGCTTGGAACCACCGCGCGCGGGGATGATAGCAACGGTTTTCAAGCCCGGAGTCCTTCCGCTTCAAACTGGACAGCATCTGTATATCACCTTTGCGACAAGCTTGAAGGCTTCGCAGGGGACTGCGCCTGTTTTCCGTTTCATGCACGGTTTGTAAATGGCGGATTGAAAATCCGGCAGGCTGTGTCCTGCGCCACCCATCACCGCCAGTGCTATGCCATGCCGCGCGCGTGGGTCGGCCCGCGCATACGGGATCGGGCTGACGAAGCCGCCCTTGCGCCCAAACCGGGCGGCAGGCGCATAGAACGGCTTGCACTCCTCGGGAAGCGAATCAACAAGGGGACAACCGCAGTTTTCCCGGAAGGCCCCCCAATGTCCTTTGACATCAATATCGGTCCCAACATTCGCAAATCCGCCTATTTCGAGGCGACCGTTGCCGACGGGGTGCGGTCCTTCTCGGTCTACAACCACATGTATATTCCCGGCAATTTCGGCGACCCGGAGGCGGAATATGACCGGCTGTTGAAGGGCGTCGCGATGTGGGACGTGGCCGCGCAACGGCAGGTGGAGCTTTCTGGCCCCGATGCAGGCGCGCTGGCGCAATACCTGACGCCGCGCAACCTGTCGGCGACACGGGTCGGTCAAGGCCGCTATGTGCCGCTATGTGATCACGATGGCTGGCTGATCAACGACCCGGTCCTTCTGAAACTGGAGGACACCCGCTATTGGCTGTCGGTCGCGGATAGCGATATTCATCTCTGGGCCGCCGCCGTCGCGCGGGAAAAGCGCATGGATGTGCAGGTGTTTGAGCCAGATGTCTCGCCGCTGGCCATTCAGGGTCCGAAGGCCGAAGACGTGACCGCCGCGCTGTTCGGGAACTGGGTGCGCGCGCTGCGCTATTTCGCTTTCCGTGAAACCGAGCTGAACGGCATTCCGCTGGTGCTGGCGCGGTCCGGCTGGTCGAAACAGGGCGGGTTTGAGCTTTACCTGATGAATGGCAGCCGGGGAGGCGATCTGTGGCAGGCGGTGAAAGAGGCGGGCCGGCCCTTCGGCATCGGGCCGGGCGCGCCGAATGATACCGAGCGGCTGGAAAGCGGGCTGATTTCCTATGGCGCGGATATGCGGTTGCAGACGCATCGGACAAATCCCTACGAAATGGGCTTCGGCCCGCTGATCGACTTTGCCGCAGGACATGATTTCATCGGTCGCACGGCGCTGGAACGGATCGCGGCGGACGGCCCTGCACGCCGCCGGGTCGGGCTGGTGCTGGACGGCGACCCGGTGCAGCCGAACGGCCATCCGGTGGAGCTGCTTCAGGACGGCCAGCCGGTCGGTCATGTCAGCGAGGTGGCGGCGTCCCGGCGCCTGGGAATGAATATCGGCGTCGGCCTGATCCGCGCGGATATCGCCGACAGCGCCACCGGTCTCAGCGTCGCCCTGCCCGATGGACCCCGTGTCGCCCGGCTGGCGCCCCTGCCCTTCGCCTGACGCCTCACAGATCCGAGCGGATCCACTCCGCGAACCGTTCCAGCGGCGCGCGCATGGGCCGGTCATTGGGCCAGACGAGGTAGTAGCTGCCGATTGAGGCCACCGGCCCGCCATAGGCCACGATCAGACGCCCCCGCGCGATCTCGGCCTCGGCAAGAAATGTGGGCAGCAGGGCAACGCCCATCTCCAGCGCCGCGGCCTGTGCGATGGTGGTGAACTGATCGAAGAGCATGCCGCGCGGGGCGCTGACATCGACGCCTTGATGGCGAAACCAATCCTCCCATGCGCTCGCTCGGGTATCGAGATGCAGCAGCGGCAGGTCCAGCAGCGCCTCGGGGCGGTCCAGCGGTTGCGGCACCAGCCCCGGCGCGCAGACCGGCAACACCTCCTCGCCCGCGATCTTCAGATAGGACACACCGGGCCAGTCCTGAGCGCCGAAATGCACCGCCGCGTCAAAGGGTTCGCGGGCGAAGTCGAAGGGTTTCAGCCGGGTGGACAGGTTCAGCGACACTTCGGGATGGGCGAGGCTGAAGCGCCGCAGACGGGGCGCCAGCCAATGGATGCCGAACGCGGGCAGGATCGACAGATCAAGACTGCCGCCATCGGGGTTGGCCTTCAACCGCAGCGAGGCGCGCGACAGCGCCGTCAGGCTTTCCCTCAGCGTCTGACAATAATCCACCGCAGCAGGCGTCAGCCGCAGCCCGCCCCGCCCCGGCTGCACCAGCGTGACGCCCAACTGATCCTCCAGCACCTTGATCTGACGGCTGACCGCACTGTGTGTCAGCGACAGCTCCTCCGCCGCAGCCGTGGCGCTGCCAAGACGATCCACCGCTTCAAGCGCGAGCATGGAGGGAAGAGAGGGCAGGAAGCGGCGCGAGGCAATCATGTGAGTTTTTCTCCAACTATTCGGAGAATTCATCATTGGCGTCGCCGTGTAAATACGCATACTTCAGACGGGAATGTGACAGCCCCGCTGCGATCTCCTTCAACAAAATCGCACGGAACAAGCCAGCAGAGGCCCCCATGGACCGCGCCGAAATCGTCCACAGCAATTTCCTGACCCGCGTGCCTGCCCGCGAGTTCCCGCCGGGCAACGCGCCGGTTCCGTGCCTGCCCGCCCCGTTGGCGGTGTCGCTCTTCCGCGCGCAATGCCTCAGCCGCGCGCTCGACCGGGAAAGCCGCGCGATGCAGAAGGCGGGGCAAGGCTATTACACCATCGGGTCCTCGGGGCACGAGGGCATGGCCGCCGTCGCCGCCGCCCTGCGCCCCACGGACCCGGCTTTCCTGCATTACCGCGACGCGGCCTTCCAGATCGCCCGCAGCGCGCAGGTGCCGGGGCAAAATATCACCTGGGATATGCTGCTGTCTTTCGCCTGTTCCTCGGAAGACCCGATTTCGGGCGGGCGGCACAAGGTGCTTGGCAGCCGTGACCTGATGATACCGCCCCAGACCTCCACCATCGCCAGCCACCTGCCCAAGGCGGTCGGCGCGGCGTTTTCCATCGGTCTCGCCCGGCGGCACCCGCCCGAACATAAGCTTTACGAAGATGACGCCATCGTCATGTGCAGCTTCGGCGATGCCTCTGCCAACCATTCCACCGCCCAAGGCGCCATCAACACGGCGGGCTGGACCTCGGTTCAATCCACGCCCCTGCCGCTGCTTTTCGTATGTGAGGACAACGGCATCGGCATCTCGGTCAAGACGCCGAAAGGCTGGATCGAGGCCAGCATGCGCCACCGCCCCGGCATCCGGTATTTCAGCGCCGACGGGCTTGATATCTACGACACCTACAAGGTCGCGCAGGAAGCCGCCGACTACGTCCGCACCCGCCGTAAGCCCGCCTTCCTGCACATCCGCACCGTCCGGCTGTACGGCCACGCGGGCGCGGATGTGGCGCTCAGCTACCTATCGAAAGAAGAGGTCGAGGCGGGCGAAGCGAACGATCCGCTGCTCCATTCTGCCCGCCTGCTGGACACCTCGGGCGCCCTGCCCGCCGAAGACGCGCTGGCGATCTATGAGGAGACCAACGACCGCGTGACCCGCGTGGCGAAGGAGGCCGTGACCCGCCCCCGCCTGCAGGACGCGGCGGGTGTGATGGCGAGCCTCATCCCCCCGAAACGCGACTGCGCGCCCACGAACGGCCCCTCGGCAGAGGCGCGCGCGGCTGCCTTCGGCGTGGACATGAAGGCGATGGACAGCCCGCAACCGCTGTCGAAAATCCTCAACCTCGCGCTCACCGATCTGATGCTGCAACACGGCGAAATCGTCCTGATGGGCGAGGATGTGGGCCGCAAGGGCGGTGTCTATGGCGTCACGCAGAAGCTGCAAGCGCGCTACGGCCCCGACCGGGTGATCGACACGCTGCTGGATGAGCAATCCATCCTCGGCAATGCCATCGGCATGGCCGGAAATGGCTTTGTGCCCATCCCCGAAATCCAGTTCCTCGCCTATCTGCACAACGCCGAGGATCAGCTGCGGGGCGAAGCCGCCACCTTGCCCTTCTTCTCCAACGGCCAGTTCACCAACCCGATGGTGGTGCGGATCGCCGGGCTTGGCTACCAGAAGGGCTTTGGCGGGCATTTCCACAATGACAACTCTCTCGCTGTCCTGCGCGATATTCCGGGGCTGATCCTCGCCTGCCCCTCCACCGGCGAAGACGCGGCCATGATGCTGCGCGAATGCGTGCGGCTGGCGCGGGAGGAACAGCGTGTCGTCGTCTTTGTGGAACCCATTGCGCTCTACCCCATGCGCGACCTGCACGAGGCGGGCGATGGCGGCTGGATGACGCGCTATCCCGCCCCCGACCGGCGCATTCCGCTTGGTGAGATCGGCCAGCAGGGCGACGGGCAAGATCTGGCGATCATCACCTACGGCAACGGGCATTACCTGTCCCGGCAGGCGCAAGCGCGGCTGGAGGCGGACGGGATCAGAACCCGCGTCATCGACCTGCGTTGGCTGGCGCCCCTGCCGGTCGAGGCAATGATCGAGGCCGTGCGTGGCTGCGCCCATGTGCTGGTGGTCGATGAATGCCGCTTCACCGGCGGGCAGGCCGAGGCGCTGATGGCGCATCTGCACGAGGCCGGGATCGCCAGTTTCGCGCGGGTGACCGCCGAGGACAGCTTCATCGCCACCGGCCCCGCCTATGGCGCGACCCTGCCCTCGGCGGAGGGCATCTACACGGCGGCGAAGACCCTGACGGGAGGCATGGCATGACACGCAAGGCGGTTCTGATCTGCCCCGGACGGGGCACCTACAACGCGGCCGAACTGGGGTATCTGGGGCGTCACCACGGGGCGCGCTCAGACCTTGTCGCGCGCTTCGATGCAATCCGCGCCGAGACGGGACGGGAAACCGTTTCCGCGCTGGACGGCGCGGAGCGGTTCAGCGTCTCGAAATACTCGCGCGGCGACGTGGCCTCTCCCCTCATCTGCGCCTGTTCTCTGGCCGACGCGGCGGCGCTGGCCGAGGATATCGAGGTCGTCGCCGTCACCGGCAATTCCATGGGCTGGTATCTGGCACTGGCCGCAGGCGGCGCGCTGACGCCGGAGGACGGCTTTCGCGTCGTCGACACCATGGGCAGCCTGATGCAGGAACACCTTATCGGCGGGCAACTGGTCTATCCGTGGATGGGGGACGACTGGCGGTCAGATGTGGCGCGCAAGGCGGCGCTGCTGGAGATCGTGGCAGGGATCAACGCCCGTGCGGAGCAGACCCTGCACCTCTCCATCGACCTCGGCGGCATGTTGGTTCTGGCGGGCGATGAGGCCGGTCTGAAGGCGTTTGAAACAGCCGTTCCCCCGGTCGGCGGCCGCTTCCCCATGCGGCTGGCCAACCACGCGGCATTCCACACCGCGTTGCAGGCCCCCGTGGCCGAAAAGGGCCGCGCCGCGCTCCCCGCCACCCTCTTCGGGCAGCCGCAAAAGCCCCTCATCGACGGGCGCGGGTCCATCTGGTGGCCGGGGGCCACGGAAACGGACGCGCTCTGGCGCTACACCTTCGACACGCAGGTGTGTGAGACCTACGATTTCACCGCCGCCATCCGCACGGCAGCCCGCGAATTCGCCCCCGACCTCTTCATCGTGACCGGCCCCGGCGCGACGCTTGGTGGGGCCGTGGCGCAGTCGCTGGTGCTGGCCCAGTGGAAGGGCATGGATGACAAGGCGGGGTTCGAGGCCGTACAGGCCCGCGAAAGCCTCCTCGTCTCCATGGGCCGCGAGGACCAACGCGGGCAGGTCACATAAGGAAAGAGGCCTGGCACCCGGCCCCACCACAGATCACGCCGCGTAGATCACCGGGAAGCGTCCGCCCCGGAAGGGATCGCCCTTCGCAAGGCTCGCGTCATGCAGCCATTCCGTGACCTCGTCGCGCGGGTCATAGGTGGCGCCCTCCACCGCGAAACGGATGGCATACCCCCGCCGCCGATGGGTCGAGGTGCGGTTGCCCATGGCCGAATGCACGCTCATCCCGTCAAAGGCCAGCGCATCGCCCGGCGCCATCTGCGGGAAGTGGAAGATATCGTAGCTCGCCCGCTCCGCCTCGAAATCCGGCATGTCGATATAGTCGGGGTTCCCAACCTCCAGGTAATGCGAAAACGCGCCAAGCTGATCGGTCTTGAAGGGCCGGTACTTGGCCCCCCAGGCGTGCGACCCGCGCACAAACTCCAGCGCGCCATTATCCGCGTCCACATCATCGAGCGCGATCCACATGGTCATGATCGGGCCCTGAACAGGCCAGTAAGGCTGATCCGTGTGCCAGCCTGTCTGGGTCTTCGTTCCCGGCTCCTTCACGAAAATCTGGTCGTAGATCAGCGACGTCCACGGGCTGCCCGCCACCTCGGCCACACGCTTGCCGATATCCGAGTGCAGGCAGTAATCCTGAAACGTGCCGGGCCGCTCGCGCATGTTCTTGTAGGCGAAATAGCGCTCGCCCTTCTGCACTTCGAGGTCAATCGCCGCGCGCAGTTTCTCGATCCACTCGGGCGAAACCGCGTTGCGCAGCAGCACGACACCGTCGCGCCTGTAGTCCTCCTGCACCTTGGGCAGGTCTGGGGTAAGGGTCATCTGGAAAGCTCCGATCATCCGGGCTGCCATCGCGGCAGCCATGTCATCTGGGGCGAGGCCCCGGTTTTTGGCGGATCATCAGAGAGCGGGGGAGGAGCGGATATTGATGATGAAACAGGGCCAGCAGGACCGCGCCGACCACTTCCCGGTCAGCCTGTCGCGGAACTGTCGGACCCTCTCCAGCATCGCTTTTACCTTTCACTGCCCCTCACGCTGACAGGCTTTGCGCGACCTGCCAAGGGGAAATGGTTGTTCGGGGGGGCTTGGGGATGATTGTTGTGGGCTTGAGGTGGGCTCTGAAGTGCGAAGTGACCCTTTTTACTGAAGCCCATAACGACCACTTTTCACAACAGATTTGATGCCGTATATGCACTATTCATGGCAAACCGAGATGATTTTAGAGCGTCCACAATAAGAAAAATTGCGCAGCGCGCGGGTTACCGTTGTTCAAATCCGACTTGTTTGCGCCCGACCATTGGACCGGATGGAGCTGATGATAGCGCCAGCATCGGAGTTGCCGCGCACATTAGTGCCGCTGCGGAGGGCGGACCAAGGTATGATCCCACATTGGCTCCTGAGGAAAGAGCCGATGCTGAAAATGGAATTTGGCTATGTCAGACATGTAGCCGATTGGTGGACGTAGATGTCACCAGTCATTCTATTGAAGTGCTTAGGGAATGGAAAACACAAGCTGAGACGCGCGCGTTTCTTGGCATTCGTGGACTCTCAATTGAAGTGCCTGATAGAAGATTTCATAAGCTCGAAGGTATGATGCCAAGGCTTATAGCGGAGATGCGGGACGACATTGCACAGCACCCATTTGTCAGAGAGTTCATTGTCATGTCTAAGAAGTGGTCCTACAATGGTGACCCCGAGAATTTGATTTTCTCATACTTTTTTGAAGATCATGATAACTTGAAGCCGATGCTGAAAGTGATGCGAAATCATGGCGCGATCATTGAGACTACGTACAACAATGTTGATCGCTTTGAGTTTACCGAGGAATTTGCTGAATACCTTCAGTTGCCTGTATAGATATTTCGCTCGCTTTTGAAAATCTACCTGATTTTCATGCGCGATGCTTTGCGCTTCCTAGTAGTTGATTATTTCTAAGCCACAAAAGGTCAGCAAGATTGAATCAAGGCAGCCATCGGGCTCCGGCCAAAACATCCTTCCCCTACACCCCGACCTGCCAAGCGGCTGGCCCCTCGCTATCGAGGGGCCGTGTCCCGTCACAAAATCCCCGGCAGATCCAACCCATGCTCCCGTGCGCAGTCGAGGGCGATGTCGTAGCCCGCATCGGCGTGGCGCATCACCCCCGTGGCCGGGTCGTTCCACAGGACGCGTTCCAGCCGCCGGTCGGCGTCCTCGGACCCGTCGCAGCAGATCACCATGCCCGAATGCTGGCTGAACCCCATGCCGACGCCGCCGCCGTGGTGCAGGCTGACCCAGGTGGCCCCTGAGGCCGTGTTCAGCAGCGCGTTCAGGAGCGGCCAGTCGGATACGGCATCCGAGCCGTCCTTCATCGCCTCGGTTTCCCGGTTGGGCGAGGCGACCGATCCGCTGTCCAGATGGTCCCGCCCGATCACCACGGGCGCTTTCAGCTCTCCGTTCCGCACCATCTCGTTGAAGGCGAGCCCCAGCTTGTGGCGCACGCCAAGCCCGACCCAACAGATCCGCGCGGGCAGGCCCTGGAAGGCGATCCGCTCTTTCGCCATGTCGAGCCAGTTGTGCAGGTGCGGGTCGTCGACCAGTTCCTTCACCTTGGCGTCGGTCTTGTAGATATCCTCCGGGTCGCCAGACAGGGCACACCAGCGGAACGGCCCGATCCCCCGGCAGAACAAGGGCCGGATATAGGCGGGCACGAAACCGGGGAAGGCGAAGGCGTTTTCCAGCCCCTCCTCCAGCGCGACCTGCCGGATGTTGTTGCCGTAATCGAGCGTCGGGACGCCCGCATTCCAGAAATCGACCATCGCCGCCACATGCACCTTCATGCTGGCCCGCGCCGCGCGTTCCACCGCTTTGGGGTCGCTGTCCTGCTTGTCGCGCCATTCGGCTACGGTCCAGCCCTGCGGCAGGTAGCCGTGGATAGGATCGTGGGCGCTGGTCTGGTCGGTCACGATATCGGGATGGACCCCGCGCTTGACCAGTTCCGGGAAGGCATCGGCGGCATTGCCGATCAGCCCCACGGATTTCGCCTCGCCCGCCCTGGTCCAGCTCTCGATCATGGCGAGCGCATCGTCCAGCGAATGAGTGATCTCGTCCACATAGCGGGTGCGCTTGCGGAACTCGGCGCGGGTCTCGTCGCATTCCACGGCCAGACAGCAGGCCCCTGCCATGACGGCGGCCAAGGGCTGTGCGCCGCCCATGCCGCCAAGCCCGCCGGTCAGGATCCAGCGGCCTTTCAGGTCGCCGCCATAGTGCTGGCGGCCCGCTTCCATGAAGGTCTCGTACGTGCCCTGAACGATGCCCTGCGAGCCGATATAGATCCACGATCCGGCGGTCATCTGGCCGTACATGGCGAGCCCGCGCTTATCGAGCTCGTTGAAATGGTCCCATGTCGCCCAATGCGGCACGAGGTTCGAATTCGCGATCAGAACCCGCGGCGCGTCCTTGTGGGTGCGGAAAACGCCAACGGGCTTGCCCGACTGCACCAGCAGGGTCTGGTCGTCTTCCAGATCCTTCAGGCTGGCAACGATCGTGTCGAAATCGTTCCATGTGCGCGCCGCGCGCCCGATGCCGCCGTAAACCACCAGCTCATGCGGGTTTTCGGCCACGTCGGGGTGCAGGTTGTTCATCAGCATCCGCATCGGTGCCTCAGTGAGCCAGCTTTTCGCGGTGATATCGGTGCCCGTGGCGGGGAAGACATCGCGGATATTATGGCGGGGATCGGTCATGGGTCAGCCCTTCAGCTTGGGGGCCAGATCGGCCAGAGTTGTCAGGATTTGGCCCAGATGCGGGCGCAGGCGGTCGGCCTTCTCGGGCGCATAGGCCCAACCGGCGGTCTCGTCGGTCAGATGGGTGGATTGCGCCAGTTCCATCTGGACGGCGTGGAAGCCTTCGGCGGGGCGGCCATAGTGGCGCGTGGTCCAGCCGCCCTTGAAGCGGCCGTTCAGGACATGGGTGTAGCCGGTCGCGCCTTCACAGATGCCCAGAACCGCGGCCTCGATCTCGGGCGCGCAGGTGGTGCCCAGATTGGTGCCGATGTTGAAATCCGGCAGCAAGCCGTCGAAAAGATGCGGGATCACCGACCGGATCGAGTGGCAGTCATAGAGGATCGCGACGCCATGCACGGCGCGCACCCGCTCCATCTCCGCCTGCAAGGCGGCGTGGTAGGGGGAGTGGAAGGCGGCCCTTCGGGCCGCAACCTCGGCGTCGCGCGGCGGATCGGCCCAGATCGGCGCGCCGTCGAAATCCGTGAGCGGCACCAACCCAGTAGTGTTCTGCCCCGGATATAGGCTCGCGCCGGAGGGATCGCGGTTCGCATCCACCACGTAGCGGTGGAATGTGGCGCGCACGGTGGTGACACCGGGCAAAAGCCCGTCATAGAGCCGTTCGATATGCCAATCGGTATCCGACAACTCCCGCCCCCGCGCGTTCAGGCGCGCATGAATGTCGTCAGGCACGAAGGTGCCGGTATGGGGCAGGCCCAGAATAACGGGGCCATCGCCCTGTTGAACCTCAACCGGGGTCACGACGCGCCCTCCAGTTCCGGCAGGTCCAGCCCGTCGCACAGCGCGCCAGAGGCGACCAGATCGCCCGCTGCTTCCAGGTCCGGTGCCAGGTAGCGGTCCTCCTTGATCGTGGGCACCCGCGCGCGCAGCCGCGCCAGGACGCCTTGCAGGGCTTTGCTCGTCTGCAAGGGCGCGCGGAATTCCACGCCTTGGGCCGCGCACATCGCTTCGACGCCCAGAATCCGCGACAGGTTCGCGTTCATCCGCTGAAGCCTGCGCGCGCCATGGGCGGCCATGCTGACATGGTCCTCCTGATTGGCGCTTGTCGGGGTGGAGTCCGTCGAACACGGATTGGCCAGATGCTTGTTTTCGCTCATCAAGGCCGCCGTCGTGACCTCGGCGATCATGAGGCCGGAGTTCAGCCCCGGCGCGGGCGTCAGGAAGGGCGGCAGGTCGAAGGACAGCGTCGGATCGACCATCAGCGCCACGCGGCGCTGCGCGATGGCCCCGATTTCAGAGAGCGCAATGGCGATCATGTCGGCGGCGAACCCCACAGGCTCCGCATGGAAATTTCCGCCCGAGACGATGCGCCCCTCGCCAAGCAGCACCAGCGGGTTGTCCGTCACCGCATTGGCCTCGATCCGCAGCGTGCCAGCGGCCATGCGCAGCATGTCGAGCGCCGCCCCCGTCACCTGCGGCTGGCAGCGGATGCAGTAGGGATCCTGCACGCGGCTGTCGCCTTCACGGTGGCTTTCGCGGATTTCCGAGCCCTCCATCAGCGCCCGCATCGCCCCGGCCACCTCGATCTGGCCGGGCTGACCGCGCAGGCTGTGAATCTCGGGCAAAAGGGGCGCGGTGGAGCCCATGATCGCATCGGTGGAGAGCGACGAGACCGTGATTGCCGCGCGCAGGTTGGCCCAGGCCGTGAAGAGCCCGACCAAAGCGCAAGCGGTGGAAAACTGGGTGCCGTTGATCAGCGCGAGCCCCTCTTTCGGGCCGAACGTGACCGGTTCCAGCCCCGCGCGGGCCAGCGCCTCGCCCCCCGGCAGGGTCTGGCCGTCGAAGACCGCCTCGCCCTCGCCCATCATCGCCAGCGCCATATGGGCCAGCGGCGCAAGGTCGCCCGAAGCCCCGACCGAGCCCTGTTCGGGGATGACCGGGGTGACGCCCTTGGCAAGCATCCCCTCGATGAGCCGCACCGTGGCAGGCGCCACGCCCGACGCGCCGCGGCCCAAGGATAGCAGCTTCAGCGCCATCATCAGCCGCGCGGTATCCTCCTCCAGCGGTTTGCCGACGCCACAGGCATGGCTGCGGATGAGGTTTCTTTGCAGCGCCGCCGTGTCCTTGGCCGCGATCTTGATCGAGGCAAGCTTGCCGAAGCCGGTATTGATCCCGTAAACCGGGTCTTCTCCGGCGGCAGCCTTCTGCACCTCGGTATGGGCGGCCTCGATGCCCGGATAGGCATCCGGATCGAGCGCCGGTATCGCCCCGCGCCACACCGCCTCCAGCTGTCTCAGCGTCGCCGCGCCCGGGGTCAGGATCATGCCACGACCTCCCCGCCGGTCCAGCGTTCGTGAAGCGGATTGAACCCGAAGCGATAGGCCAGTTCTGCCGGTTGCCTGACGTCCCAGACCGCCAGATCCGCGCGCTTGCCCGCCGCGATCTGCCCGCAATCAGAAAGCCCAAGCGCCTTTGCCGCGTTCACCGTTACGCCCCGCAGCGCCTCTTCCGGGGTCAGGCGGAACAGGGTACAGCCCATATTCACCGCCAGCAGCAGCGAGAACATCGGCGACGATCCGGGGTTCGCGTCGGTCGCCAGCGCCATCGGCACACCATGGGCGCGGAAAGCATCGACTGGAGGCATCTGCGTTTCGTGCAGCGTGTAGAAGGCCCCGGGCAGAAGGACGGCGACGGTGCCCGCCTCGGCCATCGCCCGCGCGTCGGCCTCGGTCGCGTATTCCACGTGATCCGACGACAGCCCGCCATAGCGCGCAACCAATTGCGTGCCACCCAGATGGGAGAGCTGTTCCGCATGAAGCTTCACTGGCAGACCAAGCGCCTTGGCCACCTCGAACACCCGTTCGATCTGCGCGGGCGTGAAGGCGATCCCTTCGCAGAAGCCATCGACCGCATCGACCAGCCCCTCCGCATGGGCCTGATGCAGCGCGGGGATGCAGACCTCGTCGATAAAGGCGTCCGGCTCGGCCCCCGGCGGCACCGCGTGGGCGGCGAGGAAGCTTGTCACGATTTTAACCGGGCGGTGCAGTTCCAACGCCCGCGCCGCGCGCAGCATGTTGAGTTCAGCCTCGATGGTCAGGCCGTAGCCCGATTTCACTTCGACGACGCTTACACCCTCTTTCAAAAGCGCATCCAGACGCGGCAGGGCCAGCGCGACCAGTTCCTCAACACTCGCCGCGCGGGTGGCCGTCACGGTCGACAGGATGCCGCCACCTTCACGCGCGATCTGCTCATAGCTCGCCCCCTGCAGGCGCAGTTCAAACTCCCGCGCGCGGTCGCCTGCGTGAACCAGATGGGTGTGGCAGTCGATCAGCGCCGGCGTGATCAGCCGGCCGCCCATGTCGCGCGTCTCGGCCTGCGGCGCGTCCGACCGAGACCCGACCCAGGCCACCCGGTCGCCCTCCAGCAGCACCGCCCCGTCGGGGATCAGCCCGTAGGGCGCGCCCTCGCCCATCGTGGCCACCGTCGCGTTCACCAGAAGCATGATCGACTCATTTCGCTTGATTAATCCCTGCCAGACAGCATTATGTATGCACATATTCGAGTCAAGCAGGGATTTGACCATGGAACATGTCTGGGCCGAAACCGCGCTGACCCCCGATGGCTGGCAGCAGAACGTGCTGGTCACGCTGGACGCGGGCCGCATCGCCAGCGTCACGCCCGATGCCGCGCCGCAGGGCACGCGGGTGGGGTGCCTTCTGCCCGCCCCGGCCAATGCCCATTCCCACGCCTTCCAGCGCGCCATGGCCGGGCTGACCGAGCGCCGCGGCCCCGACCCGCGCGATACGTTCTGGACCTGGCGGCAGCTGATGTTCCGTTTCCTGGACCAGATCACACCCGAGCAGGTGCAGGCCATCGCCGCCTTCGTGCAAATGGAGATGCTGGAGGCGGGCTATGCCACCAACGTGGAATTCCACTACCTGCATCACCAGCCCGGCGGCGTCCCCTATGCGCGGCTCTCGGAACTCAGCGACCGGATCGCGGCGGCGGCGGATCTCTCGGGCATCGGGCTCACGCTGCTGCCAGTCTTCTACCAGACCGGCGGGCTGGACGGGCGAGGGCTGACCTCGGGCCAGCAACGGTTCGGCAACGACGCGGAGCGCTTTGCCCGGTTGGCCGAGGAGGCCAGAGCGCGCATCGCGACTGGCCCCGCCGACCGGGGTTTCGGGATCGCGCCCCATTCGCTGCGCGCCGCTCCCCCAGAAGGCATCCGGCAGGTCACACAACTCGCCCCCGACGGGCCGATCCACATGCATCTGGCGGAACAGAAAGCCGAGGTGGAGGAGGTACTGGCCGCGACCGGCAAACGCCCCGTCGAATGGGTGCTTGATACGCTCGACCCAGACCACCGCTGGCATTTCATCCACTGCACCCAGATGGACCCGCATGAAACCGAGGGGCTGGCCCGGTCCGGCGCAACCGCCGTCCTTTGCCCGCTGACCGAAGCGAGCCTTGGGGACGGCATTTTCGACGGCATCCGCTGGATGGATGCGGGCGGGCGCATTGCCATTGGCTCCGACAGCAATATCCGCATCAGCCTGGCCGAGGAGCTGCGCCAGCTCGACACCAGCCAGCGCCTGCGTGATCATTCCCGCGCCGCGCTGGCAACGCCCGCGTCTTCAACCGGGCGCAGGCTGTTCGACGCGATCAACACGGGTGGGGCGGCAGCTGCAGGGCGGCAAACGGGCGCGCTTGCTGCTGGCAACTGGGCCGATATGCTGGCGCTTGACATGACCCACCCGGACCTTGAGGGAATGACCGGCGACACCATCCTCGACAGCTACATCTTCGCAGGAGATGACCGTATGGTGCGCGACGTCTGGTCCGCGGGTCGCCACATGGTGCACGAGGGCCGCCATATCCACCGCGATACCATCGAAACCGCCTACCGGGTGGCGGTCAGAACCCTTCGGGCCGCGACATGAGCGACACCAATACTTGGCAAGGTGTGCAGGACGAGGTGCGACGCCGCATCCGCGCCCGCCAGTGGAAACCCGGCGACCTGATCCCGAACGAGGCCGATCTGGCCACCGAATTCGGCTGTGCGAGGACCACGGTGAACCGGGCGCTTCGGGAACTGGCCGGGGCCGGTCTGGTGGAACGCCGCCGCAAATCCGGCACGCGCGTGGCGCTGCACCCGGTCGGCAAGGCGGTCATCGAGATCCCCGTCATCCGGCAGGAGATCGAAGCAGGCGGCCAGCGTTATGGTTATGCGCTACTGACCCACGGCACCGCCCGCCCGCCCGCGCGCGTGGCCTATGCGCTCGGGCTTGGCGACGCTGCCCGCACCCTGCATCTCTCCGCCATTCACCTGGCTGACGGTGCCCCCTATGTTCTGGAAGATCGCTGGATCAACCTTGCCGCCGTGCCTCAGGCGGAACACCATGATTTCAGCCGCAAAAGCGCCAATGAATGGCTGCTGGAAACGGTTCCGGTCGCACGCGGGGAACTGGCGATCTCGGCACAGCCCTGCGGCCCGGACGAGGCCCGCGCGCTGGATGTCACCGAAGGCACGCCGCTTCTGACACTGGAACGCAGCACATGGGGCCTTGACGCGCCGGTGACATTTGTCAGGCTCTGGCACATGCCCGGTCACCGGATCGTGTCGCCTATTGCCGGTTGAGCGTCGGATTGCGGGTTTGACCTGGGCCCGCGCGCCGGACATGCTGCGCCGGGGTGGGAGGAACGCGCGATGAGCGGTCACGCAACAGACACGGACATAAAAGAGGCTGCCCTGCGCCCGCCGGAACAGGTGATGCGGCTGGCGCGTCTTGGGTCGTTGCACCAATGCAGGCTCAGCTTCATGCGTCAACTGACCCGCAGGCTGGCCCGCGAAGACTGGCAGTTCACGCGAAGGGCATTCGAGGTGGATGACAATGGCGTGGGCCATGCCGTCTACACCGCCACCGGGCCGGAGCGGAGCTATTCCCTGATCGCCTTTGCCCATGACCTGCCCGACCACCTGCGGTCCGACCGGGTGATTGCCGAAGCCTGGGACGCGACATTCACGCTGTTTGACGGGGTGCCGGACCGCGCCGATATCGCCCGGCTGTCCCGAAATGTGCCGGTGCAGGAAGCAGGTCGCATAAGTGAAAGCGAGTTGTCGCTTTCCCGAGCCAATCGGTCAGTACGTCTGTGGACACATGTGGTGGATCGACTGTCCCAAGGCCTGCAACCCGACCCGCAGACGATTGCGGAAGTGGGCTATCTGATGCGCACCACGGCCGTTTATGGCTCCGGCAAATTCGGCGCGGCGGATCGCGACGTGATTGCCGACCGCCCCGAAATGGCCGCCCCCTTTCAGGCGGAAATGCTGTCGGTCTACCTGACCCGCTGGTTCGTGCGGGACATGGTGGAGCATATGGCGCGGGTGCAGGGCGGCGAGAGCGCGGTGTCGCTGGACCCCCTCCTTGCGCGCCGCCTCGGGATCGGCAATTCCACCGGCCTCGGCATGGCGCCGTTCCTCGTCAATCACCCGATGCTGCTGAACAACTGGATACTGGTGCGGGAAACGGCGCTGGCGCGGGTCCGCGCCCTGCCCTCCGCCACGACCGATGACAAGGCACTGTTCCGTGACCTTCTAGGCCGCAGCGTCACCGCGATTGAAACCTGGCGAACCGAACATCCGATTCAACTGGCGAGACTTGCGGACCTTCGGGCCGATCTGTCACGCCTGCTGTCGCATGTCGCGGACGGGCTCGACGCCGATCATCCATGGGACAAGCTCCATGCATGGGCCGAAGGCAATCTGTCCTTTGAGGGGCAGGAATTTCTGGTCTCGCTGATGCTGGAACCCTATGGCGACATCATCGACGGTCTCGGCCCCTGCATGGCTGCCGTGGAACAGGCCGGGTTCCGTCTTGATGGGTCCATGCCCCTGCACCGGGTCAAGGCCCTGATCGAACAGCAGTTTCCCTGGGCCGTGGAAACGGACTGGACCGCCCCGGAGGCCACCGCGCGGGCCTGGTATGTGTCGGAGGAGAAACTGGAACCCCGCCTTGGCGAGCGTCATGAGGAGCCCATCGAGCCTTATGAGCAACCGCTCGCACCGGGGCGGGACGCGGCGATGCTCTATTCGACGCTTGCGGACTGGCCAGACGATACACCGCTGGCCACATTCCTTCTGAAGCGTCCCGAACATCGCCACAGCGCCCGTCGTGTCCAGATCGCCGCCAAGGCCCCCTTTGGAGAGATCCGCGACAACACCATCGGGGCAGATATGCTGCCCATCGACATGCTGCGCGCCAAGCTGTCCTTCTTCGGCGCGACCAGCTTCGACCCCCGGTCCGACCGCTGGATCCGCATCACCATGTTCGCGGGCGCCCCTTACCCGCCCGAGCTGACCGAGGACAACGCGGATTTCTGGGTGTATCCAGAGTCAGACATATGAGCCTGTCCCTTAACGAAACCGAGAGCCTC
This sequence comes from Nioella sp. MMSF_3534, assembly GCF_030732985.1. Taxonomy (GTDB): domain Bacteria; phylum Pseudomonadota; class Alphaproteobacteria; order Rhodobacterales; family Rhodobacteraceae; genus Nioella. The sequence goes on from NZ_JASHJX010000016.1 coordinate 64,617, forward strand.
GCCAAGACGGCGGCAAGGGGCGCAGGCCTGTGCTGGGGCATGGCCGAAGAGGCCGCGAAGGCGACCCGGTGGCTCTGTGCACGCGGGATTGACGCCGGTGATCCGCTGGTGGCGCTGCTTTTCCGCCATGATGAGGAAGGGCACGCGCAGACCGGGCCAGAGCGGCTGGATGGCAACTGGCACGGGGCTGAGGGCTGGCTTTGCCCGGTTGCCTGCGGGGCTGTGCTGTCCGATCTCGGGCCGGCTGCCCCGATGCCGCTGACCCTGACGCGCGTGGCCCTGCCGGTCTTCCTGTTGCCCTTCGCAGCGGCGCTTGCGAAAGACCTGGGCCAATCGGTAACCCTGTCCTGGGACGGCGGCCATGCGGTTACCGATGGCGATGCCGTATCGCTGGACACCCCGCCGCCCATGTCGGACGTGACCCTGACGCTCGGCGGTCCGATCCCGGCCCGGTCCCCCCACAAGACACGCGCCGAGTCCGACCAGATGATCCTGGTCTCGCTCGGCATCTACGCCGCCCGCACCCGCGCGCCCGCGACCGAGGCCTCGCGCCTTGCCGGGGCCGGGGCGGGCCTGACAGACAATGATTGAGGAGAGAGAGATGTCAGACACCCGCACCATGACCCTGGACGAGATCGAGGATCTCTCATTCCGTGCCCTTGTGGCTGCAGGCACCAGCCCCGGGAATGCCCGCCCGCTGGCCATCGCCACCGCCGCAACCGAGGCCGATGGGGTGGCGAGCCATGGCCTCGCCTATATCCCGATCTACGCGGAACATGTGCAATGCGGTAAGGTGGACGGGCAGGCCAAGCCGGTCATGGATATCCCCCGCCCCGGCGTGATCACGGTGGATGCCGCCACCGGATTTGCCCATTCCGCAATCGACATGGGGTTTAATGAACTGATCCCGCTGGCCCGCGAACAGGGCATTGCGGCGCTGGCGATCCGCAACAGCTATAATTGCGGGGTTCTGGGCTATCATACGACCCGGCTGGCCGAGGCCGGGCTGGTTGGTCTGGGCTTCACCAACGCGCCCGCGTCGATTGCGCCCTCGGGCGGGTCGAAACCGGTTGTCGGGACAAACCCGTTCTCGCTTGCGGTGCCCGGAACGGATGGCCAGCCCGCCATCATGATCGACCAGTCGGCCAGCACCATCGCGAAAAGCGAGGTGATGAAACACGCGCGCGAGGGCAAACCGATCCCGGAAGGATGGGCATTGGATGCAGAGGGCAACCCGACCACTGACCCCGAGGTCGGGCTGAAAGGGTCGATGGCACCGTCGGGCGGCTACAAGGGGGTTGGCGTGGCGCTGCTGGTGGAAACCATGGCGGCGGCGCTGGCGGGCGCGACGCTTGGCAAGGATGCCTCGCCCTTTTCCGGAACGGCAGGTGGGCCACCCAAAACCGGACAGTTCTTCATTGCCATCGACCCCGGAGCGACATCTGGCGGCGGCTTTGCAGATCGCGTCTCGGCGCTCACCGATGCCATCCACGCGCAGGATGGCGCCCGCCTGCCCGGGGATGGACGCAAATCCAAAAGGATCAAGGCGGCGGCAGAGGGTGTTGCGGTCAGCACGGCGACATTGGCGCGGATTGAAGCTCTGTTGGGATGACACCTAAGCTGGAAAACTCTTCCAGAAGAGTTTTCCAGCCTCAGTTCTGGCAGAATTTTCCGGAAAATTCTGCTTTGCGGCCTGCGAAGGATTTTCTGGAAAATCCTTCTTGGCGGTCAGCCTACGGGAAAGATCACATTGGTCTGACCGGTGCCGGAACTGGGGAAATATTCCGTGACCACTTCGCAGGGCCTGTCATAGCTGTCCCAGCCAAGCGCCCCGTAAAGCATCGCCGTGTCATGCATGGACCCTTCCCCGCAGCAGAATTGCGCATAGTCCGACAGCATCTTCAGGAAGGTTGCGTGATCGCCCCGCTGCCACATGTCCAGCACATGCAGATCCATCTGCCGGTTGAACTCGGAGCTGATGGTAAAGGTGCCGTTATTGGCGGCATAGTCTTTGTTCGCCCAGATCTTATGGCTGAGCGACCCTGACGCGACCAGCAACACCCTGCTGTCGGACGCTTCCACCGCTGCGCGAATGGCCTCGCCCACAACACGGCTTTCCTGATGGTCGTGCACCGTGCACCAGGCCGCAACCGAAACCACTTTCATCTCGTGTTCCCGGCTCATGAAACGCATCGGCACAAGCGTGCCGTATTCCAGTTCCAGGCTGTCGAGGTGATGGGCCAGTGTATGGACGCCACGCGCCGTGGCCTCCGCCGCAATCGCATCGCCAAGCGCAGGGTTGCCGTCATAGCCATAGGGCAGGTTCTGGATGAACTGCGGAAACTCGTTCGAAGTGAAGAGCCCCTCGAACCGGCTGTTGGCATTGATGTGGAACCCGGCGTTTATCACCCAATGGGTGTCGCAGATCACCACCGTGTCTGCCCCCAGCGCCTTTGCACGGCGGGCAATCTCTCGGTGCCCGTCGATGGCCGCCTGCCGTTTGCCCTGGATCGGCCCCTCCTGCTCGGACATGAGCATGGTGGGCACATGGGTCATCTTGGCGGCGAGAACGATCTCTCCCATCTCTTTCCTCCTCGTCGTTATGGGCGCGCGATTCCTGACGATGATTAGGCGCCGAGGCGCGGGATACTGTGCTGGCCGGTGGCAAGGCCGATGTGCTTTTGTTCCATGTAGAATTCGAAGCTCCAGTCGCCGCCGTCGCGCCCGATGCCGGAGGCTTTTACCCCGCCGAACGGGGTCGGCAGGTGGCGCACGTTTTCCGAGTTCACCCAGATCATCCCCGCCTCCAGCCTGTCGGTAAAACGCAATGCGCGGGTCAGGTCGTTGGTCCAGACATAGCCCGTCAGTCCATAGGGAATGTCATTGGCGATCTGCAGCGCCTCGTCCTCGTCCGCGAACCGGATCGCGGTCAGCACGGGGCCGAAGATTTCCTCCTGCGCGATGGCCATGGCGTTCGTGGCTCCGGTGAAGAGTGTCGGCTGCACGAACCAGCCGGTGTCGCCCTCCCGCGCGCCGCCAGCCGCGATCTCCGCGCCCTCGGCGCGGGCCTTGTCGAAATAGGAACAGACCTTGTCGAAATGGGTTTTGTGGATAAGCGGCCCCACTTCGGTGGCGGGATCGAGCGGGTTGCCAACTCGGATGTTTCTCACCCGCGCGGCCAGCTTTTCAAGGAAGCCATCGGCCACGCTGTCCTGGATCAGCAGCCGCGAGGACGAGGTGCAGCGTTCGCCATTCAGTGAATAGATCATGAAGATCGCCGCATCGAGCGCCCGGTCCAGATCGGCATCCTCGAAGACCACGACCGGGTTCTTGCCCCCCAGTTCGAAATGGACGCGCTTGAGCGTGTCGGCCCCCTGTTTCATGATCATGGAGCCGGTTTTGGACTCTCCCACGAAAGCAATCGCCTTGATGTCGGGATGTTCGGTCAGGGCCTTTCCGGCATCTTCCCCGAACCCGTTCACAAGGTTCCAGACGCCGGATGGAAGGCCCGCCTCTTCGGCAATTTCCATCAGGATGCGCGCGGTCACGGGGCTGAATTCCGCGGGCTTGTGCACCACGGTGCAGCCCGCCGCCAGCGCCGGCGCGATCTTCCAGGTGGACAGCATGAAGGGCGTGTTCCACGGGGTGATCACCCCCACGGGGCCAATGGGCACGCGGGTGGTGATGTTCATCAGCGTGGGCGAGGGCAGCGCCTGCCCGTCGCGGGCCGAGGGCGCGCGGTCGGCGAAGAAGCGGAAGTTCTCGGCGCCGCGAAGGGCCGCCTTCGACATGAAGCGATAGGCCTGCCCCGTGTCCCAGCATTCGCAAAGCGCGATTTCCTCGGCCCGTGCGACGATGCCGTCGGCGATCCGGTGCAGGATGGCCTTGCGCTCGGATGCGGGAATGTCGCGCCAGGCGGGAAAGGCCGTCTTGGCGGCGCGTGCCGCCGCGTCCACATCCTCCGCCCCAGACCGCGCCACGCGGCAGATGAAGCTTTCGTCCACCGGCGAGTGGTTGTCGAATGTCGCGCCCGAGACGGCAGGCCGCGCTTCGCCCCCGATCTGGTTCAGAACGCCCGTGTCGCGGAACCGGGCAAGGTAGCCGTCCAGCTTGGCCTGGTGGGTGGCAAGATCGGTCATGACAGCTCCTTCGGCAGATGGTCGCGGATCGTGCCCGTCTTGGGGCTGAGATCGGGGTCGATGTCGCGCATCTCGAAGGAAAGCGCGATGGAATGCCGTGCCATGGCCGGGGCAAGGAAGGCCTCGGCGGCGGCGAAGATATGGGCGCTGGCGGCGCGCTTTGCCTCATCGGAACGGCCGCCGCGCAGGCGCAGGCTGATGTCGACATAGCCGTGCTGCGGATCGCCATTTGCGATGCTGACATGGGTGGCGCGGATGGCGCGCACGCGGATACCGGGCATCGGCAGGATACCGGTGTCGATGGCGGCCTGCCGCAGCACGTCACAGAGCGCGGCCATGTCGGCGCGGTCTTCCATGTTGGGCGAATAGTCGACGGTGATATGTGGCACTTCGGCCTCCCGCTATTTACTTGCTTTGTTAAGCAAATGCATGAAGGGAGTCAAGCCTGATCTTTTGCGCTCCCTCTGATCCGGGCGGGAAGCGGTTTCGAAACCGCTTTTTCAAGGGCCTTCGAAGGCCCTTCCCCCGCCAGGATCAAACCGTGCATCCCGTCAGGCCAGGCCGCGCGCCCGCCAATCATCGAAGATCTCAAGCGCCCTTGCCGCAAAGGCCGCATCGTTGATATGGGCATCGACCTCTTCCGGCCGCACATTGGCCGGGCAGCTTGCGCGCATCTCCTCGCAGAAGGCCGCGAGGCCGTCGGGGTTGTGCAGGTCTGCGCCGGGCCGGTCCCATTCGCCGCATCCGCCAAGCGGCAACAGCAGCACGGTTTCGCCCCTGGCCTCCGCCAGTGCCCGGCCATGGGCGCGGGCGACCGCGCGCACCCCCTCCGCGTCCAGCACCACCGAAGTGATCAGCCGGTTATGGGCATGGCTCGGCAGCTCGGCCCATTTCTCGGGGATGCCGCGCCATCCGGCCAGATCCACCAGGTCATAGCAGCCCGTTGAGACCAGCTGCGGAATGCCCGCCTTGCCCGCATTCGTCAGCCGGTCGGCCCCCGCCGTCACGTCCGAGCCATGGGTGTGGTTGCCCAGCTCCTGCGTGCAGAAGTCGAAAACGGCAGCAAAGGCCCCCTGCGCGGCCAGCGATTCAAACGCCCGCCCGCCCATGCCGGTGGCATGAAACACGGCGACCTCATAGCCGCGCGCCTCCAGTTCCGGCTTCAGGTAGACCATGTATTTCAGCGCCGATTTGCCAAGGCTGGTCATGCCAATGAGCGGCTTCGACCTGTCCGGCGCCTCCACCGCCCGTGCGGCCCCCAGAACCGCGCCCGCCGCCTGGCTGAGCGAGGATTTGCAGACCGAATTCAGCCCGTAAAGCCCCCCGGCCCAAAGGATCATCTGGATATCGGCAGGCAGGCGCTCCGCCGGGATGAGGGTGGAGAAAGCCACGGTCGAGACGATGTATTTCGGCACCCCAAGCGGCAGCGCGCTGCACAGGTCAAGGGCCAGGTCCGTGCCCATGGAGCCGCCCAACACCACCACCCCGTCGAACCGCCCCTCGGCCCAGGCCCGCGCCGCCAGCGCCGCCGAGCCGCGCGCCATGATCTGCATCGCGGTATTCTCGTCACCCGAGGCAATGGCCGCTTCGATGCTTGACCCGCCCGCCTTGGCCACGTCATGCTTGGAGATGTCCGTGGGCTGCGAGGGATCGCCCAGAACCGAGACATCCATGGTCAGCACCCCGCCCCCCTGCGCGCGGATGCGCTCGGCCATGTAGAGCAGCTCGTCGTCCTTGGTGTCGTAGGTGCCCACCACCAGAATGGTCTTGTCCGCCATCTTTCCCCCGCTCAAAGCTGGATCCACGCCGTTTTCAGGTTCTCATATTTCGCCAGCGCGTGCAGCGACTTGTCGCTTCCATTGCCGGATTGGCCCACGCCGCCCAAGGGCACGGTCAGGTCCGACCCGCCATAGGTGTTCACATGCACCACGCCCGCGCGGATGGCCCGGATCATCCGGTGCGCGCGGGACAGATCGCGCGTCCAGACGCCGGAGGAGAGGCCATAGTCGGTGCCGTTTGCCAGCCGCACGGCCTCGCCTTCCGTCCTGAAGGGCGTCACCGCCAGAACCGGACCGAAGACCTCGTTCTGCGAAAGCCGCGTGTCGGGCGCGACCCCCGCCATGACCGTGGGGGCCATGTAGGTGCCGCCGGTATCCTCAAGAATACGCCCGCCGCCGGTCAGCCGTTTCGCGCCCTCCGCCTCGGCCTCTGATACAAAGCGCAGGTTCTGCGCCAGTTGCCGTTCCGAATGCACCGCGCCGATCTGGGTGTCCAGCGACAGGGGATCGCCCACCCGGAACGCCTCCGCCGCCGAGACCAGCGCCGCGACGAAGTCGTCATGGATACTCTCCTCCACCAGCAGGCGCGAGGCCGCCACACAGACCTGCCCCGCATTGCGGAAGATGCCCGCCGCAGAGACCTTGGCTGCCGTGGCCAGATCCCGCGCATCGGCAAAGACCACATTGGGCGACTTGCCCCCAAGCTCCAGATCGCAGCGCTTGAGATTGGACCGCGCGGCATAGTCCAGAAGCCGCCGCCCCGTCGCGCCCGAGCCTGTGAAGGCCAGCACGTCAACGCCCATGGAGAGGCCAAGCGCCTCGCCCACCACCGGGCCCTCGCCCGTCACCATGTTCAGCACGCCGGGCGGCAGCCCCGCCTCCAGCGCCAGCGCCGCGATGCGCAGAAGGGTAAGCGAGGCCGTTTCCGCCGGCTTCAGCACCACGGAATTGCCCGCCGCCAGGGCAGGCGCCAGCTTCCACGCCCCGATCATCAGCGGGAAGTTCCACGGCACGATGGCACCGACCACGCCCACCGGTTCGCGGTGCACGAGGCCAAGCACGTTCTCAGCCGTCGGCGCGATCTCGCCATACTGCTTGTCGACGGCCTCGGCGTAATATCGGATCGTGGCCGCCGCCGAACCGGCCTCGGCCTTGTAGGCCATGGAAATCTCGGTCCCGTTCTCTCGCACGCCCATCACCGCCAGCGCCAGCGCCTCGGCCTCGATCAGCGCGGCCCATTTCAGCAGGACCTTCTTGCGCGCGGCAGGGGGCTGGCGCGACCAGCGCCCGTCCTCGAACGCCTCGCGCGCGACCGCCACGGCCCGCGCCACATCCGCGCCCGTGCCTTTTGCCAGCGTCGTCAGCACCGTCCCGTCGATGGGCGAGGTCGTCTCCATCTCGCCCCCGTCCGAGGCGGGCACCACCTGCCCCCCGATCAAATGCCCCTGCGCGGGAACCGGCTGCGCCCGCAGCGCGTCGATGCTGGCCTGATCCATGGCTTACCTCGTGTGGGAATCGTGAATGTCGTGGTCGGGCTCTTCCATCCGCGCGCGGTGTTCCTTGACCAGCGTGCGGATATGCAGCCCGATCACCAGCAGGATCGCGCAGAAGAGGATGAAGGCAATCGGCCTGTCGATCATGTCCCAGGGCGTGCGCACGCGGGCCATGGCGCTGCGCAGCTTGACCTCCATGATGCCGCCCAGAACCATGCCCAGGATGATCGGCACCACCGGAAGGTTCAGCCGCTTGAGGACCAGCCCCAGCACCCCGAAGACACTGGCAATCGCGCAATCGGTGAAGGAGTTGCGCAAGCTGTAGACCCCCACGAAGCTGAGCGTCAGGATCACCACCCCCAGAAACCGCGTCGGCACCTGGATGATCCTGGTCAGCCAGTTGGTGGAAAACATCAGGAAGCCCAGAACGATGACGTTCAGCAGCAGCATGACGATATAAAGCGCCACCACGAAATCCATGTCGTTCTGGAAAAGCCCCGGCCCCGGCACCACGTTGTGCACGTAAAAGACCGACAGCATCATCGCGGTGAGCGCCTCGCCGGGAATGCCCAGCGCCAGAAGCGGGATCATCGCGGCCCCCGGCACCGCGTTATTGGCCGCCTCCGAGGCGACAAGCCCCTCGGGGCTGCCCTTGCCGAACGCCTCTGGCGTTTTGGACGTGCGCCGCGCGTAGGTGTAGCTCAGGAACTGCGCCGTGAACTCGCCCACGCCGGGGATCATTCCCATAAGGACGCCGAAACCGGACGACACCGTCGCCACCCGCTTGAAGCGGAAAAGTTCCTTGAGGCCGGAAAAAAGGCTGCCCTCCACCCGCTGCGCCTTGGGTGCGTCGTCCTTGTCGACCAGCAGCATGAAGGCCTGCGAAATGGCGAAAAGCCCCAGCACCACGACGATCAGATCAAAGCCTGAGGCCAGCCAGCTCTGATCGAAGGCATAGCGGCGGGAATAGCGCACCGGCTCCAGCCCCACGGAATTGAGGAAGATGCCGAAACTGGCCAGCATTCCGGCGGCAAAAACCTGCCCGCGATGCGCCAGCACGACGAGGATGATGCCCAGAAGCGCGGCGAGGAAAATCTCGCGGCTGCCGAACATGGGCGCGATCCAGGCCAGAACCGGCGACAGGAGGATAAGGCAGATGATCGACAGGACACCCCCGAAGAAGGACGCAGAGTAGGCCAGCGATAATGCCCGCCGCGCTTGCCCCTTCTGTGTCATTGGGTAGCCGTCATAGGTGGTCAGCGCATTCACCGCCGTGCCCGGCGTGTTGATCAGGATGGCCGGGATCGCGCCGCCATACATGGACGAGCCATAGATGCCCAAAAGCACCGTCAGCCCCACGATGGGATCAAAGCTGAAGGTCGCGGGCAGCAGGATGGCAATGGCCACCGCCGCGCCGACACCGGGAATGGCCCCGATGATGACACCGCCAATCGAGCCCACCAGAAGGGCCAGAAGCACGTCGAGCCGGGCGAGCGTGTCGAGGCTGGAAAGAAAAAGGTCCATTACCGGGCCTCAGAAATAGGTCAGCATGAATGTGGACAGGCCATCGGGCAGCAGATGATAAAGCTGCCCACCCGGCAGGCGCACCTGAAGGAAGGTCCGGAACAGCAGCACGATGGCCAGCCCGGTCGCCATGGCGGCAACGATCATGCGCCAGTCGCGATACCCCATGCGGATCGTGAGAACAGCCATGAAGACCAGCGTCGCCAGCAAATACCCCGCCCAGGGAACGAGCCAGACATAGGCCAGGAACCAGGCGACGAATTCGAGCGACCGAAGCCACGCCCCCACCTCTGGCCAGCGACCCGGAATGCGGTCAGAGGCAACGGAACTGAGGAAATGAAGCGCGCCGAACCCGGCCATGCCGAAGACACCCACGGCAGGCCAGAACCGGGGCTGCGCGAACAGCTGCTGGCCGTTGGCCCAGATCGTCTGGTTCTGCAGCTGGCTGGCCAGCCATATGGCGAACAGCAGAAAGACCGTCGCAAAAACCAGATCCCCTGGCCGACGATACCGCCTGAACATCTGCTGCAGGGTTTCAAACCGCCCCATCCGCGCGCGCCCCAATTTTGTTCCAACAAAATTGCGGATCGGCCCGTCAGGGCCGACCCATCATCCAGGTCAGTCGAGCATGCCAGAAATCGTGCCGAGCGTCTCGATATCAGCCTGAATCTGGGCGGTCGCGCTTTCGGCATCCTGCCAGTAGACCAGCGCGCCGGTTTCCTCCGCCAGCGCCTGCGCCCGCTCGCTCATGACCGTGGCCTGCGCCACTTCCGCGATCCTTTCGCGCACCTCCTGCGGGGTGTCGCGATGCACGAAGAGCCCGTTCCAGAGCGCCACGTTCAGCGAGGGGTCAAGCTCCGCCACCGTGGGCGCGTCGGGCGTCAGGCTGATCCGCTCCGCCCCGATCGAGGCCAGAACGTTGACGCTGTCCAGACAGGGCAGGATCAGCTGCACCGTGGTGTTGATCACATCCGCATCGCCCGAGGCCAGCGTATTGCAATCCAGCGCGTCGAAGGCCGCGTCGGAGGCAAAGCTGAAGCCCTGCGAGGCGGCCAGCGCCATCGTCACCCGCGTCGGCACCAGCGGCGCACCGAAATGGCCAAGCGTCACGTCATTGTCCTGCGCGTGGGCGGCCAGCTCTTCCATCGTGGAATAGGGCGCATCGGCGCTGGCTGCGATCACGAAGGGATAGGTCAGGAAGATGCCGATGGGTTCGAACGGATCGGGGCTAAGCTCCGGGATGCCCAGGTTCGGTCCCACGGTCGGGATCGCGATGATGAAGGACCCGATGGTGTAGCCATCCGCCGGGGCCGTCGCCACGGAAATCGCGCCGGGGAAGGGACCGCCCCCGCCGCCCGGACGGTTCACCACCGCCGCCGGCACGCCGTAAGCCTCCTGGAAATCGTCGGCGATCATCCGCGTCAGCACATCCTCCAGGTCGCCCGGCGGCCAGGGCACCACGAATTCCACCGGGCGTTCGGGGTAATCCGCCGCCGCCAGCCCACCCAGGGCCACCGTCGCCAGGGCCGCCGCGCAGACGGTCTTGAGCATTGTCTTCATATTGCACTCCCTGATGTATTGGTTCATTATTCAAACCATTGGTTTAAAAACAGCTTGCATTGCGAACCAATCCCCGTCAATCCTTTTCGCAAACCGCGGCCCCGACGCCGCAGGGAGGCCCCATGTCCACGATCGCAAAGGCGATGGAATTGCTGGATTTCTTCTCGCTCGACCGGCCCGAGATCGGGCTGAGCGATTTCCACCGACTCGCCCGCCGCGACAAGGCAACGACCTTCCGCCACCTCTCGGCGCTCGAATCGGCGGGGCTTCTGGAACAGAACCCGGCCACCCGCGCCTACCGCATCGGCCCCGCCGTCCTGCGCCTTGCCCATATGCGCGAGGTGACCCTGCCGCGCCGCGCGGGCCTGCGCGTGGCCCTGCCCCGGCTGGCCGAGGCCACGGGCGAAACCGCGCATGCCTCGCTGCTCGATGCGTCCGGGCTGACCACGCTCGCCCATCACGAGGCCCCGCAGCATTCGGCCCGCGTGGTGCTTCATGAATCACGCCTGCCGTTGCATGCCACCGCCTCGGGCATCGCCGCGCTCGCCTTCGGGGACGAAGACCTCATGAAGCGCGCGCGCGCCGCCATGCCCGCCTTTACCGACACCACCGCCCGCAGCCCCGAAGACCTGCAAGCCGCCGTGGCCCGCGCCCGCGCCAGCGGGGTCGCCATCTCGAACCAGACCTTCGAAACCGGCGTCACCGGCTTCGCCGCACCGCTTTTCGACAGCACCGGCGTTGCCGGGGCCGTGGCCGTGGCGGCCGTGTCCTCCCGCGTCACGCCAGAGCTTCAGACCACCATCCTCACCGAACTCATTAAGGCAGCCCGGACCATCAGCGCCAACTGGGGCGGCACCATCCCGCCCGCGCTGGCCGCCGCATGGGCTGACGCCGCCGCACCGGAGACCGCGCCATGAAAGACTCGAACTTCCTCAAGGAAATGAACGCCCGCCACCTGTGGCACCCGATGGCCCATCCCGCCGACAGCATGGCCCACCCGCCACGCATCATCACCGGGGCCGAGGGCGTACGCATCCGCGATATCGACGGGCATGAAACCATCGACGCCGTGGGCGGCCTGTGGAACGTGAATCTCGGCTTCTCCTGCCAGCCGGTGAAAGACGCCATTGCCCGGCAATTGGATGTGCTGCCCTATTATTCCACCTTCCGGGGCACCTCGAACGACGCGGCGATCGAGCTGTCCGTGATGCTGGCCGAGTTCTTCGCCCCCGACGGGCTGTCCCGCGCCTTCTACACCTCGGGCGGATCGGACAGCGTGGAAACCGCCCTGCGCCTCGCGCGGCAATATCACAAGGTGCGGGGCGAGCCCGGCCGCACCAAGTTCCTCAGCCTCAAGAAGGGCTATCACGGCACCCATTTCGGCGGCGCCTCGGTGAACGGCAACGCCAATTTCCGCACCCAGTACGAACCGCTCCTGCCCGGCTGCGTCCACATCCCGGCCCCCTACCCCTACCGCAACCCGTTCGGGGAAACCGACCCCGCGCGCCTCGCCAGCCTCTGCGCGGCGGCGCTCGAGGACGAGATCGCCTTCCAGGGCGCGGGCAGCATCGCCGCCTTCATCATGGAACCGATCCTCGGCGCGGGCGGCGTCATAGTTCCACACGAAAGCTTCATGCCGATGGTGCGCGAGATCTGCACACGCAACGGCATCCTGCTCATCGCAGATGAGGTCATCACGGCGTTTGGGCGCAGCGGCGACTGGTCCGGCAGCCGCCACTGGGGCGTGCAGCCCGACATGATGTGCACCGCCAAGGCGATCACCAACGGCTATTTCCCCTTCGGCGCGGTGATGCTGTCGGACAAGGTCGCCGAGGTCTTCGAGACAGACGCCACCGGCGCCGCCGCCATCGGCCACGGCTACACCTATTCCGGCCACCCCGTGGGCGCGGCGGCGGCGATTGCCTGCCTGAACGAGACGATCCGCCTCGATGTTCCCGCCAACGCCGCCGCCCGTGGCGCGCAGCTCTTCGCGGGGGTGCAGAGGCTCATGGATCGCCACCAGATGATCGGCGACGTGCGCGGCGGCCACGGGCTCATGACCGCGATCGAGGTGGTCTCGGACCGCGCCACCAAGACCCCCGACAAGGCGATGCCCGCGAAAGTGCAAGAGGTCGCCTACGACCACGGCGCCATGGTCCGCGTCTCGGGGCCCAACATCATCATGTCCCCACCTCTGATCCTCACCGAAACAGATGTCGAGACAATCCTTGACGCGCTCGACGCGGGCTTCCGCTCGCTCTGAGGGTCTTCTTCTTTGCCCAAATACTCCCGCCGGAGGCATCCCGCGGCAGAGACCGGCACCGCCCCTCCCCAAAGGCACAGCCCTCCCGGATATCCCGTGGCAACGCGGGCCGACGATCCCTCCCGCAAGGGAGGGTGAGGAGGCCCGCTCCCGGGTCGGTGCCGCAGGCGGCGAAACCGCTGTCGGCTCAGCCCTCCAGCCCGTGCAGCTCCTCCAGAAGGTCCAGCAGCTCCTCCATCCGCTCCGCCCCGTAGCGCGCGGTCAGCGCGGCAAAGAGCGCCTCGGCCTCCGGCAGGTGGGTCCGGATCAACCCGCGGCCCTTGTCGGTCACGCTGACGATGGATTTGCGCCGATCCGCCCTGTCCGCCTCGCGCGACAGCAGGCCCTCGCCCTCCATCGTCTTCAGGATCCGCGTCAGGCTCGACAGCAGAAGGCAGGCCCGCGCCGCCAGCGCGGTCTGTTCCATCGGGCCTTCCTCGTCCAGCACCCGCAACACGCGCCATTTCTGCTCATTGATGCCGCTTTGCGCCAGCATCTCGCGGATCGGGCCCATTACGGTTTCCCGCGCGCGCAACAGCGCAATCGGCAGCGATCGGCTGGTCCGGCGGATTTCGGGGCGATTTGAACGGTCGGAGCTTGTCATGGGTCCAGTTACCCCGGTTTACCCCCAAGGCTCAAGCCGTATGACGTCACAGGGCAACGCCCTTGCGCTCGGCCACATGCGCCGCGATGGCCGCCTTGTAGAGCCCCCTGATGCGCGCCGTCACCGGCCGTTCGCCAGACCCTATGGGCTTTCCATCAATCGAGGCCACAGGCGTCTGCGCCCCGAATGTGCCGGTCAGGAAGGCCTCTTCAGCGCCAAAGGCCTCGTAGAGTGAGTAGTTTTTCTCGCGCACCGGGATGCCATTGGCGCGGCACAGGTCGATCACCTTCTGACGCGTCACCCCGTTCATGCAATAATCGCCCGTCGAGGTCCAAACCTCGCCTTTCCTGACGATGAAGAAATTGCAGGCATTGGTGGTGTTCACGAAACCATGCGGGTCGAGCATCAGCGCCTCATCCGCCCCGGCCGCTTCGGCCTGCAGACAGGCAATGACGCAATTCAGCTTGGAATGACTGTTGAACTTGGCGTCCTGGCTGTGCGGCAACCCCCTGACCTGCGGCACGGTCGCCAGACGAATGCCCGCCGATTGCAGCCGCTCCACCGGCTTGGAATGCTCCATGATGATCACCAGCGTCGGCCCCGACCGGCTGAGCGAGGGATGCTGGAACGGCTTCACCTTCACGCCACGGGTCAGCATCAGGCGGCAATGCACATCGGTGGTCATGCCATTGGCCTCGGCGGTCCGCCGCAGCGCCTCGGCAATCCCGGCCCGATCCATGCCGGGATCGAGACTCACCGCCTTGCAGCTGTCGAAGAAGCGATCCATGTGCTCGTCGAAGAAAGCCCAGACCCCATCGTAGAGCCGCATCCCCTCCCACATGCCGTCCCCCAGCATGAAGCCCGAATCGTAGACCGAGACCTTGGCCTGATCCCGATGCACGATCTCTCCATTCACGTAGATCCGGATATCGCGGTTGCGACGATCCTCTTCTGCGTCATGGGTGGTGGCATGGCTGTCGGTCATTCTGATGTCGTCCCCGGTCGTCTCGCACAATGTCGCCATTGGGGCGCGGATAACTCGAATTGGCAAGCCCGTTTCGGGTTTGGCGCGCAGTTCCGGTTTGTTCCGGAACGCGGACAGCCGCCCTTGGGCGGCGTTCAACATATTGATTTTGTGTTTTTATTTTGGTTGCGGGGGTAGGATTTGAACCTACGACCTTCAGGTTATGAGCCTGACGAGCTACCGGGCTGCTCCACCCC